>CAMKPZ010000004.1 GCA_946414805.1 uncultured Bacteroidales bacterium
TGCAGCCGCCCATGGCTTTCTTGCCTGTAATTTGACAAATCTTTGACATTGTATTTTATATATTTTATTATTTTTTCGAACCAAGCATTTTCGCGTGTATTTACACGAAAAAGCGTGCAAAGGTACTGCTTTTTTTTCAAATACACAAATTTTTTTACAAAAAAATGAGTTTTTTCTTTCTTTTTCTTGCATATTCAGCAGAAATGTCGTATCTTTGCATGCAAATTCAGAAGAATATGGTTATCTCATTTGACTCGAAAGATTTATCCGCGGCGCAGACGATGATCGCGCACGCAAACAATATAGTTATTGCCACCCACATGGCGCCCGACGGCGATGCGATGGGTTCCGCTTTGGCGGTATATCATTGGCTCCTAAACCGGCCGTCAGCCGTCAGCCATCCGCAGGAAGCAGTCGTCATTGTGCCGAACGCCTTTCCGGATTTCTTCCGATGGATGCCAAGGGCAAGCGATATCTTGATTTATGAGAAAGAGGCGGAGAAATGCAATACGCTGATTGCCAACGCCGACCTTTTCATCTGCACGGATTTCAACGATCCGAAACGCATCGGTCCCGTGGGCGACAAGATAGTCGCTTCCGGTGCGCCGAAGATCCTGCTGGACCATCATCTCCATCCTACGGATTTTGCATCCGTCGTCTTCTCTTATCCGGAGGCCACTTCGTCCTGCGAGATCGTCTATCGGTTTATGGAGCAGGGCGGTCCGTTTCTGAACAAAGAGATCGCGTCCTGCCTCTACACAGGGCTGATGACCGACACCGGCAATTTCGCCTTCAACTCATCGAGTTGCGAGTTATACGAGATCATCGCCGAGCTCATCCGCGCCGGTGCAGAGAAAGATGCGATCTTCGACGCGGTCTTCAACCAGTATTCGGTGGATCGTCTGCGGCTGATGGGATATGCGCTGTACCGCAAGATGCGGATCTATCCGGAGCACCATCTGGCGCTGATCACGCTCTCTGCGGACGAGTTGGACCAGTATCACTACCAGGTGGGCGACACCGAAGGGTTGGTGAACATGCCGCTGCAGATCAGCGATGTCTATTATTCGGTTTTCATGCGCGAAGAGCGTCCCAAACCCGGCACCCCCAGACCGCGGATCCGTATCTCGTTCCGCTCACAGGGCAACCGGCCGGTGAATATCTGGGCAAGCGAGATCTTCCACGGCGGCGGACATGCGAACGCCTCCGGAGGAGAGATCTTCGGAACCCTGAATCAAGCGGTGCAACTCTTCGAGAAGACTTTCCCTTCGTACCTTATCTGACCGGCAGTTCGGAGGGATGATCGATGATACGGGTACAACCGGCTTCCACGAGTCTTTCGCGGGAGACAAAGCCCCATGAGCAAGCGGTGAAAGGAAGACCGGCATTAGCCGCCGTGTCGCGATCCACCAGACTGTCGCCGATATAACTCACCATTGGGGCGTTTGGCATTTGTACATTCAGTTTTGCCAAGATGTCCCGAACGATCTGCGGATCGGGTTTGCGGGGCACTCCTTCACGTTCACCGAAGACAATATCAAAGAGACCGGGAAAGAAATGGGAGACAATCTTCTCCGTAGCCGCCTGGTACTTATTGCTTGCCACCGCCAGCAAAGCACCGCGGGACTTGAGATTCTTCAGCAACTCCGGGATCCCTTCGTATGGGCGCGTATGATCGCAGTTGTGCGCGTTATAATAAGGTACAAACGCCGCCATCACTTCGTCCACCACCGCCGGCTGAGGATCCGTTCCACCTGCCCTAAGGGCACGTTCAATGAGTTTGCGCACACCGTTTCCGACCAACTGAGGATAGGCCTCTATCGGATGTACAGGATAGCCGCAAGATGTCAGCGCGTGATTGCAGGCATACCCCAGATCATCGATCGTGTTAAGAAGCGTTCCGTCCAGATCGAAGATATAGACATTATATTCGTTATTCTCTTTCATTTTATTGCAATCAGAAGGGATAGCCGATACCGAAATTGAGGCGGAGGGCATCAAGGGCGGAGGGGATATTGAAATAGGTATTGATCGGCTGCGCCTTATCGGGTTTGCCTTCCTTATCGTATTTGAAAGTCTGGTACGGCGCATGGATACCCACACCGAGGTCAAGACGGATGACAAGTCCGTCAAGATCAAGACGGAGTCCGGCACCTGTACCGAGGGCGATCTGCTTGGCAAACTCAGGGTTGTTGTAGAGTCCGTCGTAGAGGTTGTCGGGTATCTCAAGGCGCGTGAGGTAGTCCTCATATCCGGCGGCTTTAAAGAGATCGACTGTCGAATACCAATTCCAGACATTGCCGGCGTCCACAAAGGCGGCTCCGTACAGTTTCCATACAATGGGGAAGCGAAGTTCGAAGTTCGCCTCCAGTTTGACATCTCCGGCATGGAAGAAGTTCTGGTTATATTTCGCCGAATAGAAGTTACCCGGACCATAGGCGTACGGCGTAGCGGCACGCATACCAAGCGGTCCGCCGGCATAGAACGCCTCGGAAAGGGGCGCGAAATAAGAGTTGCCAAGCGGTATGTTAGCCCCCGCAAAAAGGCGGGTAGCAATCGATACTTGATCGGTGAGATTGAACTTATTGCGCAACTCGGCAGAGAGTTTGATAAACTGGTTGAAGGATATCTTTCCGAGGGGTTTGTCCAACTCCGACCATTTATGTCCGAAGGCACAATAGATCGCATTGATCAGGTTTCCCGACTCCTTGACTCCGAGATCGAGGAAAGTGTTCACGGCACGTTTGTCGCGATAGTCATTATAGGTGAAGTTATAACCGATAGAGGGCACGAACTCGTCCCCTGCAATGACTTTGATCAGTTGCGGGTACTCGGCAGCCTTATCCAGCAGATCTTCCGACTCCGCCTTCATCTTCACCACCGAGAGGGAGAATGGCGTGAAAGCGTGGGTGATATACGGGCTGTTGGGCGAATGGATGAAATAGGTGAACGACCCTGTGAACTTATGCACACCATAGCCTCCGGCGATATTCTCATACTGGTATCCGACCATATACCGCGTGTCTCCATCGGGGTTGTTGTCCCCTGCCCAATGAAGATAAGGGAAGACGAGCGAGGCATTGGCGCCCAACTTATAGGTATCGGTTTTCTTGGGGTCGCCCGGGTGTCTGTTTCTGAGCGCCCAATAGTACGCACCGTTACCTTTGAGAGAGAAGGTCTCTCCTTTACCCAGAACATTCTTCAGCGAATACTTGAGACTCGCATCCGGACCGAGAGAGTTATTGGAACGATAGACCAGACCAGCGTCTGCCGTGATTCCGTGGGTTCGGGCGATCGTATCTCCGCGGAAGGGTTCCTGTTTCTTCCATTCTTTGAAAGCCCGGACGCCGAGACCGGATTTATAGAGTTCGCCCTCCAGCACATTATTCTTATCGCGGCGCGAATACAAGCGCAGCGAGACATTGCCGTCCTTGGTTAATTTATAGTCAGCAGTAATACTGGATAGCAGTCCCTTCGTCTCGTTCTCCTCTGGGTTGTCAGAGATGGTGGAACCGATGGTGAGACGCAGTTTGTTCTTTAAGAAAGACTTGCTGAGCGTAATATTCGTATTCTTCTTGCCGGAACTGAAATCAACCTCCATGAACTTACCCATCTTGGAGTTGGATATAGCTGCGTTGATACGGCTGTTGACTATCGATGAGAGCGCGTATCCTTCCCGTTGCGCCGCCTCGTTACTCTGCCCGAGATACATACCGGTGGCAAGGAGCATAGCCGCCAAGCCTTCACGCGTACCTTCGTCCGCAGAAGCCAGTTCTTTCGAAACCGCTTCGTCTCCCGGTGCCTCCAGGAAGAAACCGATGGACTTGATGCCTATCGAGTCCAGTTCGCCCTTCACGCGCACGCCAGTATTGAAATTGACACGCCGGGCACCGGCACCTTTGGACTCCACATCGGCTTTCACTTTCTGCGACGCGGACACATCGAGACGCGTCTGTCCGACCGGTCCGTGGAAGGATATATTGCTACCCGAATCCACTTTGAAAGGCATCACCGGATAGGCCTTGGGGGAATAGCGGAGCGTACCGTGATCCACATTGATCTGTCCGCCCAGATTGAGAGGAACGCTATCCTTCATGCCGTACCGGACATTCACGGTGCCGTAAGGCTTAACTTGCGCCAGATTCTTCTTGTCTATCGGATATGTGATATCCGTAGCAGGCAGGATCGATACATTCACATCCGCCACGATCGAGTCAAGCGGTCCGGAGACGATGCCGCGGATATCTGTAGCCAGATCGCCATAGACGGGCAAAGGTCCGCCTTTGTCCAACTTGACGGGAGCAAAACTGTCCGCCGCCAGCACCACGTTGAGCCGCATACTATCCAGATCCAGACCTCCGTTGAGAGCGATAAAAGTGCTGTCGGCGCCATAGACAGGCAGACCGTTGAGATCGAGTTTGTTATGCTCCATGATGATCGGAGTCCGGCCTAAACTCAGCCCCACGCCATAAGGCTTGTACTGCGCCGCTACATCAAGCGGAAGCACGTTCGCAGAGAGATCGAGGTTACGGGGCAGACCATCCGCCGAGGCTTGTGCCCGAACGGCACCGCTGAGGTCTATGTCCTTGATCTTCAGAATACTATCCACAAGATCAAGAGGTATATCGTCGAGTCGCACACCGGCTTTGACGGCATGGGCGTATTTTTCAGAAGGCGAAAGGGTCAGATCAACCGTCCGGCTACCTAACAGGATCGTGTCGTAGGCCAGTTCATCCAAAGCCAGACAGCCTATTCCGTTCAGTTCGTTTCCTTCGCGCTTGAGATCCAGCCAGAGATTGGCATCTGTCTTCAGTTCGCGCATCGGCATTGCCCCGTCAGTGAGTTTCGAAGCGAGATCCACAGAAGCGGTAGTCACGCCTTCCTCCATCTGCACATCGAGTGTTGCTTTCGCCGCCGGCAGACGAAGCGGAAATCGGGCTTCGGCGGTCTGCGAGTGGTCATTGGTAGCCGCCTTCAGACGGAGACGGGTTCGGGTCGAATCGGAACGAAGTGCCAGCGCCGCTTCGTTAATATCTACACCTATGCTGTCAATGAAAGCCTGCAACGGGCTTCCTTTGCGGAGGGTGATATCTGCGTCGAGTGCAGGAATGAGAGGCCGGATAGAATCGATGACGGTCAGATCCTGCAGCGAAGTGATGGCAGCGATATTCGCGGAATCGGAAACCGCTTGCAGTAACGGCGGAATGGATGCGACAAGCCGCATCACATGCATCGGGCTCTGTATGTCGGCACGCAGGCCCGGCATACGCAGGGCAAGCGAAGTAGCGGTATCTGTAGCGAAATCCAGACACAGGCTGTCCGCCTTGATCGTCCGTTGGGCCACACGGGCTTGTACGCCGCGCATCCTTGTATGATAGTCCACGCCCATCTTCTCCGGACGGATGAGCGGGCCGTTCCCTTTCGCAAAGAGTTCCGACACACGGAACCGGTGATCCGTTTGTCCGCGGAACTGCAGATCGTTCATCGTCATATCCACCGGCAGATGCAGCGTGCCGTCCAGTATGCCGTTCTCCAGAGAGGCGTCTAACTGCATTCCCGACACATTGATATCCTCGTATATTGCATCCCTGAGATGCAGATTGAGCTGACTCCGCATGGGTTTGCGGGGGTTGATACCCTTACCCTGCGCCTCTATGTCTCCGGCCAGGACAATATGCGCAGAGTTCCGAAGGAGAGGCGACAGATCGACCCGGTCGATATGCACGGAGGCGTCGTAGCGCTCATCGTCGATATCATAGAACGCGCGGAGGTTTGCTTTGGATCCCCGGAAATCCGCATCGCCGATGGTCTGTACCTGCATTGTCTGGAGATCCATCTGCGTGGACGAGAGATCAGCGGTAGCGCCTATCTCCGCTGAACGCACATGAAGCCCGGGCGAAGTGATCAGTCCATGGGCTATATCAGCGCAAGCCGCACCATAGACCGTATCTGCCGGAATACGCAGATTAGCCAGCGAGAACACAAAGTTCCCTACATCAATCCGCCGCGCATCATACCGGTTGGCTCCGACATCCACCAGTGCGTTTGCATCCAGACTGCCGGTCCGGATATCCATACCAAGCGGCGTGAGACGGAAATGAATATTCCTCAACTCGCCGTCCGGCAACTCGAAAGAGAGCGGAACCGGTTTGGGCTCTGTAACTATGGTATCGGGAGGCGGCGTACCGCGCAGATCAATACCGCAATACACATCGTTCAGCCGCAGTCCATACAAGGGATAACGCCCTTCTCTGATATTCAGTTCGGGCGAAGAGGCCAGCAGATGACCTACTATCGCGTCCACACCCACAGAAGGGATGAGAGAGTCGGAATGGAATGTCGTTTGCTCCAAGCGGAGAGTATCTACCCGGATAACCGGCAACGGGTTGTCGGCGATGGGCGATTGGGCGGTTCTGGCAAGAGCGAAAAGACGGAGGGAGCGGACATAGACAAGCGTGTCCACACCGCGATGTCCCACAAAAAGACTGTCTATCTCCACGCGGACAGGAAGATCGGACTTCCCTTTGTACGCCCGGTAAAGGAGCACGGGCGAGTGGTGAAGCGGCGAGAGATAGATACGGGAGAGCGATATGTCGTAATCGGTCTTGGCGTTCGCTATCTCGATGCCTTTATGGAGCGTCGCCGTCCGTACGGAAGGGACATAAAGCACACTTGCCACTGCGGAAAGCAGCAGAACAAGCAGGACCAGAACAATGACCGAAATGGTCAAAGGGATCTTCCAGATGAGCGAACGGCGCGCCATTTAGAAACTCTTCTGTACACCGAACTTAAGACCGTATAGGCCCGGCGTAAATTGGTTGGACAAGAGGTTGCTCAGTTTGCCGGAGAAAAGAATGACATCGTTTCTGTACTCGTGGTGGTTGCCATAGTTATAGGCTGTGCCGCTATAGCCCAGAGAGAGGATCGAGAAGAATATCTGGAACGTGCTCTTGCGGTTAAACTGATACGTAATGACCGGCGACACCTGAAATCCGTATGTCGTTGCATAACGCAACCCGTCATAATCGGTGTTTTGCACTTTTCCTTCCGTCACACGGGGAAAATCCATTCCCGTGTAGAGGTGTGCCTCCAGCCATATTCCCAATTTGCCGTTAAATAGCGTTTTCATTTTGTAGCGTACATACGGAGCCACCTCCCATGAGCCTACATGAACGCGGAGATCGGTATAATAGGTGGTGTCTAAATCCACATCGGTAACCATAAAGAGGCTTTTATAATTGGCATAACTGCCTCCGAACCGCATACCCAAATGCACTTTCTCCGTCAGCCGCCAGCCTAACTCCGGAGTCAGAGCGATGGAAAAGCCGTTCTCTCGGCTCTCCTTTTTGGAATCGTGGTGGAAATAGATGTCAAAGTTGTAGCCGTAATACAGTTTCTGTTTCCAGAGTGGCACCTCCGGGAGTTTTACGGGCGACACAAGAGTGTCCTGCACCTCGTCCGCAGACTTGGTCTCTCCGGCTATCGTGGCCACGGAAGCCAGTCCTTCTGCAATATGATCGTCTTTCGGCGCGTCCTGAGTCTGCGCCATCGCGGAGACGGCGAAGAGTGAAAAAATGAGAAGAGATATTTTTTTGGTCATAATAACTCAAATTACACATAAAACGGATGCAAAGGTACTACAACTTTTTCAAAATACAAAATCCGGATTTCAAAAACCGGAGTATTTCAGGCAAAAAGGCACATTATTAATAAATAATTTACGCGCGCGCTTGCATAAATCAAAAAAAAGTTGTACCTTTGCACGCTTTTTGTGGGCAATACAACGAAACAAAAAATAATGATATGAAAAAGAGTATGTTATTTTTAGCCGCAGCGATGATGAGCGTAATCGCGGTGGCGGAAGACAAGACGCTGATGACAATCAACGGAAAAGGCGTGAGTGCCGGTGAGTTCCTGTACATCTATGAGAAAAACAATCAGGCAGGGGCGCTGGATCCAAAAACAATGGATGAATATCTGGATATGTTCATCAACTTCAAACTCAAGGTAACGGAAGCGGAAGCGCAGGGAATCGACACAACGGAGGCGTTCCGGAAAGAGCTGAAGGGCTACCGTGCGCAGGCTACGCCGAAATACCTGCAGGACGATGCCGCGATGGACAGTCTGGTCGAGATGAGCTGGCGGCATATCAGCAAGGACCGCCGTGCGGCGCATATCGCCATCCAGTGTCCGATGAATGCGGACAGCGCTACGGTTGCCGAGGCGGAAGCGAAGATACGCGAGGCACGTGAGCGCGTCACGGTCGGTAAGGAAGTGATCAAGGGCAAAGGCAAGAGAGCCAAACGCGTTCGCCAGCCGGTAGAGGATTTTGCAACGGTGGCTAAAGAGATCAGCACCGATCCCGGAGTACAGGAGACCGGCGGAGAGTTGGGATGGATCACGCCCTTCCGCTATGTCTATCCATTGGAGGAAGCAGTCTATGGAACGGGCGTAGGAGAGATCAGCGAGGTCTTCCGCACCCAGTACGGATTCCACATCGTGAAGGTGGAGGAAGAGCGTGACCACCTGGAGGTGAAAGCGCGTCATATCATGAAGATGGTTCCGCGCGAAGGCGGCGACAGTCTGGAGGCTGCCAAAAAGGCGGAGATCGAGGAGATCGCAGCCCGTGTGAACGCAGAGAACTTCGCAGAGATCGCGCAGAAAGAGAGCGATGACCGGGGCAGCAGCATGCGCGGCGGGGATCTGGGTTGGTTCGGACGCGGAATGATGGTGAAACCCTTCGAAGACGCCGCATTTGGCATGTCAAGCGGCGCTGTCAGCGCTCCTGTCCGTTCCCAATACGGATGGCATATCATCTATAAGGAAGGCGAACGCGGCATCCAGCCCCTGGACTCGATGCGCGCGGGAATCCAGAGACAGGTGATGCGCGACGAGCGGGCGAACGAGGCGGAGAAGAGTTTCATCCGCAAGACGAGAGCCGAATACAATCTGCCTGCTGAGATGACGGACGCAGAGGTCAAAGCCTACGCGGACGAGCATCTGGAGGACAAATACCCCGACCTGCGCAATCTCGTGAAAGAGTACCACGACGGCATCCTGCTCTTCGAGGTGTCGCTGCGCGAAGTATGGGACAAAGCAGCCAAAGATACTGCCGGACTGGAGGCGTATTTCAAGGCCAACAAGAAGAAATACACCTGGGAGGCTCCGCGTTGGAAGGGTTATCTCGTGCAGGCGAAGGACAAGAGCAGTATGAAAGCCGCCAAGGCGATCATAAAGAGCGCGCATCCGGATTCGATCCAGAGTTATATTGCCCACCGCGTGAACACCGACAGCGTGGTTTATGTGAAGGTGCAGCACGGACTCTGGGAGCAAGGCAAGAACGGCGCCGTGGACCGATACGGATTCAAAGCGAAAGGTGCTGATTTCGAACCGTCCGAAGCTCTGCCGATCGTTGAATGCGTAGGTAAGAAACTGAAGGCGCCGGAGGCTTGGACGGACGAGAAAGGCAAAGTGACAACGGATTATCAGGACTATCTGGAAGCGGAGTGGATCAAGCGTCTGCGTGAGAAATATCCGGTGGAGATCGACCGGAAAGTCTGGGAGGAAATCAAACGCTGAGAAAATATACGATTATTAAGATTTGACCCTCTTATAACGGCATCGGGTTAATGTCGTGGTCATGTCGAGGGCAAGTCGTGGTCATGTCGAGGGCAAAAACGGCCTCAAAAATGTACGATTTTTAAGATTTGCGGAAATATTCACATTACATATTCCTCTGCGGCCTGTGGCTGCTGCTGGTCGGAGCGTTACAGTTCCGGCCTGTCCGTTGGGACATGACGGACGACAAGCACTACAGCCTGAGCGATGCTTCGAAAGCCCTGCTGCGGAGCACGGAAGAACCGATCGAGGTGACGATCCTGTTGGAGGGGGAGATGAGCAGCGGTTTCAGACGCCTGCAGAAAGCGGTGAAAGAGACGCTGGAGGAGATGGCGGTATATACAAAGTCGCTGCGCGTGGAGACCATCGACATGAACGAAGCCGACGAAGCGACGCTCAAACGGTATGCCGGGATGGGGGTTATGCCCTACGACCAGACGCGGACCGAGCATAACGGCAAGGCGGTCATCATGCGCACTTTCCCGTACGTAGTGATGAAATATGGCGGAAAGACAAGCCCTGTTGCGATCTTCAATCAAAGTCTGGGTATGAGCGAGGAGGACAACCTGAACGCAAGCATCGAGCAGTTGGAGTTCATGCTGATGGAAGCCCTGCACCGCCTCCGGCAGAAAGAGACCGGCAAAGTGGTGATCCTCGAAGGACACGGGGAACCGGACGAAGCGCATACATACGACCTTATGACCGCGCTGAGCCGGTATTACCAGGTGGACAGGGGAAGTCTGGCGGAAAATCAGAACGACGGAATCGATGTACATATTCTGGACGGTTACAAAGCAGTGATCATTGCCAATCCGCAAACGGCTTTCAGCGACGCCGAGCGGTTTGTCATCGACCAGTATATCATGCGCGGCGGTAAGGTGCTGTGGGTGGTGAACGGTGTGCAGTTCAGCAACGGTGTGTTGCAGACCGACGGTTTCACGCCGGTCATTCCGCTGGAGCTGGGGCTTACGGAAATGCTGTACCGATACGGCGTACGCGTCAATCCGGCGCTGGTGCAGGATATCCAGTGTCTGCCGATACCGGTGAACATGTCGAGCGACCCGCAGAAACCCAACCTGCAACCCATGCCGTGGACATATGCACCGCTGTTGCTGACCAGTCAGGGAAGTCCGATCACACGCAACGTAGGACAGGTGATGAGTACGTTTGTCAGCCCGATTGACGCCGTAGGAGGAGAAGACGGCATTGAGAAACGGGTGCTTTTGGCTACCAGCACCGCTACACGGGTTACTGCCACTCCGGGAGAGGTCAACCTCAATGACATGAACCCGAAGATGGAGGAGTTTCAATATCAGTATGTGCCGGTAGCGGTCTCCATGGAAGGGGCGTTCGGAAGTGCTTATGCCCATCGGATGATGCCGGAGGGAGTGAAAAGCGACGAACCCGTCCGCAAACAGGGAGTGAAGACAAGACAGGTGGTGGTAGGTAGCGGAAGCGTGATCATGAACGAGATCCAGCGGGGACAGGTCCTTCCGATGGGATACGACCGGCTGACAAGGATGCAGTTCAGCAACCGCGATTTTATCGTCAATGCCATCCTCTGGATGACCGACAGCGAGGGTTTGATCAGTCTGCGGGAGAAGACAGTAGCGCTGCGCCTGCTCAACGACAAACGGGCGCATGACGAACGAACGAAAATACAGTTGGTGAGTACGGTCTGTCCGATAGCGATTCTGGCTCTGATCGGCGCAGTCGTAGTATTTATACGAAGGAGAAAATACACATGAAAAAGATCTATTCTATATGGTTGTTGTGTGCGATGGTAGCCTTGGGGGCAAGCGCACAAGAGGAGTTGAAGAACTATCCGCTGGATACAATCAACGGAGAGGAAGTGTATCAATACCGCGTGGAGCGGAGTATCGGTTTGTACCGCATCGGGGTGAATTTCGATGTACCGCAGGCTGACATCATCCGTCTCAATCCGCAGCTGCGCGAGAGGGGCCTGCATTTCGACGAGGTGCTGCTGATCCCGACAAAGCGGAAAGTGGAAAAGATGCCGCAGACCGTTCCGGATACCGCCGTTCCGGATACCGCTATTCCGGATACCGTCAGTACGAATACCGTTATCCCGGATTCCGTCATTCCGGATTCCGTTGTTACGGATACCGTCGTTACGGACAGTATCACCGATACGCGGCGGGTGGTAGAATTGGCATTGATGCTGCCTTTTGAGAGCCGGCAGACGAAACGGAGCGGAAATGCGGAGCGGATGATGGAGTTTTATCAGGGAGCACTCTTGGCGCTGAAAGACCTGCAGAATGACAGCACCCTCTACCGCCTGCGCGTATATGACACGGAGCGGAGCGAACGGCGCGTACGGGAACTGTGCGACAGCACGGAGCTGGACTCCGTACAAGGTGTACTGGGACTCGTTTATCCGATCCAGATAGAACTCATGGCGAAATGGTGCGCAGAGAAGAAAGTACCGTTGCTGTTGCCTTTCAGCGACGACATACCGTTGGGTGTCAGACCCTGTGTACTGCAGTTTAACTCAACGGACAAACAGGAAGCGGACAGTCTCTGCCGGTGGATTGCAGCCAGAGCAGACAGCGTGCATTGCGTAGCGGTGGAAGTCAAAGAAGGCGATCTGTCAACCTCGGTAAGGATCTTGCGCCGGAGCTTGCGCACGAACGGTATTGAATACACAGGAATGGGATTGCGGGAGTTGATGAACGACTCGGCGGCTTATGCGTTAGACAGCACAAAAGAGAACCTGATCATCCTGCATTCCGACCGCTTCCAGCATGTCCGGATGTTACTGCCGCATCTGGAGAATATGCAGGATGCGGGATACCGGATACGCTTGGTAAGCCAGTATTCGTGGCAGAAAGAGCAGATCCGCCTGCCGCAAGTATATACTTCTGTTTTCACTACAGAGAAAGACCATGAGGCGTACGACCGTCTGTGGGAGGATTTCTATGTGACAGGACATGTAAGCGATATGCCACGGTATGACCTGTTAGGATATGACTTGATGCACGCGTTGGTAGGTGCGATGGAAGGAAAGAACGGGATCGTGGGTATGCAATCCGACATCCGCTGGGAACAAGTAGGCGAAGGCGGATGGCAGAACGGATGGCTGCGGGTCATTGAGAACTAAAATAACGCACTACGCATTACGTATTACGAATTACGGATCACAGATTACGAAAATCAGGAATTACATAGTAACTGCAGCGTGCCTTCTCTTCAGTATGGCAATAAGCGCACAGCCGCGCCTGCGGGAGAAAGAGTTTTCCGTAGGCGTTCATGGCGGTGTGACAGCAAGCACGGTGCTCTTCCAGCCTTCGGTAGCCAACATGACTCCGATCACCAATGCCTGTGTGTTAGGAGGTAACGGAGGTCTGGTTTTCCGGTATGCAGGACATAAATACTGCGCCTTCCAGATGGAGTTGAATTATCTTCACAGGGGCTGGGCGGAGAAGAGCGGCGAAGACCGGTACCAACGAAGTCTGCATTATTTGGAGATGCCTATATACATGCACCTCAATTTCGGAAGCGATCTCTGCCGGTGGTTCCTGAATATCGGTCCGCAGATCGGTTATTGTATCAAAGACGACGGATACCAAGGAACGAAAGTGAACGGTATTAACGCGCCCGAATACGGAGAGATCGATCATCGGTTTGACTGGGGGCTGTCCGCAGGAACAGGTTTATACATCCGGAGCAGAAGAGCCGGAACCTATCAGTTGGAGATCCGCTACAACTATTCTTTCGGAGGTGTGTTCGGTACCGCCTTGACAGACCATTACCGGATGGCAAGTCCGATGGAGCTGAGCGTCAACTTAGGCTATCTCTGGCAGATAAAGAGCAAGGCGCAAAGAGAGAAGGACCGGGCGCTGAGAGAAGCGAAAAGGGCAAGGAAAGCCGAGCGCAGGGAGCAGAAAGCAAGGGAAATGGAATACAGATAAAACACGTACAGATAAAAAAACATAACATATGAAGACGAATTACGAAGTAAGGTATGCGTCAAACCCTATTGACGCCAAGAGTTACGACACCACGCGTCTCCGCAAGGATTTTCTGATCGAGAAAGTGTTTGCTAAGAACGAAGTGAACATGGTCTATTCGATGTACGACAGAATGATCGTTGGCGGCGCAATGCCTGTAGGCGAGACACTGCTGCTCGAAGCGATTGATCCCCTGAAGGCACCGTATTTCCTCACCCGCCGCGAGATGGGTATCTTCAATGTAGGAGGCAAGGGGCGTGTGATCGCAGGCGACGAGGTCTTCGAACTGGATTTCAAGGAAGCGTTGTATCTCGGCCGCGGCGACAGAGAGGTGAAATTCGAGAGCGTGGATGCCAACCACCCTGCCCTCTTCTATTTCAACTCGACCACGGCACATTGCGCTTATCCGAACAAGAAAGTGACCAAAGCAGATGCCGTAGTAGCCCACATGGGCAGCTTGGAGATGTCCAACGAGCGGAATATCAACAAGATGCTTGTGAACCAGGTACTGCCTACCTGCCAGTTGCAGATGGGTATGACCGAACTGGCTCCGGGCAGTGTATGGAACACGATGCCCGCGCACGTTCACAGCCGCCGTATGGAGGCATACTTCTATTTCGAGGTGCCCGAAGAGCAGGCTGTATGCCATTTCATGGGCGAAGTGGAAGAGACACGCCATATCTGGATGAAAGGCAATCAGGCTGTGCTGTCTCCCGAATGGTCTATCCACAGCGCCGCAGCCACCCATAACTACACTTTCATCTGGGGCATGGGCGGAGAGAACCTCGATTACGGCGATCAGGATTTCAGCAAAATTACGGACTTGAAGTAAGTACTGCCTATCTCATCTCTACACTAAAGTGACAGTATTTATATGGTCTAGGTATGGTCTAGTTATTGTCTAGGCTACTTCATAAAAAACACTAATCAAAACAGCAGATATGAAGAATCCATTTTCATTGGAAGGCAAGAACGCCTGGGTGACCGGAGCATGCTACGGAATAGGTTTCGCGATTGCGAAAGCTTTTGCGCAAGCGGGAGCGGAGAACATCATCTTCAATGCCCGCAGCCGGGAAGCGATTGACAAAGCGCTGGAGTCTTACCGCGCGGAAGGCATTATGAACGCGCACGGATATGTGTGCGATGTGACGGACGAGAAAGCCGTGAAGGCTCTTGTGGATCAGATTCACGCAGAAATAGGTGCAATACATATTTTAGTGAACAACGCCGGTATCATCAAGCGTATTCCGATGCATGAGATGAAACGGGAAGAGTTCCAGCAAGTGATCGACATTGATTTGGTAGCCCCGTATATTGTCTCCGCAGCCGTTCTGCCGGAGATGATGGAGCGCCGCGAGGGAAAGATCATCAATATCTGCTCCATGATGAGCGAGTTGGGACGCGAGACCGTGAGCGCGTACGCCGCAGCCAAAGGCGGTCTGAAAATGCTGACCCGGAATATCTGCTCCGAGTACGGCGGATACAACATCCAGTGCAACGGTCTCGGTCCGGGATATATTGCTACGCCGCAGACGGCACCGCTCCGCGAACCGCAACCGGACGGCAGCAAGCATCCGTTCGACAGTTTCATCTGCGCCAAGACTCCTGCCGGCAGATGGTTGGAACCCGATGAATTAGGCGCTCCGGCAGTATTCCTTGCCAGCCATGCAAGCGATGCCGTAAACGGACAGATCCTGTATGTGGACGGAGGTATTCTGGCTTATATCGGAAGACAACCGAAATAATCGTGTTATTACGTAATTACGTTATTACGAAAGATGAAAAAGATATTATTTTTCGCACTGATAGCACTTTGCCTGAGTGCTTGTCAGAAAGAGGCTGTACAGCCGAAAGTTTACGGTCGTTATGTACCGGAACGGAAAGATGATTTCGCATGGGAGAACGAGTATGCGGCGTTCCGTTTCTACGGTCCCGCTCTGGCTCCGGAGAATCCGTCTAACGGCGTGGATATCTTTATGAAGAACACACCGGAGTTTGTGATTGACACGTTCTTCTATAACTATGTCAATTTCAAGACCCCTTACCATGTGCAGCACGGAAAGGGTTTTGACGGCTACAAAGTGGCGCATACCACGGGTTGCGGCGGTCCGGCGTTCGTAGCTAACGACTCCCTGTATGTCGGAGACCAATATGACCGGTGGGAGATAATAGAGCAGACGCCTTCCAAACTGGTCTTCCGCCTGCATTACGACAGCCTGCGGATCGCAGGGGCGCTCTATAGCGAAGAAATCACCGTGACAGCCGCAGCGGGTAAGATTCTCAACCGCGCTGATCTGGTGCTGACGGCATTGGAGGAG
This sequence comes from uncultured Bacteroidales bacterium, assembly GCA_946414805.1. Lineage (GTDB taxonomy): Bacteria > Bacteroidota > Bacteroidia > Bacteroidales > Paludibacteraceae > Colicola. The sequence continues at coordinate 15,908 of CAMKPZ010000004.1, forward strand.
AACATCCCGATGCGTATAGGCGCAGGACTGTACCTGCACGACAGTGTCGGCACCTACCGTTTCCTCGAAGAGACACAGGGAATCGTCTATACAGAGACTGCGCTGAGCGATCCGGGAGCCGTGCGGCTGAACAAGAAATGGTATGACAACACGGATCTGGGGCAGACTCACGAAGCCGTCATTGTGCCGGGTTCAACACCCTGCGTTATTGCCAACACGGCGTTGGCGTTAGTGGATTACGTACCCGGAGACACGCTGACCTACTGGTTCGGCGGATGCTGGGACCGCTGGACAGACGGCAAGCAGTCCTTCCCTACGCAGGAGGCATGGACGGAAGCGGTCCTGAAAGAAACCAAAAGACAGTAAGAGATGACCTATCTGATTGTTCGGTTAGCGACACTGGGTAATGTAGCAATGACGGTTCCCGTTGTGGCTTCATTAAGCCGTCGGTATCCGGACGATAGGTTCATCATCGCAAGCAAGAAGAACCTCGGCGCAATGTTCCAGGGGATGGAGAATGTGGAGTTCAGGGAAGTGGACAACCATCTGGACTGGAAAGGCGTATGGGCTTTATGGCGATCGTGGAGGAACGAGATCGACGCGATGATTGATCTGCAGGCAGTGCTCCGCACAAGAGTGTTAGGCATACTGATGCGGATGAGCGGCAAGCGGGTGACGAACGTACACTACGGACGGATCAGGAAGCATCTGATCACCTTCTGGGGGATCGGCAAGAAACATCCCCTGCCCTCGGAGTTCGATCGGTACGCTAATGCCTTTCGCAGGGCAGGACTGGAGACGGACAAGGAATTCAAAGCGATCGAAGTGGACAAAGAGGCGGCGAAGACGGTAAAGAAGATCTTCGGCAAGAAAGAAGGACGATGGATCGGACTGGCGCCTTTCGCCAAATCAAAATCAAACATGCTGCCTTACCGCGTGACAAAAGACATCATCGAGCGGCTGTCGGCAGACGAGCAGACGAGGGTTTTTCTCTTCGGAGCCGGCGAAGTGGAATGCGAGATGCTGCGCCAATGGGCAAGTGTGTTCGAGCGTACGGAGAGCGTGGCAGGACGACTGGGATTAGCAGAAGAGCTGGAACTGATGCGCCAGTTGGATGTCATGATCTGTATGGACAGCGCGAACCAGCACCTGTCCAGTCTGGTAGGACTTCGCGCCATCAGTGTATGGAGCGCCACCCATCCTATGATCGGTTTCATGGGATGGAAACAACGAGCCGGAGACATCGTACAGCGGCATGACTTACGCTGCAGGCCCTGTACGTGCCACGGAACCAACCACTGCAGGTACGGCAACTACGCCTGCCGGCAGATAGAAGCAGAAACAATACTACAACAAATATGAGTAAAATCATTTCATTAGCAAACCAAAAAGGAGGCGTAGGCAAAACAACGACCTCTATCAACTTGGCAGCCGCGTTAGCCAAACTGGGCAAACATGTGTTGCTGATCGACGCCGACCCGCAGGCGAACACCTCCTCGGGTTTGGGAATAGAGATCCGCGAGTTGAAGGACACCATCTACGAATGTCTGGTGAACGGCATTGATCCGCACAAAGCCATCATCGAGACGAGCATGCCCAACCTGAGCCTGATCCCGAGTCATATAGACCTCGTGGGCGCAGAGATCGAGATGCTGAATATGGATCACCGTGAGCAACTGATGAAGAACGTGCTGGCCGGCGTTCGCGACGAATATGACTACATCCTGATCGACTGCAGTCCGTCGTTGGGTCTGATCACAATCAACGCCCTGACTGCCAGCGACAGCGTGATCATCCCTGTGCAATGCGAGTTCTTTGCCCTGGAGGGAATTGCCAAACTGCTGAACACGATCAAGATCATTAAATCGAAACTCAATCCGCAGCTGCAGATTGAGGGTTTCCTGCTGACGATGTACGACAACCGTCTGCGATTGAGCAACCAGGTGTACGAAGAGGTGAAGCGGCATTTCGGCGATCTGGTATTCAACACTGTTATTGCGCGAAATGTCCGCCTGAGCGAGGCTCCTTCGCACGGCGTTTCGGTGCTCGAATACGACCCGCACTCGAAGGGTGCACAGAACTACACCTCCCTTGCCCGAGAGGTGATTGTTAGGAACAAGAAACTACGTTAAGGTATGAAAAGAACAGGTTTAGGAAGGGGTTTGGATGCCCTGATAGACACCTCTCATGTGGACACCAACGGAGGTAGTTCGATCTCGGAGATAGAGATCCGCTCGATCGTAGCCAATCCGGATCAGCCGCGCCGTAATTTTGACGAAGAGGCGCTGCAGGAGTTGGCGGACTCGATCCGTGAACACGGGGTGATCTCTCCGATCACACTGCGTGACAACGGAGACGGGACCTATATGATCATCGCCGGAGAGCGGCGTTTCCGAGCCAGTAAGTTAGCCGGTCTGGAACGCATCCCCGCATATATCCGCACGGCGAAAGACGAGCAGGTGATGGAATGGGCACTGATCGAGAACATCCAGCGCGAAGATCTGGATGCGATCGAGATCGCACTCGCTTACCAGCGGCTGATGGATGACTATGATCTGACACAAGAGCGGATGGCGGAGCGTGTAGGAAAGAAACGCGCCACGGTTGCCAACTATCTGCGCCTGCTGAAACTTCCGGCGGAGATCCAGGTTGGTATCAAAGAGAAGAAGATCGAGATGGGTCACGCCCGTGCGATCTTAGGCAGTCCGTCCGCCGAGCGCCAGTTAGCGCTCTACCAACGTATCCTGCGCGAAGGTCTGTCGGTTCGCAAGGTAGAAGAGCTGGCGCAAGAGGACAAAGCAGCCAAGAACGCCAAGACAAAAGAAAAAGGCGGCAACCCCTATGCCATGTTAGGCAAAGAATTGAGCCGACGCAGCGGCATGAACATCAAGATTCAGAACAATAAAGTGGTGATCGGTTTTGCGTCCGAAGAGGAACTGAACCGCATCATCGAACGGTTAGGATAAAGAGTTTGAAACGCTTCATCGCCATATTGCTGATTCTATGTCCGTTGGTCGCACAGGCGCATACGGAACAGGACAGTATCGTCGTTCATAAACCGGACGCCGGTAAAGCCGTTTGGTTAGGTGCCATCGTTCCGGGGGCCGGACAGATATACAACGGATCCTACTGGAAACTGCCGATCGTATATGGCGCTTTCATGGGATGCGGTTATGCGATCAGCACCATGCAAGGGCGGTACAGCGGCTATAAGACGGCCTATCTGGACCTCTACAACGATGTGCAGGCAGGGACAGTGAGCGAAGATGCAAGCAAGAGTTATATCGCGGTACTGCCGGACGGGTACACCCTGACGAACGTAGGAGGGGAGACGACTTGGATGAACACCCTCAAGAACCGGCAGAGTATCTACCGGCGATACAGGGACTATTCGATATTGGCGATTGTGGCGGTGTATGCCCTTTCGCTGGTGGATGCCTACGTGGATGCCCAACTCTTCGATTTCGATATCTCGCCCAACCTGTCGCTCAATATCGAACCGCAGATTTATTATGATTTACAGCACCAACAGAGTGCCGAACTAAAAGTAGCTATACGATTTTGAAAAAGACAATAACTATATTATTCAGCATGATCGCTGTCATGACGGTTCATGCCCAGAAAGCCGACAGCCTGATGATGGTAGCCGACAGCGTGAATACAGAGTCGCTGGAGTTAGTGCCGCTGAGCGCGGCGGACAGCGTAGCGAACGAAGACACGCTTGTGGAGATCATTCCCATTCAGCCTTTTTATGAGTTATGGAATGACAGCGACCTGACGGATATCGAGGCACGGGCATTGGACTGGAGCCTGAGATGGTTAGACACGACGGATTGCGTAGCCGTACACGACACCACTATTCTGCCCGATTCCGTGTATAAAGCGAGATTGCAGGCGTTGCCCTGCGTGATCGAGTTGCCATACAACGATCGCGTACGCGCGTTTATAATAAGGTACGTGAAACGCAACCCGAAGCAGGTAGCACGGATGATGCGGATGAGCGAATATTATTTCCCGATCTTCGAGGAAGCGCTGGCGCGATACGAGTTGCCGTACGAACTGAGAAACCTGCCGATCATCGAGTCGGCGCTGAACCCGATTGCTCGGTCACACGTAGGCGCTGCGGGATTATGGCAGTTCATGCCGGGCACAGCGAAACTCTTCGGACTGGAAGTCAACTCGCTGGTGGACGAACGAATGGATCCCGTCAAATCGACGGAAGCGGCATGCCGGTTCCTGAGCAGCATGTATGCCGTGTATCATGACTGGAACCTCGTGATTGCAGCTTATAACTGCGGCAGCGGCAATGTGAACAAAGCCATCCGGCGCGCAGGAGGCAAACGCGATTTCTGGTCGATATACCCCTATCTGCCGCGCGAGACAAGGAACTATGTACCTATCTTCATTGCTGCCAACTATGCCATGAACTACGGTCAGGAACACGGCATATGCAAGGCGCCGCTAGAGAAAACCCTGATCACGGACACCATCCGCACAACCCGCCGCATGCACTTGGAGCAAGTGAGCCAAATGCTGAATATCGAGATGAGCGAACTGAGGCGGCTCAATCCGCAGTATTCGAAAGATATCCTGCCCGGAGGAAGCAGTTATGCACTATGCCTGCCCTCCGACAAGATCGGTCCGTTCATCGATCAAGAGCAAGACATCCTCGCTTACAAGGCAGACAGCCTGATCAATAACCGCCGCGCGGAGATCGACATGGCGAAAGTGACCTCCGTGACAGGCGCTTATCGCGTGAACGGCGTGACCTACTACACCATCAAGAAAGGCGACACCCTGAGCGGTATCGCGAAGAAATTCCACTGCTCCGTGAAACAGCTCAAGCAATGGAACGGACTCAAGAGCGATGCCATCCGCGACGGAAAGAAACTGAAGATCTGCAAATAATGGCTGACGAAAAGATATATTACTCGTTGCGAGAGACGGAGGAGGAAACCGGTATTCCGGCATCCACCTTGCGGTATTGGGAGAAGCAGTTCCGCGACCTGAGTCCGCGCAAGGACGGTCATGGCAACCGGTATTACACACGTGAGGATCAGGAACTGATCAAACGGATCAAATATATCCGCGACGAACTGAAGATCACGCGTATCGAGGCGATCCGTAAAGAACTGGCATCCAATGACAAGCGTTCCGACGAACGCCAGTCCGCTCTGGAGATCCTCCTGCGAGTAAAAGACGAACTATGTGAAATCCGAAAAATGATCAAGTGATCTAATACTTGATCGAGAACGGATATTTCAATACTATAATAAAATGTGCCCAGAGGGTTTTGGATAAGCCGAAATGGGTACGCATGATCCGGAAACGCTCTGCCCAGGAGCGTTTCCGCTGTTTTTGGCTAACCCCTTCCGTGAGGAACTTACAAACATACTCATCCAGATACACATTCTTGCGTGATTTCGTTACAGCACGGATGCACCAGTCATAATCCGCCGAGATGCGATAAGAGGTGTTGTACTCTCCGGCAATCGAACGACGAACCAAAATCGCTTGGTGACTAACAACCAGACCATTCAGGAAATGCTTGCGTTGCAGATCCGGGGGAGTGACCTTATGATGCTCACTCACCTTCTGTCCTTCAGCATTCACAATACTTGCTTTGCCATAAATGACATCCACTTCATCATGAGTAGCAGCCACGATGTGCGCCAAGGTGTCCGGCGCATAGATTTCATCTCCGGCATTCATAAACCATAAGAAATCACCTTTCGCACGGGCTATGCCTTTGTTCATCGCATCGTATAGACCCTTGTCCGGTTCTGATTTCCATGAAAGTCGTCCCTCGAAAAGAGGTTCTAACCGCCGGACAATATCAAGAGTACCATCCGTAGAAGCACCATCGACGATAATATATTCGTAGTCCGTGCAGGTCTGTGTGAGAACACTCTGCATCGTCCGCTCAAGCCAACGCTCTGCATTATATGTAATAGTGATGATAGAGATCATAGTAATCTTGATTATTCCAAACAATAATTAGAATTTAAATGTGCGCCAAAATACCCTAGACCGTATAAAATAAAAAAACATTCTTCGGTTGGAAAGGATTTTTCTTAGTTCTCCCCATCGGCTCTTTATTCGCAAGGGATTAAAAAACCAACATATGTTTTTCCACATACGCTTAGAGAAAGGAAGATCTTGATAGATATATCGGTTCAATCTATGCTTCACCCCCCCCTGTAAATGAAATGCATTTAAACGAACTAATTCGTTCGTTTTCAGCAGTTTACAGTATGGCAACCCGTGTATCCAATATATCTTTTTGAGTCTACCCTGCATTTCAAAACCTTGCGGTATCTTTAGGCTACAATCAAAGCAAGATTTATCTACAATCGTCGCGGAATCGAATATAGAGACAGATGGTAATTTGCTATAGTATAAAAAGAATGTCATATCCGAAATTCCTCTATGCTTATGCCACTCTTTTACTTCTGAAAATTGATTTTCTTCTGTATAATGAGATAATATATAACTGCAAAACTTTTCCAATGACTCTTTATGAAATAGTGTATACTGCGGTCCCACTGTTAGGCATGTTACCATATCATATCCTAACCACTTCTGGAAGGTATCCTCGACATTACAATACAGCATAACATCCGAATCAATACACAAGAAATGAACTATGTTATGCTTCTTCACAAAATCCAGTATAACGAACCAGCGTTGAAAACAAAATAACTCATAGTGATATGGATTAATTGACATATGGACATATACTTCTTTAAATTTATCAGCCAATGCCGAGTATTCTGATATATCCACATGCTCAACATAATCATAGTGAATAGTAGAAGCATCGCTTATCAAATAGATATGGCTATCGGGATTAAATGTACGCGCTTGGCGCAACACCGGTTCTAAATAAAAACTATCTCCCGTATGTACTAATATTATAGGAATTTCCATGTTACTTAATTTTTTAGTTTGTGAAATAACTGCAGCCAAGCATCTGCAATTCTATCTATTGTAAAACGTTTGGAGCTTTCTACAGCATTCCTTGACATTTGGTTTCGTGACCGCTCATCACACATCAACTCCTCCGTTGCTTTGCGAAAAGCAGCGATATCATTATTAGGAACGATGCGCCCATTTAAACCATCCGTGACTATATCATGCAACGAACCAAAAGAATCCATCGCGACAATAGGGACACCCATCTGTGATGCTTCCATCAATACCATAGGCCAGCCTTCTGCCGTGCTAGTCATCAGGAAAAGAGATGCTTTCCGATAATACTCTTGCGGATTTTTTAGTCCTGTAAACTCCACATGTTGCAAATTCCATTTACTGACCATATAGCGATAAAACGGCATATCCTTCCCGTCTCCGACTAATTGCAGTTTCCAATCCTTTAGCGAAGGCTCCTTCTCTATCTGCCGCCATGCTTGCAAGGTATAAGATATCCGCTTGATGTCCTCATCGAAACGTGCCACAACAAGTACTGTTTTTTCTTTAGAACAAATGTCTTGTTCCGACGCAAATTCGGTGAATCGCAATGCATTACCAATAGCCTCCATCTTATCACTTTGAGTCAAACCGGCATAATACAGATAAGGTTGGTAATAATAACGGGACAATACAACCAGACGATCACAACTATTATAGGGGATATAATATTTCGATCGCAAGATTGCGCGTGCAAGCCCGCTCCATAGCCATTTGGTTTGCATCACAACCCATTTCTTGGTCTCTTCGAATGCATTATCCCAGTGTGTCCAGCCATACCATGTCCTCTTACAAGAGCCATACGTATGGATTTGAAATCCCGGACACATATGGAAAGCATAGATTACCTTCGCGCCACATTGATGCGCCGTCTTGTAAATCTGAGGAATTGTTTTTAGATTATGTTTTTTTAGAAAATTGACTTGTACAATATCAATCTTATTTGTTAGTAGAAAGTCTGCAAAAGCATCTTCATCAAAATTGCAATTCAGTAAAATACGACCTTTAAATTCGCGGAGAGGCTCAAATTGTGGTGCATTTTTTTCAAAGAAGCCCAAATAGCAATTAATTCCGCAATGATACGTGAAATAAGTTGTTAACGAGACCGTTGTCTGGTTAACTCCGCCGGATGCTTGCGCAGAACAATCGAAACTATTTATAGTCAGCAAATTCATCTTTCTGGATCCAATTTCTTTCGGAAAATCAAAAGCAGCAAAATTATAACTACAATGACAGAGGATGATGCAATAGACCATATTTGTGCCTTTGCCAGTAACTCATCTTTGCACCGGAATTCAATCGTATGTTTGCCTGCAGGAATCTCGATAGCACGAAGGATATAGTTTGCACGCAAAACCGGTACTTCCTCGCCGTCTATGAAAGCACGCCAGGTCTTGTAATACACTTCCGAGAAAACCGCCAGACCATCCTCAGCGCTCTCGCTTTCATAGAAGAGATTTCCGGGGTTGGCATAATTTACCAATTCGATCCTGCCCGGTTGAGCCATTGTTATTTCAGCCTTAACCCGGTTTCTCCAACACGTATCCATAACTGCCACTGCGTGCAAGTCCGCATTGCCGATCGCTTCTATCTCCTCATTAGGCGTATTCACCCACTCTACCGAGTTCACAAACCACGCATTGCCAAAAGCCGTCGGATTATACTGAACACCCTGTTGGGTGATCACATAGCGCGTATTGAGCATATTCAGCACATTCATATTCAGCCGCCCGGAGAAATAATAATCAATGATATCCTGATATCTACGCAATTTAGCCGGACTATACCCTCCTACCGATTTATGGTAATAAGAGGTCTTAGACTCATTGAAGGTGTTAGAAGCCAGATTGAGTACGCGATAGTCCGGGTCGGTATCACTCATAATCTGCTTATCTGCCTCAGTGGGTGTCCATATCTGTTGCTTCTTCGGGATGAAATGATCGTCGTTGAGGAAATGTTTGTCCACCGCCCATAGATCAACGAGCACTAACACACTTACTATAGCTATCACCCAGCCTTGTTTGAGTTTATCCCATTTCAGATAGGCTAAGAGAGCACCGCCCCCCAATAAGACAAACAGCAGGGACCGCCAAGCATCGGCTGTTAGCATATGACGGCGATCTGCGATCAAAGAAGAAGTCAGCCAATCCGGCATCTGTGCATCCACATTCGCCTCAAAGGTTCCTGCCAATGAGGGAAATAGGGCATAAATCAGACAAACACCGGCTGTAACACCGCCTGCTATCAGCAGATGATTGATCTTTACTTTTTTATCCAGTACTTCCTTGAGCGCCAGCATGGCCATCATCGCCATCGCTGTCGTAGTTATCACAAGCGACATACTCGGCGTACGGAATTTATTGTAGAGCGGCAGATGGTCAAAAAGCCAGTTATTCACCCCAGGGAAATTCCGTCCCCAGGACATCACGATACCGATAATCGCGGCTGCCAGCAACCACCAACGCTCTTTATGTGGTACGACCAATAAACCAAGTACAAACAAGAAACAGATGATTGCCCCTGCATAAACAGGACCGGAAGTAAAAGGTTGGTCTCCCCAGTAAGTCGGAGCCGATTTGACAAATTGCCTTGCCTGTGAAGAACCGGCGTATTTTTTGATAATCTTATAGGTCTCGCTCTCCTCTCCTAACGGATAATTACTGCTTCCGCCATAGAAATTAGGGATCAGAAGAGTCATTGTCTCTGCCTTGCCATAACTCCATTGGAAAGCATAGTCCCTATTCAGCCCCGATTTACCGGCTTCGCTATCCGCCGAATTGTGCAAAACCGCTCCTCCGCGCATCGTTTCCTTAGAATAATCCATTGTCGGGATGAGTTTGTCTGCCGCCGGAAGGATCGCTAATACCGCTACGCCTATCAAGATTGCAGAAGCTATGCAGAACTCTTTGATTGTTTTACTATAGATAGCAGCAATGAGATATGCAATAGCCAGACAGATAATCATAATCAGCAAATAATACGATATCTGCTGATGGTTCCAACATACATTCAAGCCCAGCGAAATCAATGTGACAATTATTCCCGCAACATAGCGCTTGCGGTAGCATAACATCACTCCACCCAAGACAGCCGGCATAGAGGCAATCGCCAAACATTTATTGATATGTCCCGCATCAATAATGATGATGTTGTAAGACGCTAATCCAAATGAGATAGCACCGAAAATACCCGCCCACGGACCGAATCCTAAGCTGATCATAAAAATATAAAAGCCTAAGAAATAGAGAAACAGTAGAGCAACTGTATGCGCCGGCAACCCAAGTTTTACGATAGATTCTACATTGCGAAAAATACTCTTGGATGGTTGGGTATAAGCAAAATTATGCGGCATACCACCAAACATGGCATTAGACCAATCCGCATATTCGCCTGTTTTCTCATGATAAAGACGAGCGTCTTGCCCCATGCCGATACTACTCTGCACATCGCCTTGCGGAAGTTGTTTCCCGTCAAAAAACTCCGGCGCGAAATACACCACACTTAATAGAACAAACACAATTATCGCAACTATGTGCGGCCATGTTTGCTGCCAAATTTGTTTCCAATTAATTGTATTATTCATTGTTTGATTTGTTTTTTAATTGCTTAGTTATTATACTAAAACATTTATCTAACCTTTTCTCTATCGGGTTAGTTATCACAAGACGAATATGATCAAAGAATAGAACCACGAAGAAATATACGATGAAGATTGCGGACACGACAAGCCACGCAATCGCTGGATTATAAGCAGTATATACATCAGCCATATAGTCGCGCCAAACCGTACTAATCCATATACTTTCGTGTACTAAGTAGACAGCAAAGGCTCCTTTTGCAATCCAATTAATTGGCTTGCTATCAAATTTGAAAGTTGTAAAGAACAAAAATATCATTATTGAATTAAATAAGGACCATACATTGTTACGTAATAAAAATGTATAGGATTTCACTAAATGCAGGTAATTATCATTCAGTAGCCATACGAACGCATATAACAGGATACTGCAAACACTGATAATAGCAGTCCACTTGCGTAATTTGAATCTATCTACATTCAGATACAAAGCCAAGTAACGACCGATAAAATAGACATACATTAGTTGCATGAAATTATTGCCATCATTATTGATATCTTGTTTAAAGAAGAAACCAAAATAAGAGTTAATTAATATCAGCACAAGTAAAACATACAAAAACTCACGCTGGGACATATATTTTATCGCCTTATTGAAGAGCGGAGCTAATAACATTAAGAAAAAGTATGCTTTTACGAACCACCACCCCCGCATTAAAGAAAATGGCATCAATGATATTGCCAAATCTTTTATGGAGAATGAGTTATTCAGCCCTAATGATATACAATAAGTCAAAACACCATAGAAAGCACACATCAGGTAGAAGTTGATTATCTTTTTTACTGTTGTACGAATTCCGAACCAACCTGATATTAGAACAAAAATATTTACTTGAAGGGATGTTAAAGAAGATACTACAAGTGGAAAATTTTTCCAGAAACCTGTTTGCTCAGCATACACTTCGGATGACATCAAAGAATGAGTATAGAAATGTAAAAACAACAAAGCAAACATGCTCAGTAGCCGCAATAGTTCTATGTTTGATTGTCTTTGTCCCATATTCTATTCCATCTTACTTACCAAGTGTTGTTTTAAGTAAGTTGAATATCTTATCAGAAGGCATAATGCCGTCTTTCGGATAGAGGTATTGTTTGTAGAATTGCTCTCTATCTTTCTTCTTCGGGTCATTACCGCCAATCACCACATCGTGGATAAACTGCTCTGTTTCCTCTATTGAGTATGCCAGATAGTGTTGTTTCAAACACATCTGTCCAAATGAATTAAACTCGTCTTTCACTTTCTCATCACGGATTTGGAAGAGCACCGGCTTTTTCGCATAGAGGAACTCAACAGTAAACGAGGCACTATCATGGATCATAGCATCAGAGGTTTTGAACAAATCAATATAATCGCCTTGTTCTATCTGCCCATTTTCCAATTCTTCCCATTTATGATAATATGCCTCCGTTTTCTCCAGTCCCCATAAGTTAATCAGTTTGAATTTCAATACCGGGTGCGGTTTGAAGGCAAATTGCACCTCGTCTTGATATTTCTCAGCTAAAACAAGCATATCCTCGCAATAATTGAGGAAATTGGAGAAATTAAAGAGATAATCTACCGTATGATGCGGTGCCCATATGATTCGTTTCTTTTTCTTTCCTTGCGGTTTCCATACATCATGCGGTTTGTAATCTGCCTGCATCAGTTTCTCCATCGCTAATGCACCTATAACCTCCACATTATCTCCGTGCGATTTTTCATAAATCTCTGCATAATGTTTCTGAAAATCAGTCTCAAGGAGCAGTTTCCATAAAAGTGACTGAAAAGGAAGTTCATAATTATTATGATACAGATGCATACAATTGATCCCGTAAGGCACATAAAGCGTTAAAACATCTGTATAATTGTAAATATGATATGCAGGTAATGTATCTTTATATGGTTTTGTAAAAAACACAATATCCGGAGAACATTGTTTTTTTATATCTCTCCATTTATGATTTCCCCAATCATAAGCACTAATATAATTATAGCCTTTGGCTTTAGCAAAGCTTTCGGTTTGCTGCATAACTCTAAAGCATTCCTGCTTGTCATAGTTTATATGTACATTATACGGAGAAACAATGACAATCGGATCGAAGAGTTTGGACTTCTGTAACTTGTTATAGAGCGTATCATATTTCCATACAGAGGGTGTCTGTAAGAAGAACAAAACCTTGTACTTATCTTGCTTGCGAAGTTCGTTAATTTTATGTAGTTGTGCTCTGCGCACCTTCGCTACCTTACGAAGAAGGCACGACGAAGACGCCGCGATAAAGAAATCACGAAATATAAATGCCTTATATAAACTATCCCAGAAGGATATGCCTACAAATTGTTTTATTTTCTCTGCTATGTTTATCATATCATCCTATTTCCCCACTCTAACACCTTATCTATTATGGGAGTTGATAATTTATTGATATGTGCCAAATCTTTAATTAATTGGAGGCCATACGGAAAGTCTTCCGTGAAATAGCGGCTGGTAAAGTCCGGCATATATCCTCCGTCTGTCTTTCTCATGGGAGCAGGAATACCTTTAAATGCAGCGATGGAACTTAATTTTCTCGTCAACTCTTGCGGATTGTTACTTTCATAATAGGTAAGTACATCCGGAATATGGGCTTCATACCGTTTGCATAATTGTTGAAACTCACGATCCATCGCTACGTATAATTCCGAAGAAGCATCATTCCATTGCTCGTAAAACAATATCGGATTGGCATATATCTCCGTTTCGTGATTTTTCCATAGAGAATATAAGCGGGATGTATGTAATAAAGGATTGCTGTTCGAGAGAATTGCCTCCCATTTATTATCCAATTTCCGTACAGGAGTTCTTAACCAAGCAGACCATAGATTAATGAACGAGTCTTCTATATTTTCTAATGCCATAAACAGGCTTTTTTTGTAGCCTAATAAGTCCGCTGTCTTTCCGTAATCGCAGACTCTCGCGATGAAAGGCACTCTCTGAAAGCCGAATAAAGGAGCATTGGGACCTAATATATCTTCCGCGTTTTGGAAGAATCCTGTACTGGACACAACACTTCCAACAGGCTTACCTTGCGCATATGGACGGATTTTCAAAAGCGTTTCTCTAATCAAATACCCCGGCAAGCAAAACAATATAATGTCACTTTCAGGTATTACATCAGAGGGGTTACTACTTGCCTTGCTTAACTCCGCTATATATTTTTTACCATCAGGATCCGTGGCGCACACAGAATCGGACCATGCCTCTGGATGACCTGTTAAAATATTTATCTTTACATCATTGTGACTGCCTAAAACAGCAGCCATCACATGACCTAAAGATCCTCCGCCACAGATACAAATAGTTTTCATAATCCTCTTAGAGCCTCTAACAATCGGTTATTATCTTTCGTATCACGGATGGCAAGGCGGATGAACGGCGCACCGCATTTACCCGTGCAATCCTTGATAAGAATCTTATACTCCCGTATGAGTGTAACTGTTAATTCGCGCGGAGTATGGCCGGGTTTTACCTCACAAAGTACGTAATTGGCTTCCGATGGCAGAACTCGCAAGTATGGGATATCTTGCAATTCCGCCACAAAACGGGTGCGCTCCGCACGGAATACATCCATTGCTTGCCTATATGATTTCTCATATTTGCCCAATATCTGCATAAAGAACTCACCGAAAGAGTTAATATTCCAGATACTGAGTTTGGAGCGAACGGCAGACATCAGTTGCGTATTGGCACTCGCCATCACTCCCAATCGCAATCCCGGTACTCCGTACGATTTGGAGATACTTTTCATCACAATAAGATTGGCGTGCGCCTCCAATATCTCGTTTGCAAAGAATGTCGGATGCTCGGTGGAGAAATCAATAAAACTCTCATCAATAATCAATTGGATGTGCTTCAATTGACACCACTCTGTCAAACGAATACAATCTTCGTATGGGATATAGTTACCGGACGGATTATCCGGATTAATAAGTACCAATGCATCGATTCCCTTGTCAGCAAAATAAGTCATTAAGTCATCTGCTGAATAATGGAAATTAGGTGCTTTGGTTTGATAGACAACCACTCTGTCTTGTTCCAAACGGTTCGGATATTCTTCAAAAGTCGGGCGAATAACTCCCACTTTGCCCTGCATTGTGGACATTAACGCATTTATCAACTCTGCCGCTCCGTTTCCGACGGTGATATATTGCTGCTCTACGTTGAAATTTTTGGATGCCAGCAAGTCATTCACACGCTGCCCTGATGGATATTCCGTTAAGAGCCGTTGGAAACTGGCTGCCAACTCATCCCTCAAACGCTGGTTCGGAAAATAGGGGTTGACCAAGTAGCAGAAATCCAGCATATGTGGATACCTCCAATAGCCTCCATAACGCGAACAAAGCAAGTCATATTGACGCTCAGTAAAGATAGACTCCGCGATATCCAAATCTTGCACATCGTCTATCTCGTACCATTGTTCGCCTTCAAGTGGAAGTGCCCTCATACCGGAATTATCAAGCATTGTAATGACCCGAAGAACCTGTTCGTAGTATTCGTTATTCCCCATCGCCTGGCTGTATGCCTCCAAAAAAGGCACATACATGTGTTGCGAGAAGGATTGTGAGAATTTATAGACATTGACTGTCTTATAGTATTGCGGAATCTCTTCGTAACGGAACTGGCTATTCGGGATAAAACGAAGAATGCGATTTTCGCTATCTATAGTAACTACGGTGCCATCCATCCAACTCTCGTATTTGTCTACTAAAGCCAAGTCTGAGTAAGGATGGTTGACCAGTTTGGTCAATACGGCATCCTCCATGATAATATCCGACTCCAACAAAATTGTATCTTGCTCACACATGTAATCCTTAGCTAAATAAAGCGAATAGATATTATTGGTCTTGTCATAGATGGAGTTTTCTACGAAACATAATGGAGTCTTGGTCTCAATCGTCGCGAGGTAGTCTCTCAGTTCTTGTGCTTTGTAGCCGATTACCATGACAACTCTATCCAAACTCAATTTATCCAATTGGTGCAAGAGACGCTCAATGAGTGTAATGCCACCCACTTTAACCATACACTTGGTATTTTCTTGGGTGTACTTACCCAAGCGTTTGCCCATTCCTGCTGCTAAGATGATTGCTTGCATAATTGCTGTCCTGTATTCTTGGTTCTCTTTCTTCTATTCCCCGGCATCGGATGCCGGCATAGCTTCGTTCATTTTGCGGGATACTATCCCGCGTTTCTTCGTCGGCTGCTACGAGCATCAGCTCGGATCAACTGTCTCATATTATTTTTTGTTCTGTCAGTTTTGTCAGTTTTGTCAGTTTCCTGATACCATCAGTTCTCGCAACCTCCAAACTGACAAAACTGTCAATACTGACATATCTTTTTTTTCGAACGCTGTGTTCAAAAATTCAGCGTTAGTTGTACTTGAATATTCTTAGTTATTTTTAGCCATCACCGAGGGTGTTACCAGACTTTAGTGATAGAATCTTGTGCCGGGAAGGCATGAGAACGAATCAACCACGCCCACCACGGCTGACGGCTGATTGCTGACTTCTGACGGCTCCACCACTATCAGCGTATGTATCGAGTGGTGGTTCATCTTCTCACCCGCCTCTACAATCTTGGCGTCTTTACCTATCGTTTTCGGGCTGTGGGACATGATTTCCGACACTTTGGTATCAAAAAACGCTTTTCCGAGCCTCTGCATCGCACGGCGTATATCACCGTCAGTAATGATTCCCACTAAACATCTATGGCTGACAGCTGACTGCTGATGGCTGACTGCGTTCTCCACCACTATTCCCATCCCCAATGTGCCTTTGGTCACAATCTCAATGGCTTCGCTCATCAGCATGTCGGGCGTCAGGAACGGCAGATTCTCGGTGAACATTACATCCTCTACTTTCGCAAGCAGTTTGCGTCCCAAATCCCCTCCCGGGTGAAGGCGTGCGAAATCGGTCGGTTGGAAATGCGTAGCCTCCACAAGCGCACACGCCAGTGCGTCACCCATCGCCAGTGTAGCTGTGGTAGAAGCGGTGGGGATCAGGTTGAGCGGATCAGCTTCTTTGTCCACCGCTATATTAAGATGGATATCCGAGAAACGCGCCAACAGCGAGTCCGGATTGGAAGAGAGGCCTATGATCGTAATCTTCTTCGCCTGAATGAGCGGCAGGAAACGCAGCAACTCCTCCGTCGCTCCGGAATAAGAGATCGCCATCACTATATCTTCGACTCCGATCATGCCAAGGTCGCCATGATAAGCGTCCAGCGGATTGAGGAAGAAAGCCGGAGTACCGGTTGAAGCCAGTGTAGCGGCAATCTTCGAACCCACGTGACCGGATTTGCCGACACCCGTCACTACGACCTTGCCTTTACAGTCCCGGATAGCCTGAACGGCACGCAGGAAAGACTCATCCAAACGCGGGATAAGCGCCTCTATCGCAGCAGCTTCAATATGCAGACAAGCCTCAGCCTGGCGGATAATTTCGTTCGAATGCATGATATTGAGTTATTTTAAATCTTCTGTATATGTGATCTTGCGGTTCGTCTCTTCGCCGGGGACGATGAAGATCTTATGGTTGGGCGCATAGCGGCGAACGATACCTGCATCATCGGTGGCAATCACTTTCTCTTCCGCCAGAGCGCGCACATACGCATCAAAAACCACCTCATATCGGAACGCCTGCGGCGTCTGCGCACGCATATAAAGTACCCTTTCCGGCACCTCTCGGATATAAGTCCCGGTATCTTGTACTTCGTTCCTTTGTACTTTGTACAAGGTGTCCGTCACCGGCACGGCTACTGAGACCGCCTCATGTTCCTCCAGCGCCGCAGCTATATCGGATAGGATACGTTGCGACACAAACGGACGGGCGGCATCGTGGAACCAGAGGTTCATTGGTGATTGGTCATTGGCCTTTGGTAGTTGGTCGTTTGCTTCGTCCGTATATGCCAGAATAGCGTGCCAGGACGACTCCCAGCGTTCGGTTCCTCCGGGGATGATCTTCGTCAGTTTCCGCCATCCGTTCTGTTCGCTTAACCGCCGGGCGTCCTCCATATGATCAGGATGCATCACCACGACGATCTCATCGATGCAGGGTGCCTGCTCGAAGGCATCGATCGCGTGTTCGAGGATCGACCGTCCGTCAGGAAGAGCCAGCAGTTGCTTGGGGGTACTCCCTCCTACTCTGCTACCGGTGCCTCCGGCTAATATGACTGCTATATTCCTCATTCTCAATTCTCAATTCTCAATTCCCCCATAATCTCATCCGTGATCTCCCTGATAGCACCTTGACCGCCGGGTGTAGTGAGGATCCGGATGTCCGCTTTGGCTCCGTTGGCTCGTGTGACGGCCTTCACTTCGGGTCGCGCGTTCGGCGGACAGCAAGGATAGCCCACAGCGCGCAACAGCTCGACATCATTGATATCGTCGCCCACATAGCAAACCTCTTCAAGCCCGATCCCTAACTGACCACATATCTCCTGCGCCGCCTGCAGTTTCGTCAGGCAATCGGGATTCACCTTACTGCCTACACCGAGGTAGAGAAAACGCAGTTTCAGTTTCTCCGCACGTGCTTTCACCACAGCCGAGTTCTCCGAGGTAAGGATGCCGCAGGGTATTCCGGCTTGCTGCAGACAAACCATTCCCATGCCGTCATAGACACAGAAACGCTTCAACACCTCTCCTTCGGCGGAGTAATACATACCTCCGTCCGTAAGACAGCCGTCCACATCGGTCAGAAAGAGCCGGACTTTATTTACCGTTTGGTCATTTACCATTTGGACATTTATTTGTCATTAGCCAGTTTCTTGTCAAAATACTCAATCGTCTTCACGAGTCCTTCGCGGAGCTGGATAGTCGGCTCCCAATGCAGGATCTCTTTCGCTTTGTCGATCACCGGCTGGCGTTGGGTCGGATCGTCGGAGGGCAGAGGCTCGTAGATGATCTTCGATTTGGCGCCTGTGAGTTCGATCACCAGTTCTGCAAGCTGTTTGATTGTGAACTCATGCGGGTTACCGAGGTTGATCGGTCCTGTGATCCCGTCCGGCGTAGCCATCATAGCGATCATGCCGCGGATGAGATCATCGCAATAACAGAACGAGCGGGTCTGCGAACCGTCGCCGTAAATCGTTATATCTTTGCCTTTGAGCGCCTGAACAATGAAATTGGAGACTACACGGCCGTCATTGGGGTGCATGTTCGGACCATAGGTGTTGAAGATCCGGATCACTTTGATACGCACCTTGTTCTGGCGGTAGTAATCGAAGAAAAGGGTCTCTGCGCACCGTTTGCCTTCGTCGTAGCAGGAGCGGATACCGATCGGGTTCACGTTGCCCCAATACTCCTCCGGCTGCGGATGGATATGCGGATCGCCATAGACCTCACTCGTGGACGCCTGCAAGATCTTCGCACCGGTGCGTTTGGCGATACCTAACATGTTGATCGCCCCCATCACCGATGTCTGAATCGTCTTGATCGGATCGTACTGATAGTGGATCGGAGAAGCCGGGCAAGCCAGATTATAGATCTCGTCCACCTCTATATGGGTAGGCATGGTCACATCATGGCGGTAGAGCTCGAAATAGGGATTGTCCAGCAGGTGAACGATATTCGACTTGCTTCCCGTGAAGTAATTATCCATGCAAATCACCTCATTGCCTTGTTTGAGCAACGCCTCGCACAAGTGCGATCCCAGAAATCCGGCACCTCCGGTAACTAAAATCTTTTTCATATATTATATTTTTGAGCTTTAAGAATTCAGCGTTCAGCTTTCAGCATTCAGTTTTCTGATGGCTGACGGCTGACGGCTTATTTATACAGTTCTTCTTGTTTTTTCTTTCTTGCTTTATGGGTCAGGCACTCGCTCAGGAACCCGAGACCGTACCCGAAGGTCTGAATATACGCCGTAGCGATAGAAAGGAAGGCTATTTTGAGCGAACGGTTCTTAATCAGAGACTCGCAGAAGATACCGAGTATATAAACCGCTACCGGCGAAAGCGCGACGAGCGCCCATCTCCAATCGAAGAAAGCCAGCACTATTGCCGCCAACAGCAATGCCAGATGGCCTATTACAAAGAGCGCCGGCAGTATATAGACCAGTTTGAGCGAACCCGGGTGTATCTCCGAGAGCAGCACACGGCCGCGGCCGAACGTATTCACCTGACGGAAGAACTTATGCAGATCCACACGGCGCTTATGATACACATACGCCTCCGGTATCAGCGTTGTCTCGAATCCCGCCTGCTGAATACGGATCGACAGGTCGATATCTTCGCCGATCATGTTTTTGTAACCTCCTACTTTCTCGAAACAACGCCGCGAGATACCCATATTAAAAGATCGGGGAGAGAACTTCTTCCTGTTCTTCGTTCCTCCGCGTACGCCGCCGGTGGTCATGAACGAGGTCATAGAGTAATTGATCGCTTTCTGGACATCCGAGAAACTGTTATCCGCCGCATCAGGACCTCCGTAGCAGTCAACGGGGTTTTTCTCCAGTTCTTTCCGAACCGTAGCAATATACTGCGGCGGAACGATGATATCGGAGTCGTAGATGACAAACCAGTCGCCGGAAGCCCGTTCGATACCGTAGTTGCGGGTCTCGGAGCGGCCTGAGTTAGGCTTGAAATAATAATGCAGGTCCAAGCGGTCCGCATATTTGCGGCAGACCTCTTCGCAAGGCACCGACGAACCGTCTTCGATGATCAGCACCTCAAATCCTTTATCGGTCTGACGGGTCAGGCTCTCTAACAGTTCGTCCACCTCGTCCGGACGGTTATAAACCGGTACTATGATTGAAAAGCGTTCCATCCTTGTGCTTTTAGCGCTATCTCTTCGCCGTTGCGGCCCACGAGATTGCATCCGTATTCGGGTTTGGTGATATGTCCGATGATATAGAGGTCGTCAATCGGAATCAGTTTCTCATAATCGTCCAGCGAACAGGTGAAGAGCAGTTCGTAATCCTCACCGCCGTTCAGCGCACAGGTGACGATATTGAGGTTCATCTCTTCCGCCAGCGCTGCTGCCTCATAGTCGATCGGCAGTTTGTCCTCGTAGATACAGCACCCGACGCCGGACTGCGAACAGATATGCATCAGTTCGGACGAGAGACCGTCCGACACATCCATCATCGCCGTCGGTTTGACTCCTGCCTTACGCAGCGCCTCGATCATATCCCTCCGTGCCTCGGGTTTGAGTTGCCGCTCCAAGAGGTATTCGCGGCCCTCGAAGGCATCGGGCGTTTGAAGGTTGGAGGTCGTTTGAGGGTTTGAAGTTGTTTGAGGTTGGTTGAGATTGTTTTGCAAAGCAAAAACAAGGCGCTCCCGCTCCAGCAACTGGAGACCCATATACGCCGTACCGAGGTTGCCGGACACGCAGATCAGGTCGTTCAGTTTGGCGCCGTTGCGATAGACAATATCTTTTGCCGCCGCCACGCCCAGACAGGTGATCGAGATCGTCAGCCCCGTCATGGACGCGCATGTGTCTCCGCCTACTATATCCACGCCGTAGCGCTCACAGGCGAGACGGATACCCGAATAAAGCGCCTCAATGTCCTCCACCGAGAAACGCTTGCTGATACCCAACGACACCGTGATCTGGGTCGGAGTACCGTTCATCGCATAGATATCCGAGAAATTGACTACCGCCGCCTTGTATCCTAAGTGTTTGAGAGGCACGTACTCCAAGTTGAAATGCACACCCTCCAACAGCATATCCGTCGTCATGAGCACTTTCTTGCTGCCGAAATCCATCACGGCGCAGTCGTCGCCAACCGCTTTCTTCGTAGAGGATTGCACCGGTTTGAGATCCTTGGTTAATTTCCTGATTAACCCGAACTCACCCATCGTTGAAATTTCCGTTCTTTGCATATTTAACCGAATTAGCGTGCAAAGGTACAAAAAAACTTTTATATATGCAAGTTTTTCAGGTAAAAAAATACATCCATGCCAAAAGCCTGTGTAAAAGCGTCCGCTTCGCGGAGGGCTTGAGGCGTGTCCAGCCGGATGCCTTTGCGGGGCGTCATGAGAAGAATCCGGTCGGAGAGCGAAAGCGCCAGATCCAGTTCATGCGTGGAGATCAGGATAGTCTTCTGCCGGTCGTGCGCCAGACGGCGGAGCAGTTTCAGCACCAGTATACGGTGCGGCAGATCCAGATACGCCGTAGGTTCATCCAGAAGGATGACCGGTGTCTGCTGCGCAAGGGCCTTGGCAATCAGGATCCGCTGTTTCTCTCCGTCCGAATGGGCGTTGAAGAAAGTAGCCGCTACCGTCTCCGGCTGATCGAATCCTACGGATTGCAGGCTCTCTGCAATGATCCGTTCGTCCTCGTCCGACAGACCGCCGAGGAACGATGTGTAGGGATACCGCCCCATCGCCACCACATCATGCACCGTGGTGTTCTCCAGCGACAACCGCTCCGTCAGCACCAGTGCCATCCGCTCTACTGCCAGCTCTCCCTCCAGCGCCGGCTGCAGACCCGCCAGCGTACGAAGCAGTGTCGATTTGCCGCAACCGTTAGGACCTAACATACACACCATCTCACCCTCGTAGAGCGAGAAAGTCAGACCGGACTGGACACACATTGGTGACCGGTGGCCGGTGGTTTTGTAACCAATCGCCAAGTTATTCGTAGAAATAGATACGTTGGACACGGCGTGAGACGGATGTTAGTATTTCATAGGTTATTGTACCGAGTTTGTCTGCCAGTTCCTCCAGCGGCATATGTTCGCCGAAGACCTCAACTATATCTCCGGGGCGGGCGTCAGCGCCTGTCACATCGATCATTGCCTGATCCATGCACACGTTACCCACTACGGGGCAGCGTTTGCCGCGCACCCACACTTCGCCGCCGTAGTTCGAGAACCGGCGGTCAAAACCGTCCGCATAGCCGATCGGGATAACCGCTATCGTACGGTCTTCGTCCAGTTTCGTATGACGGCCGTAACCGATGGTTTCTCCGGCTTTGACGGTCTTGACGGACAGGATCGTGGTCTCCAAGGTACAGACATTGCGCAGTCGGGCTCCTGCGAACGAGAAGCCGTACAGACCGATGCCCAGACGGCACATGTCAAACTGATAGTCCGTGAAACGCTCTATGCCTGCGGAGTTCAGAATGTGTTTGAGGACAGACCGTCCTTCGGGCAGACCGGATTTGAGAGTCTCTGCACATTCGTCGAAATAGCGGATCTGCGAAAGGGTGAAATCGTCGAACTGCGGTTCGTCAGAGCCTGCGAGGTGGGAGAAGACGGACGCTACGCGAACCGCTTTCTGTCCTTTCAGTTTGTCCACCAGCCACGGGATATCTTCTTTGTAGAAACCCAGACGGTGCATTCCCGAATCGATCTTCACATGCACCGGATAGTGCTCCAGACCCTTTGCTTCAGCCGCTGCGATCACGGTCTTGAGCGACTGGTGGGAATAGACATTCGGCTCCAGATTGTTCTCCAGGATCAGGTCCATTGCCGCCACTTCAGGATCCATCACAATGACCGGCAGGGTGATTCCCGCACGCCGCAGTTCCACACCTTCATCCGCCACCGCTACAGCCAAGTAGTCAACCCATTTACCATTTGGACATTTACCATTTACCATTGTGCCGTTCATCCCTTGCAGGGCTTTGGAGACCTCCACGCTTCCTGCGCCGTAGGCAAAGGCTTTTACCATGCAGGTCAGTTTGGTCTCCGGCTTGAGCAGCGAACGGAAATAACGCACATTGTCCACCAGCGCAGAGAGGTTCACCTTGAGCACCGTCTCGTGCGTCTGGTGCAGGATCCGCGAAGCGATCGTCTCTTCGTCGTAACCCAGCGCACGCATCACAGCCGCACAGGTGCGGACGTTCTGGTGCGTCGGATCTTCGATCACCTGCTCCGCATGCACAAAGAGCTTCATCTTCTCCGCACGTTTCTGCTCCAGCGAAACGAAGTTCTCGTCGTGCTCATGGCCGATATAAGTGATCACGCCTATCGTGGGACGGATGATCCGCTCCAGTTTCTCCATCTCCCCGGGCTGACTGATGCCTGCCTCGAAGATGGCAAGCGGGGCTTTAAGGGTCTTTGAGTCCTTAAGGTCGTTAGGGTCGTTAGGGTCCTTAGGGTCTTTAAGGAGTTTCTCCAACTGCCAGACGCTAAGCGGCACGCCTATCTGCGAGTTATAGGACTTAGGTGAACGAACCACCGTATAATCGTCTTTGAGCAACTGGTACAGCCATTCCTTGACAACCGTCTTGCCGTTCGAACCCGTGACACCGATCACCGGGCCGTGGAAACGGCTCCGCACATACGCCGCCAGCGCCTGCAATCCTGCTACCGCATCGCCGGTGACAAACGCCTGCACGCCTTTTGCGCGCAGTTCGGGTATATACGCGGCGCCGTCGTTCTTCTCTGTCTTGATAGCAAAAAACAGCGTCTCCGCGGCTGACTGCTGATGACTGACGGCTGACAGCCGGCGGCTGTCCGTCAGCAGATAGCGGATCTCCAGATCATCCGGACCCTCCACCTCCGCTATTCCGCCGATTACTTGTCTTATTTCCGATAATTTCATATTCTGCTTCTGACTGAATAGATTTAGCGTGCAAAGGTACTGCTTTTTTTTGACATATGCAAATTTAATTTTTACAACAAAATATGTATATATACTATGTATATATACAGTAAAAGCATATTTGTGACAAAATGGCGGTCTCATCTTATGGTGATCCTATGGTGATTCTGTGGTGGTCTTATGGTTTGAACAGCACTTTGACAGGGAAAGGGTGGTGGAAGGGAGGGGGAAAGGCAGTGGAAGGGAGGCGGCAGGGAGAGAGAGCGGAAGCGGAAAGGAGGGGGACAGGAGGGGCGGACGAAGAAAGGCAAGATGGGACATACCGGAAAATCCAGAGAAGCCAGACCGCTACGCTGATCCGGGGAAGCGAGGTATTGAGGGCGGGGGAATAAAAAAACACAGGAATATTTGCATATATCAGAAAAATGTTGTATCTTTGCGCCGTTTTTAAAGAGAGAGGGATTAAGGAGGAGGTTGACAAAACAAACAGGTACACAAATGAGGAGGTTGACAAAACAAACAAGTACGTTGCAAAACAAATAAGCAGGAGGTTGATAAAACAAACAGGTACGTTACAAAACAAACAAGCAGGAGGTTGACAAAACATACAGGTACGTTGCAAAAACAACAAGCAGGAGGTTGACAAAACAAACAAATACACAAATGAGGAGAATAAAATCATGAAGAATATGAAAAAGGCACTTACTCTTCCACTTGCGATCGTGGCAGGCGTGATTGCAGTCTATGCGACGGGGTATCCAAGCGGTCTTCCCGGTCTGTTCAGTATCAACGCCCACGGCGGTCAAGTACGATTTGCGCAGGGGAACCTGCAGTACCTTGCCGCATTGGGGGAAACGGTTCATCCGGACGGAACAAGTTCCGGCGGAACATGGCGTTTCGCCCTCAACCAATATGACTGTGCAGCCATGAAGAACAAAGATATTGCATCCGATTACAGCGACTGGATTGACATGTTCGGATGGGGCACAAGCGGTTTCAACAACACCGCCAACGATCCCTGTGCCATCTACTATCAGCCCTATTCGTCCTCCAATGATTCCACGGATTGCGAAGAAACGAACGTGACGGGCTATGGTCCTTCTACAGACCAGAGTTACAGAGGTTTAGCAGGCCCATCCGCGTACTATGACTGGGGAGTCTATAATACTATCTCCAACAGCGAAGCAGGAGTGGCATGGCGGAGTCTCACCTACGGAGAATGGTTCTATCTGCTGTTCAGCCGTCCGAATGCGGCGGACCTGCGTTCGCAGGCGACCATCCACAAACTGCACGGATATGTTCTTCTACCCGACAACTGGGAGAGTCCGGAGGGTCTGACTTTCACAGCCCATGCCAACGACTGGAAGACCAACACTTACAGTGTCGCTCAATGGAAAAAGATGGAGGAAGCCGGTGCTGTGTTCCTTCCGGCAGCCGGCGAACGCAGAGGTGCACAGATCGGTTGGGGCAACGTAAAGGGTTTCTACTGGACCGCTTCCGCCAGCAACCAGAAATCCGCTTATGTGATCCATTTCAACGACACGACCCTTCACACCGCCGGCCGGTGCTCACGCGCCTACGGCCATCCGGTGCGTCTGGTATGCGATGTGAACCGTCAGACGGATCCCCAAGCCAAGTTTGCAGGATTCGACATCCGCGGTACACGTATGGGCGAGTGGATTTACAATAACGGCGGTTTCCAGGATCTGCAGAACCTGACCGTAGAAGACAGCGATCCCACACGCCACAAATACAACCTGCGTATTACGACCGGAGGTCAAGAGTGCTCTTTCACATTGGGCGGCGTACAGTTTGTATTCAAGAACTCCGAGAGCAACAAGATCGCCTTCAGGACCACCAATTCAGACATCCGTCCGGACGGCAAGGACCGCAAGATCATTATTCCTACGGCTCCCGGCGACGAGATACTTGTGTCCATAGCAGACAGTACCGATTACCCCGGATTGCAGGCAGAGGGAGTGACGGGTTCGTCTGTCGATCTGAAAGCAGGCGACAACATTCTGCGCGCCACGGGAGAGGCTATCGTCCTGACCACATCGAATGCCGAAGGGCAAGCCTTGAAGGTGAAAATAAACGCAATCCTCTGCCTCTCACACCAGTAGGCGGGCACAGACCACCGCGGACAATGAAATAAAATAATCGCTTAAAATTTGCATATATCAGAAAATTGTAGTATCTTTGTGCCCGATTTTAGCGTGCACTATTGTGCGCATATGCGAAAAAGCGAAAAAAAAGAATGGATTACCAATACATCAACAAGATTGATTCGCCGGCCGATTTGAAGAAGCTCAAAGTGGAAGAACTGCCGGCGGTGTGTGCGGAATTGAGACAGTTTATCATCGAGGCGCTAAGCAAGAACCCCGGGCACCTGGCTTCCTCGCTGGGCACGATCGAACTGACCGTGGCGCTGCATTATGTGTTCGACACGCCGAACGACAAACTCATCTGGGATGTCGGGCATCAGGCCTACGCGCACAAGATCCTCACCGGCAGGCGCGACCGTTTCCATACCAACCGCCAGTTCAAGGGTCTCTCGCCCTTCACCAATCCCGCGGAGAGCGAATACGACGCCTTCATCGCCGGACATGCAAGCAACTCTATCTCAGCTGCGCTGGGGATAGATATTGCCAATTCACAATTAACAATTCACAATTCACAATTTACAATTCACAATGCACAATTGCCCCATAATACCGTAGCAATTATCGGGGACGGAGCTATGACAGGCGGACTGGCCTTCGAGGGACTCAACAACACCTCGATGGACAAGAACAACCTCCTCATCGTGCTCAACGACAACCATATGGCGATCGATCCGCTCAAAGGCGGTTTCACCCAGTACCTCGTCGATCTGACCACCAGCGCGACCTACAACAAATGGCGCTGGCGAATGTATAAGTTTGCCGTCAAGCTCCACCTCATCGACGAAGCCAAGAAACAACGGATCCTCCGCCGCAACAACAACTGGAAAGCGGCGTTGAGCAAACAGAACAGCAATATCTTCACGGGCTTGAACATCCGCTATTTCGGTCCGACGGACGGGCACGATGTGGAGAGCCTCGTCAGGATCCTGAGCGAGATCAAGAACCACAAGGGTCCGAAAGTGCTGCATATCATTACCAAGAAAGGCAAAGGCTATGCGCCGGCGGAGAACGACCAGACCGTCTGGCATGCACCGGGGGAATTCAATGTGGAGACAGGGGAGCGGCAAAGCCTTCAGCCGTCAGCCGTCAGCGTTCCGCCGCTATGGCAGGAGGTGTTCGGAGAGACGCTTTTGGAGTTGGCGAAGAAGAACGACAGGATCGTAGGCGTCACACCCGCCATGCCCAGCGGATGCTCCATGACGATCATGCAGAAAGAGTTTCCGGAGAGGGTCTTCGATGTCGGCATTGCCGAAGGACACGCCGTCACGTTCAGCGCCGGAATGGCCAAAGAGGGAATAATCCCCTATTGTAATATCTACTCCACCTTCCTTCAACGCGCGTACGACAATATCGTACATGACGTGGCGCTCCAGAACCTGCACGTGGTGCTTTGTATCGACCGCGCAGGTATCGTAGGCAACGACGGCGCCACCCACCACGGACTGCTGGATCTGGCGTATCTGCGCCCGATACCGAACATGCAGATCTGCGCGCCGCGTACGGCGGAGGATCTGAGGGGAATGATGAAGCTGGCAGAGACATTGGAAGGTCCCGTAGCAATCCGGTATCCGAGAGGCAGAGCGGCGGTGGAAGAATGCACAATTCACAATTCACAATGCACAATTGAGTACGGCAAAGGCGTGAAACTGCGTGACGGAAAGGATGTAGCCGTGCTGACCATCGGAGCAATAGGCAACGCCATGGCGGAGGCGATAGAGGAATTGACAATTCACAATTCACAATTCACAAATCACAATTCACAATTATCAATTGCTCACTACGATATGCGGTGGCTGAAGCCGCTGGACGAGGAGATCCTGCACGAAGTAGGCAAAAAATACAAGACCATCGTCACCGCCGAAGAGGGCATGCTTGCCGGAGGCTTCGGAAGTGCCATAGCGGAATGGATGAGCGATCACGGATACCATCCGGATATCATCCGCCTGGGCGTCAAGGACCAGTTTGTAGAACACGGCTCCACCAAAGAGCTCTATCATATGTTAAAACTTGATAAAGAAGGATTATGCGAATCGTTATTGCAGGTGCCGGTGAAGTAGGCACGCACTTAGCCAAGTTATTGAGTCGCGAAGACATGGAGATCAGCCTTCTGGACGAACTACCGGAACGGTTGGGCGACCTGAGTGCCAACTATGACATGCTGACCAAGGTGGGTAATCCGACATCTATCCACGACCTGCGTGAGATAGGCGTGAAGGACTGCGACCTGTTCATATCCGTCACTCCACACGAGACGGAGAACATGACGGCTTGTCTCATTGCCAACTCATTAGGCGCCAAACGTACCTTGGCGCGCATCGACAACTATGAGTACCTGCTGCCGGAGAACAAGAAATTCTTTGAGAACATGGGTCTCAACCACCTCATCTATCCGGAGGTGCTGGCGGCAAACGAGATCGAAGAGAGCCTGCGGACCAACTGGATGCGATACCATCTGCACCTGTGCCAGGGGGCACTGGAGTTATGTATCGTCAAGGTCCGTTCCGGCGCAAAGATCTTAGGCCGGAGTTTCGCTTCCGGCGTTTACAACCACGGCAAATACCGCATTGTAGCGATCAAACGCGAACAGGAGACGATTATTCCGCGAGGGCAGGATGCCGTTCAGGAAGGCGATATGGTCTATTGCATGTGTCCGAAGGAGAACATGGAGTTCATGCGCGAAGAGTTAGGCAAATCGAAACGCGAGATCAAGAACGTGATCTTCTTCGGCGGCGGACGCATAGCACGAAAAGCGGCAACGGAACTGACGGAAGAGATGAATATCAAGATCATCGAGAAAGACCGCGAGTTATGCAATATCCTGAGCGAGAAAGTACCTAACGCACTGATTATCAATTCAGACGGCACCGACATGGATGTACTGAAAGAAGAAGGCATTCAGGACGCGGACGCTTTCGTAGCCGTGACGGAGAGCAGCGAAGCGAATATCTTCGCATGCCTCGCCGCCAAACGGTTCGGTGTACGCAAGACAATCGCCGAGGTGGAGAACCTGGACTATATCCCTATGGCAGAGGGTCTGGATATCGGTACGGTACTGAACAAAAAGACCATCGCCGCCAGCTATATCTACCAGATGCTGCTGGACGCCTCTGTCCGCGGCGTGCATAACCTGACGAGCGCGGATGCCGAGATCGTAGAGTTCTACGCCAAAGAAGGCAGTCTGATCACCCGCCGGAAGGTGAAAGACATGCATCTGCCCTCGGAGGCGAATATAGGCGGTATCGTCCGCGCAGGCGAAGGAGTGCTGGTGAACGGCGAGACACAGATCATTGCGGACGACCTGGTAGTAGTGTTCTGCAAGAGCCATGTGATACGTAACTTAGAGCGATTCTTCAAATGACACGGACATTCAACTGGCGGTTGGTTTTCAGGACGATGGGTGCGCTGACCACCATCGAGGCACTGTTTCTTCTGGTACCTACCTTCGTAGCCTGGTGGTACAACGAGGCGGATCTGGTAGCATGGATCGCAGCCTCGCTGGTCACATGGGTATCGAGCTGGTGGATGGTAGGAGCAGGCAGGAAAGCGGAGAAACGTGTGGGCGAACGCGAAGGCTACGTGATCGTGGCGCTGGTGTGGATCGTCTATTCCTTATTCGGCATGCTTCCTTTCTGGCTCAGCGGCGCCTTGCCCTCCGTCACGGATGCGTGGTACGAGACTATGGCAGGCTTCACCACCACGGGTTCGACCGTCTTCCGCGATATAACCGTCCAGACCCATTCGATCCTGCTATGGCGCGCACTGATGCAATGGATAGGCGGTATGGGTATCATTGTGCTGAGTGTGGCGATCCTGCCTATGTTCGGTTTGGGCGGCATGCAGCTCTACAGCGCCGAAGTGACGGGCGTGAGTTACGAGAAACTGAGCCCGCGCATCGCCGACACCGCCAAACATATGTGGCTGACCTATATCGGTCTGACCATCGCCGAAGGACTGCTCTTATGGCTTTTCGGCATGGGTAAGTTCGACGCCGTCTGCCACTCGATGAGCACGATCTCCACCGGAGGTTTCGCCACCCATAACGACAGCGTGATCGGTTTCAGCCCCGCTATCCAGTGGACGATCGCCTTCTTCATGCTCCTCTCGGGAATCAACTTCACCCAGCTGATCTATCTCTTCCGCGGCAAGCCGCAGCGCCTGCTGCACGACGAAGAGACGCGGTGGTACACCGGCGCGTGCGTCATCGCCGGCGTCTTCCTGTCGCTCGGGCTGCTCGTTCACACCCATCAATGGGATAGTCTCCGTCACGGGTTCTTCACCTCTATCGCTACGATCACCAGCACCGGTTTTGTTTCCGCCGACTACATGCTTTGGCCGCCGGTGCTATGGATGGGCGTGTTCTTTCTGATGTTCACCGGTGGTGCGTCGGGTTCCACCGCCGGAGGAATCAAATGGGTGCGCATAGCTATCTTCGCCAAGTCTGCGTTAGCAGAGATCAAACGCCGTATTCATCCCAATGCCGTCATTCCCGTGCGCTTCAACGGCAACACCGTCCGCGAACAGACGATCAGTAATATTGTCGCGTTCATGTTCTTCTATATGGTGATCATCGGCGTAGCAGCATTCTGTTTCTGCGGTTGCGGGATCGGTTTTGACGAGGCGATCGGTATAGCGGTTTCGATGATAGGCAATGTGGGTGTGTCGATCGGCCAGTGGGGTTCAAGCGGCTGCTATGAAGCCCTGCCGGCGGTAGCCAAATGGGTAGCGACATTCGTAATGCTTATCGGCCGTCTGGAGATATTTACTATTCTGCTGCTCTTCAGCCGCGCGCTGTGGAAGAAATAGAAATGAGACCTTATAAAGTTCTGATATTCATCGTTTGTGTGATGGCGGGTCTGGGGGCGCTGTGTCTGGTGCTTCCCGGGCGCATTGCCTATGGCGAGAACGAACTACGCTGGCCAACCTTGGCGGAGGTGTTAGACGCCACGGAAAAACCGGATAGTCTAGGAGACCTAGGGAACCTAGGAAGCCTAGGGAGCCTAGATACCATAGATATTCCAGAAACTCCAGACATTCCAGAAACACCAGAAACCCTAAAAACCCCGCACATCCCAGCCTCTCCGGTCATCCCGGACACCTCGGCCAACACCGACAGCCGGATCTTCCTCCGTCATTTCTATGCCTCTCTGGCGGAGGCGGGCGAACGGAAAGTACGCGTGCTGCATTACGGCGACAGCCAGATTGAGGAGGACCGCATGACCATGCAGATCCGCGAGGCGTTGCAGAAACGCTATGGAGGTCAGGGCGTAGGGTTAATGCCCTTGGCGCAGACCATTCCGACCCGTACCACACGGCAGGAGTTGCGCATGAACGGACGGTTCACAGCGCCTCAGCAAGGTCCCAAACGATACCTCGTCTATGGCCCGAAAAGGGATCAGCGGGCCGATGGTTTATACGGAATCATGGGTCAGGTGGCGGTAATGAACGACAGCATTGTGACAGGCAGCGAAACGATCACAGCGGTCTGTAAGCCGCAGACGGCAAGTGCGCATTACGAGCAATGGAAGATCTTCGCCGACAGTTCGGTTCATTATACTACCTCGGGCGATACCGTACATCTGCAGGGACGGGGAGCCGTGTATGCGATCTCGCAAGAGAGCCGCACCGGCGTGATCGTGGATAATATACCGATGCGCGGATGTCTGGGGCTCGTGTTCAACAAGATCGATTCGGCGCAGATCGCTTCTTTCTGCCGCGAGGAGCATGTGGAGCTGATCATTATGCAGTTCGGCGGCAATGCTATTCCTACCAACAAGAACCCCGGAACGATCAAAGGTATTGTAAGCGGTCTTCGGGAACAGGTTCGGTACGTACGCTCCTGCGCCCCAGAGGCAAGCATCCTTTTCATCGGTCCGAGTGATATGCTGACCCAGGAAGACGGCGAATGGAAGACTTATCCTATGGTGCCGTACATGGACCGGCTACTGCGGAAAATGACGATGGAGGAAGGAGTGGCGTATTTCAGTCTCTACCAATGGATGGGCGGCAGCGGAAGTATGAAACGGTGGCAGGAATCCGGGCTTGCCGGCAGCGACGGCGTACATTTCTACCGCAGCGGTGCCCGTAAGGCCGGAAATGCCGTAGCGGATTGGATGTTGGAGGGAATGGAGAATTGAGAATGGAGAATTGAGAATTGGAACTGTTACACCACATATTTGCCTTTAATTCGGAGAGTCCGTTGCTCTTCACCCAGTTTTATTTCTGGGCGTTCTTCGCGATTGTCTATGCCTTCTTCGCGTTGATCATGAGCAGTCAGCGTTCAGCTGTCAGCCATCAGAGATTGCACCTCCGCAACATATACCTGCTGTTCGTCAGTTGGTTTTTCTACTACAAGACGAGCGGCCTGTTCCTGCTGATCCTGGCGTTCGTGACGCTATCCGACTGGTTTATTGCGGGAAGGATAAAATCAGCCATCAGCCATCAGCAATCAGCCATCAGCAAAGTTCTTCTGGCTCTCTCCGTGGTCATCGATCTCGGTCTGCTGGCTTATTTCAAGTACGCCTATTTCTTCACGAATGCCATCAATGATATATTCGGCACGGGTTTCCGGGTGTTTGATCTCTTCGCGTACATCGGCAACGGGTTCTCGGAGGCAGGGCGGTTCAGCGTAGACACGATCATCCTGCCGGTGGGTATCTCGTTCTATATCTTCCAGGTGATCTCGTACACGGCGGATGTCTATCGCGGACGGATACAACCGGTGAAAAACATTCTCGATTTCGGGTTCTACGTATCATTCTTCCCGCAGTTGGTAGCCGGTCCTATTGTGCGTGCGGAGGAATTTATCCCGCAGTTATACAAGCCTTTTCATCTGAGCCGCAGGTGGTTCGGTCTCGCCGTCTTCTGGATCCTCAACGGTCTGGCAAAGAAGATCATTCTCTCCGATTATCTGGCGGTGAACCTGATAGACAGGGTGTTTGACAATCCGTTGCTGTTCTCGGGATTCGAGAACCTCTTTGCGCTGTTCGCTTATTCGCTGCAGGTTTATGCCGATTTCTCGGGTTATACGGACATCGCTATCGGCGTGGCACTGTCAATGGGCTTCTATCTGCCGAAGAACTTTGACTCACCTTATAAATCGAAGAACCCGCAGGAGTTCTGGCGGCGGTGGCATATGTCGCTCGGGCGGTGGCTCAAGACCTATCTGTATATTCCGTTGGGCGGAAACCGCAAGATCGGGTTCGGCACCTATTTCTGGCTCTCCATCATTGCGCTTGTCTCAGCGGCACTCACCGGTTGGTGGTGGCAGATACTGGTGCCGTTTGGGGTCTTTATGGCAGGTGTGGCTGTTGCAGACAAGGTCTTTAAGGGCGCTAAGGACTCTAAGGACCATAACGCCATTAGCCCTCGCCGCAAACTGCTCTACTCCAACCTCAACTCCTTTATCACACAGGTTCTGGGCGGTCTATGGCACGGCGCGAGTTGGAATTTCATTATTTGGGGAGGCATCAACGGCATTGGCATGATTGTGAACAAGATATGGCGTGAGATGAACTGGCATGTACGTTTTGGGTCTATGACGGCGCTTACGTTCGGTCTGATGGCGCTGGATGCCGTTTATAATCTGCCGGTATGGCGGCTCTTCGCCGTGTGGGCAGTGATCGTTTGGGTCGGAACCGCCATCCGCTATATCTATTGGCTGATCATCCATGAGCCATCAGCAACCAGCCATCAGCCTTCAGCCATCATAAACGCTTTAGGCAATGCCTGGGCGATATTGCAGACTTTTACCTTTATCACCTTCACGCGTCTGTTCTTCCGGAGCAGCAGCAATCTGGATCCGGCGACGGCGAACGAGGTGGCTTGGGCGACGGCAAAGAACATGGTGAACCAGATGGGCGGAGCATGGAATAACGCTGTCATTCCGGATTTCCTGTGGGAATACCGATGGGTGGTAGCCATGTTTGTAACGGGCATGGTCATCCACTGGCTGCCGACCAACTGGAAAAGGCGGTACCGACTATGGTTCAGTGCCATGCCGTTATGGCTAATGGTCATCGCCGCGTGCGTAGCGATTGTCGTTATTTACCAGTTCGTCACGGCGGATATGCAACCGTTTATCTATTTCCAATTTTAGACCGCCCTGCGGGCTGAAAGAATAAAGACCGATTATGATCATAGGAATAACAGGCGGCATAGGAAGCGGTAAATCCACGATCGCACGGGCTCTCGCGGCACGAGGGTACGCCGTTTATGATTGCGACAAAGAGGCGAAACGGATTATTGCGGAGGATCAAGATGTGCAGGAGCAGATTATCGCGTTGCTGGGCGAGGATGCGTTTATTGAAGTACCAAGTAACCAAGTACAAAGTGCCAAGGTTTATAATACCGCCTATGTGGCGGGAAAGGTTTTTGCGAAGCCGGAGTTATTGGAGAAACTGAACGGGATTGTCCATCCGGCGGTGAAGCGAGATATTGAGCGGTCAGCTATCAGATTTCAGCATTCAGAGTTCTTTTTCGTCGAATCGGCGATCCTCTATGAAGCGGGTTTGGATGTTCTATGCGACCGGATTATTGTGGTAGAAGCCCCGGAGGATGTTCGTATCGCCCGCACAATAAAACGCGATTATCAGGGCGAGGCGAGTTCCGAAAATATCAATAAGGTACGCGCACGCATAAGAGCTCAGGCGGAGTGCAAGAGCGTTGTGACATGCGCCAAACGCCCGCTTGTGATTTCCAACGACGGACATTCGAGGATAGAAGATTTAGTCTCAGTTATCCTCAAAAATATATAAAAAATCGTCAAAATCTTGCATATGTGCATTTTTTGTTGTATTTTTGCAGTCCAAAACAAAATATAACTATATGAAAAAGTATTTTTATGTAGCACTTATGTGCCTGGCAAGTATGTTTTTGTTTAATGCTTGCAACCAAAACGCGCCCGAAGACGAGGGAAAGAAAGTGAACTACGACCAGATGATCGGTTCGTGGAAGTTGACTTCCTATTCCGTATTATGGAAGAATCTGGATGACGACCTGGTTGAGAAAGAGTTGAACTACAGCGACGGTTATCTGGTTATTGTGAAGAAGACAACCGACGACGGCGATGCGTATTTCTACAAGGAGAATTTCGCTGACGAGAGCCGCGAAGAGTACGAGGGAATGTTGGAAATCGACTCCAAAAACAACCAAGTTTATTTCCGCGCAGAGGATGGTTTCCCGCGTAGAGACAATGCAGAGATTTATGATTTCAAAGTTTCGTTCCCGGAGAACGGCAAGATGGAATGGGACTACCACACCACAGCAACCCACAGCCGTAACGGCGTTTCCCATCAATGCAAACGCGATGTAAAAGCAGTATTTGTCAAACAATTACAATAAGGATTTTATATGAAAAAGATTTTTTCTTTGGCAGTAGTATGCTGCCTCGCCCTCGTGGGCGCAATGTTCGTTTCTTGCGAGAACGAGCAGAAGAGTAGTTATCCGTATGAAGTAAAGTTGGCTGCAGTAGATCAGGATCCGGCATTGAGCATGCTGTTTGAGCTGAATGGTCTGCCTATTATCAACGAGGAGATGGAGAAAGCAGCAGATCAGAAGGGCATCATCTTCAAAGACACTCGTTCCAACGCCGACAAACGTGCGAAAGATGCTTTTGCGAATGGCGTGGCGCGCGTACGCAAAGAGACCAACGACTCGTACAAAGGATTGATCGTTGTTCTCAACCTTGCTGACCCGGTCACTGAGCTCGAAAGAGTGACACTTTAAGCCGTCTGAATGTAGAAAAATTGACGGAAATAGGACAAAAGGAGTGCTTCGGCACTCTTTTTGCGTTAATAGTTTGCATATGTCAGAAAAAAGCAGTAAATTTGTGGCCGATTTTTTGCGCATGCGTAATGGTGCGCATGCAGGTACGACATATAGAAGGAAATTAAAGATGAAAATAGCAATTATCGGATACGGGAAGATGGGGCACATGATCGAAGAAGTGGCCCTGAGCAGAGGACACCAAATAGTCGGGGTCATTGACCCGCGACTAAATGAAGAATTAAAAATTAAAAATGAAGAATTAAGCTTGCCTCTGATTGATTTTGAGAGTGAGGCGTTCCGAAGTGCGGATGTAGCGATTGAGTTTACTACTCCCGCAACGGCAAAGGACAATGTTTTACGCGCGTGGGCGCAGGGTGTGCCGGTAGTCTCCGGCTCCACAGGATGGAATCCGGAGGAATTAAAAATTAAAAATTATAAATTAAAAATTAAGGATAACAAGGCTGTTATCACAGACGAAACCGGCAAGGTAATGCTGGTATGGAGCAGTAACTACTCCGTGGGAGTGAACATCTTCTTTGAGTTGAACAAGTTTCTGGCGCAGAAGATAAGAGAAGCCTCTCCCCAGCAATGTTCTACGGCCGTCCACCGGACGCCCGATCGAGCAGAGCTCTTCACCCCTGAAGGGAATGGAGGTTACACGCCGAGTATCAAGGAGATTCACCATATTCACAAGTTGGACAAGCCAAGCGGAACAGCCAAGACCTTGGCGGAGCAAATCTCCGCTATGTACGAAGGACGGATGTACGATGTACGAAGGGAAGTGCCAATCGAGAGTATCCGCGAGGGAGAAGTGCCGGGAACGCATGAGGTGAAATGGGACAGCGAAGAGGACACGATCGTTATTACCCATATCGCCAAAGGGCGCAGGGGCTTTGCCTTAGGTGCAGTACTGGCGGCGGAGAAATATGTATAATTAAAATGGTAATTTGCTAAAATCACAGGATATATATTATAAATAATATATATAAGTATGGGTAGGATACGGGATTACCACGTAATGGATCGGTAATTTATTCAACATGAAGAGTTTTCAAGATAGGATTTCAGAAGTGCCGCGCGGCGGATGGATCCGCGCGGGAATATGGGGCGCATTGTATGTTGCGTTCGTTATTTGGGTAGCCTGGGGCGACTGGAAAAGCCTCGGTTGGTTAGTGCTGCTGCCGTTTATCGTTGACGCGTTTACCACCAAATATATCAACTATAGCTGGTGGCGGAAGTATAAGCCGGAAGAGTCGAAAGTCGAAAGTCAAAAGTCAAAAGCAGGCAATGCGTTTCTGTACACTTTGTTCAGTTGGATAGA
This sequence comes from uncultured Bacteroidales bacterium, assembly GCA_946414805.1. GTDB lineage: Bacteria > Bacteroidota > Bacteroidia > Bacteroidales > Paludibacteraceae > Colicola. The sequence continues at coordinate 53,270 of CAMKPZ010000004.1, forward strand.
CGCGATTGTGTTTGCGCTGGTGGCGGTGTATTTCATCAATCTGTATATTTTCCAGAACTACCAGATTCCGAGTTCGAGTCTGGAGAAGAGTCTGCGTGTGGGCGATTTCCTGTACGTAAGCAAGATGGCTTACGGTGCGAGAGTGCCGCAGACGCCGCTGAGTATGCCGTTAGTGCAACACACGATGCCGGAATGGTTAGGCGGCGGGAAGAGTTATCTGGATTGGCCGCACTGGGAGTACAAGCGTCTGAAAGGCTGGACAAGCCCGAAGAAAGGCGATATAGTCGTATTCAATTTCCCAGCCGGCGACACGGTTTGCACGAAGATGCAGAATCCGGATTATTACACGCTGAAGTATGCGTACGGCGAACAGTTGATCAAGAGTCGCAAAGATGTGTTCGGAGAGATTGTGACGCGTCCTGTGGACCGGCGCGAGAACTATGTCAAACGCTGCGTGGGCGAACCGGGAGACAGTTTGCGTATAATCGACAATGTCGTTTATACGAAGCCTTCAGCCGTCAGCTGTCAGCCATCAGAATGGCAGCGTGAGCCGGAGAGAGAGGGGCTGCAGTTGAACTATTTAGTGCGCACGGACGGACATATATTCAGCGGAAAATATTTGGAGAAGATCGGTATCAGCATAGCTGACCGCGTACAGATAGATCCCTACACCTGGCATTTCCCGCTGACGGAAGAGATGAAGAAAGAGCTGGAGAAGAACGACCATGTGGCAGCGATCATCGTAGAACCCGAAGAACGCGGCGGAGCCGTTTATCCGTTGGGGCACAACGAGTGGACGCGGGACAACTACGGCCCGATCTATATTCCGCGGAAGGGCGACAATATCCTGATTACCGAAGAGAACTATTGGATGTACAAGCGCATCGCCGAGGCATATGAGTTCAAGCCGATGAAGATTGGTGAGGAATACGAGTTCGCGATGGACTACTACTGGATGCAGGGCGATAACCGGCATAACAGTGCGGACAGCCGCTACTGGGGTTTCGTGCCGGAAGATCATATCGTCGGACGGCCGGTGTACATCTGGCTGAGTATCGACAAAGACAAGCATTCTATTCGTTGGAACAGGATTGGCAGAGGAGCGAAGAGATAATAACCCCACCCCGACCCTCCCCTCAAGGGAGGGAGAAAAGAAGCAGATGATACTACCGACTGCATATTTGCCTCCAAGGTCGTATATGGAGGCGCTGATGAGCGGAACCTGTATGATCGAACAGATGGAGACGTTCGAGAAACAGACGTTCCGCAACCGGGCGCTGATCCGAGACACCAAAGGCGAGTTGGTGCGACTGACAATACCAGTGAAGAAAGTGGAACACAAACAGCTCACGCGGGACATAGAGATCAGTTATCAGAGCCGATGGCAGCACCAACACTGGATCACCCTCGTCAGCACCTATCAGCACACGCCGTATTTCATGTATTTCGCGGACTATCTGAAACCGTTTTACGAGCGCGAATACAAATGGCTGCTGGACCTGAATGACGAGCTGAACGCGACGATTGTGAGTTTGCTGAAAAAAGAAAGGCCAACCGATGTACGATGTACAATGTACAATGTACAAAGGAGAACGCAGGATTGGAGCGGACAGATATGGACAGACAAACATCCGTGGCAAACGGAGATAAGTATATTAGATAGATTGTTTGATGAAAGAGATTGATTGGAGTAAATTAGGATTTCATTACACGGAGCCGGATTATATCATCCGTGCCGCGTATCATGACGGTAAATGGGAAGAGCCTTACGCGACGCAAGACAAATATCTGCATTTACATGTATCGGCTACTTGTCTGCAATACGGACAAGAGGCTTTTGAAGGGTTGAAGGCGTTCCGAGGCGTGGACGGGAAGATCCGTATCTTCCGCTGGCGCGAGAATGCGAAACGTATGGCCCGCAGTGCAAAGGGGTTGTATATGGCTCCGGTGCCGGAGGAGTTGTTCGGAAAAGCTATTCGTATGGCGCTGGAGAAGAATATCGATTTTCTGCCGCCCTATGAGACGGGCGCAACATTGTATTTCAGGCCGCTGCTGATCGGCACGACGCCCCGTTTGGGCGTAGGTCCGGGAAGAGACTTTGAGTTCATCGTCATTCCTTCGCCGATCGGTCCGTATTATCCGGGTAAATTCCACTGCACTACGTTTGTGGTAAACCGGCATGTGGACAGAGCCGCTCCTTATGGTACGGGGCAGTTCAAGGTAGGCGGAAACTACGCATCCTCTTTCCGCGCGACGGAAGAGGCACACGCACAAGGGATGGATTGTATCTTCCTGGATGCCAAGTACCACCGGTACATCGACGAGTGCAGCGCAGCGAATTTTATAGGGATCAGGAAGCCGTCAGCCGTCAGCCTTCAGCCTTCAGAAATTGAGTACCTGACACCGCGGAGCAGTGCTATTCTGCCGAGTATCACAAACGACAGTCTGATGACATTGGCTCGGGACAAGGGTTATAAAGTGACGCGGAGGCATATACGGCTGGAGGAGTTAGAGGAGATGAGTGAGGCGGCAGCGTGCGGCACCGCGTGTGTGATCAGTCCGATCGACAAGGTGATTGATCCGGAACACGACAAGATCTACCACCTGAGCGACCAACCGGGTCCGGTGCTGACCGATCTCTACCACGCGCTGAAAGATATCCAGTACGGGCGGACAGAGGACAGACACGGATGGTGCGAGGTGATTGAGAATTGAGAATTGAGAATTAAAAATTAAGAATTAAAAATTACAAATTAAAAATCATATTTTATGTTTAAGAATCAACCCAAAGGGCTTTTTGCTCTTGCGTTGGCCAACACAGGCGAACGCTTTGGCTACTACACGATGTTAGCCATCTTTACGCTTTTCATGCAAGCTAAATTCGGTTGGGATGAAGAGGCCGCAGCACGCGTGTATGCTATTTTCCTGGCTGTCGTTTATTTCTCCCCGCTGCTGGGCGGTTTTGTAGCAGACAAGATCGGTTACGGCAAATGCGTAGTAATCGGAATGTTTACCATGTTCTTAGGTTATCTGGGCTTAGCCATTCCTACAGCTCCGGATATCACCGGAATGGTGATCATGTTCGCCGGTCTGGGTCTGGTGTCTTTAGGAACCGGTTTATTCAAGGGCAACCTGCAGGTATTAGTAGGTAATCTGTATGACGATCCGAAATACGCGGACCGTCGCGATGCCGCATTCTCGCTCTTCTACATGGCAATCAATATCGGTGCGATGTTCGCTCCGTCCATGGCCAAATGGATCACGAACACGCATCTGTCCAAGTTCGGTTTTGAGTACGCAGCCGATGCCGTAGCTACCTACGGCGACCAAGCTCCGCAGTACTTGGAGGCGCTGTACAGCGCATACGGTTTATGCTTCGGCGTAGCATGCGGTTCGCTGGTGCTGTCTGCGATCATCTATTTCGCATGCCGTAACTGGTTCAAGCACGCAGATGTGACTGCGAAGCAGGTGAAAGCCGCCGATGCAGCCCAGGCAGTGGAGTTGACTCCCAAGCAGACCAAAGACCGTATTGTGGCTCTGTTGCTGGTGTTCGGCGTAGTGATCTTCTTCTGGATGGCATTCCACCAGAACGGCGCCGCACTCACCTTCTTCGCCAAGAAATACACGAATCTGACGGTAAGCGGTCCGATGCGGTTCGGATTCAATATCTTCTCGCTTGCCCTGATCGCCGCATCGGTGTATACCGGTTTTGCTACCGTTCAGGCCAAAGAGATGAAGAGCCGTCTTATCAGCGGTTTGCTGACCTTGGGATTATGGGGCGGAGCGATTGCGTTGTATCTGCACATGGCGGATCCGACTTACGCACAGCCGTCTGATTTCCAGCAGTTCAACCCGTTCTTTGTAGTATCGCTCACTCCGTTCAGCATGGCATTCTTCGCCGCACTGGAGAAACGCGGGAAAGTAGTGAGTGCTCCGGCCCGTATCGCTTGGGGTATGTTTGTAGCCGCACTGGGCTTCGGCATCATTACACTCGCCTCCACATCGCTGATCTCGCCGATGGATCTGGGCGAAAGAACCCAGAATATCCTCTCTCCGGGATGGCTGATCTCCACCTATTTCACGCTGACGATAGCCGAACTGCTTCTTTCGCCGATGGGTATCTCGTTCGTAAGCAAAGTGGCACCTCCGAAATTCAAGGGTCTGATGATGGGTGGCTGGTTCGCAGCAACGGCTATCGGAAACTACCTCAGTATCATTCCTTCCAAGCTCTGGAACCGGATACCGCTGATGTACAACTGGGCTATTCTGATCGGATTGTGTCTGGTGAGCGCAATCATTATGTTTGCGCTGCTTAAGAAACTTAGAAAAATGACCGAATAATCATGGAAGAGCTTGTTAAATATTTTGAGTCTTTGGAGGCGCGTATTGCCGCGCTGGAAGAGGCTCAGCAGACCAACGAAGCCGTGATCGCATCGCTTGAGGCGGAGGTGGAGGAGCTGAAAAGCCGTCCTGCGCCGGAGCCTCAGGTGGTTGAGAAAGTGGTGGAAAAGATCGTAGAGAAGCCGGTGGAGGTGATCAAAGAAGTGGTCGTAGAGAAACCGGTAGCGGCAGCCGCTCCGACTGAGCCGGAAACACCGGAAACACCGGAAACGCCGGAAACACCGGAGAGTCCGGCAGAGCCAATAAAAGAAGAGCCGGCCAAAGAGGAAGCGGCCTCACCCAAAGCGGCTCTGTACGGCAAAGCGGTAGATGACATCCGTATGGCGATCTCGCTGGGAGACCGGTTCCTCTATCAGCGCGAGTTGTTCGGTCAGAACGCCGAGCTGATGCAGGCGACCCTGACGGAGTTGAACGGGTTGCACACATACGAAGAGGCCATTGCGTACATCTCTGCCCGTTTCCAATGGGACACGGAGAGTAATACGTACCAGCAGTTCCTCGTCACCCTGCACAGGAGGTTCGGGTAAATTGGGAATTGAGAATTGAGAATTGTGAATTGAGAATTGTGAATTGATGTTATACCTTGTTCCTACACCGGTTGGCAATCTGCAGGATATCACGTTTCGTGCCATCGAGACGCTGAAGTCCGTGGATCTGATCTTAGCGGAAGACACGCGCACGAGCGGCGTCCTGCTGCAGCATTATGATATCCATACGCCGCTCAAGAGTCATCATAAGTTCAATGAACATGAGACGAGTGCGGACATCGTTGAGCGACTGAAAGCGGGTGCCAATATTGCGCTGATCTCCGATGCCGGCACTCCGGCTATCAGTGATCCGGGCTTCTTTCTGGTGCGCGCCGCTGCGGAGGCGGAGGTCGAGATCCAGTGTCTGCCGGGCGCCACGGCTTTTGTGCCGGCGCTGGTGGACTCCGGCCTGCCGAACAACCACTTCTATTTCGAGGGTTTCCTGCCCCAGAAGAAAGGACGGCAGACACGGCTGAACTATCTCGCGCAGCTGGATCAGACCTTCATACTATATGAGTCGCCTTTCCGTCTGGTGAAGACGCTGCAGCAGTTAGCCGCCGTATGTACGGAGGATCGCCGCGCCAGCGTGAGCAGGGAGATCAGCAAGGTACACGAAGTGACCGTTCGCGGGACACTCGGCGAGTTGATCGCCCGTTTTGAGCAGACTCCGCCGAAAGGCGAGATTGTCATTATAGTCGAAGGTCAAAAGTCGAAAGTCGAAAGCAATGAGTGAGATGAAATCATTGGCGAAGGACACAGCCATCTATGGTCTGAGTTCGATCATCGGCAAGTTTCTCAATTACCTGCTGGTGCCGCTATACACCTATGTCTTGGCCCGCGAGGCGGATTACGGCATTGTGACGAATCTGTATGCGTGGACCGCACTGCTGCTGGTGATCCTGACTTTCGGCATGGAGACGGGTTTCTTCCGGTTCGCCAACCGCGAGGACTATGACTCGCAAAGCGTCTATAAGACCACTTTCTTCACCCTGCTGTTCACCAGTACGGTTTTTGCGGTGCTGGTGGTGCTCTTCCAGCAGCCGATAGCAGCCGGAATGGGTTATCCGGACCACTCGGAGTTCATCGCCATGATGGCTGTCACGGTGGCTCTGGATGCGTTTGCCTGCATTCCGTTCGCCTACCTGCGTTACCGGAAACGGCCGATCCTTTTTGCGGCGCTGAAACTGCTTTTCGTGGTGCTCAATATCGGCTTCAACCTTCTCTTCCTGGTGGTGTTGGGAAAAACCGATGTCTTCTATGTCTTTTTCAGCAATATTCTGGCTACGACGATCCAGACGCTGGTTTTACTGCCTTTCACCTTACCGAAAGGCGGCCGGTTTTCATTGGCGACGCTCAGAGAGATGGTGCGTTATTCGCTGCCGTTGTTAGTGCTGGGCGTAGCAGGGATCATGAACCAGACGCTGGACAGGATCCTCTTCCCGTATCTGTACACAGGCGACGACGCCCAGACCCAGTTAGGCATCTACGGCGCGTGCTTCAAGGTAGCGATGGTGATGATGATGTTCACCCAGGCGTTCCGGTACGCGTACGAACCCTTTGTGTTCGCCAAGCATAAGGACCGCAAATCCGTAGAGGCATATGCCGATGCGATGAAATACTATATTATCTTCTCGTATCTCATTCTGCTGGGCGTGATTATCTATCTCGATATCTTCCGGTATATTGTCTCCAGCGCCTATTGGGAGGGGCTGAAGATCGTGCCGGTGGTGCTCTGGACCTATGTCTTCCAGGGGATTTATTTCAATCTCAGTTTCTGGTACAAACTGACGGATGAGACGAAATGGGGTGCCTATTTCTCGCTCATCGGTCTGGTTATCACGCTGGTGCTGCAGATCGTAGGGGTTCCGCGGATCGGCTACTGGGCGTCCTGCGGCAGCAGTCTGGTATGCTATTTCTGCATTATGCTGCTGTCTTATTTCATCGGCCAGAAGAAAGCCCCGATCCCGTATGACCTGAAATGTATCGGCGGCTACACGGCCCTGACAGTCGTATTGTTAGCGGTTTATTATGCCCTGCGGCTCCATTCCGGTCTGAATATGTGGGCGCTGATGGGTGCAGGCACCGTATTGATCGCCGTGTACCTGGTGGTACTGACGAGAAAGGATTTCCCTCTCTCCGGACTGCCGGTAGTAGGCAAATACTTCAAGAGAAATTAAAAATTATAAATTACGAATTACAAATTATATGTTTTCAGGAATTGTAGAAACAATGGCTCAGGTGGTCAAGATTGAGACCGAGCAGACCAATAAACATTTCACGCTCCGCAATCCGTTCGGCGAGGCGCTGAGTATCGACCAGTCGATTGCGCATAACGGCGTGTGTCTGACAGTTGTGAAGACAGAAGGCGATCTCTATACCGTGACGGCGATGCAGGAGAGTCTGAGACTCACCAACCTCGACCTGCTGAAAGAGGGCGACTGGGTGAACGTAGAGCGGTCGATGATGATGGGCGGCCGTCTGGACGGGCATATCGTACAGGGCCACGTGGATCAGAAAGCGCGTTGTATCGAGGCCAAAGAGACCGACGGCAGCTGGTACTACCGGTTTGAATATGAATCGACCAAAGAGATGATCGAGCGCGGCTATTTCTGCGTGGACAAAGGATCGGTGGCGATCAACGGCGTGAGTCTGACCGTCTGCGAACCGGACATCCGGGGCGACAAAGGCTACGTGTCGGTTTGTATCATCCCCTACACCCACGAGGAGACGAACTTCAAATATATCGAGGCAGGCACCGTCGTGAATATCGAGTTTGATATCCTCGGCAAATACATGGCGCGATACCTCGCACAAATTAAAAATTAAAAATTGCGAATTAAAAATACTATTTATGAACACCAACAGTTTATCTTTCCAATTAGGCACTTCCGTAGCGCAGTATCTCATGCAATACGGACAGAAGGAACTCAATTACGAGGAGTTCAAACAAGGCATCGAATATGTCATGAATATGTCCGCCAAGGCGAAAGCGGAAGGCGAGAAATTTCTGGCGGAGAATGCCAAACGCGAAGGCGTGAAGGTGACCGCAAGCGGTCTGCAGTACGAGGTGCTGGAGGCTACAATCGGCCAGAAACCGAAGGCTACCGATTCCGTAAAAGTACATTACGAGGGCACCCTCATCGACGGAACGGTCTTCGACAGCAGTTATCGCCGCGGCGAACCGATCTCTTTCCCGCTGAACGGCGTGATCAAGGGCTGGACCGAAGGCGTGCAACTGATGTCCGTAGGATCGAAATACAAGTTCTTCATCCCTTACCAACTCGCCTACGGCGAACAAGGCGCCGGAGCTTCTATCCCGCCCTACGCAGCGCTGATCTTCACGGTTGAACTGCTCGGGATTGAATAACAATATCCGGTCAACCGGTTTTGCGGCAGAATAGTCAACTATTTAAACAACAAAATAACTAAACAATGAAAAAAATCAGTATTTTCCTATTGGCTGCAATGGCAATGATCTCTTGCGGCAATAGTTACAAAGCAAAAGATGTCAAACTCCAGAGCGAGACCGACTCGGTCAACTATGCGCTCGGTCTGTTGAACGGATTGCAGATCAAGACCTACTACCTCACCAACGACAGCAGCGACGAGGCGGTGGCTGAGTTTATCGACGCCCTTGAGGCGGCTTATCAGGACAAAGAGGAGGAACTGAGCGAAGCGGCTCAGGCAGGCCGTCAGTTCGGCACATCCGTCTCGATGTTTGAGCAAGAGGGTCTGGCTGGCAACAAAGCCTGGGCGTATAACGGCGAGATCTTCCTTCAGGCGCTGGTGAATGCGCTCTATGAGGAGAACGAGGTAATGGATCAGGCTACTGCCGAGTCGTACCTCATGGCGCAGTATAACGCCATGCCACAGGGCGGCGAAGAGGTGAAAGCCGTTTCCGCCAAGTGCCCGACGAAAGCCAAAGTGATCGAACTGAAGGACACCAACGACTCGCTCAACTACGCGTTCGGTCTGATGAACGGCGCGCAGGTACGCATGTATATTCTGTCCGGGGACGAGAACGGCGAGGCCAGAGACGAGTTCATCGAGAATCTTAACGCCGGCATGAAAGAGAAGATGCGCAACCCGCAGGTGGTAGCCATGGCGCGTAATATCGGCAAGGCTATCCGTGAGCAGGAACCGGTAGGTCTGATGGGTATCAAAGGTGTAGAGACCAATTTTGATCTGATCAAACAGGGTTTCATCAACGGTCTCAATAACAAGACTTTCCAGTTTGACCAGGCGACGGCAAACATGTATATCAGCACTACCTTAAACCGTCTGAAGACGGAACAGGCTCAGGCTCAAGGCGAGAAAACCAAAGCGGAAGGCGAAGAGTATCTGGCTGCCAATGCGCTGCGCAAGGAGGTCAAAGTGACGGAGTCGGGTCTGCAGTACGAGGTGCTGGAGCCGGGTAACGGCCCGAAACCGAAAGCCACCTCTACGGTCAAAGTACATTACGAGGGAACCCTCATTGACGGCACTGTTTTCGACAGCAGCTATCAGCGCGGCGAACCGGTCGAGTTCCCCTTGAACGGTGTGATCAAAGGTTGGACGGAAGGTCTGCAGCTGATGCCTGTCGGCTCGAAATACAAACTCTATATCCCGTATGAGTTAGGTTACGGCGAACGCGGAGCAGGTCAGTCCATTCCTCCGTACGCTGCACTGATCTTCACGGTAGAACTCCTGGAGATTAAATAATCCATGGGGGTCATCGCCAAGCAATCTATCCGTGGAACGATAGTCACCTATCTGGGAATCGCCGTAGGTGTCGTCACTACGTTCTTCGTGTTAACCCGTTTCCTCACAACCGAGGAGATCGGGTTAGCACGGGTGCTTATCGATGCCGCTACGCTTTTTGTGGGGCTGGCGCAGTTGGGCACCGGCGCCAGCATCATCCGTTTCTATCCGTATTTCAAGGACGAGAAGGAGGATCACGGTTTCTTCTTCTGGGCGATCATGGTGCCCTTCCTCGGTTTCCTCGTTTTCGCCCTTGTCTTCTGGCTCTGCCATGCGCCGCTCAGCGCATGGTTCGGAGACAAGTCCCCGCTTTTTGTGGACTACTACTATTTTGTGCTGCCGTTGGCGTTCTTCATGCTCTATCAGAGTATCTGCGAGACCACCTGCAATGTGCTGATGCATATCGTTGTGCCCCGCGGAGTACGCGAACTGCTGGTGCGCGTAGGGCTGCTGGTGCTCTATCTGCTCTATGCCAGACGGATCCTCTCGTTGGACGGACTGGTGATCGGCATATGCCTCAACTACGGCATTGCCGCGCTCGTCAATGCCGTTTATTTCTTCTCGCTCAAGCGCATCAGTCTGCGTCCCGACTGGGCATTCCTGAAGGCGAACAAGCCACTGGTGATCCGCTATCTGACCTACACGGGTTTTCTGATCATCTCGGCGCTCACCTCCGTGCTGGCGCCTACCCTCTCGTCGTTCTTCGTGACCGCCAAGATGGGTCTGGACAGCACCGGTATCTTCGCCATCGCTACCTATATGGCGGTGATGGTGAGTATCCCGAACCGCTCCGTTTCGGCGATCGCTTCGCCCCAGTTGGCGAGGGCGATCAAGGAGCAGAACCGCGAGGAGTGTTCGTTCCTCGTGCGCCAGGTGACACGGAACATGCTTCTCATCGGAGGTATGATCCTTCTGGCGATCTGGATCAATATTGACCTCATTTTCCATATTCTCCCTAACGGCGCTACCTTCGCATCGGCGAAGAGTGTAGTGCTGATTCTGGGCGTGAGCCAATTGGTTTTGGCTACGTTCTCTATTTGCATGAATACGCTGAACTACTCGCGTTATTATGCCTTCAGTCTGCTTTTCGCGCTGGTCCTGACGGGCAGCGCATTGCTGCTCAATAATTATCTGATTCCGCGGTACGGAATGGACGGCGCGGCGCTCAGTAATCTGCTCTCCTACGGAGCCTACTACCTCATGGGCATTGCCGCGGTGGCTGTCCTGTGCCGGATCCGGATTGTGGACCGGCAGTGGTGGTATATCCTCGGATTACTCATTGCCGTCTTCGCGCTCAATGAGTTATGGCTGCGTTTCATCCCGTCTTTCGGCATCTGGGCGGACAGTCTTCTGCGTTCGGCGGTGCTGCTGGGCGGAGGATGCGTCATCGCGTATGCTGCCAAACTCTCGCCGGAGATCAATGACCAGATAGTCCAATGGCGTAATAAACCGTAAATTGTAAATGACTAAACAGTAAACAGCTTTGCGTTATTTTATTACTTTTGCATACGACGGCACCGGTTTTCACGGATCACAGACCCAGCCCAACGGCAACACCGTTCAGGCGGAGATGGAGGCGGCTTTCGCCACTGTCCTGCGTACCGCGGTAGCCCTCACCTTCGCCGGACGCACCGATGCCGGCGTGCATGCGGAGAAGATGGTGGCGCATTTCGATTATGAGCCACCGCTGCCGGCGAACCTCGTCGGGCGGCTCAATAATCTCCTGCCGGCGGCGGTGGCTGTCTATGGGATCGAACCGGTGGCGGAGGACGCCCATGCACGGTTTGACGCCACGGAACGCACCTACCGCTACCGCGTGATCATGCGCAAGGATCCTTTCCTATATACCACGCATACGCGCGTGGCGCCCGGGTTGGATTTCGAGGCGATGAACAGGGCGGCGGAACGACTGGTCGGCAGGCAGGATTTCGCCTCGTTCTGCCGCACCCACACGGATGTGAAGACCACCCTCTGCGATGTGCGCAAGGCGCAATGGGTGGTCGTCAGCGAGACGGAGGCGTATTTTGAGATCTCCGCCGACCGCTTCCTCAGAAACATGGTCCGGGCGGTAGTAGGCACGCTCTTTGAGGTAGGCCGCGGACGGATGACGGAGAAGCAGATGGAAGAGATCATCCGCGCGCATGACCGGCGCCGAGCCGGACATTCCGCTCCCGCCGAAGGACTCAGTTTAGTAGAAATTATTTATCCACCAAAATGTTATATATCATGAAGAAATTATCTGTCTTGCTGCTTGCAGCAGCCCTGATCAGTGCCTGCTCTTCTTCGTCTGTTTATCAGGCGACAACGCAGAGCGACATCAACCGTTTGACCCGCTCGGCTTCTTTCAAGATGCCGGAGGTGAAGGTTCCGTCTTTCCCGGACCGCACCTACAATGTGCTGGACTACGGCGCCGACCGCACGGGTGTGGAACTCGCCACCGCCGCCATCCAGTCGGCTATTGACGAGTGTACCAATGCCGGAGGCGGTACTGTCATCATCCCGGAGGGTATCTACACCACCGGACCGATCACCCTCAAATCGAATGTCCGTCTCTACACGGAGGCGAACAGTTTCATCGTCTTCTCGCATGATCTGGATCTCTATGAGATCTACGACGAGTGGTTCGAGGGTATTCCCACCAAGCGTTGCACCTCGCCCCTGAATGCGCTCAACGCGGAGAATATCGCTATCACCGGTCACGGTACCTTCAACGGCAACGGCGACTGGTGGAGACCGCTCAAGAAAAGCAAAATGGCTCCCTCGCAATGGAAGAAACATCTGCAGGAGAAAGGCGGCATCGTCACCGAGAAAGACATCTGGTATCCGGATTCCGCTTCGCTGCTGGCGCAGAGTTATTGCGTAGACCAGAATGTGCCGGTGATCGAGGACGACAGCCTCTGGCAGGTGGTCAAATCGTTCCTGCGCCCGGTGCTGCTCCATTTCGTGGGATGCAAGGGTATCCTCTTGGAGGGCGTTACCTTTGAGAACTCGCCGGCGTGGAACCTTCACCCGATGTGCTGCGGGGATCTTATTCTGCGCGATCTGAATGTACGCAACCCCTGGTACAGCCAGAACGGCGACGGAGTGGATGTCGAGTCCTGCAAGAATGTGGTGATCAGCCGTTGCTCGTTCGATGTAGGCGATGACGCGATCTGCATGAAGTCCGGCAAGGACAAACCCGGACGCGACAGAGGCATCCCTACGGAGAACGTGGTGGTCGATGACTGCGTTGTCTATCACGGTCACGGAGGTTTTGTCTGCGGCTCGGAGATGTCGGGCGGCATCAAGAATGTAGAGGTGCGTAACAATCTCTATATCGGTACGGATGTAGGTCTGCGCTTCAAATCCACACGCGGACGCGGTGGCGTGGTGGAGAATATCTATATCAACGGCGTGAACATGGCGAATATCCCGAACGAGGGTCTGCTCTTTGACCTCTTCTACGGAGGCAAAGGCGCAGGCGAAGAGACGGAAGAGGAACTCGCCGCACGCATGAATGCCGAGGCGCCGGAGGCAAGCGAAGAGACACCGGCTTTCCGCAATATCGTGATCGAGAATGTGCGCGGACTGAATATCAAACGTGCGATCTATTTCAACGGTCTGCCGGAGATGAAGATTCAGAATGTGACGCTGCGTAATATTGATATTGACGCCACCGAAGGTGCGCTCTTCCGCCAGACCGACGGCTTGGAGATCGACCGTGTGAATATCCGTGCCAAGAAAGGCGACTCCTTCTCTCTCGCCCCTACCGTAGAGAATGTGAAATGGAATTGAGATAAAGGTCTATAAGACAAAGTACATAACCGAAAAACAAGCAAAAACGGCAGTCTTGAAGACTGCCGTTTTCTGTTTATTTCCGGTTTACTGCCAAGTTACTGCCGGGTTAGTGTCGGGTTAGTTTCGGGTCATTTACGTGACCACTCCGCGACCATTATGGACATCACGGTCCTGTTACGGTCCTTTTCCTGTCCTGCGTCCGGTCTGTTTCTGATCCGCCTTAGAACGCCGGATCACGCCGTTCGGGGGCTCCCGCCTGACCATGACTAGGACTTCCTGCCAGAGCAAAATCAGAATCCTGCATGATTTCGGTAGACAGAACGATTATCTCCACTATCGGTATGTAATACTGCTTTCTTTTCATCGCTTATTCACAAATCGGCTGCAAAGGTACTGCTTTTTTCTCAAACCAGCAAATTTTATTGTACTTTTTTGCCGGTTGCATTAAATATTGCGCCCTCTTTCGTAATAATGTACATCGTGTTGTCGATAATCACCTTGCGTGCCTGATCCTCCGCCGGAGTGTTCTCCACGCCGGTAGTGATCTGAGGTGCCTTGTCCGCCTCCATCTGCAGACCGTAGCCCTCCGTCATTCCTTTCGGCAGATCGAGACTGTAAGGGCTGGCTGTCAGATCCCAGATCACGCTGCCGTTGTAGGTCAGATAGAGATGTACATCCTCCGGTGCTTCGTTGGCCGCCAGAATATACGTACCTGTCTGAGGCGCATAGAATCCCAGAACGGTCTGTGCATTACCCTCTGTCAGCGGCATCTCTATATCGCATAACCTCAGTCCGTTGTAGTCCACTGCCCACATCTGAGCCACTTTTGCCTCTGCCGGATTGCCGAATTTGGTCAGATCGCGGCCTATTTCATAACTGTCCGCTGCATCCTCATTCGCACCCACAAAGAGACGGTCCGCGATTGTCGGAGCGTTCTCGGCAGTGAGCGTCAGCATGAACTCCGACACTTCTCGTAGCTGGCGCTGAGGAGCATTCAGAGGGCTATTATTGTTACGCGTATAATTCAGTACCGAGTTGGCGGATGGAGCTTGCACAAAATACGCAGATCCTACCGCATAGGAGCGACCGGTCATCTGAACCGCCGTATACGAATTGGTTGCATGAGAGTAAAGCTGTACTTTGTCTATGCCTTCGGAACTGAGGGTTGCGTATGCCAGCGTTCCGTTTCCTAAACCGTTCCAGCCGCGCGCTGTATTATCCGCATCCGTATAAGCCAAGGGCTCTGACATCTGGGTATTAAATGCGCCGTTAGCAGTCTTGCGGAACCGATACACATTGTCATACGAATCAATGGTAATGGTATAACACTGACCGGGTTGCATGATGGAGTGGAATTTCTTCCAGCCGTAGCCTGTCTCTATGCGGCGGCTCTCCGAGAAATCCATGATTGCATAGTTCACCTCATTACGGATAGTATATTCCTCGTGAGTGCTGTTGCGGAAACGTGTTACTCCATTTACCGCGTCAACCGGGAACGGAACGGTAAAGTCATACCAGCCTTGCGAACACTGCCCGGAGGGATCAAGCGCAAGGTCAAAGTACGCATTTCCTACTACTGCCAACCGGTTGGGATTATTCACCTGACCGGACATACCGGGGGTCTCTCCGTCACTCAAAGTGGCTTTCAATGTAAAGTCATGCACGTGCAATGTGCCGTTGGTCATATTCACCTGTCCGCCAGCCTCGACGATTAGGTTTCCATAATCGCCTAACGTGACTACATCTCCATTTTTAACAGTCAGTGTCGCACCCTCTTTGACGATTACTGTAGAACCCGTTTCAATGGTCATTGCGGCTATTTCTATGTCATGATAAATTTCGACATCTGCGCGAATGAGCACATTGTCTTCTGATCCGGGTTGTCCGCCGCCGAGCCAGTTGCCATTGGTTTCCCAGTCTCCATTGCCGTCATTTCCGTTGAACACAAATCCGGCATTTACATGGAGTGTTACGACTCCTGCTCCGTCGGTATAGTTCGGGTCAGATGAACGGAATACATAAGCCAGATTTTCATATGTCCCGTCTACATTATAATAACGGTTCTCTGCGTCCAGTTCCTCAGCCCATTCGCAGATACCGGGTGTACCGTTGTTGGTAATGACGGAGCGGCTCAATGTCTGACCTATCTGTATCTCGCTTGCCGTGGCATTCAGGACAGGAGCAGCTTTCGCTACGGTAAGAGGCACTGCTACATCAACTGCTTCATACCAATCCATATTCGCAGGAGTGAAGCGAACTAACGCCGTTGTATTCTCTCCGGCATTCACAATCTGCTCGGGGTTGCTCCATGCGTATGTTCCTTCTACATTTACAGACGGGATCTTCACATTGTCCGTTGCCGTGATTGTACCGCTGATGACGGATTCGCTGAGCGGCTGGCCGTACGTGATACCCGAACCCTGGAGGTTATGGGTAATAACCGGCGCATATTTCTCAACGGTAACATCCATCGTCGTACTTACCGACTCATAGAAGTTGGTATTTCCCGGAATGAAGACGATCTGCTTTGAGAAGGTGCCCGCCACATTCATAGCGGTAGTATTACCATCCACCCATGCAAACGAACCTTCCACTTCTACGCCATTCAACTCTGCGCGTCCGCCTGTCAACGAAGCGTCGGAAAGGACACGGCCGATCTTCATTGTTGAAGCATTGGGCAGGCTCACAATGGTAGGTGCAAAACGGTTTATCGTGAGTGTTTTGCTTACAGGCTCCGCCGCCGCATAAATAGCATTACCTCCTTGTGTAGCGGTGATGGTTATTTCGCCACCTTTGATAATATTCAGATGATTATTACCATCCACATACGCAATCTTGTCATCCGAGGTGGTATAACTTACCGGCAGTTCTGCCAAACCGGTACTCGAATGAGCATCAAAGGTGATTTGCGCATTACAATACATCTCTAACTCATTGAAATCCCATACAATCGTCTGGCTTGCTTTGTTCACCGGCACTACCACTACACAAGTTGTAGCAGCATACCAGTTCGTATTCTCGGGTGTGAAGATCACTGAGTAACCCTCATTATTCAAAACTGCATTAATGGTATTATCCGCCCATGCGAATGACCCTGCAACCGAAGCCTCGCCACCGGTCAACTCACAGTCTGCAAGACTGGTATTCGGCAAGGTCATAGTGGCCGCTGTCGGAGCAGCAATGATCGTCGGTGTCACTTTGCTGATGGTAAAGGTTTTGCTTATCGGCTCTGCGTCATAATAACTATTGTTGCCTGTCGCCGTTGCCTTGATTGTCACAGAGCCATCCTTAATAATAGTCAACGCACCTGTCTCAGCATTTACCGTTGCGACATCGCCTTCTACCACCTCATAACGAACATTCAAACCTGCCGCCGCAGCCGAAGTAGTTGCATCAAATGTAACTGCATCTGTAGTCTTCAGTTCCGTTGTTGCCGGATTCCAAGTGATCTGCTGATGGTGTTTGTCCACTTCCGCGGAGAGATAAACCTCTACTGACTGATTGAGGTTATGGATAACCAGCGTATCCTTGTAACTCTCCACTTCGTTGGAAAGGAACTGAACTTGCACGCTCACTGTTCCGTACTCGCCGCAATCCGTACCGATAGTCTTGCTTGTCGGTGAGACAACGGAGAACTTGCTGCTCTCGCCACCCTTCAACTCCATCTCCAACTGGTCGGTGATATTGGAATAATTGACGGTGAACGATTTTGTCTTGGCAACACCCGGTTTGGCATCTGCCGTTGAGAAATGCACGGAATGTGTCGTCTTGCCTTTCGTATTTTCCAACTCTACATAACGTGCCCGGCGTACATACACATCCGAGAAATTATGATAACCGGTAGCACCAACGACAGTATAGAACTTGACTTTCTTCGCCTCACGGCTTATTGCGCATTTATAGGAAGCAGGAGTATTCTTCGGTGTCTCGTTTTGCCAGATCTGTTTCTCCGAACCGTCGGCATACACCTCTGCCAGATACAGATCGCCGTTGGTATATTCGATTACTACTTTGATCGGTTCACGCCATGCCTCGAAATAGATGGAGTCGCCCTCTCCGGTCAGCGTAAACTCTTTGGAGGAAATGGTATTGATCGAACCGTTCTTGTCCTCTAATACCCATGCCTCGCAGTCGGTGGAGGGTTCACGAACAATCACATCACGCACAGCCGTAGCTTCATACAGCGAGTCCGTTATTCCCTCTACATGTGCTTCCAGCGTTGTTGTTCCGGTTCCTACTACATGCAAGGTCGTTCCATTCAGCATTTGAACAACCGAATTATCATTACTCGTGAATTTGATCGGACGATCAATAATGATCTCTTCCTTTTTGTCTGCGTCATAGTAACTAACCTTTGCCTCTAACGGGAAATCCGGAGTGTTCTTAGCCGAAAGTTCTTCATCATCCGTCCATTTCAGGCGTTTAAAGGTCTGCGTCCAGTTGATGTGCTGCACCTTCATGTCGGTTACTACGACATCTATAGAACTGCTGTTGGAATTATACATCGGATCGCTTGTCCCGTCAAAGGAAGCCGTAATAGTAGCATTACCTTTCTTTAGCGGAGCTATCGAGTCACCGATTACAGCCACTACCGCAGGATCCGTAGAGGTATAAGTCAAGGCAACAGGAGAAGTGGCAGGATTTTTCACTCCTACACCGCGTTGCATCGGCGTCAGGTTCTCCTTCCAAGTGATCGCCGGAGTTAACTTGTTCGTCGTTCCCCGCAGACCGATCCGCTTTGTTATTGTACCATCGGTAATCACCAAAGTAGCGGTGTCTTTTACTGCGGCACGATTATGCTTGTAACTGATAGTCAACGGCACATTCTCTGCAAACGCATCCTTAGCAGAAGCAATCTCTGCCGGTGAAACAGTAAATTGACTGGCATTTTCACCTTCTATATTCAGTGTCAGAGGATTAACATTATACCAACTAATATTAGAGTTCTTATCCGTAGGGTTGGATCCTGCATCTGTTGCACCGAAATCAACCGTTTTAACACCCGTAATCTCCGTACGCTCGGTAATATGCACATTTTGGAAATAACCCGCAAAGTTACCTGAATAACACAATTTCAGGTATCGGGTACTCGGTTTTAGAGATTTCGTCACAGAAGCATAACTTGTTTTATTATAATCGCCATTACTCCAAATCTCTGACCAACCGTTCACACCATTTGCGCTCTCTTGCACATACCAATTAGCACCTGTAGCCGAAGAATTATTGGTACGATAAGAAAAAGATACTTTATCGGGAACTCCTTCAAAAGTAATAATTATATATTTATCATCCCAGTTGTAAGCGGGGATAGATTTATCATTTATAGGGAACACACTTCCACTACTTCCACCCAAACGGATTCCGCTGGTTGCATCATAGTACACTTCTCCGCTATTATTACTATATACGGCGTTGTAAATTGCTTGGCTGTTTACCGTCAACTCCACATGGTTCGCCAACTTCTCTACATTCACATAGAAAGTCTCAGAATGTTCCGCCCATTTATAGTTGCCGGCTTGAGTTACGGTGATGGCAACATTGTTTGCCGTCTTCTCAAAAGTCTTCAATGCGCCATTCACATAATTGATAGCCGCTTTATTATTGGACTCGTACGTAAAGGTACATCCCTCATCTGTATTAGTTGAACTTACCGGTTCTGCAAATGATCGGTTATAGTTCACCTTTGCAGGCAAATGCCATGTGAACTTCGGCGTATGTTTTACGACCGTAATAGTAGCCGTTACCGTCTGACCTGCCCAATAATCATTCGTATTCGGGTGCGAAATAGTCAGCGTGGCCTCTCCCTCTCCAACGGCTTTCCAATGACCATCAACTTTTTTCAATACGGCTTCGTTCGAAGAGGTCACACTCACTTCGCTCAATGCAGGCTGATCACCCGTCGGCGTAACAATCGAATAAACAGCACCGTCATAAATGCTATCCACTTTCCATGTACCGCCATCCAGCGTTGTAGCCAGATTCACATCATGCTTGCTCACATATACATGGATTTTTCGTAAATGATCAAAGATAGTGGTTGTACCGGTTTGGTGGAACTGAATCTCCTCATCACCTGCCTTAACAGCCGTAATGACACCTGTATGTTCACTACTATTATGTGCATACGACACATAAGTCGGATTCGTCGGGTAAGTAAAGCGATTATTGCTCTCATCCGTATTCACGAAACGCATCGTTGCCGTCTCGCCGACCAACAAATGCAGCTCTTGAACAGGATCAGCCGGCAAGTTTATTGTCTCATTCAGCCAGAGCTCTGGCGTTGCTTTCGGTTCAATCAAATAGGTATGTGTATCCGATCCTTCCTTATAATAATTCGTCTCCTCCGTAGCAACACTGATTGTCACTTCTGTAGCCTCTGTGAATCCTGCATTTTGCACTCGTAAAGTAGTGCCGTCTACTACTACGATTCCTTTGTTGGACTCATAACTATATTTCAATCCACCCACATTATTCTCATTATACTTCGCCTGTGCCACATTCTCCAACACATCACTCGCATAAATATGTGTCGCTCCATTCGCATTCCACCACTCAAATGTCGGGGTGCGCTTATTAACAGTTATAGTAAACTCCGCTGTCTTAGCATAATAACGACCTTTTGCAGCAGTGGCCACAATGGTGTATGTTCCCAATGCTTTTGCATAGAAAACACCGGCAGATGTTACAGAAGCAACAGAACTGGTGGATTTTAGTGCATAAGTAATCGCGCCATCACCTGCAACATTATCCGCTCCTTTATATGCCGTCAGCAATGAAGTAACATCTAAAGTGGTCTTATCTGCATCACTAACCGAAACATCCAATGTCGTATTATTATAAGTCAGCGTCGGAGTCAAATCCACACTCGCTTTCACCGTACCTGTATTGGAGTTATTGCTTTTTGCTTTCAGTGTAATGGTTGCCTCATAATCGCCTTTTGCGGTGTCAGCATTTGCAGTAAAAGAGCAAACAACTTCTACTTCATGAGTTGATGTATTAAGACTCCAAGAAGTAACTTTCCACCCATTACCGGAAGAGGTAGGCTTATTAAAATCCGCTGTCTCATCCGCAAAACTAGAAACAGGAAATTTCAATGTTACCGTTTTCGTCTCCGGATGATTGAAAGAAATTGCATCTGCATTACCGGCAGAACTTACCGTAATTGCTTCAAATATAGCTTCGTATGTATAGGTATATTGCGACTTTACTGTATATGTATACCCAGACCAAAGACTACCGCTTCTATCACGCTCTCCACCATTTACAGTTATTTTATAGGGAACAGCAGTTGAACCAGATATAATAGATCCTCCTTGGGGTCTCCATCCTGAAAATCCATATCCATCTTTCGCTTTAGCACAAAGCCAAAAATCAACATCTCCATCATTCCAAGATATATTTCCACTATTTGTCGCGTCATCAGAAGTCTTGGTCGCATTACTACTTGAGCATTCTGAATCGGTACCGACATAGACATAGCCATCTGTATTAGGTACTGAATTTGCTATCACTTTTGCGTATGGCGTCACGAGCCCACCCCACGCTTCGCTATTCCATCCGCCCAAAACAAGCAGCAGAAGGGCTATTAGCGAAATACGAGACATATACGAGACGGATACGGGACGATAGACAGAGTGATTCGTCGCTCGGTCAAGCGTTTTGGCGTACAGCCAATTGAATATACTTTCAAAACTCATCTTTTTCATACCATTCTATTTTTGTTGTTCCTTAAGTTTGCTATGTTGTCTGTTATTTTTCTTTATCATTCTCGCCTTCCGGCAAATTTAATTTCGGTTGCTGTGCTTCAAAGAAGCGTTTGGCACTTAATTGGCTTACCACTTCTCTACCGGTTTTAGCCTCCAACTCTTCGCGTGCCACGCGTGCCACATCTCCACCTTCTTTAGCGCATTGTTTATTTTCCTCCAACGTTTCCGGATTCTTGGCGCGAGTGATACTCGTTGCAGAAAGTTCAGCTAACATATTCAACACCAATTCCTCATTAGTCATGTTGTCTCGCAAGTTCTCTTTCTTCAACCCCTTAAACTTCTTATACTCGCGTGCTGTCTTGCCAGACCATGTTTGATAAATAATATCCGTTAGTGTAGCATATTGTTGTCCTTCCTGCACCCCATGTTGATCCCACTGGTCGGTTAAGTCCTTGCGAATCTCTATACTCTTGAGGCGTTGGTTAATCCAGTTATCCGAATAACCGAGGCGTTTATAATCGCGCAACGCTTGCTGAATACTCAACTCCGGATCTTGCAGTTGGTTCAATCGCTCTTGTCCCACACGGGCTAACCACAACTTGAACGGCTCTGCTTTCTTGGACGGAACAGATTGTATCAATCGCAATATTTGCTCTGTATCCGCTACATCTGTAAGATATTTTTTACCATCCGCAGCCTGCAATTTCAGTTGGTTACAATTTGTAACCGACTCATTTCCCTCTTTCGCAAGCCGATTTTTCAGAACCTTCCAATAAGTACGTGGATTTGCACTCTCCGTAAGTACAGCAATGACATCTACTATTGAAAAGAACCATTTCTCTTGCTCTTCATCCCAAACAGTGCGTATCCGTTTGCTATCAAATAATTTTATGGCTTCCTGTTGCGACATATCTTTTGTGCTTACAATCTTTCTATTTTGCAGGAATGTACGATTTTTAAGTATTTTAGCATCAATTCAAAATAAAGAGGCGCAAAATCAGTTGCAAAATTAATATTTTTATTTGAAACACGCAAATTTTCACCCCCTTTACACGCGCGAATAATAATAAGGAATAGTCGTTTCTTAAAATTTTGCATGTTTTAATGTTCTAATATAGTCATTATTAGGCAGTTAGCGCGTTTTTGACAACTATAGATTACAAAAGTCCCAAATTACCAATTCTAATATAAAAAGAGGGTGTGCCAAAATTGGCACACCTTCCTGATTTGTTCTTTTGTTCTGATTCGTACTTTCTCAGGTCGTCGTCAGGACATGGTCCCGTGATGGTCCTGTTCTTATCCGTACATTCGTACGGAACGATTATTACTTATCCGCAGATTACTACGGAACGCGTTTTACTCCACTACGCCGGCGGAGGACCAGGAGGCGATAGTGGAAGTGACATCCGCAAGTGCCTGTTCGGGCGAGACATCGTACTCCTCGCAGAGGGCTTTTGCCAGTTCGGAGGCAGAGAAAGCGCCCTGGGAATGAGAGAGTTGCTCCGCCTGCTGCCAGAGGAAGCCTGCGGTCTCATTGAGGGTGATCATTTTGTTAAAATTGATCAGCGCCATCGATTCGCCGACCAAGATGTATTCATCGCCTAACTTGCGAAGTTTAAAACCTTCAATCGTTTTCATAATGCTATTTTTTTAGTGTTATTATTCTATTTGTAGCGCCATTTGAGGATGGTGTGGCGGTAGAGTTTGAGGAGGAAGGGACGGCAGGGCAGGAGAGCATGCCAGAGGCGGCCACGGGCAGGCTGCGTGCGCCAGAAACAGATGCGGCAGGGCGCTTTCCGTTTGCCGGAAGGGGTCTCTATCCTCATAACGATCCCGATGACATCTTCGCGCCGGCAACGCTCTTCTCCGCAGAGGTTTCCGTCTCCCTGCAGAACCAGCGTCTCCGCGCCGGAGGCGTCCCGCTCAATACGGATCAGGCGATGGAGCACGTACCGCGCAGGCGCAGGTACTCGCACCAATAAGATGTCTCCGCGGCGCGCAGGGCGCGCCAAAGGCGCCAGGATGACGCTGTCACGGTCTCCTTCGATGAACGGCCGCATGCTCACGCCGGAAGGCGTAAAACGCACTTCCTTGCCTTCTGAGAGCAGGCGCGCCAGTTCCGGGATTAATATGTCGTTATCTATCTTCAAGTTCTATTTGTTTTTAAAACGAAAATGCGGCGGTGCGGCTCTTTATGAGCCTTCGTATAACCGTTCAAAGTCGCTCTTTTGAGCAAACTCAACGACCGCCTTCGCCCGCTTTTACACGGTCCGGCTCAATGCCGTACTTCCGCCTTACAAAAATGCGCTCCGCTTACAAAATAATGAAAATACCATGCGGGTTACGGGGCTATGTATCTAAAACAATTACATGATCCGGGGTCGGGTTCCGGGGTTGGGTTGGTAATGTACTTAATCTGACGGATGTAAAAATTATTGTTCACACGCGCTATTTTAATATAATAATCTCCTTTATATGGTAATTTCACAGTCCGCACTCCGACACCTGCCATAGGGGTTTTTACGGAGATTGAATCTCCCCAATTTTCACCATCTTCTGATATATACACCGCTACACGATAATCACCGGCAGACAACAAATCTATGTATATACTATCCAGATCGTCAATTTTAGGGGTGGTCATTTGAGCCCCTTCTCCTTCTATAAATGCACAAATGAGTTTAGATTTAAGACCAAATTTTGCAGAACCGCCCGAACACACATATGTTGAGTCAGGAGGAATCGTTCCTCTGGTATATGCAGGCGAATTAAAAATCATGCTACCACTTCTTGCATGAAAATTATGCGAGATCTCGGCGGCGTGGAGGGATGCGGACGAAAGGGATTCGGGCGAAACGGGAGATAAGCCCGAAAAGGGGGATAAGCCTGAAAAGGAAGAGAGACCTGAAAGAAAGAAGAGGGTGAGGATCAGGGGGGTGAAGGATCGTCTTTTCATTGTCGGGAAATGTTTCATTGTGAGGCGGGAAAGAAAGGGATGCATAGGTTATAAGTTATTCAAAGACAGCGTAGTAGGTAACAGACCGAGTGACGAGGACGGAGGAATCCGAGGTGTCCGAGGTGTCCGAGGTGTCCGAGATGTCCGAGGTATCCGAGGTGTTCGTGAGACTCCGGAGATCGGAAAGGGTGACAAACAGGTCTTCGGGTGTGCGGAAGGGATCGGTCCAGTCGGAGCGGGTGGTCCAGCCGATGAAAGTCTTGCCGTCACACGGAGTGACGGGTACTTCAGGAAGGCGCAGCGCCTCCGAACCGTCCAGGGCATAGGAGCGTTTTTCTATCGTTTGACCATTCACCACCCAAGAAACGACATAATCATTGGGGTTGTAGATATAGGTAAGCGAGACGACTCCGTCGTTCTCGCGGATGTCCAGAAGGGGTTTGCCGGGGATGCCTGTCCACGAAGTGACGGACGAGGAACCGGGGAAAGTGTTAGCAGTTGAAGCAGGGCCGTACCCGATGATACTATCCGGATCGGCAGAGATGATGGTCATATGAGGCGAATCGGTAGTGGAGGAATGGTTGGGTTTGTTGCCTACCCATGCCGAGGAATGGAAATCCACACGCCAGAGGAGCAGTCCGTGCGCCGGAACGAAGGTGTCCCAGCCCGTCTGCTGACGGTTCTCAATATAGTAATTGAGTCCTTCGGTAGTGACCGGCTGCTGCACGCCGGAAGCGTTGATCTGATAACCGGCATAGCCCTCAGCGCCGTTCGGCTGCAGCGTCAGGATCTGACCTTCGTAACCGGGATTGACAGGAGTCTCCCACCCCATGAAGGCTTTCTCCCAGATACTATAGTTAGGCGGACAATGCCCTCCACCGCAATAACAGCCGATATCCATGATATCCCAGTTATTAGGCGTAAGGAATTTATCGTAATTGACGCCATAGCTGGTGTCGTAGAGGTCAGCAAGCCCCATCACATGGCCGAACTCATGGCAGAGTGTACCGATGCCCGAGAAGCCGTCAGAAGCGAGTTCGCCGGAGCAGGCATAGTTATTGATGCGTTTGCCGCCCAGTATCCGTTCCGTCGCCGTGTAGGTGCAAGAGCCGTATATATAAGCGGCATTGAGCGTCCATGCGGTAGGCCAGATCGTTGTGGCGGCTCCGCCGTCCGCCTGTCCTTTTCCGGCGAAGATGAGATAGACAAAATCGACCTCTCCGTCGTTGTCCGAGTCATAGTCCGCCCAGTTAATGGTATATTGGGCGTTGGCCAAGATACATGCTTCCGCCACAGCGTCTGCGGCGTGCTGATCGTTGCCTTCCCTGCCTGCATCCGTACCATAATACGCCATGTCGCGGCTGAGGGTGACGGGTCCGAAGACATCGAACTGCGGACGGTAAGCACCGTTGGACTGATCCGCGAAATACTGCGCTGCCGAAGGATAGCTGACGCCCTCGTAAGTATTGACGGTGCAGTGCCCGGCATTGCAGAGTTCCTGAAAGACCGCCAAGTCATGCGCCGGATCCATAGCCTGATCCTTGAAATTCGCGAGAATGACCACTCCTTTCGGGGCAAGGTTAGGTTTGAGTCCCACCACCTGAGGCTTGCGTGCGGCGCGTGCTTCTTCGTGTCTGGCGCAAGCCTGAGCGCGCGTAGGCGCCTGTCCGACAGGGACATAAAAACCGTCCTTCTCCACTATCTGCTGACCGGAGCGGTTAACCATATAATGATATAACTCATCGCCGAAGAGCTGTACCTCGACGGAAGAGCCGTCCGGCTGGATACGCGTCTGCCATCCGCGGCGTGCAGGGACGGCGAAAACTGTTGCAGCCGCGAGGGCGAGGGTTAGTATGGAGAGGAGTTTTTTCATTTCGTTCTATATTTCATAGGTTTAACTGAGGAATGGTATTTCCTTGGGCGTTGTACAATGTGCCGTCGCGGAGGATGAGGAGTTGGCCGTTCCGCAGGATCTTGACAGCAGGGGCAGGGTGCGCAGGATCAGCGATCACGGGATCGAGCGCGGAAGGGGCATCCCAGACGGGCGTGAAGAGAACATCCGTCTCCGGCACCGTAAAGGTTGCACCGGGGAGGTAGTTCTGTTCGTTGTACGCCCATGCGTAAAGGGTTTTGCCGTCTTTCTGCGGGCGGAAATCCGGGAGGGTGTAGGACGAGCCGACCACAAAAAGCGGAGGGTCGCAAGCAGTTGATTTATAAGGGAAACCCTCAAAGGCGATCGTGACCTGCGGATCGCTCTGCAGCGTTCGCGGGGCGGCTATCGCTTCCGCAGCCAGCAGCAGCGCAGCGAAGACAAAAACATATTTACGAGAGATCATCATAATTCAAAAAATCGGGTGCAAAGGTACAACAAAAAAATGACATACGCAAGCGCGCATGTCATTTTTTTGTAATAGAGTGCTATATTTCCGAAATCCGGATTATTTTACGACTGCACCCTGTGCGTTGTAGAGAACGCCGTTCTTCTCGATGAAGAGCACACCGTTGATAACACGCTTTGTAGCCTTTACGGTAGCATCGGTGTTGTCGATAGCGGTTTCGTCACCCTTATCCGCAACGAAAGTAACCTTATAGAAGCGGAGCATGTTGTCAACAATCGGATCCAACATTTCCTTACCTTCGATAAGCACCTCACCAGCCTCTACAGCAACATTCTCTGCCGTAACCTTATCCGTACTCTTGCTTCCCACCTCAGTGTCAACACCATTGATAAACAAGTCACGAATCACATCTTTCTTACCCGTATTGCTGAATACAACGGTTACTTTACCTGCTACGGTAGTCACGAAACGGAGTTTGTGACCTTGTGCATAACTGTTGTTATCACGGTTAGCGAACTGCAGCATACCCTCAAGCGAAGCAGCTTTGAAGTTCTCGCCCGGCGTTGTCAGCAGATCAGCAAAGTTGAACCACTCGTCACGTGCAGGCAGACCTGTATTCTCTGCAACTTTAGCACCTGCTTCAGCCCAATCCCACTCGGTATCACCATCGATAGCCACGAGTTCGGTTTTGGCAGCGCGGTTGTAATTGAGCACATACTCTGTAGTTGTCTCTTTGTCCTCAGCGGTAACGGTTACAGTTACTTTGCCGGCTTTGTCATCAACGATCTCTACGGTTGCATAAGGAGCATCGGTAGCGACAGCTTCAACATTCAGAGCCTCATAAACGCCAAAATCGCCGAGATTGTACTCAAGCTTGTCTGCTGCGAACTCAGCAACGGTAGTACCGTTTACTTTGAGGTCGCTCAGAGTAGCATCGGTGCCAACGGCAACAGTAATAGCATGTGCAGAGAATGCCTCATCATCACCTATAGTGTTGAATTGGTTCCATGCGCTAATCACAAATTGATATATACCTTCAGCCGAGGGAGTAAAAGAATAAGAAGTCTTGTTTGCAGCTTCAGCTATTTCAACCAAGTCGCCATTAGTCGTATACCAACGAATCTCTGTCGGTGTTGCATCGAAATCTTTCAGTGTGATAGTTACTTCCTCGCCGATGTGAGCGGTAGCGGGAGCATCAATGGTAAACTTGGTAACAGGAGCTGCTACGCTAACGGTGTATGTTGCGCTCTCCTCTACGGCGCAGTGACCTGCCTCATCGGCTGGCTGGCTGGCGGTGATAACGAACTCACCGGCTTTGTTGCCGAAGAATACTCCGTACTCATTGATGCGATAATCTGTACCGGCAACGGCTGTTACACCATCCAATGTAACCGTATAAGTAACTTCGTTGGTGTTCTCCGAAGAGAAAGTGATTTTCGAAGGGTCACCTACAAAACCGACAGTATAAGCCAGTGTCAAACTTGCCTTCGGATCGGTGCAAGTTTGAGGACGAACAACTTTAATTGCAGCAATACCAGCAGAAGCACCATTTGCACGAGAGATGTAAATTTCATTTGTTTCTGCGAAATCTTCAGGAAGTGTTACCGAACCGACATTGCATTTTCCCTTCTCACTACCCGTGGCAAGCGATGCGGCAATGATTGTAGCGCCACCGGATTCTGAAGTAATTTTAGATGTGGATGTGGGATCTGCAGAGGTGGATACGATAAAATCCTTGTAACCGCAAATGTAAACAATATCACCGGCCAAGAAGTTACCGGATGTCAGAGAAATACGCATGTGAGCACCGTTGTTACCCAGTTTGCAGACTTTAGTGATTTCAGGCTTCAGGTCTGCATCGGTAACTGCATCATCGTATGCACTTGTGCCATCAGCAGATGTTTTCTTTTTCTCGTAAGTAACGAAAACAATGGAGCCTGTCGAAGCAGCAGGCGATACTTCGAAAACGCCGTTGTTGGCTCCGTCACCATAAGTGGAAGAACCATCATACTGCCACAAAAAAACGGTCTCGTCTGCAGCCCAGAGGGTGAAACTTGCCAGGACGGCAGCGGCTAATGTGAATAATTTTTTCATGTGTTTTGTGTTTTTAAGTTAAACGAAAATTTTGGGTTTATTATATAGCTTGAGCTATTTTGCCAAGTGTAGTTTGCAAAATCGATGCAAAGATATAGTTTTTCGCGCATATGTGCAAATATTATGGTACAAAAAAGGTGAAATTCCACAAAAAAAGTCAATTTTTCGCCATGCGGTCACCTTATGCGGATAGACAAAAAGACACTTTCAACGGAGAAAAAACGCCTATCTAAGAGCAAAAATGGAATAAAATTTGCATATGTCAAATATTTTTTGTACCTTTGCACACTTTTTCACTCCCGCATGCACGTACAGGCATGCGAAGGCGGGATATATAGGGAAATGAGAGTGAAATGGGAGAACCGATAATTAAGACATTTATTCGGAAGTTTATAAAAATCACAGGATAATATATAATTTATATATTATAGGTATAGGTAGGATACGGTAAAGGCACGGCGGGATTCCGATGCGGGGTAAGAAAGACCACGGCAAGCCGCTCAAAGTAGAAAGACTGCGGTGAGCTGATCAAAGTAGAAAGAAGAAAGATATAGACATGAAATAACACTTTAGATTACATGAAAAAGATTTTAGCGATTCTGGCGGCAGCAGTAATGGTTCTGCCGATGGCGCAGGGCGCCGTAAAAGTACACACTATCGGCGACAGCACGATGGAGAGTTACAACGAGAGTGCCACGGACAAACGCGGCTGGGCAACGTATCTGGGTTCGTTCTTCAATCCGGAGTACGTAACGGTGAACAACCGCGGCAAATCAGGTTCGGACACCCGCAGTTTCTACACGGGTGCGGCTTACTGGGAGAGTGTGAAGAGCCAGATGAGCGCAGGCGATTACCTGATCATCCAGTTTGCGCACAATGACGAAGGAACGGTGACCTACGGAACGGACAATTTAGAGTACGCCGCCTATTGCGCAGCAAACAATCTGCCTGCACCGACGGATGCGCGCGGAACGAATCCGCAGACGACCTATCGCGATTATCTGCGTAAGTTTGTGGACGAGGCACGCGAGAAAGGGGTCAATCCTATTCTGATGGCTCCGATATGCCGTGCCT
Source organism: uncultured Bacteroidales bacterium (assembly GCA_946414805.1). GTDB lineage: Bacteria > Bacteroidota > Bacteroidia > Bacteroidales > Paludibacteraceae > Colicola. Next base: position 82,884 of record CAMKPZ010000004.1, read on the forward strand.
ATTTCAGCGGGAACACGATCCGCCGTAACGGCCAGCACGACCTGGGCGACAAGTTCTGGAAAATAGAGGACGGAGTGCTGTACAAAGACCAGAGTCTGCCTGAAGGCGACTCGACGATGAGTTATGTACACGCGATGCGCGAGGTAGCGAAAGAGAAAGGTGTTCCGTTCCTGAACATGACAGAAGCGACGAGAGACCTCTATCTGTCGTACGGCGAAGCGCAGTGCCTGAGTCTGATGTTCGTAGACAAAGAGCCGGGGAAAAAAGACCAGACGCATACGAACGCGATGGGAGCCAATCTGATTGCGCGGATGGCGGCGCAGATGATGAAAGACGCCGGAATCTTAGCGGATTATATCGAGATCCCGACATCGATCAGTGCAAGTCCGAACGCGATAGAGATCGGCGAGACCTACAGCGGCATTGCGCAGAACAAAGAGTTCCTGCTGACGGGCTTCGGTCTGGAGCCGGCAAGCGGAACCGTTACGCTGAGTGCGACAGGCGATCTGACGATCTCGACAGACAAAGAGAACTACGGCAAAACGGCGAGTGTGAGCTACGCAGGCAGCACCTTATTCCAAAAGATATATGTGCGCGTGAGCTACACCGGCGAGGGTGCGCAGAACGACAAGATCACTGTGACTTCCGGCGAGAAGAGCATTGAAGTGCCTGTGACGGCAACGGTTATCTCGCTGTCCGGCGGCAGTGCGGTGAGCGCCCGTTGGGCTCTGACGGATCATACCAAAGCCGGCGAAGCGGCGGTGGAGGGTCCGCTGAGCGTAGAGATGACGATGAGTCATATGGTTGCGACCGACATGAAGAACGATGCAACGGGTGTGGACGGCAGCCAGACGAGTGTGATCCGTTTCCACAACGCCGATGACAGCGGCAAGAAGACCAACTGGCCGACAGACGAGATCGACGAGAACCCGGGCCGTTATATCGATTTTGCGCTGACGGCTCCGGCGACGATGGATGTACGGATCACGAAGGTAGGAATGGAGTTAGGCGCCTACTCCACCGCAGCGATGAAATGTCATGTGAACAGCGGTTTCGGCGAGGCGTTCACGGATGTAGAGACGATCTACGAGGTGTCGGCTGTAGCGCTGCCGAGTATCGGTCCGAAAAACGGCAATCCGGGTGCTCCTATGATCGGGCTGGAACTGACGCCGATGCTAACGATCGCGGCAGGCGAGACGCTGCATATACGTATCCTGCCGTGGCACGAGAACACCAGCGGAAGCGGCAAGTATATCTGCGTGAAGAACGTGGTGATCGAAGGTCAGGCGTTTGCGCCGACAGGGATTGAGAGCCTTCAGCCGTCAGAAGTCAGAAGTCAGAAAGTGATCCGAAACGGTGTGCTGCTGATTGAGCGAAACGGCAAGGTTTACAATGCGCAGGGTGTGGAAGTAAGATAAGATGTTTTAGAAATCGAAAATGCGCAGCCTACCGAGCCTGATGGCTCTCGCGCCCAAGCCCCTGTATGCCGGTCAGTAAACGAGTTTCCTGCCGCCATTCATGCCCTTGGGCACCATCAAACGCCTCAATAGGCGTCGATGGGCTGCTTACAAAAATATAAGAAAATAAGAAAAATAGACCACGGCGGATCATTCAAAATAGAAGGTGAGAAATCAAAAGACATTAAACGATGCGAATATTACAACACATAGGTGAGTATGTTCTGTTGATGGGACGGGTGCTGCGACTGCCCGACCGTCAGCGGATGTTCTGGAGGCAGTTCAGCAGGGAGCTGGAGAAACAGGGATTGCAGAGTCTGCCGATCGTGCTGATCATCTCCGTCTTTATCGGTGCTATTCTGACCATTCAGGCGAAGACGAACACGGAGAACCCGCTGCTGCCGACCTACACCGTAGGTCTGCTGACAAGAGAGACGCTGCTGCTGGAGTTCTCGAGCACTATTCTTTGTTTGATTCTGGCAGGCAAAGTGGGTTCGAACATCGCTTCGGAGATCGGCACGATGCGTATCACCGAACAGATTGACGCGATGGAGATCATGGGCGTGAACAGCGCCAATTATCTGATTCTGCCGAAGATCATGGCGTTTGTGACGATGATGCCGATGCTGGTGATCATCTCCACAGCGGTAGGTCTGTCAGGCGGCTGGGCGGTAGGTGCGTTCACGGATATCATCACGGTCCACGACTATCTGGTGGGCGTGCAGTATGCGTTCAATCCGTATTTCGTGTGGTACGGGATCATCAAGAGTCTGGTGTTTGCGTTCGTGATTACCAGCATGGCGAGTTATTACGGATACAATGTGCGCGGCGGAGCGCTGGAAGTGGGAAGGGCGAGTACGAATGCTGTCGTCAATAGCAATATCATGATATTGTTTTTAGACCTGGTGCTGAGTAAGTTGCTGCTGTGAATTATAAATCGAAAATGCGCAGCCATTTTGGCCTATGCGGCCTTGAGCGTAAACGACTACTAATTCGCGTCTTTGAGCAAGCTCAATACGCGCCTTACTAATCCTTTCCGCTCGTTGGCGCCCCAAGGGGCGGCAACATGGCTGCTTACAAAAATAAAAGAAAATAAGAAAAATAATAATTACAGACGACTGAGAAGAAGTAGATGGCGCCCGATTAGCTGCTTACAAAAATAAAAGAAAATAAGAAAAATAACAAATAAGATAAATAAAAAAATGGAAACGAAAGAGAGGACAAGTATTCGGATTGTGGAGGAGCCAAAACGGCAGGAATTGAAAGAGTTATGCTATGGAATAATCGGTTGCATGCAAGAAGTACATAATCTATTGGGCGCAGGTTTGCCGGAATATATCTATCAGGAAGCATTGGCTACAGAGTTAAGCACAAACGGTTACACCATCCATAAAGAACAAGAATACCACCCTGTTTACAAAGGAAAAGAGATGAAAAGCCATCTCCGAATGGATTTGGTTGTGGAGAGCGAGAAAGGAAATATTATCATTGAGTGCAAGGCATTAAGCAGTCTGACAGAAAAAGAGCGTTACCAGACATTGGGATACCTTCGTGCTACGGGATGGACTATGGCTTTGCTGGTTAATTTCGGAGCCAGCCCAAAGGCACAGATTGAACGATACTATTACGACAAAGAAACAATATACGTTTTTTAGATGATAGAAGTAAAAGATATAGTAAAGAGTTTTGAGGGGAATGTGGTGCTGGATCATGTGAGTGCGGAGATGCGGGACGGAGAAGTGAACATGATCATCGGACAGTCAGGAAGCGGAAAGACCGTATTGCTGAAAAGCCTGATCGGTCTGCATAACTTGGACCACGGACAGATCCTATACGACGGTCGCGACCTGGCGGAGATGCGCAACAAAGATATCCGGCTGCTGCACCGCGAGGTAGGCGTGCTGTTTCAGGGATCGGCACTGTTCGACTCGATGAGCGTGATAGAGAACGTGCTGTTTCCGTTGGAGATGTTCTCCCATAAGAGCCGCGAGGAGATGCGGGAGCGTGCGGAGTTCTGCTTGCGGCGCGTAGAGATCCCGGAGCACGTATGGCACCTGATGCCCAGCGAGATCAGCGGCGGTCAGCAGAAACGTGTGGCGATAGCACGGGCGATCGTGTTAGAGCCGAGATACCTGTTCTGCGACGAGCCCAACTCGGGTCTGGATCCGAAGACCAGTCTGGTGATCGATGCGCTGATCCGAGACATCACGAGGGAGTATAACATATGCACGGTGGTGAACAGCCATGACATGAACTCGATCATGGAGATCGGCGACAATATCGTCTTTTTGAAAGGCGGCAAGAAGGAATGGCAGGGCAGCCGGCATGAGATCATAACGAGCGAGAACGAGGCACTGAATGATTTCGTGTTCGCCAGTGAGCTGTTCAAGAAAATAAAGACCGCTGCGCTGTAAGACCGTTGCACTGTAGGACCGCTGCGCTGTAAGACCGTCCTACGGATTGAAAGACAAAATAGAAAATTTAAACAATATGAAGAAGATTTTAGTAGCCCTAATGGGCTTGATGAGTATTGGATTATGGGCTCAAGGACAGGCAAAAGGTCCGGCGAGAGTGCCGGCATACAGAGGGTTGATCGAGCGCGTTCAGCCGAACGGCGACACCCTGCGGACCTATCTGCGCGGAGACGAGCGTCAGCACTGGATGATGACCGAGGACGGATGGCAGATCATGGAGAGCAAAAACGGATGGCTGAAATACGCCAAGACGAAGAAGAACGGCACGGTTGTTGTGGGATGCCGCAAAGCACATAACGCCGAGAAACGCAGCAAATGCGAGAAACGGTGGCTGGAGAAGCACGGAGTGAAAAAGGGGCTGTGATCGGTCATTGGTTCAATAAACGAAATAAAGTTATTATTTATCATATTATGAAAAAGATTTTTGCGATTTTGATTATTTGCGCTATTGCAGTGAGTGCAATGGCCATGCCGGCGCGCCGTGATGGTATCGTCCGGACAGCCGCAGACGGCACAGAGAAAGTGGTGTATCTGCATGGAGATGAGAGTTTTCACTACATGACCGATGCAGAAGGCAACTGGTTGGACGAAGAGACGCTTCTTCCGCTGAGCGAAGAGGCTAAAGCCGTTCGCAAGACAAAAGGAAAAGCACGTATCCAACAACGCCGTATCCAACAGCAACGACAAGAGACAGGAGTAGATCGTTTGCTATCTCCGCGCGGTGCTGTGATCCTTGTCAGCTATAGCGACAAGGCTTTTCAAAGCAGCAATGAGGATATGACACAATGGGCCAAAGGCGATACTTACACTTACAACGGAGCCACGGGTTCTATCCGTCGGTATTTCCTTGACCAGAGTTGGGGAACATACGATCTGGACATCGATGTAATCGGTCCCGTGAAGGTAAGCAAGACCGCTGCCTACTATGGAAAAAACGATTACAGTGGAAATGACCAACACGCCGATGAATTGGTAGCAGAAGCCTGCAAAATAGCGCACGACTCATTAGGCGCAGATTTCAGCCAGTACGATTTCAATAATGACGGTAAGGTGGATTGGGTTGTCATCCTCTACGCCGGTAAAGGAGAAGCTGACGGCGGAACCAGTACCACTATCTGGCCGCACCAATACGATTTGAGTTACACCAACATGCAATTCAAACTTGACGGCAAGACGATTGATCATTACTGCTGTCTGAATGAGATTGACGGTCAAACAGGCAAACGCACCGGTATCGCTACATTTTGCCATGAATTCAGCCACGTGATGGGCTTGCCGGATTTCTATGAGACCAACGATGAGTATAGTTGGAAAGGGCTGCACACGTTGTGTGAATGGGATGTCATGGACTACGGGCCGTACAACAACAATGGAAATACACCACCCAACTATTCGGCTTACGAGCGTTGGTTCATGGGGTGGATCACTCCCACCCTTATCAGCGATGCTGCTTCAGTGGTACTGCCGGATCTGAGTGACTCGAAAGCGGCTGTATTGCTGACTGCCAACGGAACCAACGTAAGCAATGTACTGAACCCTACACCGAAGACATTCTATTTATTGGAAAACCGCCAGAAGAAGGGGTGGGACAAATATCTGCCCGGAGAAGGCTTGCTGATTACCAAGATCAGTTATAACCGCACCAACTGGATGTACAACCAAGTGAATAACTCAGCCTCAGCTATGGGAGTGGATCTTATGGAGGCAAAAACGAATACCAGTAATAGGGGTAAAATAACCGATGCATATCCGGACGGCGCGACCTCGTTCACCAAGATCACGAACTACCAAGTGACCAATATTGATCTCAAAGACGGAATTATCACCTTTGATGTCAACGGTGGCGGCGAGGAGATACTATTAGATGTAGAGACTGTACAGGACGGAGAAGAAAAAGCCAGAAAGATCATCCGTGACGGTCAGGTGGTGATCATCCGCGGAGGCAAGGAATATAATATTATCGGAGCACTGCTCCACTAATTTATGAAAATCATCAGTTATAACTTGAACGGCATCCGTTCAGCTATCAACAAAGGGTTGCTCGACTGGTTGGCGGTGGAGCAACCCGATGTGTTTTGCATCCAAGAGAGCAAGGCCCAGCCGGAGCAGATCGATGTGATGGCGATGCAGGAGTTGGGTTATCACAGTTATATCCACTCGGCAGAGAAAAAAGGGTATTCGGGCGTGTGTATCTTCAGCAAGCAAGAGCCGGACAAAGTAGTCGCAGGCATGGGAATGCCCCAATACGACCGCGAGGGACGTGTGCTGCGTGCCGATTTCGGGGACCTGACCATCGTAGATGCCTATATCCCCAGCGGCACGACAGGAGATATCCGTCAAGAGTTCAAGATGGAGTTTCTGGAAGATTTCCTGGTATGGGTGAACGAGTTGCGCAAAGAGCGGCCGAACATCGTGATATGCGGCGACTATAACATCTGCCACAAGCCGATCGACATCAATCATCCGGAACGCCAGACAGGTGTGTCGGGATTCCTGCCGGAAGAGCGGGAATGGATGGACCGATGGGAAGCAAGCGGATTGGTAGATTCGTTCCGTGTGTTCGACCAGAGCGCAGAGCGGTACAGCTGGTGGAGCTGGCGCGCCGGAGCAAGAGAACGCAACGTAGGATGGCGGATCGATTACCACTGGGTGAGCGAGAGTCTGCGGCCGAGACTCAAAGACGCCAAGATTTTAACGGAGGCAGTGCATTCGGACCATTGTCCGGTAATGGTTGTCTTGGACGACTAATTTACCATTTGTTCATTTACCATTTAGTAATTTATGGATAGATTACGGACAGAACATCTGATCAAGAAATACGGCAAGCGCACCGTAGTGGACGATGTGTCTATCGAGCTGACACAAGGCGAAATCGTAGGTTTGTTAGGTCCAAACGGCGCCGGCAAGACCACGACCTTCTACATGACAACCGGTCTGATCTCCGCCAATAACGGACGGATATTTCTGAACGATCAAGATATCACAACCTTCCCGATGTACAAACGCGCGAAGATGGGTATCGGCTATCTGCCGCAGGAAGCGAGTGTGTTCCGCAAGATGAGCGTAGAGGACAACATCCGCGCCGTGCTGGAACTGACCGATTTTCCCAAAGAATACCAGGAGGAGAAATTAGAGCAGCTGATCAAGGAGTTCAACCTCGCCCACGTGCGCAATAACCTCGGCGACCGGCTGAGCGGCGGCGAACGAAGAAGAACCGAGATCGCACGGTGCCTGGCTATCGAGCCGAAATTCGTAATGCTGGACGAGCCATTCGCAGGCGTCGATCCGATTGCGGTACAGGAGATCCAAGATGTAGTCTGGCGGCTGAAGGACAAGAATATTGGTATTCTGATCACGGACCACAACGTGGACGAGACACTGATGATCACCGACCGCGCGTACCTGCTATTTGAAGGCAAGATCCTCTTCCACGGCACGCCGGAAGAGTTAGCCGCCAACCCGATCGTAAGGCAGAACTATCTCGGCCGTGATTTCGAGTTAAAGAAAAAGACAAGGGTAGATTGAGAATTGAAAATTATATAGTGTTACTGGCATCCGTTGTGCTTTGTTCGTGCGGACAACCGGACATAACGGAGGATCTTCGAAGCATAGAGAGATGCAGCGAAGCTCCCGTTGCGATCAGTTCGGCAGGGTGCTTTGCCTATGAAGGGAAGGGTTATGTCATCGGCGGCCGAACCAACAGCCATACGCCCACTAACCACCTTTATTGCTACGACCCGCAGAGAGACGAATGGAGCGATTTAGGCGAAACGGCACTCAAGCCCTGCATCCGTCCACGCGCCGCAACGGTAGGCGATCAGGTATATATGGGGTTGGGGATGAACGGCAAAGTGCTGATTGACAGCACCTATATACGACAATGGTGGCGATGGACTCCTGCCACAAACCAATGGGACACCATGGCAGACTATCCATCCGACCGCACAGTAGGTCCGGCAGTCGCCGCTGACGAGCGATATATATACGCATGCTACGGGGGCAAGCAGAATTTCGAGCGGTGTATCTTCCGGTACGACACGCAGAGAGACGAATGGACGAAGATGGCAGACGGGTTAGCCCGCATGGCCTCCTACCCTCCCCGCGCCAACAGTATTACGGGAGCTGTCTGCGGAGGCAGGCTTTATATCGGTTCCGGTTATTTCCGCACCAGCGAAGATTTCTGGGTAGAAGCAGAGTGCAGGGACGACAGTGTGATCTGGCACCGATGCACCCCTCTCAACGGGAAACGCCATAACGCCGTTGCCGCCACCGACGACCGGTCGATCTATATCGCAGGCGGGCATTACTACGGCGGCACGCTGACCACCGGAATGCTCTATGATGACATCCTGTGTTATGACCCCGAGAAAGACCGATGGACGCGGATCGGACATCTGCCGGACGGCGGAAGAGAGAACATGACAGGATGGGTGATCGACGGATATCTGTATATCGGATTAGGGAACGACCGCAATAACCACCCCTGCGCAGAACTATACCGCATTGCATTATGAGAAAAGGGCTATTGGTCATATTACTGCTATACAGCATTGCGGGCATGGGTTGGAACTGGTGGCCGTTGCCGATGGCAGAACCGGACACGACGGACAGAGACAGCCTCATATATCTGGCAGGCCTCTCCGCCACCGCCGGAAGCGGCAGGTTCAGCGCTTCGATGATCAGCGAGAACGAACAAGGCGCGACTGCCATTACGCCATTCAGCGGCAGTCTGCGGGCCGCCATCATTAAGCCCGCCACCCGTCCGCACCGATGGTATGACTACGACGGAGCGATCGACATCACCGGGATGATACACAGCCCGTTAGACGAAGCAATATACGGAAACGGGCAAGGGCGTTTCCCCGTTTACCGAGGCAAGCAGGGTAGCGTTATCATCCGCCAATGCTATGCCCATGTGCGGTTGTACATCATTGATTTCTCCGCCGGAGTAATGCCGGTGAGTGACCATATGGACACCCCTTTAGGAACAGGAAGTTTACTGCTCTCCCACAACGCGCCCTCCATGCCCGCTCTGCACATCGGAATAGACCGATGGACCGCCATACCGGGATTATTCGGTTATCTGGAGATAAAAGGAGGCTTGACACACGCCTGGCTGACCGATAATATTGCTGTTCACAACAGTATGCTGCATTACAAGTACGCGGGCGTTCAGGCAGGAGGCAGGTTACCGGTGAATATCAGTTATGAGTTCCACCACGCCGCCCAATGGGGAGGATACGACGCAGCCGGTAACGACTTAGGCAACGATCTGCACAGTTTTAAGAATGTGTTTTTAGCCCACAGCGGCGGCCATTCCTATAACGAGAGTTTTAACGCGCAAGGCAATCACCTGGGCAGCCAACAGTTGGCACTGACCCTAAAAGGGAAAGGATGGCATATCAAAGGTTATTGGCAAAATTTTCTGGAAGACAACTTCAATTTTATCGGTCGCGGGCAGAATCTGTCCGATGGACGATGGGGAATATCCATGGAGCAAGGACGATGGCCGTTCATCCAATGCGTGAACATGGAATATATCAACACCACCGACCAGTCCGGTCCGATGCACGACCAGGACGGTATTATCTATGCCGGCAACGACGACTACTACCGCAACGGCGTTTACGGACAGGGATGGAGTTATTACGGCTACTCGATCGGCACACCGCTGATTACCTCGCCGCTCTATTCCGCCGGAACGGATACCCAGACCCCCAACAACCGTGTTCAGGCATGGCATATAGGCGTAGGCGGCGACATATACGGTTTTCGCTATGCCCTGATGGCCACCTATGCCCGTAACTACGGCCGATACCAAACGGACGATTGGTATGAAGAGAAAAGTCACAACACAGCGCTGATGGCGGAAGTAAAAAAACAAGTGAGACAAGCCTGGGGACTGGAGTTCGGTCTGCGTCTTGCCGCAGACTGCGGTACCCAATGGGGAAACCGCTTCAGCGCCATGCTGACTATTACCAAACAAGGACTAATAAAACAGTACTGAATATGAATTTCACAGAGAAAAGCAACCGGATTTTTGCCCAGGCAGTCAAAGATTACCACTGCACCGACGATGTAGATGCGCCTATCCGCAATCCGTACGAAGCCGGCACGATCGAGCATGACCTGTACCTCAAAAACTGGATTGACACCGTTCAATGGCATTTAGAGGACATCATCCGCGACCCGCATATTGATCCGGTGGAGGCACTGGCGCTGAAACGGAGGATAGACAAGAGCAATCAGGACCGCACGGATCTCGTAGAACGGATCGACAGTTATTTCTGGGAGCTATTCCACGACATAAAGCCGCAGCCGGACGCACGTATCAACACCGAGAGTCCGGCATGGGCAATAGACCGACTGAGCATTCTGCATGTCAAACTATGGCATATGCAGGAGCAGGTGGACCGAACGGATGTCAGCGCCGAGCAGCACGACAAATGTGCGGTTAAGATGACTATACTCAAAGAGCAGTTATCCGACATGACGACCTCCATCAGCCAGTTATTGGACGACTATGCTGCAGGCCGACGGATCATGAAAGTATATCGTCAAATGAAGATGTACAACGACCCCACCCTCAACCCCGTTTTATACGGCAAGAAGTGAAACGACTACTGGTCATACGATTTTCCGCGTTAGGCGATGTAGCGATGCTTGCGCCTATCGTACGCGCTACGGCAGAACAATATCCGGAAGTGGAGATTACGGTTCTGTCGCAAGAGCGGATGGCGGATCTCTTTGCCTGCATGCCGGCTAATGTGCGGTTTCACGGCGTAGATATACACCGGACATCGTTGCGGGAGATAGCGGGCGGTTTGGACCGGTTCGACTACGTAGCCGATATGCACGGCGTATGGCGGAGCCGGTATATCCGAATAAGGACGGCTCTCCGCGGGGCACGCGTACGGACGATTCATAAAGGACGGATAAACAAGTTTTTACTGATCCATGGAATGGTTCATAAACCACTGAAAACGACCACAGTACGATACACTGATGTGTTACAAAAATTAGGATTTCCTCTGCTCTATTCCGAGGCATCCTGCATTATGCCTCAGCACACAGGAGGAAACGGAATCGGTGTCGCACCCTTTGCCGCCCATCAGGGAAAGATATACCCTCTGGACCGGATGGAGAAAGTGGTGGAGATACTGAGTAAGAAAGGCGAGAAAGTGGTTCTTTTCGGCGGAGGCCGGAAGGAAAGAGAAGTTCTGGAAGCATGGGCGGCGAAATATCCGGGTGTGGTCTCCGTTGCCGGCCAATACAGTCTGGTGCAGGAGTTGGAACTCATCCGCGGGCTGCGTGTGATGGTCAGTATGGACAGTGCGAACATGCATCTGGCATCGCTGGCAGGGACACGCGTAATATCCATCTGGGGAGCCACCCATCCGTATGCCGGTTTTTGCGGTATAGGGCAGCAAGAGAGCGACTGCGTTCAGCTCGATCTGAAATGCCGTCCTTGCTCTGTGTATGGCAATAAGCCCTGCCGGTTCGGCGACTACCGGTGTATGGATATAGCCCCCGAGGAGATAATACATAAGATCTATGATTAGACGACTGAACCCCGCATATGAACTGCTACGCAGCCGATTAGAGGACTGCGAGAAATTGATCGCCGGAGGCACGCTGATTCACCGCGGGCGCAACCGGCTATACATAGTGGAGACCGGCGGAGTAACTCTCTGTATCAAAAAATACGGCACCCCCAACCTGTTCAAGAGCTTTGTTTACCGCTATCTATGTGCTCCGAAAGGTCTGCGGGCGTGGCGCAACAGCGAACGGTTACGAGAAGCAGGAATGCTTTCTCCCGAACCCGTGGCGTATATTCAGAACAACCGCCCATGGGGCATTCGGGAGAGTTACTATATCTGCCTGTACCACCCCGGACGGACGCTTTACGAATGGGGTAACCAGCCTCTGGGAAAGATCCGGAATGCGATAGAGCAGTTTGCCGTCATGACCGCCCGGATGCATGAGAAGGGGCTACGAATGCGGGATTACACTCCCGGCAATATTCTTCAGACAGAGCAAGGGTTCGTCTTGGTAGACACCAACAGAATGCGATGCGGAAGAGTGAGTATCCGGAGAGGTCTGAAAGAGATGAGCGGTCTATGGATGCAGCCGGACGCTGCCGCCTATCTGGCTCAAACATATGCGAAAGCACGCGGTGCACAAGAGACAGCGCCGTACGAAAAAGCGATGAGACAATACAGGAAAAGGTTCTGGCAGAGGTTTGCACGCCGTCACCACCTAAGCAACGAGATTATCCACCACGATTTGGATGGAACCCAATACCCATTTGATTTAACAGCCACATTATCATGAAACATTACCTGCTTTTTGCATCCCATAGTTATGCATTCAGCATTCTCCGTCCGCTGGAGGAGGCTATCCGCAAGCGTGGCGATAAAGCAGCCTGGTGGCTTGAATACAGTTGTCCGGATCTGCGCACCGAGGATGAGCAACGGCTGTATAACCTCGCCGAGGTGAAGCGTTTCCGACCTATCGCTGTGATTGCGCCCGGGAACTGGGTCTATCCGTTCTTCCCCGGAATCAAGGTGGAAGTGTTCCACGGCTACCCGATGCGCAAGCGTATTGAGGAGATAGACGACCATTTTACGCTTCGCGGGTGGTGGGATATCTACTGCACACAGGGCCCGAGCAGCACTCCCTATTTTAACGAATTAGCCGACCGGAACCGCTATTTCAAGATATACGAAACGGGTTGGTGCAAAGCCGACAGTTTTATGCTCCAAGAGCCGGAGCCGCACCGTACGCGCCCCTGCATCCTCTATGCGCCGACCTTCTCAAAAGGGATCTCTTCCGCCTGGGAGATGGCACCTGCAATAGACCGATTGGCACAGAGTGAAGAATGGGACTGGATTATTACGTTTCATCCGCTTCTGACCGATCCGGTGCTGTCAGAGGAATACCGGCAACTGGAGAAGAGGCATCCCAATGTCCGTTTTCAGCGTATCAACGAAGGAATAAAAACCTTCCGGCAGACAGATGTGCTGCTATGCGACAGCAGCAGCCTGATCGTAGAATACCTGATGACCCGCAAGCCCGTTGTGACCCTGCGGAACACCCATCCCGGCGACTACCTGATCGATGTGCAACATACAGAGGAAATCGGCGAAGCCATTCATCGTGCGTTGCAAAGGCCGGAAGAACTAATGGGTGCCATTGACCGTTATACCGCTTACCACGAGGCTCACCGCGACGGACTGAACTCCATGCGCGTGCTGGAAGCCATTGATGATTTTGCAGCGCATTACCAGGGACGACTGGCACGGAAACCACTGAACCTATGGCGCAAGACACAAATGTTTATCCGCTATCTCAAAAGCCGTAAATGAAAGATCTATTACTGACCATATTAGGGTGCTGCATCTACATCCCGTGGTTTGCACAGACGGCACGAACGCCTTGGAAGAGACCGGATTGGAGCCGGCAATGGCTGCTGGCAATGCTGTCACTGACGGGCATTACGATTCTGCATATACCCTCCGTAATGTATATCTGCGCAGGGCTGACGGCACTTTCTTTAGCGGTATATATCCTATGTACCAAACCGGCTTTCAAGGCGACGCCTATCCTGATTATCAGTATTGCCTATAGCCTATGGTTCGCCTTGAGCCTCCTATGGTCCGTATCCCCGCGCAAAGGTATGATTTTCATCATTGACAACGGTTTGCCGATGGTACTGTTCGCCCTGACAGCCTGTGTCATACGGATGGAGAAAGAGGAGTTAATCACACTATTACGCACGTTCTGCCGGGCCACTTGTATCTTTATCGGCGTGGCGGTTGTATCGTGGCTGATCAGCTGCCAAGAGACGCATATCATGCCGTGGGATTGGCCTGTTCTGCGCAAGACCGATGTAGAGAACAGGTATATCTACCAATGGGTATTCCGTTTCTTGGGGGGAATGACAAACGGATATGCGCATCCTTCGTATAACCTGCTGCCCGTTTTCATGGCAGGCGGAATCGCCACATGGCTGCGCAAGGAGCAGAAAGAGCCAGCCCCCGTATGGTGGATTATATGGAGCGGCGGGCTATTACTGACTCTTCTGACGGAATCGCGAATGGGTATTATATATTCGGGAATTTTGTTGTCAGGATATATTCTATACCTCATGCCTTCCCGCCGGTGGCGCATCGGCGCTACGGCGGTTATTATCCTTGCAGGCATCATTGGAATGGCCGCAACAGGAGACTTCTGGCGGCAATATGGCCAAGACGACATTCGTCATTCCCTCTATTCCGACACATGGGCATATATACAGAAAAAGCCCCTGACCGGTGCAGGAGCGGGAGCATTGAACCCGATAGAGATATGCCATACGATAGGTAAAGAGTACTGGCCCCATGTCGGTTATATCGCCCCTGAACGAGAAGTGACCGACTGGCCGGTCAAAACACGTATGCTGCCGCACAACCAGTGGTTGGCAGACTGGGCACACGGCGGCTTGCTGGCCGCAATCTTATCGGCAGCATTATTCATCTTCACAGCCATCCGATGCCTGCGAACCAGGAATTATTGGGGAGGTATAGCATGGGTGATTTTTGTGATTTTCTCCGTACTGGAACCCACGCTCTATATCGGGAAAGGATTATATCTGTTCTGCTGGCTTTATTGCCTGGCTTATACACCGCTTATTTATCAAACAGACCGCGCAGATACGCCTGTCCAGCCCCTGCCAACTGACGCATCAACGGTTCCAACTCAAACCGTACGATAACCTGCTGCTGGTGCTGCAGGCGGTGAGTGTCGTAATGCATATTCCATGAGAAACAGACATTCACGAACGAAGCGCGATAGAGATAGACGAAGATATCCGTGCGATTATAGAGCCGGCTCTGATAAAACGGATCTCCCAGACAGAGATACGCATTTCGCGGGCGGAGAGGCTGCATGTTATCGCCCACATACAAGGTATTTTTCAGACCTATAAACCACCAGTTGGCATACAACTCAATGAGCGCGCCGTGATTGAAGAAACTCTCATTCACCGATCTGTCACGTTGCCATCCGAAGATATAACCGGCCCGAACAGACAAGGAGTCAAGAGGAGTATAGCGAGTGAGATCCGCCCCCACAAAGCCATTCAGATGTATGTCATCCATCACATACTCATGGTTGGGAGAGGCGAAAGAAGCCTTGTGGTTCAGATGCGCCAAACCACCTGCCTGCAGCCATTTATACCGGTACTGCCCATTGACAAGGACGCGAAACATCTCACGTCTCTCCGGCGTCTGCGCCCCGCGCCAATCGCACATCAATTCCACAAATCCCCGTTCATCCTGATAAGCCATGTGCGCACCTTGTATATTCGGATGCATATAGGCGACAGAGTCGTATAACAGCCAATCCGGCATCGCGGCTATCCGCTGCGTGTACGGTATAGCTCCCAAGCCAACCGTGAATCCCCTGTAGCGGAAGCGATAATATGCAATCGGGTCGAACTGCACATCGCGCCAGTCCCCACCCAGACGCTGGGTATAACTCACGCCCGCCACTAATTCATGACGACCGCCTGCCCGGTCAATAATCCGGACACCGATCTCCGGAGACAGCCGGAAATTGAAAATCGTCTGCGGGATCTGGTAGGGTGAGCGATATTCGCGGTTATCAAAATACGTTGTAAAATCCACATCATAGAGAAATTGCACAGGCCTGTTTGCTCTTTCCTGCAAGCGAGTCTCAAAAGCGCTATCTACAGGAATATACCGGGGTGTACGGCTGTAGCGGGTCCAGAAGCCATCCGCCTTGATACTATCATTTGCAATCAAGTCCGGAGCGCAGAGCATCGCCACAAGCAGCAGAAAAAGATAATGATGTTTCATAGGTCTATTGTTTTCTCCGAAGTATATCTATATGGTAAGCCAAACCAGCGCGCACTTGATGGTATCCATAATCGCGAATGCCGTACCGGTATTGGACAAAAGGCTCAAAACCTTTTACATGTCCGGCTATCTTTGCACTGATCTGCATCGGGGCATCGCCGTGCTTTTCCCATCCTGTATATCCGTTCCAAGTCACCGAGAGCGACACGTTCGGGTGCTTTGCCATTGCCTGCAGACCATACATCACTGCATCATTCTGGCGTCCGTTATCCGTCTGCCAGCATAGAAAACCGACCGACCCCGCCAGGCGGAACTCCCAACCGCTCCGGTAGAGCGAATTGCCGATGCCCAAATCAAAGAAATAGCCCGGGCTGTCATAATGCCGTTTGCGTTCAAACTGACCTCCGCTGGCTGTCTTCATGGCCAGGCGAAGCGTCGCTTGGGGAATCCAGGGCACTTTCTCCGTATGGAACCATTCGTTATGCAGGATCTGAATATCCGTAGAGATATACACATCCCCGGCGCCGCTGCCTGCTCCGTCCTCCTGGCGATACCATTCATAAACCGGCATCCAAACCGTCAGATCCGCCCAACGCGTAAACAAAGGGACGCGTACACGCGCGAAGATATCCGCCGTACGGGCTGAACCGTTTTGTGCAAAATAGCCATCCGCCGCCATTTCCAGGCGCAGATGGCTGTCAGTCCGCCCGTCCGTCATTTCCGGTACGGGAAAAGCATTCGGTCCGAAATATGCAGGAGCGATACCGGTGGGTTGGCTCAAATCAGCCGCAGAAACAGGCACTTCCGAACGGATGGGTGATAAAAAGGCGCCGAAGAGAAAGAGGATTATACATCCTAAGCTTCTATTCTTATGTCGCCTTTTCTCATCCATACATTGGCGTTATCAGCAGCCGAATAAATTCTGGAAGAAGCCTTTTTTATCCGCTGCACCCGGAGCGATGTTGGGGCTGTCCTGCAGCTGTTCAATCAGTTTCTTCTCGTCCTTATTCAGTCTCTCCGGGATATAAACACCTACATTGATCAGCAGATCGCCTACGCCATAGTTTCGTCCGTATTGGTCAATACGGGGCAATCCTTTCCCGCGCATCCGCAGTACTTTGCCCGGTTGCGTGCCCGGCGTGATCGTGATCTTCACGTCTCCGGTCAGTGTCGGGATCTGAACCTGTCCTCCCAAGACAGCAGTAGGCATATCGAGCAGCAAATTATAAACCAGATCACTTTCCTGACGGATGAAATCCTTATGTTCCTCTTCTTCAATCAGAACCAGCAGATCGCCGTTCACACCGCCATGAGGCGCCGCATTTCCTTTGCCCGGCACTGTCAGTTGCATGCCTCCTGCCACTCCCGCGGGGATCGTGATTGTGATGATCTCCTCATCGCGGATCACTCCCTGCCCGCCGCATTTCGGACACTTGTTCTTGATGATGCGTCCTTCGCCGCCGCATGTGTCGCAGTCGGTCTGGACCTGCATCATGCCGAATATACCGCGTTGCTGCCGGATAACGCGTCCGGATCCTTTACAGGTAGGGCAGGTATCCGTGCTTCCGTCCTTGCTGCCTGTTCCGTTGCAATCCTTGCACTGCACGAGTTTGCGCACCTTGATCTTCTTCTCGCATCCTTTCGCTATCTCTTCGAGCGTCAGGTGCACTTTCACCCGCATATCACTTCCGCGTTGCACCCGCGGTCCCCGATTGCGTCCGCGGCCGCCTCCCAGGAGATCGCCCAGATCGAATCCGGCACCCTCGAAGATGTCGCCGAAATGCGTGAAGATATCTTCCATGGACATTCCGCCACCCGAGAAACCGCCTGCGCCTCCCATTCCGGCATGACCGAACTGATCGTATCGCTGCCGTTTCTGGGGATCCGAAAGCACCTCATATGCCTCCGCCGCCTCTTTGAATTTCTCCTCGGCCTCTTTATCGCCCGGGTTCTTATCCGGGTGATACTGGATGGCTTTCTTACGATAAGCCTTCTTTATCTCCTCCGCGCTGGCCGTCTTCTCGACTCCCAGCACTTCATAATAATCTCTTTTCTCTGCCATAGCCTATTATCTTTATTCGCCTACAACTACTTTGGCGAAACGGATTACCTTGTCTCCTAACTTATATCCTTTCTGCGTGCAGTCGATCACTTTGCCTTTTTTCTCCTCGCCTGCCGCGAACGTAGTGATGGCTTCGTGTTCGTCGGTATTGAAATCGATCCCGTCTGTCTCGATAGGATGCACATCATTCTTGTCGAGGAACGAGACAAACTTCTGGTGGATCAAGTTAATCCCCTCACGCACTGCATCTATGTCATCCGTCTTCCCCATTGCTTCCACCGCTCTCTCGAAATCATCTACCAGCGGAAGCATTTCCTTGAATATCTTCTCGCCGGCAGTAGCCATAAGTTCCAGTTTCTCCTTGTTCGTACGACGACGGTAGTTGTCAAACTCCGCCATCATCCGCAGATTCTTGTCTTCCAGCTCCTCTATACGGTTCCGGGCCTGCTTCAATTGGTCCTCAACAGATATTTCTTCGCCCTCTTGCGGCGTAGTCTCCCCGTTCTCAGAATGCATTTCAGCACTTTCCTGCTGCGCTTCCTGCTGCGCAGTTTCTTTTTCCATTTCTTCTATCTTTTCTTCTTCCATAATGCGATTATTTTACACTTTTGTCAGGTCAAATACTATGCCATAGGCATACAAACTGCCAAAATGGCATATTTCGGTTCCATGATCATTTCAGTTCTGCGGTATCGAGAAGGATGGTCACCGGGCCGTCATTGACAAAATCCACTTTCATATCCGCTCCGAAACGGCCGGTTTCCACATGCAAATGATAATTCTCTCTCAATAACTGATTGAAGTAGTCATATAGCGGTTCTGCCGTCTGCGGCCGCGCGGCACGGATGAAACTTGGCCGGTTTCCTTTGCGGCAATCGGCATAAAGGGTGAATTGAGAGATACTCAAGACAGCTCCATCCACCTCCGACAGTCCCAAATTCATTTTTCCTTCGGAATCCTCAAAGACGCGCATCTGCGCTACTTTTTTAGCTAACAGTTCGGCATCCGCCGGCGTGTCCCCTTCCGTCACTCCGACCAAGACCATAAATCCACGACCGACAGCTCCTACCAGCCCGCCCTCAATACGCACCTCCGCACGCGAACAGCGTTGAACAATTACTCTCATGATCAGTTTCTCAAAAAAGAAAATGCGTTTGAGAGAATATTCCCAGACGCATCCGATTAAAAAAAATCCGTGATCCATGCAGGATTCAAACCTGCAACCCCCACATCCGTAGTGTGGTACTCTATTCAGTTGAGCTAATGGACCCCTTGAAAAGATTTGGCGGTGCGGACGAGACTCGAACTCGCGACCTACGGCGTGACAGGCCGGTATTCTAACCAACTGAACTACCGCACCAGATAGTCTTCTTTTCAAAAGCGGGTGCAAAGGTACTGCTTTTTTTTGACATGACCAAATATTTTAGCATTTTTTTTTCAAAAAACTGCATTTTTCGCATTTTGAACTGCTTTATGTGCCGATTTTTGGGTCAAAACACGTTGTTTCCGGGTCATCTGAGGATTTTTATATCTGTTTTTCCGGACATCTTTTCCGGTAATGATTTCATACCAGACACAGGATGCAGTGTAACGGCCGTAGATATAGTTGAGATGATATCCGTCCCGACAGAGCGTGTCGCCCAATTTCGTTTGGCGCGCCAGTTGTATTGCGGCGCCGCACGGAATCATTTGGCATTGGATGTCGGACATTTGACATTTCTGCATCACGTACCGGGTACAACTCCGGATGCTGTCCCACATCTCTTGCTGGCTGTTATGATAACGGGGATAAGCCGGATGCCCGGCATCGCCGCTATACGCCCATGTCTGCATCCAGCACAGTTGCGCATCAGGCTGGTAAGCACGCACGGTATCCACCAATAATTGCAGCCATGGGTCGTATGTCCCGCGGATGCCGCTGTCATGGCTGGCTTGCTGGAAAGAGATATAATCGTATTTGCCGTCCCTCAAAGCCTGACGCAGCGAGACCGTATCCTTAATCATACGCGGGCACGCGTTCGTACACACGCGGTGCGAATAAGCCGCCGTATCACGCATCAGAAAACCGGCGTGCTGCGCCAATGAACATCCGCCATAATAGAGATTATGCACCTCTATCTCTACCCCTTCCGCCTCGCAGAGAGGCACCAACTCCTGCTCCACAGCATCCCAGGAGAAGGAGTTTCCGATACATAAAATCCGGATGACTATGAAAATGGATAATAGGACTCTCATCGTACTGTAATGTCCATAATGGTCACGAAGTGGTCACGGGAATGACCCGACTTAATGCGCTTGCAACCAGTTCTCCCCCACACCGCATTCGGCAATCAGCGGAACGGACAGATGAACGGCATTCTGCATCTCGGTCACTACGATCTCGCGGACACGTGCCACTTCCCCTTCCGGCACATTGAAATTGAGTTCGTCGTGCACCTGCATAATCATCTGCGCTTTCAGGTTCTCTTCTTTGAGGCGCCGGTGGATAGAGACCATCGCCATTTTGATGATATCAGCCGCCGTGCCTTGTATAGGTGCGTTCACTGCATTGCGCTCGGCAAACGACCGCACGGTCGCATTATGCGAAATGATGTCCGGCAAGTAGCGTTTGCGTCCGAATAAAGTCTCTGCATATCCGCGCGTGCGCGCCAGTTCCTTCTGACTCTCTATATAACCGATCACCCGGGGGAATGCCGCGAAATAATCGTCAATCAGTTGTTTCGCCTCGGTTCGCGAACAGTCGAGTTGCTGAGCCAGACCGAAGGCAGAGATACCGTAAATGATACCGAAATTAGCCGTCTTCGCGCGGCGTCTCTGGTCTTTCGTAATCTGATCTATCGGCAGCCCGAAGATCCTCGCCGCGGTAGCCGCATGGATATCCTGACCCGTCCGGAAAGCGGTTAACATATGCTCGTCCTGACTGAAATGCGCCATCAGCCGCAATTCGATCTGGCTATAATCGGCACTCAGGAACAGACACCCCTCATCCGGGATCACCGCTTCGCGTATAAACCGTCCGCGTTCCGAGCGAATAGGCAGATTCTGCAAATTCGGATTGCTGCTGGACAGTCGTCCTGTGGCCGTCACGGTCTGATTATACGTCGTATGGATCTTTCCGTCCTGTCCGATATACCCCGGCAAAGCAGCGATATAGGTAGATATCAGTTTTTTCAGTTCTCTGTAATCCAGAATCTTCTCCACTACAGGGTGACTCTCCTTCAGCGCCATCAGCACTTCTTCGGAGGTCGAGTATTGTCCGTTCTTCGATTTCTTGGCCTTCGGGTCCAAGTGCATCTTGTCGAAGAGCAGTTCGCCTACCTGCCGCGGACTATTGATATTGAAGGTCTCACCCGCCAATGCGTAGATCTGCTGCTCCAGTTCGTTAAGTTCGGCCGTCAGCGTCTCTTCCGCCTGCTTGAGTTTAGCCACATCCACCCTTACACCGGCCGCTTCCATCTCGCGCAGCACCTCAACCAGCGGCAGTTCCACTTCGTTATACAGGTTCCATAGATCCGCATCCGCTTTCAGCGCATCCCAATCCGGCTCCCTATAGGGATTGAAGGCGACCTCCGGATTCAGCAGATACTGGCAGAGACGGTTCTCCATGGTGTCGAAAGACAAGCTCTCCCCGTCCCTCCCGTCATGGGATGGAGAATCCGATTCCTCTGCCGAGGCAAAGAGATCGAGTTGATTGGGGTCTGCAGGTTTGGCTGTTTTGGCGGGTTTGGCAGGCGCAGCAGCCGGAGAGGAAGAGCCGGAAGCTGTGGCAAATTTACGCAGAAGCGTGTTGAATTCCAGTTCGCGGTATAATGCTGTCAGTTTCTCCATATCCGGCTCTTTCTTCAGCAGTTGCGCCTCGTCCAGATCAATCGGCACATCCGTCCGGATGGTTGCAAGGAACTTGGAGAAGCGGATCTCCTCCACCTGGCTTTCCACTTTGGTCCGCAACGCGCCTTTGATCTCATCCGTATGCGCAAGCATATTCTCAACCGACCCGAACTGCTGCAACAGCGCGACTGCGGTCTTCTCCCCCACGCCTTTGCAGCCCGGGATGTTATCGCTGGCATCCCCCATGAGTCCCAGCAGGTCTATCACCTGCCCCTTGTTCTGCAAACCGTATTTTGCGCACACTTCGCTCGGTCCCATCAGTTCAAAACCTCCCGTGTGGCGCGGGCGGTACATGAACACATGATCCGTCACCAACTGGCCGTAGTCCTTGTCCGGCGTAGCCATATAGACCTCAAATCCCGCCTGCTCTCCTTTCTGCGAAAGGGTTCCGATGACATCATCCGCTTCAAACCCGGGTACCTCCAGCACCGGTATATTCATCGCCTCCAGCAGTTGCTTGATCACCGGCACAGCCTTACGGATATCCTCCGGCGTCTCAGGGCGCTGCGCCTTGTATTGCTCGTACGCCTCATGGCGGAAGGTGCCTCCCTTGGGATCGAAAGCCACACCGATATGCGTAGGATTAATCTTGCGGATCAAGTCATCCAAAGTCATTGCGAAGCCGAAGACGGCCGATGTGTTCTCCCCCTTGCTATTCATGCGCGGCGCACGGATAAAAGCATAGTAGGCGCGAAAGATCATCGCATATGCATCAACTAAAAGTAATTTCTTCATGTCCTTTTTACTGTTTAGTCCTGTTTATTACCATTTGATCGGCGTCAGGCCGTTCTTCTCCAGATACCTGTTCGCGGCCGAGAAATGTCCGCATCCGTCGAACCCCCGGTACACCGATAACGGCGACGGATGGGAGGTCTGCAGCACCAGGTGCTTCTTGCGGTCTATAAACTGACCCTTCCGCTGCGCATAGGATCCCCAAAGCATAAAGACCAGATGTTCACGCTCCCTATTGAGCGCCGAGATGGCGGCATCCGTCAGTTCCTCCCATCCTTTTCCCTGATGGCTTCCCGCTTTGTGCGCCTCTACGGTCAGGGTGGCATTCAACAGCAGCACCCCCTGTTGCGCCCAGCGGCGCAGATCGCCGCTTGCCGGGATGGGAGTTCCCAAATCGCGATGGATCTCCTTGTAAATATTCATCAGCGAAGGAGGAATCTGCACGCCTTCCGGCACGGAGAAACTCAACCCCATCGCCTGGTTCTCCTCATGATAGGGATCCTGCCCGATAATCACCACACGCACGGACTCGAACGGACAGGAGTCGAAGGCATTAAAAATCAGACCTGCCGGAGGGAAACACCGACGGGTCTGGTATTGCTGGCGCACATATTGAGTCAAGAGTTCGAAATAGGGCTTATCAAACTCCTCCTGCAATACGCGCTGCCAAGATGGGTCTATTCGTACATTCATCAGTCAACAATCAACATCGCATCTCCGTAATCTCCGAAACGATACTCCTCGCGGACAGCTTCCTCATAGGCATGCATCGTCTCCTCATATCCGGCAAAAGCGGCTACCATCAGCAACTGGCTTGATTCGGGCATATAGAAATTAACGAAGAAACTGTTAGCTACCGTGAAACGGTAAGGCGGGAATATAAACTTGTTGGTCCATCCGTCATAAGCCTTCAGCTGGCCGTTCGTACCCGCCACATGCTCCATCGCCCGCATCACTTCGGTTCCCACAGCGCACACGCGGTGCATACCCTCATGAGCCTTGTTCACGGCATTGACCATCTTCTCCGGCAGGATAATCTGCTCCGACTCCATCTTGTTCTTCGTCAGATCCTCCACATCGATATCTTTGAAGATACCCAGCGACACATGGCTCGTCAGGAATGTCGTCTCTATCCCCCTGATCTCCATGCGTTTGAGCAGCTGTTTGGAGAAATGCAAACCGGAAGCAGGAGCAGCCACCGCACCGATCTTATCGGCGAAAATAGTCTGGTAACGCTCCATGTCCATCTCGTCCACCGGTTGGTCGTGGAAGATCTTCTCATACTCCTCCCGGGTCTCTGCGTCCATCGGACGGCGGATATATTTCGGCAGCGGAGCGGTTCCTAACGCATACAGGCGAGGCACGAACTCATCGTTATCGTAGTCCGTCAGGAAGCGGAAAGTACGGCCGCGGCTGGTCGTGTTGTCTATCACTTCCGCCACGATTGCCGGATCGGCCTCGAAGGTCAGTTTGTTTCCGATACGGATCTTACGGGCCGGCTCCACCAGCACATCCCAATAACGGGTCCGATGATTCAACTCACGCAACAGGAACACCTCTATCAGGGCATTCGTCTTCTCCTTACGGCCCCATAAACGAGCAGGAAAAACCTTTGTGTCATTGAATACAAACAGATCTTCCTCATCGAAATAATTCACCATATCCGGCAAGCGCTTGTGTTCGATCTCGCCGGTCTTGCGGTGCAGCACCATCAAGCGTGCATCGTCGCGATAGGGGGTTGGAAATTGGGCTATCAAATTCTCCGGCAGTTTGAATCGGAACTGGCAGAGTCTCAAATCATTGGACTTATACATATTTTACTTATTGAGCTGTTCTAAAAATTCTTCTATTGTCATGCAATCCCCGGCACGGGTGCCGCCTACTCTGGTGCGGCGGAGGGCGGTCAGATACGCGCCGGATTTCAGCCGTTCTCCGATGTCACGCGCCAACGCACGGATGTAGGTTCCTTTGGAGCACACCACGCGTATCGTCAGCTGCATCTTCTGTTCGTCAAAAGCCGTCACTTCTATCTCGTCTATCACCAGCAACCTCGGTTTGAGTTCCACCTCCTCGCCCTTGCGTGCGAACTCATAGGCGCGTTTGCCGTTGATCTGGATGGCGGAGAACATAGGCGGCGTTTGCCATTGTTCGCCTTGGAAAGAAGGTATCACTTCATCTATCAGATCCCTGTTGATATGCGCGGTGGGATACGTGGCATCCACCTCTTTCTCCATATCAAAAGAAGGGGTTGTGGCTCCTAACTGCATCGTCGCCACATATTCCTTCACATCGTATTGCAGTTTGTCAATGAGCTTCGTTTTCTTGCCTGTGCAGACGATCACCACACCCGTTGCCAAGGGATCCAGCGTGCCGGAATGCCCCACCTTCAGTTTCTTCTTGCCGAGTTTGCGGCATACGCTATAGCGCACCTTGGCCACCAGATCAAACGATGTCCAATGGAGCGGTTTGTCGAAAGCCAGCACTTCCCCTTCCTCGAAATCCCACATATCAACCGGCCATCTCAATGAGTTCACACGCCACCACGGATGCGCCCACGATAGCGCAGTAGATAGCGAACCAGAACAGACGCTGGCGGCGTACTATCTCCAGCATGAACCGGCATGCCAGACCGCCGACCACAAAAGCGGAAACGAACCCTACTATACCCGGTACTACGCCTATGGACGGGTTTCCCGCCATCGGGACCGTCTCCGGCCGGAATAACAGATCCTTGCCGTCCAGCAGCGCTTTGCCCAAGATAGGAATCAGCACCATCAGGAACGAGTATTGGGCCACGCGCTCTTTCTTCACGCCGCACAACAGACCGGTAGCGATCGTGGATCCCGACCGGCTCAGACCCGGCAGTACGGCACATGCCTGCGCCAGACCGATGAGAACAGCATCTATGTAACGGATATCATGTCCCGTGCCCTGACGGCGTTTCTGCAGCCATTCGCTCAGACCCAGCAACAGCGCTGTGACCAGCAGACAGACACCCACCAGTAGCAACCCTTCGCCGAAAACAGCCTCCACTTCGTCCTGAAAGAACATGCCGACAATAAAAACAGGGATCGTTCCTACCAGGATCTTGGCTACATAATCCTTTTCGGCATTCCATTGCAGGGTGGTGAATGTACCTTTGAACAACTGCGCCACTTCGCGCCAGAGCACAACGACCGTCGCCAGCGCAGTAGCCATATGCAGCAACACGGTCATTGCCAGCGGCTCCTGCATCTGAATACCCATAATGTCCTCCGCTATCAGAATATGACCGGACGACGAAACCGGCAGGAACTCGGTCAGCCCCTGTACGATACCTAATATCAATGCTTCAAACCAACTCATTTCTTCTTAGGACGGAATAGGATGGCAAATAGCATGAATACAAATCCGAAGAGAGAGATCATCGGTCCCACCGTGATGCGGCGGGTGGAGAAAATATCCGGATTATATTCCTCTCCGGAAGGGGCGCCGGCCATCAGCGCAAAACCGACGATGATGATGATAAACGAAACCGCTATCAGAATGAGGTTCAGTTTGGATAAGGATTGTTTCATAATTGTCAAATTAATCAATGCTGTCAAATCTCGTACAGCGAATTATTGTCCATGCGGATATATCTGCCGGTAGCGATCAGGGAGGCAAAGAGCGTGATCAGCACGCCGGAGACCAACACCACCGTGGAGACGAAAGCGATATTCTGCCATGTGAGGGCGAAGAGCAATACGCCTAATTTCGCATACGCATAATAGACTACGCCGCTCAGCACCAGCAGTGCCGTTATGCCCGATAAGAATCCCATCAGCATATTCCGCATCACAAACGGACGGCGCGTCACCCATGATGTCGCCCCCACCAGCGTCATCGTATTGATGATAAAGCGCTGGGCGTAGATCTGCAGACGGATGGTATTGACGATCAGCACCATGGACACCAGCAGCAGCACAAGCGCCACAGCCAGCAGAATCCAGGTGATATGGTGTACGTTGCTGGTCATCATATCCGCCAGATCGCGGGGATATATCACCTCCCGCACACAGGGCTGCGCCTCCAGCTGCGCTGCTATCACAGCCAGACTGTCCGGATGGCTGTAAGCATCCGTCGGATGGATCTCATAACTCGCCGAAAGCGGATTATAGCCCAGGAAAGCCGTGGGGTCTTCGCCTAACGAACGGATATGCTCCTCCAATGCCTGTTCAGCGGAGATATAGGTATAACTGCTGTAACGGGAAGGACGATTCAGCAGCGCCTCCAGTTGGGCGCACTGCGCGCTGTCCGCTTCTTGCGCCAGCACCGCTGTCACGGTCATATTCTCGCGCATGCGCGTAACAAGCGCTCCTGCAGACAGCAGGAGCACACATTCCAAGCCGATCAGGCAGAGCACCAGGGATACACTGACGGCGGAAATAAAGTAGGAATTTCTAAAACGGTGTTTACGCATTTAGTATTCCCATAGATCTTGTTCAAAATTAAGCAACTCCGTAGCGATACGCTCCTGCTCTTTCTGGATTCCGCCATGCGTGGTCTCGTAATCCGGAATCCAGCGGTTGTACATGTTACCCTCTCCTAAGATATAGGAAGTGAACAGACGCTTCTCGAAGAAATCATCATAGGTCACGCGCTTCGTCTCGTTGCGGCTCGGGATGGCATCCGCCATTGCATTGTATGGACGCAACTGGTCGTACGGGATCCAGAACATGATCGATTCGTGCACAGATTTCATCACCTGGGTTGAATCGGTTGTCTCGATCTTGTCCGCCGACAGCGGAGCGATAGCCATGATCTTCGTATGCAAACGGGAAGTGTGCTTGTCGAAGAACACCACCTCCTGGATGAGGTATTTGATCTGGTTCCTCGCGATCGCAGAGAAGGCTTGCTCGTTCTTGCTCAACTCGTCGGTAACGCTATCCCAGTGGATCAGCATCTCGTCGGAACAACATACCTCATAGTGCATCGGGTTATCCGTATAGTCCTCGCCTGCAAGATCCTGGAAGATGGCCTTCGGCACTTCTCTCCGCGGAATGATCTGCTCTTCGGAGAAATCCGGTTTGATCGTATTACCCTTCTCGTATACCGGCATACCGTCGACCATGGCATCCGCGATCACAAGCAGCAGATTCCTGTAGTTGGGATCATCCGCTCTCGTCGGGAAATACAACTGGAAGTTCTGCTTGTAACGCATGTCGATGATTCTGTATACGACGCGGCTCCAGATAATATCATCGATACGGTGATCCACCATCACAATAGTATCGTGTGCCGGTGAGAACTCCGAAGTCTTGAAGCGCGCAACGCCTAATTCGTTGTAGAACGACGTCACATTATGCTGCGCCTGAACAGCGAAAGCACCCAATACAAAACATGCAATAATACTAAGTCTTTTTATCATAACCTCTATTATTTTAATTCAAGTGGGAACGGCGGCAGAGTCGAAATCGAAGTTCCGCCCTTCGGTCTGACCTTGATATCCACCAGGTTGATCACAGTACCTCCGTCCAGGTTCTTGATTCGCTTCAGCTGGTCTGCGGAGAACTGGTTACCCTTGGAGTCCGTCACCATACCGCTGATACGTGCTCTGAAGCTTACGACCTCGAAGGACAGCTGCAGCGCCACATCAGGACCGTAACCTGCGTCAATATATGCCTGCGGACTGGTCATCACGCTACGGGCAACCGGTTTGGAGCCGTCATAGGTGTTCTTATCCATTTTGAAGAATGCACGCGGTTTCGGCAGATCCAGTACCTTGTACACCTCGTCGCCCATCTTCTGCATCTTGCCGTCAAACTCAGCCATAACAGAGATGGTCACCTGCTTGGCGCCTTCTCCCGGCTTGATGATCCAGTAACCGCCCTCTTTGCGTGCCGGTGCGCCGGAGACAGACACCTTGATCTTGCTCTCATCGGAGATACCCGGTACGGAGATCGAGAACTTGTTCGGATAATCGCGGTACATGATCGTCAGATCCTTGTTGGAGATCGTCATATTCGGGGGCGTAACGGTATAGTCGCTCGTGAACGGCAGTTTGGTCATCTCGCCTGTAGCCGGATCCGGGAAGGAGATCCAACCCGAGAATTTCTTCAATCCTTCGCCCGATGCCGTCACCTCATATACACCTTGATCATTAATACGGTTACCCTCCACATAGTACTCCGGAGTCTGCGTAGAGTCGATAGCCGCCATGATGATCTTTGCCGAATACTTGCTGCCGCGGATCACGGTTCTGGAACTCGGGATCACGTATGCGCTCATTTTGTTCACACGCATATCGCCTGCGTCAGTACGGCCCATCAGATAGTGAATCATCTCGTTCTGGGCATTACGCACATCGTTCTGCAGTTTCGTCATCAGCGTCACGGCTGCACCCGAAGGCATGTCATGGAACATCTGATCCTCCCATGAAATCATCTTGTCTCCCTGCTCCTGCTTGTCGCTTACATCAAAAGTGATATTAAACTCCTCTGCACGCGCCGGATCCAGTGCGGTCAGGTACTCGCGGTATTCTACCAGCATGTTTTTCAACACCGTTGCGGGAAAGCCGTTCTTCTCCGAGAGTGCATACTGCGTCGTTGCGTCACGGTTGTCATTTCCCTGGATCACACGCGCCTCCGGATCGGCTTTCTTGGCTCCATCCGTCTGCACGGCGATGTGGTATTTGAAATCTTGTATATAATTGAACAAGCTGTCTGAACGCTGTGTCAACTCGGCTGCTTTGTCATACCATTCGCCGTTCTTCTGCGGGTTGTCGTCACGCATCGCACGGAACTGAGCCATCATCTGGTTATTACTGGTCTCAGTGGTTGACAGAGTCGAGTGCAAGCTGTCATCCACCAGCTTGAACGCTTTCAGGACATCAGTACTTACGTTCAACGCCAACATGGCGGTGAGCACCAGGTACATCATGCCTATCATTCGTTGTCTCGGGGTTTCCGGACAGTTTTTTGCTCCACCCATTGCTGAATGTTTTTAATGTGTTTGTACTAACCGTTATTGATTATGCCAGGGCATTAAGCATGTTGCCGTAGATGCCGTTCAGGTCTGCCACCTGCTTCTGCAACTGCTTTGCGCCGGTTGCGAATGCCAGTTGTGCTTCGGCTGCCTCTTTGGCTGCAGAAGCGGCACCCTTCTGTGCCTCTACCTGGGCGTTGACTGCCTGTAACTGCAATTCATATACCGAGTTCAGCGAAGCCAGTTTCTTGCCTACTTCCTCTACACTCGATTTATAAGCCTTCGTCTCCTCTGCTACGTTAGCCACATCGCTGCTGATAGCGGCGTAGTTCTGTGCCAGACCGGCGGTTGCGTTCGCATACGCCTCGGTGGCTGCCTCGGCTGCTGCCAGCTTCTCGTTCAGCTTGACACCCGTCTGGGCCACTTTGCCCAGTTCTGCAAACTGCGTAGCGGTCTTTGCCAGATCAGAGATACCCTCTTTCAGCGCCTTCAGATCCTCGTCTTTCAGAGTCGGAACCTTTGCCGTTCCTGCGCCGCCCTCAACGGTAATGCCTCCGGATACAGGAGCAGCAGCGGGAGCGGTAGCAAATCCGGCTGCGGTCACAGGAGCACCTGCCGTGCCTGCGCCCAACAGAGTAGGACGGGCCTGCTTGGATTTCTCTTCCAGCAATTCCGGCTTCGTTCCGTATTCCAGCAACTGCGGGAACACATTCTCCCAGTGGAACTCGGGATGCGGATGATCCAGCGCTCCGATGATAAACAGGAATGCCTCGGTAAACATACCCAGCATCAGCACCTGACTAGCGCCCGGCCAGTGCAAAATCTTGAACAACGCACCGATAATTACGACCGATGCACCCACCGAATATACGATGTTTACAATGTTTTTACCTTGGTATGATTCATACCAGTGCATAAATCTTGCCCAAAGGCCTTTCTTTGCTGCGTTTTCTGTAGCCATAGTTGTATTTTGTTTTAGTAGATTAGTTCGTTATTGATTAATCGCCGATATAAGCGCGTACGCAACGGAATCCGATGTACGGCCGGCTCTCATATTGATATTCGTATGTGCGTACGCCGCACTGCATGAAATAGCTGATATCCTTCCAGCTTCCGCCTTTCACCACCTTGCGTTTCAAGATGTCCGGATCGGCTTTGCGGGCCATATAGCTGAAATCCGGATTCAGGTCATGGATACGTGCGTTAGCTGCGGTATTGAAGGCCGAGTTGGTCCACTCCGCCACGTTACCCGCCATGTCGTACAGACCGAAATCGTTCGGACGGAACTGCGCTACGCGCATCGTCGTTGTTCCCGTATCATCGCTGTATGCTCCGCGGAAAGGCTTGAAGTTCGCGAAGAAGCAGCCCTTCGAGTCACGGGCGTAGTTACCGCCCCACGGGTACATAGCCATCTTACGGCCGCCGCGTGCAGCATACTCCCATTGCGCCTCCGTCGGCAGACGGTACTCATTCGCCTCTATAGCCGAATAGCTGTTGAATAATTTGGTACGCCAGTTACAGAATGCGTGCGCCTGCTCCCAGGTCACACCCACTACCGGGTACTCTGCATAACCCGGGTGCTTGAAATACATCTTCAGCAACGGGTCGTTATATGCGAATTGGAAATCACGCGCCCAAACCAAGGTATCCGGATAAACGCAGATGATCTTCTCCGTCAGCAGATCGCTCGGTTCGCGTAACGGGCGGTAGATCGTCGAATCCTTGATCTCTCCGTTATCGTTCACCCAGAAGGTATCTACGCGGGCTGTTGCTCCGGGAGGATAGGTACTCGTCGCCACATCGAATTTGTTACGTTGCGGCAGCGCCTCGTCCATATTCACCCAACTGTAGCGGTAGTGCAGATAGTTGGTCTTCAGACCTCCGTTCGGGAAGAACATCGGTGCCAGCGCATCTGCGACATCCTCTTCTTTGCTCTTCCAGGGCACTTTTCTCGCCCAGTTCAGTTGGAAATGCTCCTCGTCGAAATCCTCGTCGCGGGGCTGGATCGCATAATCCGTCAGTCCGGCTGCCACCAGATTGGTCAGCGCGATCGAGTCGCGTACCCAGTTCACGAACTGGTGATACTCGTTGTTGGTAATCTCCGTCTCGTCCATCCAGAACGCATCAACCGTTACCATCACGATGTTGTCCGGCTGCTCGAATACGGCAGACTGGGTGTTCGCACCCATCATGAAGGACCCCTTCTTGATAAACAACATTCCGTAAGGATTGGCCTCCTTGAAATTGGTTGACTTGTATGCGCCTACAAGTTCACCCGCCGGTTTGTTGCAACCAATCATCGTCAATGCTAATACGATCAACGGTAAAATCTTCGTTACTTTCATATTGATTATTAATCGATTAATTTCTCTAATTACTGTATACCTTATATTATATATATTATAGGTACCTGACAGACTTGTATTTGTTTGTCCGCTTCGGCTTCAATATATCAAATCCGTAGGCGAGATATATCTCGTGGCTGCCGTAGCTCTCCAGCAGCAGTTTGTTGGTCGGCAATTCGCAACTGTAGCCCAACTGCAGTCCGGAAATGATATCGACTCCCAGCAGGATATTGACGCTTCCCGCGATACGGTAGCCCAATCCCCAGCGGTACCGGTCCTTGTAGTCGCACATCAGCGTCAGGTTCACATCCCAGCTTGCGAAATCGCTCATCACCATTGCGCTCGGCGTCAGTACCCATTCCCGGTAGTTCTTCAGCCGGAAATGATAACCTCCCGTCACGTACATTGTCCCTGCGAGGGTCACTATCTGCTGCGCGCCGCTTGTGCCGTCGCTCCAGTCGATCTGAGGACGCGTCACATGGCTGTAACTCGCGCCTACCCACCACACCGGAGTACTGTAATACACGCCCGCACTCATGTCAAATTTCATTCCGGATTTGCTACCCGTCGGCAGCACCGGATCGTCCGTCTTGTGATAATCGTCACCCATCTTGCTCAGGTTGATCGAATCACCCTTGAACCCCACGTTCACAAAACCCAGATCTACGCCCACGCCCAGATAACCTTTTCCCAATTTCTGGCGGTAGGCATATTGCGCATAGAGCGATTGCGTCGTGAACAGACCGTACCGGTCATTCAGAAACCGCACTCCGGCTCCGTGGCTCGTTTTGCCGATCACGAACGGCGAACAGAACGAGAACCATGTGCTCATCGGGGCATTGGCGATATCCACATACTGCATCCGGTGCACGCCTGCCGCCTTCATCAATCCCCCTTCGCCTACCGCGGCAGGGTTATACGCCGTCGGCATATACATATATTGCCCCATTTGAGGGTCGAACTGCGCACTCGCAGTCACCATAGCCGTCAGGCCCAACAATAGAACAATATATCGTTTCAATTTTCAATACTTTTTGTCTTCTGTCTTTCGTCTTTCGACTTTCGACTTTTGTCTTTCGACTAATTCAATACTCTTCTTCGTCGAAGAAGAAATCTTCGTCCTGAGTAGGATAATCCGGCCAGATATCCAAGATACTCTCATACTGATCCTCGTCGTCGCCCTCCAACTCCTGCAAATTCTCGATCACCTCAGAGGGAGCCCCTATACGATTGGCATAATCCAGCAACTCATCTTTGGTAGCCGGCCAGGGCGCGTCCTCTAATTTCGAAGCCAATTCAAGTGTCCAATACATAGTTAATTACAATAACAAATAGACCCAATATGGGCATAGTCTTTCAAAATATCGTGCAAAAGTAGTAAAAACTTTCGATTTATGCAAATATTTTTCTGAATATTTTACATTTTTTGTCAATTTTTACTCCATTCCGCTTCTTTTTCACCGTTTTTACAAGCGATGTAACGCGCCAATACGTATAAATAATCACTCAGGCGGTTGATAAACCGGAGCTCCGGACCATCCGCTTTTGCGGCGGTCATGCATCGCTCCGCGCGACGGCAGACAGTGCGGCAGATATGGCATCTGCAAACCGCCTCCGTTCCCGCCGGAAGCAGAAAAGCATGCTGCTTGGGCACCTCCGCCTGCATCGCGTCAATCCACCCCTCTATCCGCTGCACATCGCTTTCCGCGATCCACTCGCCCGGAGCCTCGCTCAGAGCCGCCCCCAGATTAAAGAGTCTGTTCTGTACGGCCGCCAACCGCGCGTCTGTCTCCGTCCGCCATCCGCCGTCCGGCAGGGCGCAACGCAGTGCTCCGATCCAGCTATTCAACTCATCCACAGTACCATACGCCTCTATCCGCGTATCGGTCTTCGTCACCCGCTGACCGTTCGCCAGCGAGGTCTCGCCTCTGTCTCCTGTTTTGGTATAAATCATAGTCTCACCCTGTAATGTCTCTTCAGATAATGCGGGTCCACGAACAGCAGTCCTGCGTCATACACATCGATGCCGGTCGTCACGCGGGGGGCGGTCAGCAACTCTTTCCAGGCCTGCTCCATCTGCGCCGAATAGTGGATATCGTCGATCACGATCACGCCTCTCTCCGCCATCCGCGGCAACAGATATTCCACATAGCGTTTCGTCGCCGCGTAGGTGTGGTTGGCGTCCACATAGGCGACATCCAGCGGTTCGCGCGCGTGTATAAATAAGGTGTCGTCTATCGGACCCTCTATCCATTCGATATTCTCCAGCTTCAGCGCCCTCCATACGCCTTGTGCTATGCGCAGGATCTCGCCGCTTCCCTCCATCGTCATCACCCTGTTCCGGCTGTTGGCCGACGCCAGATATGCGGTTGTCACCCCCAGAGAGGTGCCCAGCTCCAGGATCTCCAGCGGTCTCTTCTCCTGTTCGCCCATGAAGCACAGGATCCGGAACAGCATCTGTCCGACTGCCGGACGCTCCAGATGGGTCTTGGCGATGGCGGATATGCGCCGTCGCACATGCTTCCCTTCCGGCGAACCGCCCGAGCCGTAATCCACCGCCTCTATCTCGTCGTCGCACGCCTTCAGCAGCTCTCTCCTGCGCTCGATATCCGCGAAACAGTAATACGCATTGCGGTCGCGCAGGATCAGGCTCACCAACGCAAAGAGATAAGGCGAATGAATGCCCTCTCCGGTCGTATTCCATGCCGTCAGGCAGTGGCGGATATACGCCCATACGCGGTGTAAACGGTCGCTCATAGTGTTTCTTTTTTGTCAAAAGGCGTGCAAAATTACACTTTTTTTTGCATATCTCCAAAACTTTTTGTAATTTTGTGGCATGATTTTGAATTATATATGGATTTCGCTGGTTCTTCTGGCGGTGATTATGGGTGTCGTGCAGGCGGTCTGCTACGGCAATGTGGATATCTTTTCCGGGATCCTGAATGCCACTTTCGACAATGCCAGAACGGGTTTCGAACTCTCTATCGGTCTCACCGGTATTCTCTCGTTATGGATGGGGATCATGAAGATCGGTGAGCGCGCCGGAGCGGTCAACACACTCGGCAAGGCGATCAATCCCTTCTTCAGCCGCATCTTCCCGGAGATCCCCAAAGGCCATCCGGTCTTCGGAACCATGCTCATGAATATCGCGGCGAACATGCTCGGTCTGGACAATGCCGCTACGCCGATGGGGCTCAAAGCCATGGGCGAACTGCAGGAGCTCAACCGCGACAAGAGCAGAGCCTCCAACGCCATGATCATGTTTGTGGTGCTCGGAGCCAGCGGACTGACCCTTATCCCTACTACGATCATGGCGTATCGCGCCCAACTCGGCGCAGCCAATCCCGCCGATGTCTTCCTGCCGATCCTGATCGCCACCTATGTAGCCACCCTCGTAGGGCTCATCTGCGTCTGCATTGCCCAGAAGATCCGTCTCAAAGATCCTGTCGTCCTGGGGACGGTCATTGTGCTCACTGCTTTGGTAGGGCTTCTTGTCTGGGGCGCGACGCTCCTTGATCCGCACAGACTGTCCGTCGTCTCCGCGGCAGCGGCAGCGATCATACTCCTTGCCGTCATCTGCTGGTTTGTCATCCAGGCCACGGTGCACCGCATCAATGTCTATGATGCCTTCATCGACGGAGCCAAAGGCGGATTCCAGACAGCGATAGGTATCATCCCTTACCTCATTGCGATCCTGGTAGCCGTAGGTATGTTCCGCGCATCCGGCGCCATGGGTCTTCTTGAAAACGGCATCGCATGGTGCTTCGCCGCCTGCGGCATCAATCCCGATCTGGCAGGAGCCGTACCGACGGCGCTCATGAAACCTCTCAGCGGCAGCGGCGCAAGGGGTCTCATGCTCGAAGCCATGACCAACTACGGCGCAGACTCGCTCGTCGGAAGGCTCTGCTGCATCCTCCAGGGAACGACGGACACCACGTTCTATGTCCTCGCCGTGTATTTCGGCTCCGTCAATATCAAAGACACGCGCCATGCGGTGGCATGCTGCCTCCTCGCCGACCTCGCCGGAGTCATCGCCGCCTTTGCCATAGCGCCTGTTTTCTTCGGGTGATATACCCCTCCAATCCCGAGTCAGTCTCGTGTCAATCCCGAGTCAATCCCGTGACCATCTCGCGACCATTACGGACATCACCGTCCCGTCCCTTTCGTATGTCCATTCCCCGGCATTTTATGCCGGCTTCTTGGTGAGCAGATGAGCAGATGAGCAGTTCATTATTATAATCTCACACACGCGCGTGGGTGTGTATAGTTTTAGAAAACAACTGCTCATCTGCTCAGCCGCTCTATGACCGCCCTTCGATATTCCTGTTAGCCCCCCCCTATATTACGGTGGGCGGCGCCCTACCCATGTCGCGAAATCGATATAAAAAATTCACTTTTCGCGACCAATGTACGTACCATACTCGCGAAATCGGCAAAAAAAGTTCACTTTTCGCGACCAAGGTCTTGCGTATATCAAAAAAAAATTGTACTTTTGCAGCGGATTTCAAACATGGTATCATGGAAAAGGTTCAATTAATCGGTCGTGAGCAAGAAAAGGCCTTGCTAACGAAGTACAGCAGATCCGGAAAAGCAGAGTTTGTCGCCGTATATGGCCGTCGGCGCGTAGGAAAGACCTTTCTCATAAAACAGACTCTGGGCGATTCGTTCATTTTTGAGACATCCGGTGTGATCCAAGGCACCCGTGATGATCAGTTTGCCGCTTTTAACCAGAGCCTGCGCAGAATAGGTTATACAGGTGCTTATGCAAAAAACTGGATGGATGCTTTCTTTGCATTGGAGCAAGCTGTTTCTCCTCGTCTGGATGCGAACAAGCGGCAAGTCATTTTCATTGACGAGCTTCCATGCATGGATGTTGCAGGAACGCGTTTTGTGGTTGCGCTGGGACATTTCTGGAATAGTTTTGTAACGAACCATCCTAACCTAATGCTTATTGTATGCGGTTCGGCTACCTCATGGATGGTGGATCACATTGTGAATAACCATGGAGGGTTGCATGACCGTATCACGCATCTGATGCATCTGCATCCGTTTAATCTGGCGCAATGCGAACAGTATTTCCATTGGCGTGGAATGGCATGGGACCGGCTGTCCGTGTTGCAGGCCTATATGATCTTCGGGGGTATTCCATATTATCTGAGTCTGATAGAACCGGGCGAGAGCGTTACCGATGCGGCTGACAGACTGCTATTCTCTAAAAACGGCGAATTGCATGACGAATACAGCCGCCTGTTCGCTTCACTCTTTACCCATCCGGAGCCCTATCTGGATATCATTCGCGCCGTTGCATCCCATCGGTATGGTCTGACCCGTGACGAGATAGTGGGGATATTGAAGAAATCGGATGGAGGAGCCATATCAAAGCAGTTGGATAATCTGGTCAACTGTGATTTTATAAGATACCACCGTGTGCGCCGTAAGAAAATCGGGAAAACAGGAGGTTACTATACCTTATCCGATTTCTACGTACAATTCTACCATTCATTTCTGGAGTCGCAGCCCAATGACGAACATTTTTGGGCGCATCATATCCAGTCAGCGCAAGTCAATACCTACTGGGGGCTGTCATACGAACGCGTGTGCATGGCGCATATACCGCAAATTCAAAAGGCAATAGGCATTGACCAGATAGGCACGGAGTATTACTCCTGGCGAAGCAACGACCGGGAGCAACGGGCACAGATAGATTTGCTCATAGAACGGGCAGACCGGCTTATTAACCTGTGCGAGATCAAATACAGTACCTCGCCCTATCTCATAACCAAGGAGGAGGACATCAAGTTCCGTACGCGCCAGGGTATTTTTGTTGCCCAAACAGGGATCCGGTATGGCATACAACCCACCTATATCACCACCTACGGGTTAGCACGCAGTGCCTATGCCTCCTCTATTCAGAAATCGGTTGTCATGGATGACTTGTTTTGTTAAACTGTTAAATCGTTAAACATATATAAAAAACAGCGTCCCCCTTTTCAAAAAGGGGGATCGCTTTTAAAAAAACTTTTTCTTACTCCTCACGCTTTCGGGCGTGAGTTTGTTGTATATCTATGTGGATATATTATTAGTCAATAGCCTGTCCTTCGGACCAAACGTTGGCACCGGATCCGGTTTGGATATTCAGCGATTGCATAAGACCCTCCGAACCGAGGCTGATCATCTCCGTATTAGGAGCTATATAATTCTTTTTCATATTTGTTTCCTCCTATTATTTTACGATTTGACCTTGTACGTTGTACACTTTGTTGTCGCGGCGGATGAAGATCTGACCGTCCTCGATGAACTTCTCGGCTTTCACGTTCTCAGCCTCTACGCTCTCGATGTCCTGTGGGCCGTTGATGACCATACGGAGGTGTTGCGGTGCTCCTGCCGGTGCAGAAGGCAGTTGGATGAACGCCTTGTTATCTGCGAGAGGATCGCTTCCTACGTACTTCAGGAACGCATCACCTTTGAGGACATATACGTTCTCCAAAGAGGTGTTGTAAGCAGATGTCGGCTTGAGGTCGTTGTCTTCGCTCAGAGCCGGAACCGTCACAGTAGCGATCTCGAAATCAAGCGCACCTGCGCCTGCAACGATGACGCCGGTGTTAGCCGGAACATAACCGCTGATCGTGTACAGACGCAATTCCTCGCCGCTGATCTCTCCGCGGTATACAGTAGCGCCGGCGGGAATAACAGTTGCTTCATCAGCCGAGAAAGTAGCATAGCCTGCCGCATTCGGAGTAACGGTATAGCCTGTCGATGCCGCAGCAGGGAAGGTGATGGTCAGGTTGTCGCCTAATTCATACCAAGTGAAGGTATATGTACCGGCAACATCAGTGTGCAGCAGTAATGCGCTATGCCAGCCGTCAACAGTAAGATTGTGTGATGCGTTAGTGCTGTTGAACTCAGTACCGTCAGCAGCGATATAGGAGGTTGAACCATAACCCTCTTCCAATTGGAAATGATACCACGTATCAGCAGCCAGATCCAAATCGAGGCTAAATGAGCCATCCAAATTATCTGTAAAGTTGCTGGTATAAGCCCATGAGCCACCGGGGGTGATGAAATCGCCATTCATGATCACATAATCCGGAGCAGTATGGCTGTAGTTAATCACGAAACGGTCTTTGATCTCGTTATGACCTTTGGTAGCCTCAAATGTATAAGACTCGGCGGGATCAATATCGGTACGTATACCCTTGTCAAGGTCATAGATATCCAGAGTACGACCCGAAGCCAGGGTGAAGACCTCAAAGGTCATTTTGTACTCGTCATCCAAGAGGTTCGTGATAAAATCAACATGAAGACCATCCAGATTATTTGTAGCGATAGTGGAATATTTGTATGCTCCAATATAGCTGTATATATGCAAGGTTTTTGGGAGATCCTCTGCCAAGTTGATGTTACACGGAGCATCATAGCCATTGTCATAGCCTGCGGAATATGCAGAGTTCTCAATGAGAATGATCTGCGCTTGACCACCACTGGTAGTACCGGTTAAGGTGATTCGGGCAAGAGCATCATCGGCAGCGAACGTAAATGCGCTGAATGCCACTGCCATCATTGCAATAAATAATTTTTTCATATTAATCAATTTTATTGGTAAAACTATCTGTTTCTTAGAACACTCTTCTTCCTGCAATCTGATTCGGACCAAGCCCACCCGTATCAGGGGTTGACTCCAGCACACCACTGTTTTCCTGCGAAATGCTCAAAATATGTCCTGCAAGCAATAGCGGAGAGTATTCCGTATTCGGTGTTATATACTTTTTCATAAGATTAGTAATTTGGCGGCGCAACGCCTCACGGCGCGCGCCTCCAAGTAGTTTAATGAATATTATTTTACAATCTTAACACCATCCACTACATAAACACCAGCGGGCAGAGCGTTGAAGTCCTCACCGAGATACATACCGGTGATGGAATAAATACCCTTCACGTTTGCTTTTACCTCGGTATTCTCGATTGCGGTCGGAGCATCGAAGCGGTTAATGATCTGGAAGCGGCCTTCAACAGTGCTGTTCGGCTGAGCTGCGAACTCATAGGTTGTGCCCTCCTCAATAGCGATAACTTTACCGGTTACGTTATCACGGAGAGCATACTCCTCACCTGCAACGAAATCGAAGGAGAGGGAGTAAGCCAACTCGTTGTTGGTCTTGATATTCAGCATTTTGCCCTCCAGATTATCAGTAGCAACGGTACCATAGTTCTCTCCGTTAACGCCTACGTAAGCATTGAACGAATTGTCGTTCATAAACTTAACAGCATCGTATCCGCGATCGTAAGCATCCGAATAGTCACCACTCTCAATCAGAATAACAGACTCTTTCTGACCATTAGCAGCGATAGTCATACGGATAATGGCGTCGTCGTTAATTGCAGCGCGGCGTGCAGGAGCAGCAGAAGCACCGGTAGAAGATTCATAACGTGGGTTACCCCAGATAGCATCTGCATAGTTGATATCCGTGGAAGAAGTCTCAGCACCGGTTAGACGGAGGACAAAGGTCTGCATCGGAGCAACCTCTTTCTGCCAGTTTTCATAGAGGACTTCACGCTCTCTTAAGTTAGCAAGTGATACACCTTCGTATTTCTCGCCGTCCCACATCCAGACAGTACCGTCAATCTTAGCGTCTCCCATGATCTGGTCAACGAGTTTGAGGATGCTGATATAACCGGTGTAACTATTACCGAAGAAGTTATAACCATGGTGACTGAGTTCGAGCGTGCTGTTGGTGTTACCCATCAGTTTGCCTTGGAAAGTATAAGTAATAGCACCTGTCTCATTAGTGATCTCGCGATCCGGAGACAGCGTATAACCTGCGAACGGAACCATTTCGGATACGCTAACTTGAGCCCATTTTTGAGCAGAATAATCCCAGCCATAGAGATAAGTACCAATGTTCGGGTCTTTCTCCCAAGCATCGTCATGCTCAACCGGCATAGCGAAACGGTGCCAGTGGCGGAATTTAGTTTCGTCCTGCATTTCATATCCGGCATGCTCAGCCGGAACGGTCATCTTAACGGTCAGTTCCGGGGTCTGGTTAACCGTGATGGCCGGATCCAAGAGCAGCGAAGCAGCACCATTCTGGTTAGCCTCAACAACGATGCTTGAAGAAGACTTCGTTACAATACCACCTTCGCCAATAACGAGAGCAGAACCCGGTTTTGCAGTTACAACAGAAGCACCCTGTACATCCAAACCATTGTTGATAACGAGCGTTTGATCAGTAGCTACGGTTACGGTAGTTCCTCCAGAAACCTCTACATAACCAGCCTTGGTTGTCGGTTGCTCAAGAGTCATAGCCGAACCATCAGAGAGTTCAAAAGAAGTCGTAGGGTTCTGACCATCGCCTTGCGATTGAACGTTGTCGTTCAGATCGTAAAGTTTATTTTCACCATCACGAGCCGCTCTCTTAACAACACGGTAGAGAGGAGTTGTGACACCTTCCATGGTAACGGTTTTTACCTCGTAGTCATCAGGGATTGTAATACCAAGCGCTTCAAATTTATCATCGCTGTAGTTGTCAGGGTCACTGGCTTTTTCTTCGTCTGTGAGTTGATCTAGTAAAATATGTCCATGGAAGCGTACTTCTTCAGGATTAATAGCGTATGTACCACCTGTAATGGTGAAGTTGATATTAGCCTTATATTGGAAAGCGCTTTCAGGCATATAAGAGGACGGCGCAGTCCCTGTATAATTAGACGTGAAACCAGTTTCACTCATAAAGTAGAATTTGCCATCTGTTGTCGGAACAACTCCCACATACAACATTGAAGCGATTAAATCTCCATTAATATGTGAGTTGTCACCATCAATCGTAATGTTGATATCATGTTTTGACTCAGGAGATAAAACTTCTGTGAGGCGGTCTTTAATTGCCCACCAACCACCGAGATCAAATGCTTGTTGATTTGCATTTCCCAACACTTCTGCGTTCATACCGCAGTTAGTCAGGTGAAAATCAATACCATCATCACGGAGTGCAAAGCAAGCAAAACCATTCGACTCACCGTTATGTATGTTCGGAGCATCAAAATCACAATTAGTAGCATAAACCTTCGTGCCTCGCGTACCAATATATCCATCAATTGGGGGCACCGTACCTGATGTATTGAAATTCGGTTGGAAGTTCAAAGCACAGTATCCAGAGGTCTTGGAATTACTCATATACAGAATCATGGGATTATACGAACGAAGAGGATAACCGCTCCAAGTGGTTTTTAGAACAGAGTTCTTTATGCCAATTCTTGCTGCAGCGGTCTGTGGACCAGCAAATTCAATGGCTCTCGGATTACCGCTAATGGAAGCGGAACTCTCAATGGTGCTATTTTCAATACACAAGGAATCCAAATAACCACCTATAAGAATTGCTATTCCACCTTTATTGTCAATAGTTAAATTAGAAATAGCGACAGTAGGTTGGCTATTTTCAACACCAATGATTTTCAATGTCGCTTGTTTGTCACCATAGCCTGTAATCTTTTTACCCTTTCCGTCTAATGAGATAGACTTGTTAATGAGTAAAGATTGAGAATGGTCAGTCCAAGTAATGTCTGCGGTCAACTCAATGACATCGCCGTCATTTGCTGCAGAAAGTGCATTCTGCAATGCATCAAAGGTACCTACCGTGACGGTTGCACCCCACGCCATGACGCAAGTGAGCAGCGACATGAGCGGAATTAAGAATAATTTTCTCATAATTTTAAGAGATTTTAGTTAATACTTGAGGGTTGTTGCCCTCGTTAATTAGTTATTTTGGTTGTTTTGTTGTTCGCATGCACAAAAAAGCGGTAATCCGCTTTAATTGGATTACCGCTTTGTAATGTATAATGTATAATGTATTATGTATTATGTATTATGTGTGATGTGTTATGTGTTACTTATCGTCGTAGTGACCATAGGCCGTGAGAATTTCTATATAAACTTCGTTTTCGTATATACGATATACCAAACGATGCTTTTTCGATAACTGACGACTCCAACGCCCTTCCGGTTTGCCTTTTAGTGGCTCGGGATGACCGGCCCCGGTCTTCGGGTGGTCAACCAGTTCGTTGAGAAGACGTACTGCTTTCTGAAAAACTAATGGCTCATTTCGCTTTAACTTTTTCAGATCTTCTTCCGCTTTGG
This sequence comes from uncultured Bacteroidales bacterium, assembly GCA_946414805.1. Lineage (GTDB taxonomy): Bacteria > Bacteroidota > Bacteroidia > Bacteroidales > Paludibacteraceae > Colicola. The sequence continues at coordinate 125,773 of CAMKPZ010000004.1, forward strand.
GTGAATAGGTGATTTTATACATAAATCAAAGAGAATTAAGCCATGCAACCATGTCTGCTTTGTTTGTGAATGTAATTCCTTTTCCTTCCTTGATTTCGCGCTCTGCCTCATCTACGCGCGCAAAGAACTCCTCCTTGGTCATGCACGTCGGATCTTCCGTCATCTTATTAACAAGACGGCGAAGCGACTTAGCTGCTTTCTCCAACATCGACTCATCTTGCGAAAGAATTGCCAAGTTCTTATAGATGTCTGCATTCAGTTGTAAAGCTGTCATAATAACCTCCTTTGCATCAAAAATTTGCTGCAAAGATACAACTTTTTTCTGACATACGCAAGAAAATAGTTCACGAATTAAGCAAATTTGATGAATTTTCTTTCTTTTCGTCAAAAAATGTCCAAAATGATTCCAAAAATCATTGTAACGGTAATCCAATATGTCAAAGAACATGTACATATACGAAAAGCGCAGACTTCGCTATTGCTCATCTGCACACAAGGGTCTTCGAACTTACCCGCCTAGTAAATAAACAACAATGAAACCTACGCCGATATGACAAACCCAAAAGAAATGTACAATGTACAATGTACAATGTACGAAGGGTTGATAAATGTCATACCCGTAGGCATCTACCGTTGCTTTGTTTTGACTAGGATTAGTAAAAAAGTGTTCGAAGCTTTTTGTGTGCCAAATACAAAGCGTCAATAAACGCCAATCAATATGTCAAGAACCCACTACCATCCGCCATCCGAAGACGGCATCGGCGTAAATTCGGCTGCAAAATTAGTAATAATTTTTCACATAGGCAATTTTTTTATTAAAAAAAATGAATTTTATTTATATTTTTTGAATTTTGGGGTTTGTGGAAGAAAAAACACTCATAAACTTGCATAATTCATAAAAAAGCAGTACCTTTGCGGCAACAAAAAGAAAGAATATGGATTTTTTAGACCAACTGAATGATACGCAACGCGAGGCGGTGATGAATACGGAGGGTCCGTCTCTGATTGTGGCAGGCGCGGGTTCGGGCAAGACCCGCGTGCTGACCTACCGGATCGCCTATCTGCTGCAGCAGGGTGTGCCGGCAGGGAACATACTGGCGCTGACCTTCACGAACAAAGCGGCGAGGGAGATGAAAGAGAGGATTGGGCAATTCACAATGCACAATTCACAATTCACAATGGACGCGGCAGCGTACCGATACCTATGGATGGGTACGTTTCACAGTATATGCGCGAGGCTGCTGCGCCGCGATGCGGACAAGTTAGGGTTCACCCGTGATTTCACGATCTACGACACGACGGACAGCAAATCGCTGCTGAAGGCGATCTGCAAGGAGCGGGGCGTGGACGAGAAGGTGTATAAACCGGCGGTGGTGTTAGGGCGTATCTCGATGGCGAAGAACAACCTGATCACGCCGGCGCAGTACGGTATGAACCGCGAGTTGCTGCAAGCCGACCGCGAGGCGCGGATGTACGAGTTAGCCGCCGTCTATGAGATCTACCAGTCGCGTCTGAGAGCCGCCAATGCAATGGATTTCGACGATCTGCTACTGAACATGCTGAAGCTGATCGACGAGCATCCGGATGTGCGGGAGCAGTTGCAGACCATGTTCCGATACGTGCTGGTGGACGAGTACCAGGACACGAACTATGTGCAGTACTGTCTGGTGAGCCGTCTGGCGGAGCCGCAGCAGAACATATGCGTGGTGGGTGACGACGCCCAGAGCATCTATTCCTTCCGCGGCGCTGACATCCGTAACATATTGAATTTCAGGCAGCAGTACCCGAACGCGAAGTTATTCAAGCTGGAGCGCAACTACCGCTCGACCCGTAACATCGTGAATGCCGCCAACTCACTGATCCACAAGAACACGCACCAGATAGAGAAGACCATCTTCTCGGAGAAAGAAGAAGGGGATCTGCTGCACCTGAACGCCTATATGGACGACCGTGCGGAGGCGGAAGGAGTGGCGAGTGCGATAGTACAATTCACAATGCACAATTCACAATTCACAATGCACAATGCACAATACACAATGGACGATATTGCTATTCTATACCGGACGAATGCGCAGAGCCGTGCTTTCGAGGGCGAGTTAAGGAAGAGGAATATCCCTTACCGGATCTACGGCGGCACTTCGTTCTACCAGCGGAAGGAGATCAAAGATGCGTTAGGCTATTTCCGTCTGGCGGTCAACCCGCGCGACAACGAGGCGCTGCTGCGTATCGTGGGTTTTCCGGGACGCGGTATCGGCGACACGACGATGCGCAAAGTGGCGACCACGGCGATAGAGAACCATCTGCCGTATCTGGAGGTGATGCGTGTTCCCGAAGAGACGGGTCTGGAGGTGTCCGCCGCTACCGCCAAAAGGCTGCGCGGTTTCGCCGGTCTGATGGGACAGTTGCAGCAGTTGAGCGAAGAGACGGACGCCTATACTTTCGCCGAACAGACACTGCGGGTGACGGGTGTGCAGACGGCTCTGGCGCTCGACACGACGGCGGAAGGTATCGACCGTGCGCAGAACGTACAGGAGCTGTTGAACGCCATCCGTGAGTTTGTGGCGCAACGTGCGGAAGAAGGTATCGACTACACGCCGATCACGGATTTCCTAAGCGAAGTGAGCCTGCAGACGGATCAGGACGAGAATCTGGCAGACACGACGGAGCGCGTGACGCTCATGACCGTTCATGCGGCAAAGGGTCTGGAGTTCCCGGTAGTGTTCATCGGCGGAATGGAAGAGAACCTCTTCCCTTCGCAGTTCTGCGTGAAGCCGGGTGAGATAGAAGAGGAGCGGCGGTTGCTCTATGTAGCGATCACCCGTGCGAAAGAGCGATGCTATCTCAGTTACGCCCGCCAGCGTTTCCGCAACGGACAGATGGCTTTCAACTCTCCGAGCCGGTTCCTGAAAGATATTGACCGGCAGTTCCTGGAGATAGGAGGTAGGGAATCCAGGGAATCCAGGGAACCTAGGATGCCTAGGGAACCTAGGATTTCTAGTATTTCTAGTATTTCTAGTATTTCCAGTATTTCCAGTGTTCCGGTGAGCGGCGCGACGAGCGAGATTGCTTCGTCGGTATGGAAAGCCGGCGACCGAGTGAGTCACCGCGTTTTCGGCGAAGGAACGGTAATACGCGTCTATCGCGACGAGGTGACCGAGAACGACAAGATAGAGATCCAATTCGACCGACAGGGCACGAAGACCCTGCTGCTGACGCACGCCAGACTGGAGAGGGGATAGCAAACGGTCTCTATTCCATATAGATGCAATAACCCGCTATGCCGGAAAGAATGATCAGCAAGATTGGGTGACTGAGGGCATTTACCATTTTACCAAGTACCATTCGGTCATTTATTTTGCCATTTAACCATTGCGGTAAGACAGTGAAGAACGCCACTGCAGCGAAGATGATCCAGGAGACGGGATCAATGAACGTGGTGGGTTTGATCAGCAAAAGAGCAGCTGCAGCAATGAGTCCGATCACCGTAAAACGCAACATACGCAGCGTTTGGGAGAAATAAAGATTGTCATGAAAACGGCGGTTCAACCAGAAATACGCCTTGCAGATGGTAAGCATGATAATCAGGCTCGGCAGGATGATTGCCGAAGTGGCAAGGACCGATCCCCAGAAACCGGCGGCGGTATAACCGACATAGGTAGCGCAGTTGATACCTATAGGTCCGGGCGTGACCTGACTCACCGCCACAATATCCACAAACTCCTGCTGGGTCATCCATCCGTTCTGCTCCACCTCCATCTGGATCAAGGACAGGATCGCCAGCCCTCCGCCGAAGCCGAAGAGCCCGATTTTGAAGAACGATATGAAGAGTTGGAAGTAAATCATCGGAGTTATCGGAGTTAATCAGAGTTATCGGAGTTTGGCGGAAAGCCAAACGGAGGCAGTAGTGCCTATTATTGTTGCCAGTATGATCCAGACGGGATTGACACCTCCGAGCCATATGAGCAAGGCGGCGGCAAGCGACCAAAGGAGCGGAAGCGGTGATTGGTGATTAGTTGCTGTCTTTGCCATTTTGACAAGAGGGGCGGCGATGAGGGCGACTACGGCAGGACGGATGCCTTTGAAGACCGCTTCGACCGCCGGCAGTTCTTTCCATTCGCTAAAGACCATCGCGATAGCAAGGATGATAAGGAAAGAAGGGAGGACGGCTCCCAACACCGCTCCGGCTACCCCTCTCCATCCGCCGACACGCCAACCGATGAAGATAGCCGAGTTGACGGCAATCAGTCCCGGTGCCGCCTGCGCCAGGGCAATCATATTGAGAAACTCCTCCTCGTCGATCCAACCCTTGCGGTCCACCACTTCGCGCTGGATCAGAGGCAACATGGCATAGCCTCCACCGAGCGTGAAGGTGCCGATTTTCAAATATGTGCAAAAGAGCTGAAAGAACAAAATCTTAAAAACAGTAAACTTTTACGAGCCGATAAATGCCCGAAACATGCTTTTTTGACCATGACTTGCCCTCGACATGACCACGATATAACCACGGTATAGTCCCGACAAGCCCCTGAATCTTAAAAATCGTAAACTTTTTATTTGTCAGAAAGTTGCTGTTTGACGAACTTGGCAAGCATGTTGATTGCTGCATTGTTATGTCCGCCCTGCGGGACGATAACATCGGCGAAGCGTTTGCACGGTTCGATAAACTGCTCGTGCATGGGTTTGAGCACCCTCTGGTAACGCTCGATGACCTGTTCCGCCGTTCTGCCGCGCTCGATGACATCGCGTTTCATGACGCGGATGAGGCGGTCGTCGGCATCGGCATCGACGAAGATCTTGAGATCCATCTGTTCGCGCATCTTGAACTCCCGCAACGCCATGATTCCTTCCACCACAATCACATCTTTAGGTTCGATATGAACCGTCTCCTGCTGGCGTGTACAAGTGATATAGGAATAGATCGGCTGCTCGATGGGCTGCCCCTCTTTGAGCATCTTGATATGCCGTGTGAGCAAAGGCCAGTCGAAGGCATCGGGATGGTCGAAATTGATGTACTGGCGTTCCTCCACGGGCACATTGCTGCTGTCCTTGTAATAGGAGTCCTGCGGAATGACGACCACTTCGTTTTTAGGAAGACGCTCGATGAGTTTTCTGACTACCGTTGTTTTACCCGAGCCGGTACCGCCCGCGATGCCGATGATAAACATAAACCTATTTACGATTTGACGATTTGCGATTTGTTTATTTTCGGGGTGCAAAATTACGAATAATTTTTGACATATGCAAGAAGAGTGTGTATTTTATGCAATTTTCCTAAAAAAAACGCATTGATATTTGCATATGTGCAATTTTTGTAGTACCTTTGCAGCGCATTTTATACGCGCCCGAGCAGGCGCACATACATTATATTATTTTAATTGCAGAAATGAAAGAGATAACGACCAAAAAACTATTAGAGACAATTATTGAAGGAGTACGTAACCGCAAGGGTCAGCGGATCGTGACGATCGATCTGCGCAAGATCAAAGAGGCTCCGGTGGAAATGATGCTGATATGCGAGGGACAGAGTTCGACCCAGGTAGGCGCGATTGCGGACGAGGTGGACGATTTCGTACGGACGACGACGCATGTTCATCCGCTGTCGGTAGCGGGCAGAGAGAACGCAGAATGGGTAGCGATGGACTACGGTACGATCTTTGTACATATCATGCAGCGTGAGCCCCGTGCATTCTATGACATAGAGCATCTATGGGCAGACGGCAAGATCACGGAGCTGGCAGAGGAGAGTTGAGAATTGAGAATTGAGAATTGAGAATTTAAAATTGAGAATCAAGAATGGCAAATAATCGTTCCAACCAGCGGTCACAGGAACCGCAGAGACAGCCGTCCGGTCCCCGGAGATGGCTGGGTATATTATTCTACACCGCCGCCTTTGCGTTATTGGGATTTTATTTCTTCGGAGACAAAGAGGCAGCCGGTTCAAGCAAAGAGTTGACAGACACCAAACTGAAGAGTTATATCGAGGCGGACTGCATCGACAAGCTGACGGTGCTGGACGACGCGACGGTGAATGCCGCGGTGAAGCCGCAGAAATATACGCTGGTCTTCGGCGAACAGGCGGCAGGCGAACGTGCGGACGGTACGCTCAAGGTAAGAGTGGCGTCCGTAGAGGAGTTCTCGAAATACATCACGGCAATCAATGAGGGCCGCAAGGAGCAAGGACAGCCGCTGATCGATGTCAAATATGAGAAATCGCGCGATTACTGGTATCTGATCCTCGTGAACATCCTGCCTTTCGCGCTGATGATTTTCTTCTTCGTCTATCTGAGCCGCGGCGTAGGCAGTCTGGGCGGCGCAGGCGGTATCTTCGGCGTAGGCAAAGCGCAGGCGCAGCTATTTGACAAGGACAAGAAAGACAAAGTGACCTTCAAGGATGTAGCGGGTCTGTATGGCGCGAAACAGGAGGTGCAGGAGATCGTAGAGTTTCTGAAGAACCCCAAGAAATACACGGAGATAGGTGCCAAGATCCCCAAAGGCGCCCTGCTGGTAGGCCCTCCGGGAACGGGTAAGACGCTGTTGGCCAAGGCCGTAGCAGGCGAAGCGGGCGTACCGTTCTTCTCGATGAGCGGCAGTGATTTCGTGGAGATGTTCGTGGGCGTAGGTGCCAGCCGTGTCCGCGATCTGTTCCGTCAGGCGAAAGAGAAATCGCCGGCGATCATCTTCATCGACGAGATCGATGCTATCGGCCGTGCCCGCGGCAAGGGCGTGATGACCGGCGGAAACGACGAGCGGGAGAGTACGCTGAACCAGCTGCTGACGGAGATGGACGGCTTCGGCACCAACAGCGGCGTGATCATTCTGGCGGCTACCAACCGCGCGGATGTGCTGGACGCCGCACTGCTGCGTGCAGGGCGTTTCGACAGGCAGATACACGTGGAGCTGCCGGACCTGCAGGAGCGCAAAGAGATTTTCCTCGTACACCTCCGTCCGATCAAACTGGACGAGACGGTGGATGTCGATTTCCTGAGCAAGCAGACCCCGGGATTCAGCGGCGCCGATATAGCCAATGTATGCAACGAAGCGGCGCTGATAGCAGCCCGCGGCGGACGCAAGAAAGTAAGCAAACAGGATTTCATGGACGCCGTGGACCGTATCGTAGGCGGTCTGGAGCGCAAGAACAAGATCATGACGGACGAGGAGAAACGGTCTATCGCCTTCCACGAGGCAGGGCATGCGACGATCAGCTGGCTGCTGCGATGGGCTAACCCGCTGGTGAAAGTGACGATCGTGCCTCGCGGCATGGCGCTCGGCGCAGCATGGTACCTGCCGGAAGAGAGACAGCTGACCAACGAAGACCATATCCTCGACGAGCTCTGTTCGCTCCTGGGCGGCCGTGCTGCGGAACAGCTCTTCCTGAAGCAGACCTCCACCGGTGCGCTCAATGATCTGGAGCGCGCAACCAAACAGGCATACGCCATGGTGGCCTACTACGGAATGAGCGACAAGCTGAAGGATGTGAGTTTCTATGACTCCACGGGCCGATATGACTACGGGTTCACCAAACCTTATTCGGAGGACACCGCGCATGTCATCGACGAGGAGACCCAGCGTATCATCGCCGACCAGATGGCGCGCGCCAAAAAGATCCTCACCGACCATGCGGAGGGTCACCATCAGATAGCCCAGCTGCTTATCGAACGCGAGGTGATCACCAGCGAGGATGTAGAGGCGATCCTGGGTCCGAGACCGTGGAAGAGCCGCGGCGACGAGCTGTTAGAGGCCAATGCCGCTATGGCGGAAGAAGAGAAAACCAAACGCAAACGCGCTCCCCGGAAGAAGACGACCGAGACGGAGAGCCCCGAAGCATAAGACAACCATTTACGTTCACTAAAAAAATAACAAAGATGAGAAGATTTGTATTCACGATCGCGCTGCTGGCTACAGCAGGCATCCTTTTCGCACAGGAGGGACCGGAGAAACTGCCGATGGATCCCGATGTGCGTTTCGGCAAGTTGGATAACGGACTGACCTATTACATCCGTCATAACGAGCAACCCAAGCAACGGGCGGAGTTCCATATCGCACAAGCGGTAGGCGCCATTCTGGAGGAGGACCACCAGAACGGTCTGGCGCATTTCCTGGAGCACATGGCGTTCAACGGCACCCAGCATTTCCCGGGCAAAGGAATCATCAATTACTTTGAGTCGGTGGGTGTCAATTTCGGCGGAAACATCAATGCCTACACCTCGATCGACGAGACGGTGTACCGTCTGTCGGATGTGCCTACCTATCGTGAGGGCATCGTGGACAGCGCATTGTTAGTGATGCACGACTGGAGCTGCGGCTTACTGCTGCTGCCGGAGGAGATCGATGCCGAACGCGGCGTGATCCTCGAGGAGTGGCGTACGGGCCGCACGGCACGCCGCCGGATATGGAAAGAGATGAACGCCAAGATGTATCCGGGTACCCAGTACGCCAAACGCGATGTGATCGGCGACACCGCCGTCATTCTGCATTTCGACTACCAGGCGCTGCGCGACTACTACCATAAATGGTACGGACCGGACAACCAGGCGATCATCGTAGTGGGCGACATCGATGTCGATGCCATCGAGGCGAAGATCAAAGCCCTCTGGGCGGATGTGCCCCGCCGAACCAACTACGGCGAGAGGCCTATCTACACGGTCAACCATAATGACAAACCGCTGGTGGCTATCGTGACGGACAAAGAGGCGGAAGGCAGCCGTATCACGATCGAGTACAAGTTCGACCAACTGCCGGAGGTCTATCAGGGCACCGCGCAGGAATACACGCTGGATATCGTACGCGAGTTAGCCTGCGACATGCTCAACAACCGCTTCTCGGAACTGGCTCTTGACCCCAAGGCCTCTTTCACCGGCGCAGGATGTTTCTACGGCGAGACGGCGAAGAAGATGGACGCTTTCACGGCGGTTTATATCCCGAAAGAGGGCCGCGAAGACGAGGCTCTCAACGACCTGCTCTATCAGTTGGAGAAGATGCACCGATACGGTTTCACCAACGCCGAGCTGGAGCGCGTGAAGAGCGAGAAGCTCAACAGCATGGAGAAATACTACAACGAGCGCAACACCCGCACCAATATCACGCTGGCGCGCGAGTGCATCCGTAATTTCGAGGACGGCGAACCGATGCCCGGCGCAGAATGGGAATACGAGTTTGTGCAGGCAACGCTGCCGCTGATCTCGCTCAATGCAGTGAACACGCTGGCGAAAGATCTGGTACACGCGAACCCCACCGTAGCTATCTCCGGTCCGGAGAAAGAGACGGTGAAGATCCCGTCGGAAGAGTCGATCCTGGCTGCCCTCGGCGGGTTGGCTGATCTCGCTATCGACGCTCCGGCAGAAGAGAGTTTTGACTCCGAGCTGGTGAAGAAAGCGCCGCGCAAAGGCAAGATCCGCAAGGTGAGTGCCAACGAGGCACTGGGCGCCACCGAATGGACGCTCTCGAACGGCATCAAGGTAGTCTTCAAGCAGACGGACTTCAAGGCGGACGAGATCCTGATGAACGCCTTCTCTAAGGGCGGTCTGAGCCAAGTGAAGACAGCTGATCTGGCATCGGCGGAGTTAGCCACCAATATTGTCTCCTTCAGCGGTATCGGGCGGTTCAATGCCACGCAGCTGGAGAAAGCACTGACCGGAAAGACTGTTTCCGTGAATCCCTCGATCAGCGAGAACACGGAGAGCATGCACGGTTCGTCCAGCGTGAAGGATCTGGAGACGATGCTGCAGCTGACCTATCTCTATTTCACCGCTCCCCGTCGCGACGAGGAAGCCTATGAGACCTTCAAGGGTCTGCTGCATAACCAGCTCGTCAACCGCGACAAGAACCCCAAGACCGCTTTCTCGGACAGCGTGCAGCTCATGAGTACAAACCACTCGGAGCGTACCGTGCTGATGACCCTGGAGACGCTGGACCAGGTGTCGCTCGACAAGGCGATAGAGGTCTATAAAGCGCGTTTCGACAATCCGGCAGACTTCACCTTCACCTTTGTAGGAAACATCGACCCGAAGGATCCGAAGGTGCAGGACCTGATCTGCCAGTGGTTAGGCGGACTCAAGACCAAGAAATGCCGCGAAGAGGTGGTGGATCACCATGTGACAGTGCCTGCGGGCGTGCAGAAGAACTATTTCAGCCGCAAGATGGAGACGACCACGGCGTCCAACCGCATCCAATATACCTCTTATGACATCCCTTACAGTCAGGCCAATGACCTGAATATGGAGATGATCGGCCGTATCCTGAGCACCCGCTATCTGGAGTCGATCCGTGAGCGTGAAGGCGGTTCGTACGGCGTAGGAACATACGGCTATCTCACGATCCTGCCGCAGCCGCGCGCCGGACTGATCATGCAGTTTGACACCGATCCGAAGAAACAGGAGCGGCTGATGGAGATCATCCATGAGGAGGTGCAGACGATCATTGACAACGGTCCTCTCGCCAATGACCTGCAGAAGGAGAAAGAGTCGATGCTCAAGGATTTCCAGGAGGATCTGGAGAAGAATAATTTCTGGCGGACAGAACTCTATATGTACTATCTGTATGGTCTGGACGAGGTGAGCGGTTACAAGGCAGCCGTAGAGGGAATCACCGCCGAGACGGTACAGGAGACGCTGAAGAAACTGGTTGCCGCCGGCAATGTGTTCGAGGTAGTGATGTTCCCGGAATAAGGAGTAAGGAGTAAGGGATACGGTGTAAAGTACAGCGTGTATGAATATCGTAGTAGTCAATGATGACGGTTGGGGCACGGCGGGAATCCGTCTGTTAGCCCGCGAGATGACCAAGTTAGGCCATGTAACGGTGATCGCGCCGGATGGTCCGCGCAGCGGCAACGGAGCGGCGATCAGCGTGACCACACCGGTCTATCTGCGCAAGATAGAGGAGCACGATCTGAACGGCGCCGAGGTGTATACGACCAACGGTACGCCGGCGGACTGCGTGAAGATCGCCCGCGAGGAGCTTTTCGCAGGCAAGACGATCGATCTGCTGGTGTCCGGTATCAATCATGGATCGAACGCCTCCGTGAACGCCATGTACTCCGGTACGATGGGCGCCTGTTTCGTAGCCGCAGAGAAAGGGATTCCGGCTGTCGGATGGTCTATCAACAGCCATGAGCCGGATGTCGATCTGCACTGGTTGCAGCCTTTCCTGACGGAAGTGACGCAACACCTGCTGGAGGACGGGATCGCCCCCCGCACGTGCTTCAATATCAATGCGCCGGTGGGTGAGATAGAAGGGATCCGCTGGACGAGGCAGTGCATCGGGCACTGGGCGAACGAGCTGGCACCGGCGCAAGAGGAGGCTCCCGAAGGAGTGCTCAAAGCGTGGCGGTTAGCCGGTGCGTTTGTCAATGACGAACCGTCGTCCACCGACACCGATATATGGGCTATGGAGCACCAGTTATTATCCATCACACCGCTTACGATAGACTGGACGGAATATGGATCGCTTTGACCGCTACTGGATAGGAATCGTCGTGGGACTGATCATCCCTGCTGCGTTTGCGCTGACTTACATCGAAGTGATGAACCTGTGGTATCCGCTCCGGACGCTGCAGTTTCAGGTAGGCGGCGTGATGAACAAACTGCTGATGGTGAGTGTCTTTCCGGATCTGGCGCTGCTCTTCGTGTTCTACACCACCGACACATGGCGGTTAGCCAAAGGGGTGCTGATAGGTGCGCTGCCGTACATCCTGGCTATGATCGCGCTGTCGATGTAATGATCTGCGCGGCGCGGGAGGAGGCACAGGAGTCCCCCAAGAGAGACGAGAGATGTTCGTACGAAACGAGCATCTCTTTTTTGTATGCTTCGTCGGTGAGGAGCCGCTCTAACTCTGCGCGGACGGCTTCTACGGTAAAGTCATCTGCCACGCACTCTTTGATCACCTCCCTGCCGGAGAGGATATTCACCAGCGTGAAATACGGAATGGAGAAGACGATAGGTTGCGCCCAACGGATGAGCCGTATGAGTCCGGAGCCTGCTACATGATAGACCGCTACCTGCGGACACCCGATCAGGGCGGTCTCCAGCGTGGCTGTTCCGGAATTGACGACCGCCGCAGCGGCTTGCCGCAGGGCAGGATAAGTCTCGCGCGTGAGCGTTTCGCCCGCGCGTAAATAAGGAGTATAGAAAGCGTCCTCTATGCCGGGTGCCGCGCAGACAAGGATCTCATAGGCAGGGAAGGACCGTGCGGCGTCCAACATCCGCGGCAGGCAATGCCGGATCTCTCCCGGTCTGCTGCCAGGGAGAAGGGCGATGGAGGACCGCCCTTCGGGCTGCAAGACCGCTGCGCTGCAGGACCGCGTTGCTGCAGGATCGCCCTTCGGGCTGTAGGATTGCAGAATCTCCTCCGCCGTGGGATTGCCGACATACGTGCAGCGGTAGCCGTATCGGGCATAGAAAGCAGGTTCGAACGGGAAGATACCCAATACCTCGTCACACAGGCGTGCGATCTTATGGATGCGTCTGCGTTTCCACGCCCACACTTTAGGAGGAATATAATAGACGATCTTCGCGTCCGGCAGATGCCTGCGGCAGAAAGCCGCCATGCGCAGGTTGAAAGAAGGATAGTCCACGAGAATCAGCACATCCGGTTTCTCCTGCAGCAGGCTCTGTTGCGCAATGCGGAAGTTCGTCCTGACATCGCGCCAATGGCGTATGACGGCGGCAAAGCCCATGAACGCCATGTGCCTTATATGCCGGTACAGATGACATCCGGCGGCTTGCATCGCATCGCCACCGAGTCCCGAGAAAGTCGCTTCCGGTTCACGACGCTTGATCTGTCCGATCAGTGCCGCTGCGTGTAAATCACCGGACGCTTCGCCTGCTATGACATAGTACTTACCCACTTTATATCGTCTAGGTATGGTCTAGTTATGGTCTAGCTTAATACGGTAATTATTCCGGTTCAGTACGGTAATTAATCCGGTTCAGTCAGCCTTTAATGACTTCCATCACTTTACGGGCGAGGGCGTCGGCTTGTTCCATCGTAGCGGCTTCGGAATAGACGCGGATGATGGGTTCGGTATTGGATTTGCGGAGGTGTACCCATCCGTCGGCGAAATCAATCTTCACTCCGTCGCGGTCATTCACGCGCTCGTTCTTATAGAGTTCCTTTACGCGTGCGAGGATAGCATCCACATCGGTCTCGGGGGTAAGGTCGATCCGGTTCTTGGAGATGCAGTAGTCCGGCAGGGTAGCCCGCAGTTCGCTGACCTTCATATCCAGTTTGGAGAGGTAGCTGAGGAAGAGGGCGATGCCGACGAGTGCGTCGCGTCCGTAGTGGCACTCGGGGTAGATGACTCCTCCGTTTCCTTCGCCGCCAATAACCGCATTGACGCGTTTCATCTCTGCCACGACATTCACTTCTCCTACGGCACTGGCGCTGTATTCGCCTCCGTGTGCACGGGTGACATCGCTCAGCGCGCGTGTGGAGGACATATTGCTGACGGTGTTTCCGGGGGTGTGGCGCAGCACATAGTCGGCTACGCTGACCAGCGTATATTCCTCTCCGAACATCTCCCCGTTCTCGCAGATGATCGCCAGCCGGTCCACATCGGGATCGACTACAAAACCGACATCCGCCTTGCCGCTCTTGAGCAGATCGCTGATCTGTGTGAGGTGCTGGGGCAGGGGTTCGGGGTTATGGGGGAAACGGCCGTCGGGCGTGCAGTTCAGCTCGATGATATTCTCCACTCCAAGGGCCCGCAGGACAGCGGGAATAGCGAGACCTCCGACAGAGTTGACGCAATCGATGGCTACAGTGAAATTCCGTTTGCGGATGGCTTCCGTATCCACGAGTTTCAGATCCAAAACCTGCTGCACATGGTACGGCAGATAGTCCTTATGCTCCATATGTCCGAGGTCGTCCACCCCGGCGAAAGAAAAGTCCTCTTTCTCCGCAAGAGCCAACACGCCTTTGCCTTCGGCATCGTTGAGGAACTCCCCTTTCTCGTTCAGCAGTTTGAGTGCGTTCCATTGCTTGGGGTTATGGCTGGCGGTAAGGATGATCCCTCCTGCGGCTTTCTCGCCCGTGACCGCCAGTTCGGTAGTAGGCGTGGTAGCCAGACCGATGTTGACTACATCATAGCCCATTCCCATCAGTGTGCCGCAGACGACGGACTCTACCATCTGTCCGCTCAGACGGGCATCGCGCCCCACAACGATCACATTATTATCCGGCAGGGCCGCACGGCGCTGGGTAGCATAGGCAGCAGTGAAACGGACGATATCTACAGGGTTCAGGCCTTCGCCTACCCTGCCTCCAATGGTTCCCCGGATACCGGAGATACTTTTAACTAAACTCATATGATTACTGTTTTACTTTGATTTTCAGAATATAGACATAGGGGGTGACCGTCTGCTGGGCGTTTGAGTCCCCCAGTTTGCTGGGCACGATGATCTCGCATTGGGAGTCCGGATATTTCATGAGAGCAATCGCCAGATGCCATGCAATGATGTCACATTCGGTAGAGTTGGTGTAATGGAACTCGTACGGGAAAGGCTGTGTCATCGTCGTCCAGTAGTCGAGCGTGTCCGCGTTCTCGGTGAGACCGAACTGCTTGTATCTCGCCACGATCACATCGTTCATGACGATCGACAGATCCACCGTGTCTTTCCGTGTGGGGCTGACGGAGTCAATGCGGACGGAATCGCCGCGGCTGATGAGGTGGAAGTAGAAATTATCGTAACCTTTTACTTTGTAGAACTCCTTCTCCCCCCACACATGGTCAACCGCCGGTTCTTCATTCACGATCGTGAGGTTCTTGCGGCTGATATAGTTCGCGATCAACCGGTCCTCTTTGTCGCGCAGGCGCGAATAGGTATTGGAATTACAAGCCGAACAGAGAACGGCTATCGCTGCTAATGCATAAAACAAATGCTTCATTATTTCAATTCTATTTCAATGATTAAATTCTCGTAAGGTGCAATCCGGTCAGTGCCGGTCAGTCCGTATGCGGCGTACCAGGGGACATACAACCGCGCACGGCTATGATGGTGCAAAGCGGAGATGTTTTTCTCAACGCCTTCGGGCAGTTCTTTCTTCCCGATCCGGTAGGTCTTCTCACAGTCTGTGAGGAGCTGTCCTTCTGTGTCATAGATCCGCATGGCGATGAGCCATTCTTCGTTCTCCTGCGGCGAACCGCTCTCTTCGTCCCCTTTGTCCAGAACCGTCATCCATGTGTTGGCGTCGTACAGGGCGTATTGTTCGTCCCGGGTCTGCACCAACAGCCGCAGCTGCTCATCGGCGGCAAGCGCCAGACGCTGGTTGAGTTCCAGCAGCGCCAAGTGTGCGCTGTCCGGCTGCGGGGCAGACGAGCCCTTGCGCTGGGTGGGGATCTGGGGCGACGGTCTGTTGCAGGCGCATGCCGCAAGGATGACAGCCGCAAGCCACAGGTATCGCCGGAAGAGGCAGGTCTTCATCGAGTTTGTATCATTCTTCATTTTTCTGCATGGCTGATTTGCGGTATTCACTCGGGGTGACGCCGTAGGTGTTCTTGAAGCATTTCGCGAAATAGCGGCTGTCATTCATACCCACCATGTAAGTGATCTCCGTAATGTTGTATTTGTTCTCCTCGAGGAGTTGCGCCGCCCGTTTGATACGCATCTCGCGGATGAACTCAACGGGGCTGAGTCCGGTCATGCTCTTCAGTTTGTTGAAGAAGACAGTGCGTCCCATATTCATCTCTTCCACGAGTTCGTCCACGGTGAGGGTGTTGTTGTCCAGCTGCTTGTCCATGGCATCCAGCAGTTTGGCAAGGAAGGTATCTCCAGGGATGGTCTCATCGTTCTTTTGCGGTTCAAGACGCATGAGTCGCTGGCGGTAGCTCTGTTCGAGCTGTTCGCGCTGGGCAAGGAGGTTATGCACGCGGGCACGCAGATACTCGGGCTCGAAAGGCTTCGTCACATAATCGTCCGCTCCTTCGTTGAGCGCCTCCAAGCGGCTCTCGATGGCTGTTTTGGCGGTAAGCAGGATCACCGGAATGAAGTCCAGATCCTTATTCTTCTTGATAAACTGGGTCAGTTCCAGACCGTCTATATTCGGCATCATGAGATCGGTGACGACGAGATCAACCGGTTTGGTACGGACGATGAGTTCCGCCTCTTCTCCGTCAGCGGCGGTAAGGATATTGTAGTCGCGGCCCAAGATATTGGAGAGGAACTGTCTCATCTCTTTGCTGTCATCGACGACAAGGACGGTGTGCCTCGACTCCTGCTCCTGCTCCAGTTGGTCCATCTTGTCCTCGAAAGTCAGTTCTTTCGGCGTCCTGCTGACGGGTGTCTCTTCGGCAATGAAATCGACATCCGAGCCGAAATGCTCTTTGCCGGTATGGAGCAGGACGGTGAACGTAGTGCCTTTTCCCAACTCGCTCTCCACTTCGATATATCCGTGGTGCAGATCCACAAGTTCTTTGGTGAGGTTCATTCCGATACCGGTACCGCCGGTGTTGAGGCTGTTGAGTTCGTTATTGCTGGAGAAGCGTTCGAAGAGCACGTTGCGTTTCTCCGGGGCGATGCCTACTCCTTCGTCCTGCACCATGAGCAGGAGGAAGCCCGGCTTGGAATCGATGATAACGCGGATGCTCTTGCCGGCAGGCGTGAACTTGAAGGCATTGCTCAGGAGGTTCCACAGGACGGTGTCCATGCGTCCGCGGTCCACCCATACGAGGGAGTCTTCGGTCTTGTTGATGATCTCGAAATGAATATGCTTGTCGGCAGCCTCTTTCCGGAAGTTGGCGCAGGTGTCCGCCACCAGTTCGCTCAGGATCGTCGGCTGCACCTTGAGTTTCATCTTCTGGTTCTGCACCTTCCGGAACTCCAGGAGCTGGTTCACCATACGCAGCATCCGCTGGCTGTTGCTGCGTACGATCTCGAGCTGGCTGCGCACGCTCTGGCTGATGCGCTCCGTCTGGAGGATATTCTCCACCGGCGCGGCAATAAGGGTCAGGGGCGTACGGAGCTCATGGCTGATATTGGTGAAGAAGCGCAGTTTGATATCCGTCACCTGCTGCTCCACCTGCACCTTACGCCGCAGTTCGTTATAGACATTCATTCCATAGACGATAAGCGCGATGATCAGGAGTGCGCAGACAATATACAAGGTGATCGCCCACCACGTGAGCCATAGCGGGCGCGCCACGAAGATCACTATCCGGCGTTCGTTATCGGTGTCTCCTCCTTCCCTGTCGGTAGAGCGGACATGGAAGACATAGGAGCCGTGGCGGAGGTTGCTGTAACTCAGCCGCCGCATGTCCTTGGTGGAAGTCCAGTCCTCGTCGATGCCGTCCATCTTATAGGAATAGACGATCTTGTCGGCTCCGATGAAATCCATCGCAGCAAACTCGATCGTGATATGGCTGCCATGCCCGACAAAGAGGGTGTCGCCGTATTGCTCTTCGCCGCCCACCTCAATATGCGTGAAGGTGATAGGCGGCACGGAGTTCAGATGAGTTGCCTGCGAGGGATCGAAAGAACAATACCCGTCGGTGTAGCCGAAGAGCACCATCCCGTCCGGAGCGTAAAGCGCTTCGGCTTCCGTGAAATAGAGGTTCTGCTGTCCCTCGAAGACATTGTAGAAATAGAGGTCTCCTGTTCCGAGATTGAGCTGGGAGATAGATTTCTCGCTGCAGAACCAGAGGTTGCGGTCGTCGCCCGTCATGCTGAGGATGATATTCTGGAAGGTCTCGACGGGTTCGAGTCCCGATTGCGGGGATGCGATGTCAAGGGTGAAGAGACCTCCTCCGAAAGTGCCTATCCATAGCCGGTTCCGGCAGTAGTGCATGGCGCGGATATCATAATGTGCCGTCATCGCAGCCTCGCCGGTACGCAGATCTATCTTGAACAGTCCCGAGGTGGTACCGCACCAGAGGATGCTGTCTCCTGCTACGATGTCGCGTACTTTCAGACCTTCGCCGTACACCTCAGGGGCAGTCCATCCGCCCTTCGCCGCATTCCACCGGATGATATTCACGCCGCCTCCGTAGGTAGCGACATAGAGGGTGCCGTCTTCCGCTTCCTCAATATCGTAGATATCAGGATGGGTGGTAGGAATCTGCTTACCGGTGGCGGTGTTCCAGAGGCCTTTTCCCTTGATACCATACAGCATGCCGTGCTGCGACTCAAGGGCGCAATAGACATTCGTCTCCGATTTGAGGACGGGCAGCACTCTGCCATTGCGGGAGAGCGCAAAGGCGCGCACCTCTCCGTTGTCCCGTGCCGAATGGCGCAGATCATGCAGTTCGTAGGGCATGGGATCCATGTTGATACATTCCACGCCGCCGTCGTAGGTAGCGATCCACATCTGCCCCTCGCGGTCGATATACGCCGTGTGGATCATGTTGGTCAGATCCTTGAAGGGGTTGACCAGTTCGTCTTTGTCGTAGTCGTAATAACTCCATCCGCCTCCGGTGGGGTTGATCCATGTGCGTCCCAGACGGTCCTCGAGCAAGATGAAATGCTCCCGCAACTGACCGGCGTACCGGCTGTCAAGCGCGGGCGTGAAGCGTTTCCATTTGCCGGACCGGAAGCGCAGGATGCCGTTGGTCTCATCGGCTTGCCAGATGATCCCTCTCGAGTCCACCCTCGTCTGTATGTCTTCGTCAGCCATCAGTTCCTTCATCTTGGCAGGCAGGCTGTCGTAAGGCATCTCCGTTGTCCGGGTGCGGAGCGGATTGAGCCGGTAGTAATGTCCGCCATAGGTAGCCCACCATATCTGTTCGCGGGCGTCTTCGTAGATGTGCGTCACGCGGTTGTTGACATGCGCCGGCGTACCTTCGTTCATTCCCTTATAGACGCGGAACTCGTATCCGTCGAAGCGGTTCAAACCGTCCCAGGTGCCGAACCACATATAGCCCTGACGGTCCTGCATGATCACCATAACGGTATTCTGGCTCATACCGTCGTCGGTGGAGAGATGACGCACCATATAGTGCTCATGCGCACATAGTATGAGCGTCTGAAAGGCAAGAAGAATGAGAAGTATCGACCGCTTCATGGTTTGTGGGTTGTGGGTTCCTGTTTCCTGTTTCCTGTTTCCGGGTTTTATCCTTTGGCAGCGAGGCGCTCCAGATAGCGGCCGTAGGCTGTCTTCATCTCTTTACCCAAGTCCGCCAGATGCCCGGTAGAGATCCAGCCGTTGCGCCAAGCGATCTCTTCGATGCAGCTGACATAGAAACCCTGGCGGTTCTGGATGGTAGCAATGAAATTGCCGGCGTCAAGCAGACTGTCGCAGTTGCCGGTGTCGAGCCATGCGAAACCGCGGCTGAAGAGTTTCACTTTGAGTGTGCCTTCCGCCAGATAGAGTTTGTTCAGATCCGTGATCTCGTATTCGCCCCGTGCACTGGGTTGGAGATCAGCGGCTTTCCCGCAGACCGTCCCGTCATAGAAATAGAGTCCGGGCACAGCGTAGTTGCTTTTGGGGTTCGCAGGCTTCTCCTCCAGACTGAGGACCCGTCCGTCGCGGTCAAACTCCACTACGCCGTAAGCTCTGGGATCCGCCACTTCGTATCCGAAGACGCAGGCACCGCCGTTGCGTACGCTCTCCACCGCCTCGTGGAGCATAGCCTTGAAATGCTGGCCGTAGAACATGTTATCGCCCAGGATCAGACATCCGGGTTCGCCGTTGAGGAACTCGCGCCCGAGAACGAAAGCCTGCGCCAGGCCGTTCGGCACTTCCTGCACCTTGTAGGCGAGTTTCATTCCGATCCGGCTGCCGTCGCCCAAGAGTTCTTCGAACATCGGCAGGTCGCGCGGCGTGCTGATCACCAACACTTCGCGGATTCCGGCTAACATGAGTGTACTGAGCGGATAATAGATCATAGGCTTGTCGTAAACCGGCATGATCTGCTTGCTGATGGCCTTGCTCAACGGGTACAGACGCGTGGCGCTGCCTCCCGCCAAAATGATTCCTTTCATATGCGAATAAGTTTTGCGCTGCAAAGGTACAATATTTTTTGCATATATACAAATAGTTTCGTCAATTTTTCCACATTATGTAGATTTTTCGTTTATTCGGGCACTCTTTCGCAAATAAAATTTGCGTATATCAGAAAAAAGCATTACCTTTGCAGCACAAAAAAAAGAATGTAGTATGATGTCTTTTACTGAATCGGTACGTACTTGTATGATGGACAAGTATTTTCGTATCTCAGGCCGTGCCTCGCGTGCCGAGTACTGGTGGTTTTATCTGTTCGCCAATCTGGTGATAATGGCAGCATCCATGCTGATGGTAGTTGCAGCGGTGCTGCTGGAGATGCAGGCGGCAAACGAGGTGGTGGCGCTGTCAATGCTTTTCTTCGGTCTGATTGTGACCTTGTCGATGGTGATCCCCTCCATTACCGCAACGGTGCGCCGGCTGCATGACACCAACCGCTCCGGATGGTGGTATCTGATTTCCCTGATTCCGTATATAGGGAATATTGTCCTGATTGTGTTCTGCTGTCTGCCTTCGGACGAGGGCGAGAATGACTACGGCGAGGCGTGGTGTGAAGACGCTTGAGCAAATAGCGCTGGAGAAACTGCGGCTGCGTCTGACCAAGCGTTTCCACAAGGCCTGCGCGGACTACGGGCTGATCGCTGACGGCGACCATATCCTCATCGGTCTGAGCGGCGGGAAAGACTCGCTGCTGCTGACGGAGCTGCTGGGACGCCGGTCGCAGATATACAAGCCACGTTTCCGCGTGACGGCGCTTCATGTGCGGGTAAAAGAGCGGGCGTATGTCTCTGACCTGAGTTACCTGCAGCGGTTTTGCGACGAAGCGCATGTGCCGTTAGTGGTGCGCGACACGGAGATAGGTCCGGCGCCACAGGACAAACGCCCGTCCTCCGCAACCGGAAACGAGTGTTTCCTGTGCGCATGGTACCGGCGCAAGGCGCTTTTCGACACGGCGCAGGAGCTAGGATGCAACAAGATCGCTTTCGGGCATCACAAGGACGATATTGTGGAGACGCTGCTGATGAACCAGGTGTTCCAGGGTGCGTTCGCCACCATGCCGCCGCTTCTGCAACTGGAGAAGATGCCGCTACAGATCATCCGGCCGCTTTGCCTGATAGAGGAAGAGGATATAAAGCGCTATGCCGCGATGAGCGGATACGCATCGCAGAAACAGCTATGCCCCTTCGAGCATGTGTCGTCCCGCGCGAAAGTAAAAGGGCTGGTGGCGCAACTGAGGGAGCTCAATCCCGAGGCGGTGGACTCGATCTATAATTCAATGACCAATATAAAAACGGATTATTTGCCAAAATCTTAAAAATCGTATATTGTTTTTCGTCGGGAACAGGGCATTTTCGAGGTTTTTGAACACGACTTGCCCTCGACATGACCTCGACATGACCACGACATTAACCCGACTCACCCTGAAATCTTAAAAATCGTATATTTTTTATGACTGCATTTTATACTATCTTATTGCTTCTGGCGTCGAATATCTTCATGACTCTGGCGTGGTACGGCCATCTGAAACTGCAGAACATGGACATCATCCATCATAGCACGCCTCTGATCTTTGTGATCCTGCTGTCGTGGGGCATTGCGTTCTTCGAGTACTGCCTGCAGGTGCCGGCGAACCGGATCGGGTTTGAAGGGAACGGCGGTCCGTTCACGCTGATGCAGCTGAAGGTGATTCAGGAGGTGATCACGTTAGTGGTGTTCGTAGCGTTCTCCGTGATCGCTTTCCATATGCCGCTGCGGTGGAACCATCTGGTGGCATGCGTGCTGCTGATAGGCGCCGTTTATTTTGTGTTCGGATTCAAATAAAATCACAACTGTCCACTAAAAAAGTACAAAAACATAAATAAACCCTTTGAGTGCTTTAGAAGCGATGCTTCTTATACAAATTGCTACTAAAACCTGCTTGCAAGCAAGCTTACAGACAGCTTTTACTAGCAATTTGCATAACCCTACGAGTATAAAGCACTCAAAGACATAAACATAAAAAACATTGTCAAATCAAATCGTCGCACGAGTAATACTTTTATAAGATGATATATAACAATAGTTTATAAATACAATAATTGATTTTAAGTGGACACTAATGAAATAAAATGAATATGAAAAAGATTATTTTTCCCGTTTTAGCGGCCGCGGCGCTGTGCCTGACCGGCTGTTACTACCGTCCGGCGTCTCCGGAAGGCTCTTTCGCCAAAGGCGCCGATGTGAGCTGGCTCAGCGAGATGGAGCATGACTCGGTGCTGTTCTATGACGCAGAGGGAAAGGAAACCGATTGCCTGGATCTGATGCAGTCAGCCGGCATGAACGCCGTGCGTCTGCGCGTATGGGTGAACCACTCCACCGGTTGGAGCAACAAGGAGGATGTCGTCCGTATGGCTACCCGTGCGGCGAAGAGAGGACTGCGCGTCATGATCGATTTCCATTACTCGGATTTCTTCGCCGATCCCAGCCACCAGACGATTCCGGCGGCATGGCGCGGATATGACTACGAGAGGCTCTGCGAATGTGTTCGGGAGCACACGCTGGAGGTACTCTATGCGCTCAAAGAGGCGGGTGTCAAGCCCGAATGGGTGCAGGTGGGCAACGAGACGCCGAACGGCATGCTATGGCCTGTGGGACGCGTGACCGACCGCTCCGCTCCGCACGACACCGTGCAACAGGAGACGCCTGAAGACAACTGGGCGGCATATGCCGGTTTCACAACCGC
Organism: uncultured Bacteroidales bacterium; assembly: GCA_946414805.1. Classification (GTDB taxonomy): domain Bacteria; phylum Bacteroidota; class Bacteroidia; order Bacteroidales; family Paludibacteraceae; genus Colicola. Next base: position 148,422 of record CAMKPZ010000004.1, read on the forward strand.
CGGATACAAAGCGGTCAAAGAGGCGTTCCCGGATGCGCAAGTGATCGTCCATGTCGATAACGCCTACCAGTACCGCGACTGGTTCTTCCGCGCGATGGAGGCGAACGGCGGGCGGTTTGATATGATCGGACTGAGCCATTATCCGATGATGACCGCCTGGTCGGGCATCCCGTGGCAGGAAGCCAACCGCCGTGCAGAAGAGAATATCCGTTCGCTGATCGCTACTTTCCACCGCCCCGTGATGATCGCCGAGATAGGGATGATGAACTGGGGCGAAGGCGCGGAGTACGACTCCGTGGCGGCGGTGGCGGACACCGTGATGACGGATTTCCTGACCCGTATCGCCGATATCGATTCCTGCGCAGGCGTGTTCTACTGGGAACCACAGTGCTACGGCGGATGGCGTCCGGCGGAGTATGTGCCGCTCGGCTGGAACGGCTATGACATGGGGTCTTTCACTCCGGAGGGCAAACCCTCTCCGGCATTGCAAACATTAATGGGATTATAATATGATCGTTGTTTTTACAGGAGCCGGCGTAAGCGCCGAGAGCGGTCTGGGTACCTTCCGCGATGCCGACGGGCTGTGGGAGAACTACCGCGTGGAAGATGTATGCACGCATGAGGCGTGGATCCGTAATCCGCAGTTATGCGTCGATTTCTACAATGCACGCCGCAAGGACACGCTGGCGGCGCAGCCCAATGCAGCGCATGTGGCGATAGCGCGGCTGCAGGCGGTATTCCCTGACACGCGCATCATCACGCAGAATATAGATGATCTGCATGAGCGTGCAGGCGCGCATGATGTCGTGCATCTGCACGGCGAGATCACCAAACTGCGTTCGGAGCGCAACGAGACGGCTACCGTGCCCCTGCAGGGATGGGAGCAGCATTACGGAGACCGTCATCCGGACGGATCACTGCTCAGGCCGTATATCGTCTTTTTCGGCGAAGGAGTGCCTTATTTCGATGAGGCGTGCCGCATTGCTTCGCAAGCGGACATCATGATCGTGGTCGGAACCAGTCTGAATGTCTATCCGGCGGCGAGTCTGATCCATTATGCGCCTGCGGGCTGTCCGATCTATTTCGTCGATCCCGGTCAGCCGGAGTTCGGTCTCTGGGCGGACCGCATCACCCATATCCGCGAGAAAGCCACCGTCGGTGTCCCGCCTCTGGTGGAAAAACTCATCACCAATCACCAGTAAGCAATGAGCAGTCACCTATCCTCCATCATCCAATCCCTCCGCCCCCGCACCCTGCCGCTGTCGGTGTCCGGCATCGTGTTAGGTACCGGTCTCGCTTTCACAAACACGGGTTTCTCCGCAGGGCTGCATGAATGGACCGTATTTGCGCTGGCGGTCGCTACGACGCTCTCTCTCCAGATCCTCAGCAATCTCAGTAACGAACTGGGAGACGCGCAGAAAGGGACGGACAGCGGCCAGACAGGCAGAGCGGCGTACGGACTCCAGTCCGGCGCACTCACGGAGCGGGATATCAAACGCATGATCCGGCTGTTCATCGGGCTCTGTGTCCTGTTCGGCTCGGCGCTCATCCTCACGGCGTTCGGGCGCACCCTCGCAGAAAGTTGGAAGGAGGTGGCGCTTTTCTTCGGTCTGGGTCTGCTGGCGATAGCGGGCGCGATGACCTACACGCTGGGCAGACACAGTTACGGCTACATGGGTTTGGGCGATCTGGGGGTCTTTCTCTTCTTCGGCTTGCTGAGCACCGCGGGTGCGTATTATCTCCAGACGCACTCGCTCTCATGGGAAGCGGTGGCATGCGGTGCGGCGATAGGTCTGCCGTGCGTGGGGGTGCTCAATCTCAATAACATACGCGACATGGCGAACGACCGTCTCCATGGCAAACATACGTTCGCCTCATGGCTTGGTCCGCGCGGCGCACGGCTCTACCACACGCTGCTGCTGGTGGTCTGCCTGAGTGTGTTCTGTCTCTACGGAAGGTGGTGGACTCTGCTCGTCGTGCCGGTATGGGGATGGCATCTATGGTATGTCTGGTCGCATTCGGATCGTCTGGACAGGCAGATGCCGGTGCTGATGATCACTACGCTCTGCGTGGCTTTTCTGGCTCTCATTTGATCCCAATACCGCCTTCGAGAACTACCGGCATAGAAAGGCAAGAGAAACGGCATGATATGCCGGATGCAAAAAATATCATAAAAGCGCCCGAAGGACGCTTTTATGATCTAACAGAGTTATTTCACCTCGGTACCGAGGGCATTGAAGGTCTTGCCATCGCGGATGATGAAGAGCTGACCATCCTTGATGAACTTGGTGGTTTTGGCATTGATATTCACATTCTCCACACCTTGTCCTTCGCCTTGTTTTTCTGTAACACTTTCGCCTGTAACCACGAGGTTGTAGTCACGCGCCTCGGTGATGTCAAAGTACTGGCGTTTGTCACCCTCCTGTCCTTCTCCTACATTGTTATGGAAGATGAGATGCAGTGCCGGAGTTGCACCTTCTGCTATCTGGAACGTGAAGTCATTTCCTTGTGCGCCGGGCCAAGATCCGGTGATCTCATTCGGAGTGCCATACTCATAGAGGAAGAAGGTCTCCCAACCGGTGTTGTTGGTCACATAGATATGATAGGTGTTGGTTTCCGGCAGCGTCCCGCCACGCTCAGCCACGCCGGCAGTAGTAGCAACGAGGTAATAGTCCTTTTGCAACTCTATGTAGAAATCAGCAAGTTGCGTTCCACTGGCGTTATTAAGGATGATATTAGCCGGAGCAAAATCATCGGGGATGCCATACACTTTGTAGGTTACTCCTTCTATTTCTTTGGTGTTGTCCGCATCCTTGCCCGGCCAACTGCCGAGGATGGTAGTACGAGTGTCATCGTAAGCATACATCTTGAGGGTAGTCCATCCTGTCTGATCCTCGACATAGATAAAGTTGTTATAGGTCGGTTCCGGAGCACCTTCTACTTTGAGGGTAGTAGGAGTAGCTACGAGATGGATATCAGCAGCCTCGGAGATATAAACACCTTCGACTTGAGAGCCGTTTCCGTTGTTGTTAAAAATGAGATTAGCCGGCACGATAGACTCATCTACGGTGAAGACGAGATAGTCTCCCTCTGTACCGGCAGCCTGAATACCGGGCCAGGCGCCTAAAATATCAGAGCGTCCATCCGCCCATGCGTAGAGCGCGTTCTCCGTCCATCCGGTCTCATTTTTGATGTAGATGTTGAACGTAGCTGCGAAAGCGCTCAACGAGAGTGCCATAAGGCACAAAGAAGAAAAGATCTTTTTCATAATAATTTTGTTTTTAAGGGTTAATAATTATTTACTATCAGTGCACCTTGTGCATTGAATATTCTGTTTTCGCAGAGGAGGAGCAATTGTCCGTTGCGAAGAATTTTACGAACTTGGGGTGATTGCAGATCGCTTGCGTGCGTGTTCTCTATGCCTGTAGATACAGAGGGAAAGGCGGGGGAGACAAATATCTGATAGCCTTTCGCCGGCAGATGAATGACGGGTGAAGCGGACAGATAGACATCCTCTGTACTGAAACCGGAAGCGATGGTACGACTATCCAGCACACGGGTATAATTCGCCGGAGTGACCGCGGAGAGGGTAACATCCGTATCGGAGGTACCGAAATTGATGACGACAAGCACGGTGTTGTTTCCTTGGGTCTTGCGATAAGCCATAACAGAAGGTCTGTTGGTTGAAAGGATGGTCGTATTTCCCCGTGTGGTTGCCGGTCCGTCAGCGAGTGCGGGCATCGTATGCTTCAGCGCAATGAGGGCACGGATGGTATTGGCGACGGGACGGTTAGCAGAGGTTATCTGCCAGTTGATGGTATTGCGGTTGAAATAATTGAGGATCGCAGGCTGCGCCACTTCCTGACCGTTATAGAGCAGCGGCATACCATAGAGGGTGAAGAACAGGACGGTCAGCGGCGCAAGGTTGGATCCCACCTGCGAGAGATAATTGGAACTGAAGTTATCGCCTATATCGTCGTGGTTAGTGAGATAGACCATGCTGTTCATCGAGGAATAATTAGCGGTACTAAGAAGATTTAGCAGTCGTTGCGCCTCGGAGCGGAGATTGGAGATATCGGATCCTGTTCCCACGGATTTGAGGGCGGTATTGAACTGCCATCCGTAATCGTACTGAAATCCTGCGGCATAGAGGGAAGGTTGGGGAATAAAATCCGCCTCACCGAGCATCTCCACGCGTTTGGAACGGGTGTTGTTCTGCAACGCCGGTATGGCTTGCTGCCAATAAGAAACAGGGATAGCCGGGGAGGACACATAATCGCACCGGAAACCGTCAATATCCGCTTCATTGACCCAGTAGCGCATCGCATCCGTCATCGCATTCCGCAGGGCAGCGGAGTTATAGTTGAGTTGATAGACATCGCCGTAATTATTGGGGTGTACGATCGCTCCGTTCTGCCATACATAATATTCCGGATGGGAAGACACCCACTCATGATCAAGCCCTGTATGGTTGGGCACCCAGTCGAGCCAGACTGCCATACCGAGCCGATGCGCCTCTGCCACAAATGCCTGAAGATCGGCGAGGGAGCCATGATCGGGATTGACAGCAGTGAAGTTGCTCGGCGCATACGGGCTGCCGAGGGTGCCGATCCTGCCCTGCACGCTGCGGGGATATATAGGCATAAGCCAGATGATATCAATACCCAGTTTTCTCAATTCAGGGAGCCTGTTCTTAGCCGCAGAGAGCGTACCGGCAGAGGTGAAATCATAGAGGTTGAGTTCGTATATCACCCTATTGGCGGAGGAGACAGGAGTCGTATTATCCACAGCGAGTGTTCCGGCAACAGGCATAGTGACAGAAGGAGCCTCTATCTCCTCCATACCGGAAGTAGTAGCCCGGAAATAATAATCCCGTGCAACGGAGACATCAAAATCGGGGAGCTGTGTGTTGCTGTCACCGTTGTTATTGGCGATAAGATGGTAATTGACCGGAGCGGAAGGCGCAGCGTTATAGGTGAAGGTCTTGAACCCCACTCCGTTGATGAGGGTTACGGAGGGGTTCTTCGCCCCGGGCCATCCTCCGTATAACTCCGAGTCACCCCAGACATAGAGGGCGAAGTTATTCCCCCAGCCTGTCTGGTCATCGATATAGAAACGGAAAGTATCCGCCCTCGCGATGAGGGAAGACAGCACGATAGTGATTATGATTAATATGCGGCGGGTCATGGGATATTGGTTATTGGTGATTGGTGATTGGTTATTTATTCCCGGATCAAGAAGCATCCGTCGCAGTCTTCTATTACCGGATCGGTGGACTCGGTATAGAAGACGGCAGTAAGGGAGACATTGGTGGAGGGCATGGAGAAGACATAGTTGGCAGCCGTAGAAACGATGCTACCGTTTGCATCCCGCCATCCGAAGAAGGCATAGCCGGTTTCCGGCGTAGCCACGAGATTAACCGCTGTGCCTTCCTCTACTGCTGCTCCCGTGGAGATATTATCCCCTCCGGCAGTATGGGTTCCTACCGAGCCATGATCGCCGGCAGAGAAATACACCCGCGGGGTAGTGGAAGGCAGAGCACCACTCGTTTGCCAAACGGGGCCGGTACTGGTCAACTTACAATAGTACTGATGAGTTCCTAAATCCGTAACAGAGGCAGGATATTGCCACCATCCGTGCCAAGGACTATTGTCCGTTTGGTACTGCATACAATTTTGCTGAGGTATATATATGCCATGCTCCAATGTTAGAACCAAGTAGGTCAATCCGGTATTTTTCTGATAATTATCCCAAGTAAGTTGCGTTACCCCCGTATTAAGCGGTTCACTGCTATCGAAAGTAACATCAGAGGTTCGAAAGTTCACCGATTCGTTCCTTGTTCCATCATAATTAACCTGTTTTCCTTCGGAGGTAGCATTATTGAATAGTTGAAACTGCGTTACAGTACCGTCAATCTCGGTAAAATCAAAATAGTATGTACCGGCAGGCATGGTTATTTGATCCGCCCAAGCGGTTTGTGCGCAGCAGAATATGGCCGCAGCGAGGAGGGTAATATACAATTTTTTTAACATGACTATTGTTTTGCTTTTTTGTTAAACAAGTTTTTATGCGCGATACGCAACGTGAAAAGTGCAGCGAAAGCCAACAAACACCACGCCTCTCCTACAGGAGAATTGGGATCCTGGTATCCACCTTCCTGCCCTTCTCCGAAATCGGCTCTGCGGATAGAGCCCACCCTCTTAGGAGAACAGATATCAGAGGTTGTGGTAGCCTGTTGCGGCGCTTCCATGGCACCCACAGGCATTATCTGCGGAGTGTACATACTGCCGGAGCCTTGCATGGCAGAGGTGGACTTCCAGTCCTGCGCCCTTAGCGAGAGGGACAAGGGGCAGCTCATTACGATGCACACTATTACGAAAATCATTCTCTTCTTCATACTGCTATGCATTAGTGATTATTTAACTCTTGTTCCCCGTGCATCATAGACAACCCCCTCTTTGAGGATATATAATTGTCCGTCTTGCAGATATTTGCATCCTTGTCCGTTCGCGGGATCTCCTACTGCATCGATGGCGGTAGTGATCTGTGAGACGGAGAGGACAAGTTCAAACCGGTTGTTCACCATACCCCGATCCAGCCAGACCTCATAGTCTCCGAGCGCCAAGTTTGTCCGTGTTCCGGTGGTCTTATCCAGCAGGGTGACGGTGCCGGAGAAGGAGGAGGGCATCGTGAAGCGATAGGTGCCTGCTCGTTTGACATCCAGCCCCAGCGGAACGGTATGATCAGAGAGCGAAAGCACGTTAGCCGCCACATCGTAGGCGCCTGCGAAACTATACAGATCGACCGTCTTGGACGAACGCATCATATACATATCCTCATTGAGTGCAAAGGTATCGCAGGCGTTCTCACGCAGCTCGACATAAGTATGGGAAGTCCTGTTCTCCTCGCTGACCAGTTGCAGTTCTACGCAGTAGTTGGGTTCTACTTGCACACGTCGGCGGGCGACAACAGAAGCCGGAGTGATAGCCGCACCATGGAAGGTGACCACTCCCGCATACTGCACCATATAGCCGTGCATGGATTTGAATGTTACGCCGGTACCAAATGTTGCTCGCGCGTCTAACGTATTATTGCTGCTATTCCATGCGTAGTAATACTGCAATGCCGTTTCCCCATTGCCGTCCGCAACCGGCGACCCTACGGTAAAAGCATTGGCCGTCGCGAAGAGCGGCGTACCAATCACGTTCCAGTGGGAGTCGGTGTTCTTGTGGCTAAGTGTACCGGCTACGCCGTCCACTGTAAAGGTTCGGTTGATCGAACATACATGCGAAGGAACGGTGATGGGTTGATCCTTGTCCGAGATCGTTCCTATCGAATGGGATGCAGACGGGAAATAGAGATAGATCGAGCCGTCAGAGGGTATCTTATACCAGAGGTCACTGCTCTCGTCGTTAAACGAGATACGGTCGAGCAACAGGAGATACCCCTCATGCTTATGCAAGATACTATCCACAGGGAGAGTCTCCCAGAAAGTGGAAGTCTCTGCGAACCAACCTATCTCGGCACGTTTGGCTCCGTTGTATTTCTGGATAATCCAGTTCTCCCCCATGACACCGGCACCGAAGATATCCCTTACCCTGACATCGAAGGGGAAAGAGACATAATACATGAGATAGGCATATGCGTTCGGTGCAGACCAGTTGGGGAACTGCCCGGCTATCTCACTCTTCTTGAACTCCATGACGCCATAGATGGATTTGATCTCCTCGATTTTCTTACCGGACGCAAAGGTTATCTGCGTAGCCGCCTCCTGTCCCTTACGGATAAGCATCATGTCGGCTTTGAGGGTTATGTCATCATCTATGCGTTCACCATTCGGCAGCCAAGCCGTCGTAAGACGGTTGGTCTTGAAATCATAGGTCACGCGCATCGGCTGTGGTTCGCCCGTGGAGCCTCCGATGATAGTTTCCGGCGTCTCATCGGTACCGATGAAGTACTGGGTTCGACCATTATAATCGGCGGTCAGACTAACCTGCGCACCCGGCTCTGCTTTGATGTCCGCGCGGTATATCCAGTTACCGAGGTCGGCGAAATTCATCTCGTAGTCATCGAGACCGGCTACCTTGGCAGCACCGGAAATCAGTGCATTTCCGTCTTTGTCTTTCATCTTGCTATCTCCTTGCAGCACAAGGAAACGGTCGGACACATTGGACGAGCCGCTGATATAGGCGCGGGTGAGCAGGTTGGTATGACTGCTCCACCCGAAACGTATATTGGCAGCCTGCGGCAGGTTCTCAGCCTGTTCTGCACTCAAAGGTTGATTTACAGGATCAGCGAACATAGTGTCACAAAGTGCTTCGCTGTAATCACAAGCGATAGTGAAAGTAACGAATGAACCGGCAGGAGAAACCCATTTGGTCTTGTAATAATTGAATCCGTACCCCTGATCCGCCGACCACTGGCTGTAGGTCATCAGGTTATCCGGAGAATTACGATAGCTGTCCCATCCGCCATCTACACTCTGGGTACGGATGTAATAGGGTCCGACATAGGGTTTGGTTTCCGTTGTTTTGACGGTCAGTGCGCCGTCTGCGTCTTGCTCGAGATAGAAGAGATAAACGCTGTCTCTCAATCCGGATATATCGATCGGCGCGTAATCGCTCCAAGTGATGCTCGGAGAAAGCGATACGCTTTGCACCTTGAGGGTGCTGCCCGCCGCACTCGGACGGATATACATCGCTACCGTATCCTTGCCATCAGCACGTTTGCGGATGACCTGCGAGGGGTGCGGAGCCTGCGTATTATCGTCGTACAGCAAGCGGTAGTCGCCTTCGGCAGGCGGATAATCCACCGACAACTGGATATGTCCGTCGCGGGTAAGGGTGAGAACAAAGGTGTGAGCCACGTTTGCATTAATATCCACTCCTCCCCGTCTTGTCGTACCGGTGAAGAGATTCCAGTTGGTGCAGTTATTGATATTCATATCCGCATCCACGGCATACCATGCCCCGCCGCAGCCTGACACCTCGAAGCCATAAGTGTATGGTACGGTCTTGTCGGCGGAAGCGAAATTATAGGTAAACGAATAGGTGTTATCACCAATAGAGGCTGCGGTCAAGTCTTGAGAGATGATCTGATCGTCGGCATATTTATCCTTACCGGCATAGATATGCAGCGTGAAGCCGGAGGCAGTGGACATATAGTTGGTCCAATAACCACGGTTGTAGTACGCCGCCTGTCCGTTTCTGGCGGAGGTGTTCTTATATTCCGAGATATAGTTCTCCGGCACGTACATAGGTGCGCAGGTCGAGAAATCTGCCCGATACACAGCCTGACAGCCGGAAAAATGATCGGCATTCGGCAGGTAATTATCGGTAAAGGCGATATAGGCAGCCCCGGAGGGGTTGGCTACATTGCTGTTGCCGTAATAGTCGTAGTAATAGATATTGGTGTTAGGGATGCGGGTCATGCCGTGTGCGATACCGTTATCACGACCGACACATCCGGAGCCGTCGTTATCATTCCAATAGGAAGTTGTTCCCAGGAAATAGACATGTACGCTACCCCAGTTAGGCACATTACGGAAGAAAACCATATCCGTGGTTGTGACCTCAAAGGAGACGACTTCTTCATCATCCAGCGTAGAGGCGCAGCCGTCATCACTATGCACTTGCAGACGGAGGTAATAGGTGTCCCGCGTAGCAGGCGCAAGGAAAGAGACAGCACCGTCGCCGACAGAGGCGATAGAAGCGGCTACTTCCGCTGTACAAGCGGCGTCACTGAACAGTTTCCAGCAGTAGGCTTTGTCGCCTGTGCCTTTTCTCGTCATAGAGGGGGTAGCCGTGATAGACGCCATCGGCGGGATACGTGTTGTAGAAAGATCAATAGAGGCTATCTTCGCCTTGTCTTCATCAATGTAGTATCCTATAACTTTAGTCTCCGCATTGTACGTAATGACTACATATCCGTTATTATCACTTGGAGAGTTAAAATAGACAGATCCATTTTCATCTTCAATTAATGTATATGAGTTGTTTACAGCAGTAAATGTTGGATCACCACTTTTTCCATATATGCGAGTAATAGAACTTCCGTTGTTGTCACTTTCTCCAATACGTAAATATTGAGTGCCATTTGTAGTTTGAGATAATTCAGCTATCGTGCAATAGGTCTGCAATTCGTATAGGGATGAGGTACTATTCCGAGTAAGTTCAACATGCGTACTACTCGTGGACCACGTTCCTAAACTACCACCTACATGTTTATCAAGTGCGCCATTGAGTACGGAACGGCATGACATACGCCCCTCTATATATACACGGAAAGTACTCGGACGCACCCATTTTGCATAGAACGTAGTGTTCCCTGTAATGGTATAGGTGTCATCCGCTGTATAGACGGTTCCCGTACCTGCGGAATTATCTGTCCATCCGGCGAATTCATAACCTGTTTTCTCCAAACTACCGGTATTCCCCAGAATTGTCACCTCGTCATTCTCTTCATAAGAGTCTCCATCTGTCGGCACAGATCCTCCCGTTGCACCATTACCGTTGTAGGTCACAGAAATGCCTGACAAGGTCGGGTCTGTAGATGTCGCCCACATTCCGTCCTGAGGAGTAAAACATAGATATAAATTGGTTTTAGTAGTTGTTGTTACATTATGATCATTTGTGCCATCATCAGAAAGAGTAATATCTCCTTTGGAATTATCAAAAATATTCCAAAAATGATCCCATCCTGTTGAGCCCAATGTTATCTTAAAACGATAATCGTCTGTATAACTAACCGAATTGGTATAAGAAACTTGTTTATACCAAAAATCCCCAGACGAATAATAGTTCATCTGAACGCGTTTAGAGTTCCAACATTCACCATCACACCCTTCGTTAAAGTTCGCACCGGAAATATAAAATGTCATATCACTCCATGTCGGAGAAGGACTTCCTCCGTGAGAGAAATCACTTAGATAATTGTACGAAGCATCAAATTCAATATCACTTGTAGTATTCCAATTCGGATTACCATCAGATAGACCATTTCCTCTACCTACCTGCAATTTGTCATACGTTCCCTCTGGTACTAGATAACATCCAAATGCACCATTATCATTAGTGGATACTTGTACCCAAGAACTCCATGAATTATTAACACTTGAATGTAATTTAATATAATGATAACAGATATTATTATCTTTATTGTTCCACCAACTAGTGGATGCAGGTTTAATATTATAGTATATATACGTTTCTCCGTCAAATGTTCTATTTACAGCCTGTACTTCTTCAACAGCGGTAAAAAGAAGGAGAAGGGCAAGGGTAGCGCAAGGGTAGCGCAAGGTATGCGCAAGAGCGGATGAGCCTCGGCGCAGAGTCAACGCAATCGCATAGCAAAGGTGTAACAAGGGCATACGATTACCCTGACGAAACAGTGATTTCGAAATGTTTTGCTGCGAATTACCCCCCCCTGTAATTTTGAGGATATTCGCATCGCGTCCAGTCAAGTCTTTCATCGTATCTGAGTATTTGAATAAAAGTATTAATGTTTATAGATCCTATATTCATAGGGTGCGAGGGTGGCGGTTGTACCGAGGGTGAGGGTCTCGCCGGTGAGCAGATCGGTGACGGTGTGTCCCTGGTGCGCCATAGGCAGTTTGACCTCCTGATCGGAGTTCGCGGTATTGCAGATCACGATCATGGTCTCTTTCTCATCGGTATATTGGATATAGGGAACCTTGGCGTTGAGCGAACCGGTGATCTGTTTGCCTCCGCGGAGGTGCGCCGTCTCACGATAGGCTTTGAGCAGATTCTTCATCGCCGTGCGGGTCGCATTGTCCGCCGCGAAATCCATAATGTTATAATTAAAGAAATTGATAGCGGACATGTTACCCAATTCCTGGGAGGAGTAGATCATCGGCACGCCTGCCATGAAGGCAGTGAGACAGAAAGCGGACAGTTCGCCTTGCGGCGTACGGAAGACATTGCCCGGCGCGGTGGATGACGACTCGTCGTGGGTGGTGACATAGCGCATGCGCTCCTTGCCCTCCGGCGTAGAGTTATACTCGGAGGTATTGGCGGAGAGGAGTGCGCCGAAAGTAGAAGAACCGCTATACAGTCCCTCCACGGCATACATATAACTCCAGCTGTAGAGCAGGTCAAATCCCGCGGTATAGAGCCGTGCGTCGGAGGTCTCCGCCAGCATGAGGGCATCGTTCTTGCGGGAACGGATGTCGGTGATCACCTCTCTCCAGAAGTCCATCGGTGCGCCGTCAGCGTAATCACACCGGAAGCCGTCTATATCCGCCTCGTCCACCCAATAGAGCATGCACGCCTTCATGGTGTCGCAGACTGCGGGCACATCATAATTGAGGAAGGTGACATCCTCCCAGAATTTCTCGTCCGCCGTAGCCGGTCCTGTGTACCAGTCCGGATGCGCCGTTACCCAGCGGTTATCCCAAGAGGTATGGTTAGCGATCCAATCGAGCATGACTCTCATGCCGTTCTGATGGGCTGTAGCGACCAAGCTCTTGAGATCCTCCATGGTGCCGAACGCCGGGTTGAGAGCCTTAAAATCGCGGACACAATAGGGAGATCCGACCGCCTTGGCATCCTCTCCTATGGGATGGACAGGCATGAGCCAAAGGACATTGACGCCCATATCCGCCAGCGCCGGCACATACGCCTCGATGGCTTTGAACGCTTCCGTCTCGGCGAAAAGACGCTCGTTACACTCGTAGATGACCGTTCGGTTGGCATCCACAACAGGTTTCTCCGGCTCTACCGGCGGTACTACGCGCGGGCCTTGCTCACAAGAAGTGAAAGTACCAAGGGACAAGATAAGGTACAAAGGGACAAAGTACCAGGTACAATTTCTATTCATTGTTCTCATAATTATTTCCTCCTTGATTTAGCCACCACAGAGAGTTCGGAGACACCCTCGTCAGTGATCTTGAGATAATATTCATTCTCCGTTTCCTCAGCGATCACGGTATAGTCATCCAACTGGGTACCATTTCCGTTATTGACAATCAGATGGTACGTGTCACCCACAAAACCGGTGATCCGGGTATGGATGAGTTCGAGGCCGAGTATCGCCGTTGTATCCATCCCGGCAAACGATTTACCGGGCCATGCGCCGAACGCCTCTGCGTTACCCCATGCATAGACATGGAGGGACGACATCGTGTCGGCAGCATTATGGAAGAAGACATCTATCACCGCTTCCTCTTTGGGCGCAGCCTTGGGATCAAACCACACCACATCGCCCGGATGCTCCGGATCCGTTATCTGCACGACCCCGTCAGCTCCCATATAGAGATAGAGATCTTCGCCGATCGTCCAGAGATTGTCGTTACCCGGGAAATCGCCCAACTGGGTAGCACCGTTATTAGAGAGGATAAGCGACTCTTTGAGCCCGACATTGGCCTCACCAAGATCGAAATAGAGATAGGTGTATTCGCCGATGGTCTCAGTACCGGTGACACTCATACCGGGCCAACCGCCGTTGAGGTCGTTCACATCGCCCCACATATAGAGCGTAGTGTTCATGCCCCAGTCTTTTCCGTCCAGTACATAAACGACCGGTCCGTCATGTCCGACCACACCGTCCATATTCAGTTCCTCCACTTTGCCTTCCGCAGTGATATGGAGATAGAGGGGCTCCGAACCGAACGTAACGGGTCCGAAGTCGCCCAACTGGTCCGAACCGTTGTCGGAGAAGATGAGCGTCTCGTTCAGTCCCTCGTTGCCTTCGCCTATATCGAAATACGCCAGTTCAATACCATTCACCGTCTCATAGCCGGTGATGCTCATGCCGGGCCAGGCGCCGTTGAGGTCATTCACATCGCCGTACATATAGAGGGTCAGTTTGCCGAAACCGCTCTCGTCCAGGACATAGACCACCGGTCCGTTATGGAGGATCTTGTCATCGCCGCTGAAATAGGAAGCCCAGCGATCAGCCCACACATTATTAACCGAACCGACCGAAGCCGTCAGTGTGTGCGTGACAGGCTTGCCTTTGATATCCCGCTCACCGCCGGCTTTCTTGCTCACGAACGAAAAACCATCCGCAAGGGTCTTTCCCTCTTTGAAATCCGAGGGGAAGAGATAAATTCCCCATTTCTTATCCGATGCAGGAGCTTTCTCCATCTGCCATTCAATAGCACCGACCGCTGTATTCTCGTCCAGCCCATTGAACGCGCCGAAGATATAAATCTCGTCATCCACCGCCGTGCCTACCGGCGCAATAAGTTCGATAAGGATAGCGTTAGCCATCGGTTCAAACTGGGTAGCCTCATGATCAAAGACCAAGTCTTTTGGCTTACAGCCGAAGAAGGTACAAAGGGACAATGTACAAAGTACAATTTTATATATCGTTCTCATAATCTTCAAATTTTAATAGTTCGGGTTTTGTTTGAGTCCGGGGTTGACGGAGAGTGCCGAAGCCGGAAGCGGGAACCACTCATATTTGCGGTCACGCTTAGCCGGGTATGCCACGCCGTCGTCGGTAGCGCGTCCGAAGAACCACCACTGTCCCTGAGTGAACTTGTCAAACCGGCGCAGATCGGTACGACGGCGGCGTCCCTCTCCGAGGAACTCCTGCCCCCATTGATCCAGCATCCATGCCTCATCCACCGCCGTGAAACGGCCGTAGTTCTTGGCATCGCCTGCGTTTTGGAAATAGCGGTTACGCACCTGCAGGACGAGGTTCTCCGCCGCAGAAGCATCACCGGCACGCAGTTTGCACTCCGCCAGCGTATAATACACCTCCGCCCAACGGAACTCCACATCGTCAATGTCCTGAAAATCCTTGCCTTCGCTCTCCGGGTAGATCGGATAGCGCACGAGTCTGACGCCGGAGTTGGTCTCTCCCCAGCGGGGTGACATGACGGGTTCGAGCGTTCGCCCGATCGTAGTAGCGCCGGGGAACTGACCTATCTGGTCGGCATAATAGAGGTCCATACCATCGCGGTCGGCATCTGCCTTGAGGACCTCGCCGGTCCCCCAGTTGGCTTTCATCAGACCACGCAGGAAGATACCGCTGTAATTGCCGTTCTCCCATGTATAATTGCCCTTACGGATGTCCTTGTCATTGAACCGCTCATAGACAGCACCCAGACGGTCGTTGTAAGGCGGATCCAAGAAACACTTGGCACCCTCCGAATAACCGAGCGTAGAGTTAACGGTACCGGAGTTGTCATATGACGGCGCAAGGCAACAGCAGTTCCATGCGCTCTGGGTAGAAGAGAAATTGAAATAATCCGAATAGGTGTATGCCAAGAAAGGCATATCGCGCATCCATCCGGCATTCAACTGACCGTTCTCCATCGCAAAAGCCATCACTACCTCGGGGCAAGTGGTGTTCGTCACATGATAGATATCGCGATAATCGGCAGCAAGGCTATAGACGCCGTATTTGCCGTCAATCAGTTCTTGCGCAAGCGTAGCACACTCGTCGAAACGGGGTGTGCCGGTGAAGACCTCCGAATTAAGCAGCATACGCATCTTGATCATACGGTTCACCGCCTGATTCATGCGGTTACGGGTTGCATTAGACCCATCCTCCGCAGGCAGTTCGGCATACGTATCATCCAACTCCGAGCAGATAAAATCATATATTTTGAGACATCCCTGCCGGAAATCCGCATCCACCGAACCGGGAATAGTACCGTTATCCTCGGTATAGAGAGGGATAGCTCCGCCCCAAAGCTCGAAACAGTTATAATAAGCCCACGCGCGGAGCGTACGAACCTCGGCGATATAAGATGCCATTTTCTCATCCGTCATACCGATCTCGTGTGCATTCAGTTTGCTGAGATCGCTGATGAGGGTATTACACAAGCCTATCGTGGACCAAGCAGTCTCCCATGTAGAGCGGATGATCTTCGATTCCGCGGTCCATGTATGGGTGGAGAGGACCGTCTTTTCGCCCTCATCATAGCCCCACAAACCGCCATTCCACACACGCCAGACGATCTGGTCCGCACTGAACTCGTTCAGATACCAGAAATACTCCAGATAACTCATCGCCGCGTTGCCATAGATAGCGGCTACAGCACCTTTTACGGATGCCTCGTTCTGGTAATACACCGTAGCGTCAATGCGGTCATAGACCTGCTCGTTCATCTCGCAAGCGACTAATGTACAAAGAGACAATGTACAAAGTACAATTTTATATATCGTTCTCATAATTAATGCAGATTAAGCGTTACACCCAAACATAATTGCGCAGCCGTCGGATAGGCGGACGAACTGTCCACACCCGGCGTGATACCTGTTACCGCGACGATAGACGGATCATTGCCGCTATAACGCGTGATGGTAGCAATATTCTTCGCCGTCAGATACAGCCGCAAACCGTCCACTAACTTGTCTTGCCATTTGAAATTATAACCCAGCGTGATGTTATCCAACTTGAAATAAGAGCCATCCTCCAGGAAATAGCTGCTGATGACGCCTCCGCCGGTCTTCACATATTTCTCGGTCGTGTACGCCGTGCGAAGCACATTGTCGCTTCCGCTGCCGGCAAGTCCCATGCCGTATTTGCGCATGTTGAAGATATCAAAGTCGAACGCACCGGTAAAGAGGACAGACAGATCAAAACCGTAGAACTCGAATGAATTGGTCCAACTCAGCGTATGCTTCGGAGCTCCGTTACCGATATAGCGTTTCCACGAGGCATCTGCTGATCCTACCGGTTGTGCATTGCCTTCATTATCCAACACTAACATGTTACCATTGGCATCAACTCCGGCGAACTGATATCCGTAGAACTGGCCTATCTCGCCGCCTTCCTCCACGCGGAAGAAATACTCCGAAGTACCTACTCCCGGTTTTTGATAGAGTTCCAGATAGGAGGCCTGATATACATCATTGGAGAGTTTGGTGAGGTAGGTGCGTCCATAGGCATAATTGACACCCATATTCCAACTAAATTTCTTACCGGTGAAAATATCGCCGTTCAGACTGACCTCCACACCGCGGTTGGTGGTAGTACCCACATTCACCAGGATCGACGGATGCACATACGGCGGTTGGGGAGCCGTATAGTTATAAAGCAGATCCGGAGAACGACGGATATAATACTCGATACTACCTCTCAGGCGGTTCCAGAGATCAAAATCCACACCGATATTATAGCTCTCGGATTTCTCCCAACTGAGGATCGGATTGGCGTTCTTATCCGGCGCATAACCGACTATCCATTCGCCGTCCATAAAATACTGGTATCGGGTTGCATAGGTAGCCAGCGACTGATAGCTGTCGCCGGGTTCGCGACCGGTCACGCCATACGAGAAACGCGGTTTGAGGCTCTTCAATACTCCTTTAGCCGGCTCCATGAACTCCGCAGAAGTCATCTCCCATGCAATGGAAGCCGAGGGGAAATTACCCCAACGGCTCTTGACGCCGAATTTCGTACTTGCCTCGCGGCGGATAGAGGCAGAGACAAACAGCATATCGCGCCAGTTATAGTTCACGCGGCCGAAGAAGCCAAAGAGTGAGTTCTCGCTTTTGCCTGTCCACATGGACGCCAGACCGTCCGGAAGCCAGGTTCCCGAACCGAGGCTGTGCCAGAGCGTGTTGTCAAACGTGAAATCGCGGTTCTCCGCGCCTACCTGCTCCCAGCTATGCCGCTCCCAAGACGTACCGAACACGAAACGCAGTGTATGGTTCTCCATCTGGAAATCATAGTTGAGCAACCAATCCAAGTGGTGGGTCTGGTTCTTCTGGTAATTGACATTCGCACGACCCTTATAGCCACCCCAGTAACTCTCATTGGATTTAGAAGAAGCGTAGGTGTTGCCCTTCAGATCATTGTAGTCCAGCGAATAAGCCACCGAGGTATTGAGGTTATGATTCTCGTTGGAATAAAGTTTGAGTTTCAGCCCTACATTCGCCAACAGATAGAGGCGCTGGCCATTGGAAGCCGTTTCCTTGAGCCTCGTGACAGGATTCACCGCACCGGTCACACCCGTAGGCTGGTAATAACTGCCGTCCTCGTTATAGACCGGCATAGTCGGGTTCATACTCAGCGCATTGTCCACCTGACCGTTATCGCCCCAAGTCTCGTTCACACGACGGCCGGCAAGAGAAGCGGAGATCGTCAGATAATCCTTCAGTACCTTCTGCTCCATGGCGAAACGACCGCCATACTCACGACGGGCAGAAACGATATCCAGACCATTGGCATCCTTATAGTTCAAAGAAGCCGAATAACTACCGCCCTTCACGGAGGCAGCTATATTGACATACTGGTTGATATCATACGCCGCCGGACGGGTAATCTCGGAATACCAATCGGTGTTGTAGCCATAGTCGGTACCACGACGGGAACGACGGAACTCATCGGCACTCAGCACCGCCATATGCGGTTTAGCTACGTTGGTGCCGAAATAGGAGTCATAAGTAACGGCAATGCGTCCCTGCTCCGACGAGCCTTTCTTGGTAGTAACGAGAACGACACCATTCGCACCACGAGTACCATAGATAGCAGCCGACGCCGCATCTTTGAGCACCGTGATGGACTCGATGTCCTGCGAACTGAGGTTACGTATGTCACCTCCGGCTATACCGTCGATCACGTAAAGCGGTTCATTGCTGCCGGAGAGCGATCCCGCTCCACGAATCTGCAACGAGGACGAAGCGTTCGGATCCGCCGCAGAGGTGCTATTAACAGTCAAACCGGCTACCTTTCCGTTCAGCATCTCCATGGGGCTGTTCATCGGACCCTTCACGAACTGACGGCTGTCTATCTGAACAATCGAACTGGACACCTCTTTTTTACTGAGGCTGCCATAACCGATGACCACGACTTCCTCCAGTTCCTCGCTGTCGTCCACTAATGTGACGCGCATGTCCTGAGCAGCAGGAAGGGTTTGCGACTTGTAGCCCATGTAAGAGAACTCCAAAAGGGCTCCTTCGGCACATGTGATTTCATAATTACCGTCGAAATCGGTAATCGTTCCATTGGTGGTGCCTTGTACCAGAACAGAGGCACCGATCAACGACTCACCGCTGGAATCCGTGACTACGCCGCGGAAGGTCTGCGTTTGTGCGCATACCGTCACTGCCAGCCATAGAAGCGGAATGATGAGAATCTTTCGTTTCATAATAGATTTTTATTGGTTAATTTTTAACTCCATAGCAAAACCTCCACCTGCCGCCATGCGGACACGGATCGTGTCATCTGCGGTCATTTCGCGTTCCTCTATATTATACGCGTACGGGCGCGTCTCCCAATCGGCATCCTCCGCGTCGCGGTAGATCGTGACCTTGTACTTTGTACATTGTCCCTTTGTACTTTGTTCATTGTCCCCTTGTACATTCAGAAAACTCAGCGGTACAGCTACTTCGCGGGCTTCTTCATCGGTGATACCGCCGATATACCAGTTGTCCGTGCCCCGTTCCTGACGGGCGAAGACGCAGAAATCGCCTATCTTACCGTCTATCAACAGGGACCGTTCCCAGTCGCACGGCACATGTTCGATGAACCGGAAAGCGTCCGGGTGCTCCATATAGTGCTCCGGCAGATCGCACGCCATCTGAAGGGGCGAATAGAAGCAGACGAAGAGTCCGAGTTGGTTCATGAGGGTCGAATGGACGCGCGTGGTAGGAATGATCGGATTCTCGAACCGGAAAACGCCCGGCGTATAGTCCACCGGTCCCGCCAAGATACGGGTATAGGGCAGCACCGTCACATGTTCGCAAGGACTGCCGCCGTCAGCGCTCCAAGCATTCCATTCCTGCCCCCGTACGCCTTCCTGACTCATCAGATTCGGATAGGTGCGCTGGAGACCGGTAGGCATGACGGGTTCGTGATTGTCGATAGCAATATGATATTTAGCAGCCGTCTCAATGACCTTGCGGTAATGGCGGACGCCGGACTGGCCTTTATTCCACTGCAAGCCGTCCATCGTACGGATGATCGGCGCCACATAGCCCGTCTTGATTACATGGATACCGTTCGCCTCATGATAGCGATAGATCGCGTCCAGATCCTTCTCATAGTCCGCCGCATTGCCTCCGGTCTCGTTATGCCCGACGATCTGCACGCCCAGACTATCCGAGAGACGGCTCAGATAATCCATATCCCAGTCGTCATAAGGAGTGGTAAAATCGAAATGCTTCCAGTCCTCCCATCCTTTGTTCCATCCCTCAGCCAGGACGGCTCCGATACCATGCTCCTTGGCAAAACGCATATACCTCTCCATGTTCGCCGTCGTGGCACCATGCAGCGGCCCTTGCTCCCAAGTCATGGTCTTGATATGCATACCCCACCAGATACCCATGAACTTCGCAGGTTTGATCCAAGAGGGGTCCTCTATCGCGCAGGGTTCGTTGAGGTTGAGCATGATCCGGCTGGCTACCAGTTCCGGCAGCGTCCGCGTCAGCACCACAAACCGCCACGGCGTAGCAAACGGCAACTCTACATACGCTTTTACCTCATTTTTAATTTTTAATTCTTCATTTTTAATTGGCTCTCGGAGCCACGGGGTGAGATAGGTGCGCAGCGCGCCCTCGCGAACATATAAGTTCTGCGCGGGATAGTCCGTCAGCGCCGCTTCGTGTACAAAGCCATAAGTACCGTCCGCAAACTCAATCGTGACCGGCGAACAGAGGGTATCATTTGAGAATTGAGAATTGAGAATTGAGAATTGAGAATGATTGATAACTCTTTTTTGCCAGAGACCCTCATAATACTCCGTGCGCCAAGGGATCGACCAAGCCTCGGCGGTTTGCGTAAAGCGATAGGCGGTGAGTTCGTCGGTGACCGTCAGTTCTCTCCTGTCCTGCTCCGGGAAGACATACCGGAAGGCGAACCCGTCGTCAAAGACCCGGAACACGACATCCATCCGGATACCGGACTCGTGCTCAAGACTAACCACCAACTCATTATGATGATCGGTGATAAAGCGCTCTTCCCCCCAAACGGTTTCCCAAACAGAGGTATGTTTATTCTTTTTTGTACCTGCTATGTTAAAGCCGTTTCGCAACGGCTGTTCCTCTGTCAGGAAACCGAGAGGAGAAGACTCAATGACTGTCTGCCCGTCCCGAAGAACGCTATATGCGATGCCTCCGTCCTCCGTCTGCTCGAACCGTACTGAGAGCGAACCATCGGGCGAACTGACTTCCGGAGAAGAAGAACAAGAGAGGAAGAACAAACAGATAAAAGCGATATACAAAGACTGTTTCATGATACTAAATTTAAAAATTCCGGTGCAAAGATACTCCATTATACGCACATATACAAAAAATATAGATAAAATCAAGAAAAATAACATGAATTTTCAGTTATAATTTTGCCATATCAAAAATAATGTATATCTTTGCAGCCTAAATCGAAAAGTCATGAAAAAGATCTTCTTGTTATTCGTTGTATTAAGTGTGTTCCCATTTAACGCAAACTCACTGAATATCAACACAGAGAAAGAGTTAGAGCAGTTAGAGAAAGCCCTATCAAACAGGTCTGTAATTGAGGGTTTGAAACGCACTCGTATAGACAGTTTGAGCCGTGCTGCAGCATTTGATCCAAAGCCCTATGAAACCTATAAAAAATTATACAAAGAATATAGATCCTATAATTACGATACAGCACTATTTTATGTGCGTATGATGGAACAAGAAGCAGCTCCCAAGCAAACGGCGGAGGTGCAACTCTGCCGTGCATTCGTATATCTATCCGGAGGATTATTCAAAGAGGCATCGGACATTATAGAAAACTGGCAAAGCGATGACTCCGCGCTGCAACTCGACTATTATATCACCTCTTCCCGTCTTTATTGGGATCTGGCAGATAATACCTCCAATGAGTTAAGCGCAGCATACAACGAAGACGGTCTCCGCGCCAACCGAGCCCTCCAAAGATACCTTACGGAATCGGACACCGCGATGTACTGGTACTGTTTAGGAGTAAGTGATCTGCGCGAGGGGCATTATATGCGCAGCATAGAGCGGTGCCTTAAATCGCTTTCCGCCCCGCAACCTTCTATTCACTACCAAGCTATGACAGCCAGTACGCTAGCGTATCTTTACAGGCTGACGGGAGACAACGACCGGGCGCTTCACTACTATATCGAAGCGGCTATATGCGACATCCAATCCTCCACATATGAGGCTGTAGCGATGCGTAATATAGCAGAGTTGCTTTTCGCCGCGGGAGAAATCGATTTAGCCGACCGGTATATCCGTCTTGCAATGAAAGATGCACAGTTTTATCATGCCCGCCACCGCCAAGTGAGCATCGCTCTGAGTCTTCCTATTATAGAGGAGCGGATGTTCAACCGGCTCAAAAGACAGCAACACATAGCCTACATGCTACTGGCTATAGCAGCGGCATTGTTCGCCGGCGGCATAGCAGGGCTTATCTTCCTGATTCGCAAAAACAGGGCTTTCCGCGATGCGCAACAGACTATTGCCTCGATGAATCAAAGCCTTTTGGAAGCCAACAAACTGAAAGAAGAACTGCTTGGCACACTTCTTACCTCACGTTCACAGTTTATCGCCTCCGTGCAGCAATACCAACAAGATGTGCGGCAGAATGCCGCTAACCGTCGGTGGAGCGAACTGACGACCATCCCTAAGGCTGCGGATGCCCGTCAGCAGAGGTTGGTGTTAGACAGGCAGATCGATACTATTTTTCTAAGTCTTTATCCTACTTTTGTGGAAGATTTCAACAGGCTCTTGCGTCCCGAAGAGCAAATAGTATTGAAGAAAGACGAGCTGCTGAATGCGCAGTTGCGCATCTTTGCCCTCATCCGTCTGGGGATCAGCCATAATGAGATCATTGCGCAGATTTTGGACTATAGCGTCAATACCGTCTATTCCTACAAGACACGCGTGATAGCAGCCTCCGACCTTTCTCCCGAAGCCTTTTACACCGCTCTGATGCATATTCCTTCCTTCAGTCACTGACAAGAGCAAGGGGATTGGTGATTGGTCATCAATTAGTTGATTTCGAAATAATCATTTGAGCTCAGCGAAATTAGAAATCGAGTGCAAAGGTACGATGAGGGGGATTGCGATTTCCCAGTGTTTCCCAATTATTCCCAATAAATCCCACTTCTTCCCATTAGTCCACATCAATAGAATAAACAGCAATTTCTTTTTAAGAGGACGCAACCAATTATAAAGTGTACGACGCGACACGCCCGCGCAATCCGCCAGTTGGGAGTGGGTCATTGCTTGGTATTTTATTGCCATAGTGATTATTTGTTTTGTTAGAAAAACAAGTTCCCATAATGCCCGATTCAATCGGGCGAAAAAGAAGAAAGAAGTATGCCGGACGCAGTCGGATGAAGAAAGAAGCCGACTGGCAGTCGGCACAAAAGAAGAATCACTATGGCGGAGGGCGTGGAGAGGGTATAAAAAAGTGCGACCCTTTCGAGTCGCACCGGATTATGGTATTATGTAAAAGTTTGCTACATCGTAGCCGTCAGGAAGGTAGCGTTGCCGAAGATGTAGAGAACATTTTCGGATGCAGGAACGAGGAGGGTCTCGCCTTGCTTGACATGAATGCCGTTGATATGCGCTTCACCCCACAGGCAAACGACCACTACAAAGGCATCCGTATGGAGGTCAATCTCGGCTGCCACTTGCACCACAACACGATTGACCGTGAAATAAGGGCAATGGATAAGTTCGGAGTTGGGTTTGGTAGAATCATAGGACGTGCGGTACTCCGGCCATACCTGGTAGTCGATCGCCTCTTTGGCTTCGGCGATGTGCAGTTCGCGCGGGTTACCGTGCGCATCCTTGCGTCCGAAGTCATAGACGCGGTAGGTGATATCCGAAGTCTGTTGGATCTCTACAAGAAAATTACCCGCTCCGATGGCATGTAATCGTCCGGCAGGGAGGAAATAGAGGTCTCCTTGGTGGGACTCATGCGTAGCGATGACATCCTGCATAGGCGAGTGCCCATTGACTGGCTCCGCCGTTGCCAACTGTTCGTATTCATCCGGAGTAATAGATTTTTTGAGCCCCGAGTATATCTTGGCTCCGACATCCGCCTTGACGACATACCACATTTCCGTTTTACCGGCGCAGTTATGTCGCGCTTTCGCCAGTTTGTCGTCAGGATGCACTTGTACGGACAGATCCTGACGCGAGTCTATGAACTTGACGAGCAGGGGGAACTGATTGCCGAACCTCTTATAAATGCGTTCGCCTACAAGAAGTCCTTTGTATTTGTCAATCAGTTGGGCGAGGTTGAGACCGAGATCCACATCACCGATGATGCCGCGTTCAACTGCTATGGACTCATGTCCCGGTACGGCACTGATTTCCCACGATTCGCCGATATTCGGCTGTGCGGTATATATGCCCTTGAAGGGCGCAATCTGATAGCCACCCCAGATGGTGGTCTTCAAATAAGGTTGGAATTTGTAGGGCTTCATGTCGCGTTCGGCAAATGGCTCGCAAGAACGATACCGCTACGCTTAATCGTAAGTGCGACCATTGCCTCCGCTCTTCGGTCCGAGTGCACTGCGTTAGCGCTCGTCC
Source organism: uncultured Bacteroidales bacterium (assembly GCA_946414805.1). GTDB lineage: Bacteria > Bacteroidota > Bacteroidia > Bacteroidales > Paludibacteraceae > Colicola. Next base: position 172,877 of record CAMKPZ010000004.1, read on the forward strand.
CGAGGAAAAAGAGGCGCCTCCTTGCCGTAGGAGGGAATATTTATTTTAGTCTTTCAATTAACTCAATACACATGCGGGAGTTGTGGTAGGGGCATTTCCAAAATCCGGCTTTGTCGTGGGTGCGGTCGGGGTTGCCGTCAGGGAGGACGGACCAGAACCACTCGCCATTCTCGCGGTCTACCAAATGGTTTTGGATATAATGGAATGCTGCTTCTGCCAATTCAAGATTGATATTACTTTCTATAGGTTTTTCATCTTGATATAGTTTCCATTGGTCAAGATATCCCACCACCGCCTCAGCAAAACACCACCATTCTTTTTCATCCATAATGTCCTCTTCCGCTGCTTGCGCCAATGAATGAATAACCGGCAGGGTTTGATTTAGCAGAACCTCATCTCCTAACACCTCCAATGCCTCATGTAGCAGCCATGCCGCTTCTATATCATGTCCGGGAGACACCTCACCCCGACCCTCTCCCAAGGAGAGGGAGGAAGAAAGGGGATGCCAGCTCTCGTCAAAGAAAAGCATCAAGTGACCGGTTTCGGGATTAAAGATACGGTTGGCAAAGATGTCGATGAGTGTACGGAGTTGGCGCTCTACCCTCTCCTTTGTACCTTGTACATCGTCCCTTTGTACATTCTTTAAGACGCGGTAGAGATTGGTGTACGCCTCGAGCACATGGAGATGGGTGTTCATGGTGAAGACACCGTTCTCGTCTTTTTCGGAGAGGCGCATGTCAGCTATCGGTTGCCAGTCGCGGGTGAGAGCCTCCACATAGCCATTTTCACATTTGTAGGCATGTGCTTCCAAATCCTCGAAGAGGCGGATAGCGGCATGTAGGGCTTCGGAGTCTTGTGTAGCGCGATAGTACTCCGCCAGACCGTATATGGCAAAAGCGATAGCGTAGGTCTGCTTCTTGGTGTCCAGCGGAGTACCATCGGCATTGAGCGACCAGAAGACACCTCCGTACTCGCGGTCGATAAAACGGGTGACGAGATAGTCCTTGGCGCGGGTAGCGAGAATATGGTAAGGCATCTTATGGAAGAGGCGTGTCGCAGCAGAGAAGGTCCAGAGAATACGGGCATTGAGGACTGCTCCTTTCTCTGCATCGGGATGAAGGATATTATGTCCGTCTATGCGGCCATAGAAGCCTCCGCGGTTATTATCCACCATCCGTTCCTGCCAAAAACGCAGGATATTGGTTTCGAGCAGGGCTTGCGCCTCGGCTCGAAGATTTACACATTTACTCATTTTCACATTTTTTCATTTCTTTGGATTTTGAGTTGGGCATCAATCTCTGCCATCTTTGCCGTAGTGAGGGGATAGAACGATACCACGAGTACTGCGATGATACTCACAGCTGCCGGAATGAAGGACATGAGACAGCGCAGGCAGAGGAGCGCGGAGTCGGGCTGAGGTAATTGAGAATTGACAATTGACAATTGAGAATTATACCCGCAGGCGGCGAGAAGCCACAGGGCAGCCGAACCGCCGATCGCACCGCCAAACTTCTGTGCCATGGAGGACGAGGAGAAGATGAGACCAGTGGAGGCTGTTTTGTATTTCTGCTCGGCATAGTCGGACACATCGGCGTACATCGACCATACCAGAGGAGACATCACGCCCGTGAGCATAGAGATAAGTATCTGAGCGAGGAGCATGAGCCAGAAGCCGGTCTGCGAAACAGGAATAAAGAAGAACAGAACGGAGAGTACACACAATGCGATATTGACAGCAATAAAGGTTGTTTTCTTACCGAACCGCGCAGCGATAGGCACGCAGAGTGCGACGCCGATCATGTTTGACACTTCGCCTACAGCAAGGAAAAGACCGGCGTAGAATATTAGTCGAAAGTCAAAAGTCAAAAGTCGAAAGCTTAATACTGCACCGGCAGGTATGATGTCGGCGAAGTAGTAGGCTACGGTAGCACCGCGGACGGTACAGAAGAGATTAAAGCAAAGGGCTGCACCGATGAGTATCCACCAGGGTTTGTTGCTCAATAGTGCCTTGAAATCCGAACCGATAGAGACAGTGGAGACGGTCTTCAGTTCCTCTTTCGTCAGCAGGAAACAGCAGATAAAAAGGACGAAACAGGCAGCCGCAATGACCACCATCGCCCAGAACCAGCCCTGAGGCGTATTATAGCCGCCAAGGGCGTTGCAGAGCGGTTCCCATAGAAAGAGGGCGAGGAACGAACCGCCGTAAGCAAAGAACATGCGGAAGGACGAATAGACCGTTTTCTCCTGCGAGTCGGCAGTCATCACGCCAAGCATAGCCCCATAGGGCACGTTGATGCCCGTATAGACGGTCATCATGAGGATATAGGTGGCGTATGCCCAGACAAGTTTGGCGGTGTACCCCCAGTCCGGGGTAGTGAATAGCAAGATACCTGCGATGGAGAAGAGCGGCGCAACAAAGAGCAGGTACGGGCGGTACTTGCCCCAACGTGTTTGCGTACGGTCTGCCAGAATACCCATCATCGGATCCGAGACAGCGTCCCAGATACGCGTGACGAGCAGGATAATACCCGCGTCCTTGAGCGAGAGGCCGAAGATATTACTATAGAAGAACGGCAGGTAATAGGAAAAGACTTTCCAGAACATCGACGAGGACATGTCGCCGAAACCATAGCCGATGTGGCGGGATAATTTACTCATTTTCACATTTTCGCATTTTCTCATTTACTTATTTTTACATTTTTTGCGACGAGGGCTTTGATCTTCTCCACGGAGGCGGAGGTGGTGAGACCGTCTTCGGGGGTATGAAGGCAGTAGTCAAGAAGCTGCTCCACGGTAGTGGTTGCCACATGCAATCTTGTATCAGCTGACGCATAGTAGATAAAGACACGACGGCAATCCTTTGTACATTGTACATTGTCCCTTTGTACATCCTCCACGATCCAACCGTTGGAGAAGGCTACATTCATGACATCGCCGATATACTCGTATCCTTCGGGCACGAGGAACCATCCGCCTGGTCGGGCGATGACACGTGTGGGGTCGTCCAGGGCGGTCATATACATATAGAGCACATAACGGAGTCCGGAAGCGGTAGCACGCACGCCGTGAGCAAGGTGGAGCCAGCCTTTGGAGGTCTTGATGGGCGCAGGTCCTTCGCCGTTCTTGACTTCATAGACGGTGTGATAAGCGCGGGGGTAGATGATGCGTTCGTTGCGCACCTCGGCGTGGGTGATATCGGGGGTAAGTGTCCAGCCTATTCCCCCACCCTTGCCGGTCTCGATAAAGCCGTCCTGAGGACGGGTGTAGAGGGCATAGCATTTACCCATTTTCTCATTTTCGCATTTAACGAACTCAGGATGGAGGACGACATTGCGCTGCTGGCAGAGGGACTTGAGGTCATCGAGCCGTTCCCAGTGAATGAGATCTTTGGTGCGGGCTATGCCTGCGGCAGCCGTAGCGGCGGAGGTGTCGAAAGGTTTGGTCTCGTCGTGACGCTCCACGCAGAAGATTCCGTATATCCATCCGTCTTCGTGGCGCGTGAGGCGCATGTCATAGACATTCGTTGCGGGTGCGTTATTGCCGTCGGGCATGGTGACGGGTTCGGGCCAGAAGCGCCAGTTGTCGATACCATTGGGCGATTGCGCCACCGCGAAGAAGGACTTACGGTCGGCTCCTTCCACACGCGCTACGACGGTGTACTTGCCCTCAAAGAGGATAGCACCGGCATTGAGCACCGCGTTCATCATAATACGTTGCATGAGATAGGGATTCGTCTCTTCATTGAAGTCGTACCGCCATTCCAGCGGCGTGTGCTCCGCAGTGAGAATCGGGTATTTGTATTTGGTATAGATACCAGTCGAAAGTCGAGAGTCGAAAGTCGAAAGCCCATTTTCCGCCATCGGCTCATTGGGACGAGTAAGGAGCGCTTCGTGCGCAGCGCGGAGAGTTTGTATTTTATCTTTATAAGACATAAGTATTATTTTCGATTAACAGATGTACGATGTACGATTTACAGTTGGTTCATAAAAGTCTTGAAATCTTCCGCCTCCGCGGTGTTGGGTTGCGGAAGGAAATAATGGGTGGGTATATCCCAAGCGTTGCGCCAGACGAGGACATATTCGATGTCCGGGTATTCACGCAGGAGCGGCAGGAGGACGGTAGTGTACCAGTGCGGGCAGTGAAGCGCCTCACAGCCTGTCTCGGTGAACGCCAGACGCTTATGGTGTTTTTTTGCCAGTCTTGCCGCTGCGTCCAGTTGCCGGTGGGCACGATAGAGGTAATCGTCCGTGCCTTCGGCTCCGCCGTGGTGGTAGCAGTCGGTGCCGATGATGTCCACGTATTCGTCGCCCGGGTACCACTCTGCGGTCTCGCGGTATGCTCCTTCGGGCGTATCTTCATAGAGCGTCAGTTTATCGGGAGAATAAGCAAAAAGTAATGTACAAGGGGACAATGTACAATGTACAAGGGATAATTGCTTGTCCATGACGGTACGTGTCCATTGCCAGAGGGCGATATAGTCGTCTGCAGAGCCGGCTTCGCGTCCCCACCAGAACCAGTTGCCGGACTGCTCATGCCAGAGACGGACGATGAGTTGGTCGGGTTGGGTCTGGAGTGCAGCTACTTGCGCCACGAAAGCCGCAGCGCGTTCTATCCAAACCTGCATGGTGTCATGCACGGCAGTAGAGGAATCGACGATTTGCGCAAGGCAGGGTGTTGTGTCCCACGAGTTACCGCCCGTAAGGGGGTTGCGGGCATGCCAAGAGAGCGTCACTTTGCCGCCGCGCTCAAACTGACGGGCACACTCCTCTATCATGCGGGAGAACGGCACCGAGTCGAGGTTGCGGGAGTGGTTCAGTTCGATTCCTCCGATATCAAAGCCGATAAGGTCAGGCCATTGACCGGTGAGGTCATGTATGCAGGAACGGGTATCGGCATAGGTGCTGTCCGCGAGGCGCTGCCAGCCGGAGCCATAAACCACATCATCCTGGTGACCAAAAAGCACTCGCGGCTTAGTCGGCTGACAAGCCGTTAAAATGTACAAAGGGACAAGGTACAATGTACAAAGGCATAGTGTATAGAAGGACTTTCTCATTTCAACTCAAAGATGCGGGAGGGGTAATCGATGTTATATTCCGTAGAGAGGGGTATGTCCAGTCCGACGGACATGAGGTAGGCGCCGGTGAAGGACTTGCCGTCTAACTCGCAGGGTTCGCCTTCTCCCCAAGCGTTTCGGTCATGATGGTAGGCTACGCGGATGTTCTTCTCATGGAGCGTGTAGGTGCGGTCGGGGTCGAGTCCTGCGAGACGAATACGGCGGCTCGACTGCTTCATGAAGGATGATAGTCCGTAGGCGAAGAGAACGGCGTGGTCTTTGGCATCATTCACGTATAGGAGGGAAGCCACTTGTTGTTTCTCCACTACCGGCACGGGCTCATAGGGTGAAACCAGACGGTATAGGTTGCCGAGTTGGATGAGGGGGCGCAGTTCCTTATAGTCAGCGAAAGCGACGGTACACTGGGCGCGTTCCTCATCGGTCATGTGCGCCGGCTGGAGCTCCATACCGAGACGACCGGACATCGCCACATCGCAGCGGAACTTGATAGGAGTCGTGCGTCCGGTCATGAGGTAGGGACTGCCGCCTATGTGCTGCGCCATGGCGTTGGAGGGGAAGAAATACGATGTGCCCCATTGGATATAGACGCGCTGGAGGGCGTCGTTGTTATCTGATACCCAGAACTCGTCGAAATACGGCATCAGTCCGTAGTTGGCGCGTCCGCCGCCGGAGGCGCAGTTCTGGATGACCACGTTCGGGTATTTGGCGCGGATGCGTTCGAGCGTCTTGACCAGCCCCAGATGGTAGTCCACATAGAGGTTGGACTGTTTGTCTCGCGGCAGGTAGGTGGAACCGCAGTTCTGAATAGAGGCGTTGGCATCCCATTTGATGTAGGCGATTTCGGGGTGTTTAGTGAGTAAGTCATCCACGATAGAGAAGACAAAATCCTGTACCTTTGGGTTCGTCATATCCAGCACCAGTTGGGTGCCGCCTCGTCCAAGTTTGAGTTCGCGGTTGCGCTCCTGCAGCACACAGTCGGGATGCTTCTCATAGAGTTCGGAGAGCGTGTTGGTCGCTTCGGGTTCGATCCAAATACCGAACTTGATATGCCGGTCTTTGGCTGCATCGGTGAGGGCTTTGAGACCGTTAGGCAGTTTGCGGGTATCGACCACCCAGTCGCCGAGGGCGGCATTGTCGGAGTTGCGCTGGTACTTAGCACCGAACCAACCATCATCCATGACAAACAGTTCTCCACCGAAAGAAGCGATGTCGTTCATCATCGCGAGGATACGCTCCTCGGTTATGTCGAAATAGATACCTTCCCAGGAGTTGAGCAGGATGTCACGGGTGGCATTGCCGTTATGGAGCATGCCGCAAGTGCGTGCCCAGCGGTGGAAAGCGCGGGAGACACCACCCATGCCTTCGTTCGACCATGTATAAGCCAGATGGGGCGTAGAGAATACCTTTTTCGGTTCCAGGATATACTCGGACGCCATAGGGTCTATACCGGCATAGAAATGAAAACCTTTCTCGTCGGTAGCGGCAACACGGAGTTCGAAATTGCCGCTCCAGCAGAGCGCCGCACCAAGCACCCGTCCGTAGTTCTCTTGGGGTACGCCGTCCAACGCAATCATCACTTCGGGTGCGTCCAGATGCGCATTGCGTGCTCCGTCCGAATTACGGATGGCTTTCACGCCGCGCGTGAGGGGTTCGACGGTAGGCACACCTTCCGCCGCCCAGTTACCATGGAGATGCAGCAAGTGCGGGTTGTCCCCATTGATAGGCAGATAACCGCTGTCGTACCGCTGCAAGCGCACGGGTTTCTTCTCGGTATGAGAGATGTCGTACCATGTCTCGGTTATCTCCACCGCCTTCCATTGCCGTACATGGATGGTCACATAGAACGGCTGCACAAGATCTTTGGTAGCGATGACCGTTTCCATGTATTGCGCATTGTCCGTATAGGTTGTGTCCTGTGCACGCAGTTGTAAACTTTGATCCCCGTCGGCGTGCTGCACAAGGAGTGCAGGCAGATGGATATGGTCTATATCACCGAAGGTGGGTAACAAGTCTATGGCATGCGACTGCACGCCCGCCATAAGGCAGGCGCACAGCGCAAGGAACATTTTACCTGTTCGTTTCATAGGAATACTTAATAGGTTTCTATGATGTTATTCGGGTTGCGACCGGGTGCAAGGGCTGCACCTGTAGCATTGCCGTTCTTGATACCTACAGTTTGCGAACTGCAAAGGGTGGTTGTCATCTCTACCGAGAGGGCTTCCGTTTCGGGTTTCTTATACATCTTCTTCATAGCATTTTTACATTTACTCATTTACACATTTACTCATTTACTCATTTTATCAATGCGCCGTTGGCATTGTACTCAACGCCGTTGCGGAGGATGATGAGTTGTCCGTCACGGAGGAACTTGGTAGATCCGTCCATCTTGGCAGATTCAATATTATCCACGCCGGTTGTAACATCTTGATGGAAGACGATACGCATTTTGGGGGCGTTGCTGGGCGTACTTGCATTGTTGTATCCGCAGCTGAGGTAAGCGCGATAAGGAGCTACGGAGCAGGATTCATCGCGCACCTGATAGAAGCCTACGCCATCCGCGCCGTTGCTCAGAATGTAATTGTATGCGCTGCCTGTTTGCTGATCCAAATGGTCAATGGTGGTATAGGTTCCGACGAGTGCGCCGTTGGTGTAAGTGCCTGTTTTGGAGGATATATCATCAGAAGCACCGCCTTCGCCGACGAACTCATATTCGCCAGCGTCAGCAACGATGAGGACGGGTTGGTCTGCGGTCAGCGAAGTTACTTCTTCCGCCCAGATAGTTGCATCGCCGTTGTTGGTAAGATTGTATGCTTGTATGCCGGACGGGAGAGAGGCAACATCGAAGGGAAGCATGAAAGTCGCCATACCTGCTGCAGAGACTGTGAGGTAGCCTTTTACGCCACTTTCTACTACGGGCGTTCCTTCCAGTACATACACATCGGTTACGGTGTAGTTCACGCCGCGGATAAGGAGATCCTTGTTACCCAGTTGCTGCTTCATAGAACCGGTAACAGGGAACTGAACAATAAACGGATTTTCTGCACTTGCTTCTTCCCCTTGGAAATAGTACTCTCCGCCGACCAATGCGTCCGAGTTGCTCCATCCGCTGAAGAGACTGACACGGGGACCATCGGCTGAGCCAATAGCCGTAACTCGCACGCAGATGATATTACCTATTTGCAAGTCGGTTAGTTTGGAGGCCGGGATTGTTACTGCATTGTCCCAATTGCCTGCATTGGTAGAACCAGTCCAAAGCAAAGAGCGCTTGCGCAACTGAATACCCGTAATCTTTATCGTCTTTCCTTCTACATACAAACTGTTTTGGCTTGCTATAGTTGTTAAATCGCTCTCTGTGAGTACAAATCGCATTTTCCCGCCGGACAGAGGAGTAAAGTCATTAGGAGTAATGACATTTGTATTATCATAATGTGTTTTGATACGAAAAGCTGCATTTTCTTCAAGCGGAGTTTCATAGGTCACGATTAACATATCTCCCTCATGAGCTGTAGCGAACTCGTCTTTGGAGAAATCAAGTATCTCGCTCCACGCAAAATTGCCTGGGAAGTTATGTTCTTCTGTTACCAAAGGAATGGTCTTCACCTGTCCTCCTAATTCCCCTTTGAAATAGAGTTTCTTCAGGGTAGCCGATCCTTGAGTGCGTAGTTTGATTTCGATATTTTCAACCTGATCACTTAGCAATATCAGTTCACCTTGCGTTTGTCCGGCAGCAATAGTTACATCATTTGTTTGTGTTCCATCGCTATAAACAACATCGAAATAAACGCCTACAGAAGAAGCTTCTTCCAGTTCCAACACCAGTGCATAGTACGGAGAAGCGTCAAAAGCGACTCCTTCGGATTCGAGCCAGCACTGAATTCCTTGCCAAGCATCAGCTGTAATGGTCGGGTTCTCCCATGTTGCACTCCCTTGTGAAGTGATGGAAGACAACTCTAAGTTGTGCGTCACTACCGTGGCGTGGGCGGAGAGGGCAAAGAGTGCCACGGCTAAAATACTAAATAATTTTCTCATAATTGTATTAATTTTATTAGGTTAATTATTGTTTTCTTCCTATACCATCCGACGCTCTCACTATCCGTTGTGGTCGCCTTAATATCACATTGCGGTCGCGCTTTCCTCATCTGTATGGTCTAGATATAGTCTAGCTATCGTCTAGGATTCTATCGCTTTTGACAGCAAAACCAAAGGCTGGTTGGTCAATGAGAGGTCAATGGTGTTGTCAGAGGGTGTTATCAAAGGGTGTTATCAAAGGGTGTTATCAAAGGGTGTTAACGGGTTGTCCGAGCATGTTGTATGCTTTGCTATCACGGATAATCAGCACTTGACCGTTGCGGAGGATCTTCTGAGATCCGTCCAATGTGGCGGATACGGTATTCTCTATGCCGGTTGCGCTCTTGGGTTTGCCGATGACGATAGATGTGAGGTGGTAGCCCTGTCCGCGGATGACAAGTCCATGGTCGGCAATATCCTGCGCTATCTCGTCGGAAGCGACTTTGTAGGCGAAGAAGGAGGTGTGGTTGGTGACAGCGAGGTCAGTCCAAGACCATTCATCTCCGGCTTTGTAGGTAAGAGCGAACTGTGCTCCTTCGATCGCTTCGGCATAATAGATCTTGATACTGTCATCTTTGGCAAGCCCAGCCAACATATCCTGTTGCTCATTGAAGGTGTCGAATTGTTCACCCGGGTATTCCTCCGCGTTCCACGAGATAGCGATGTTTCCGGTCCAGACGGTTTGGTCTTCATATTCTTTGGTCTCCGGTTGCGGTTCGGGATCATCGCCCGGCTCTTGGTAAGGCAGGAGTTGCAGTTTGGTCACGGTACAGAGTTTGCCCTGAATGGTCAGACCGGAAGCTTTGATATTAGCTACGAGGTCCGCATCAGCCACGGCATAGCGATAGGTGCCTGCTTCAGTCAGCGACACCCAGTTCGTACCGGGAATAGCAGTCCATGGATTGTTAACAGCGATATTGATTTGGCAATAGGAGTCGGTGAGATCGGTAATGGTGATTGCGATCGAGTCGTTGAGCGCCAAGTTTTGCAGTTTGGCCGCTTCGATGCCGAAGCCGTCCTTTCCCTCTGCACCCAGCACTTGCGTACCTTCCCAGAGTGTTTCCGCTACGCGGTCGGTTGTTTGGGGTTCGGGATCCTGGTCTTCGGTTACCAATGTGACTTTGCTAATGAGGCTGCTCTCCCCCTGATAGATGTAGATATTCTTTCCCGAGAAAGCTGTAATGTCTTCTTGCGTGAAGGTCAGGTCGAAATGGTCTTCGCCACCGTTGACCCACGGCCATTGTGAGTCGAGCGAAGGGATCGTAGTCTCGGACCAGTCGGGTGCTCCTTTGTAGCAGATCTTGAAGTTGGCGCCGGACTCGGGCACAGAGAGATAGATACGGAGGATGTCGCCGGCTTTGAAAGAAGCGACGGTCTCGCTGTTGATTTCCACACCATCGGTGTAGGTTGCTTCCCAGAGCGTGGTCTCCGCTGCGGAGAGGGAGAGGAAAGGTACTAAAAATGTACAAAGGGACAATGTACAACGTACAAAGGCATAATGGAGATGTGTTTTCATAATGAATAATGAATAATGAATAATGAATAATTAATATTTAATAATTAATATTTTTGTCGGATGGTATCCGACCTAATTAACATAGATTATTGGGTTCGCATAGATTGATTATTGCCAGCCGGGGTTGTTGGCGGTGATGGCGGAGTTGGTATTGAGTTCCTGCACGGGCAGGGGGAAGAGGAGGTTACGGGATGTGCGGGCTTTGTTGACGCCGGAATCGTCTGTTCCTCCGATGGCATTCATGGCATCGAGGTAGATGCCCCACCGGAGGAGATCCCATCGGCGGTCGGCCTCACAGGCAAGCTCTTTGGCGCGTTCCTCGATGATCGCCGAGCGTCGGAGGGTCTGGGTAGAGAGGGCATTGGTTCCTCCCATGGAGGCACGTGCGGCATTGGAACGTGCGCGTACCTTATTGAGTTGGGCGATTGCGTCACCGGGTTTGCCCAGTTCGTTGAGCGCTTCGGCGTAGATAAGGACGACATCCGCGAGGCGGAGGAAAGGCCAGTTGGCATCCGCTTGGTCTATAGAAGGGTCGGTCACATCCTCGTACTTGGTAGTGAAAGCAAGGCACTGGGCATCCATGGAGTAGTAATAATTGACTCCATCGGCGAAGATGCCGGAGGGGTCTTTGACCCAGTCGCCATTGAGGTTACGACCCGTAGCCATAATGGTATATTCATCATCGTAGGGGTAATAGAAACCGGAGTTGGACTCACGCTGGGTGTAGTTGCGCCAGCGGTGGCGGACACCTTTGGTGATACGGAAGTCGTCATGGTCGAAGAGATCATACCAGTGGCGCGTGCAGCCCGTCCAACCACCCGACTGGATGAAGTCGGAGCCGGTCGCTGTCATATAGCCCTCGTATTGGGTGTGGACGGAAGTCTTATAGGTAGCATCGCCGGAGACCGTGCCGACGGAAAAAAGGAACTCCGAGGCGGTAGCGTTGGCTTTGGTCCAGAGGACGGAATAGTCGGACAGCTCGTACGAACCGTACGTACCGTTGAGCAGTTCCTCCGCCCAGTCGGCAGCCTGCTGATAGAGTTGGAGCGGGTCAAGGGACTCATATCCGGGAACCGCTTGTTTGGTAAAGGTAAGGTTTTGCAGCGGTGCGTAGCGTTTGGAGCCATTAACCGTTGTATAGGGAGCACCCGTACGGACAATAAGTTCTGTTCCGGCAGGCATGGCGTATGCCGCTTCGGTGGCATAGACCTTGGCAAGCAGTCCTGCAGCCGAGCCTGCGGAGACATGTCCGGGACGGTAAGCTTCGTCGGTGTTCTTGTAGAGCATACGGGTGGCAGGTTCGAGCAGACCGATGATGTGGTCATAAACCTTCGTAACCTCTTGACGAGGATTACTCAGTCCATTTACCATTTGTTCATTTACCATTTGTTCATTTTGTATAGGCACTTCACCATAGGCGCGGACAAGGAGGAAATAAGCGAAGGCTTTCTGGAAACGCAGTTCGCCCAAGGCGTTGTTCTTATAGGCAGATGAGATATTCTTCATTTCTGAGATATATCGTTCAGCCGTATTGGCGCGCCCGATGAGTCCGTAGCAACCTTTCCATAGCGCATCGGTAAGATCGGGTTCTCCTTGGAAATTACCTGCACCGAACGTACCGAAGAGCCAGTCCGGACCGGATATATAATCCGCATCGAACTCCAGCATACGCGGGAAATAGCCCCAACAGAACATGTCGTATATCCATTTGGAATAGACGCCGGTGACGAGTTGGTCGCATGCCTCTTCGCTGTCGCCGAGTCGGGCGGGCGTAATGAGAGAGTCGGGGTCCTCTTTAATCCATGAGCACCCGCTCATGGATAAGACCGCTACCGCTGACAGAATATAGACCGCTTTGCTGACAGACCGTTTCACTGACAGACTTAATTTGCTATATAGATTCTTTTTCATAATGACGATTATTAGAATACAAAGTTAATACCGAGGCTATAAGTTCGTGCAGAGGGGTAGGAATAGGAGTCTACGCCCGGGCAGGCAGGGTTGTTGCCGGCAGCATTGACATCGGGTTCGAACCATGAATAGCGCGTGAAAGTCCAGGCATTGTTGACGGTGAAGTTGAAGTTGATCTTCTGCAGCCACTTGGCGGGGTTGTTCCAGTCGTACGAGAGGGTGATATATTTGATTTTGAGGAACGAGCCGTCCTCCACATAGCGGTCAGAGACGAGCCATGTGCGGTTATATCCGGCAGTAGGTTTGGGCCAAGTGGCAGTAGTAGCCGTCTCGGGCGTCCAGCGGCCTTCGTAAGCGGTCTTGGTGATATTACCGATATTGGACATGGTGATATCCGTGAGGTTATAGTTGAAGATGTCATTACCATGTGAGCCTTGGAGCATGAAATTGAGGGAGAGTCCTTTCCATGAAAGGCGCGAAGTAAGCGAATAGGTGAAATCCGGATTCGTGTTGCCGATGATAGTACGGTCGGCTTCAGTAACCGAACCGCTGTTGTCCAAGTCGGCGTAGATGATCTCTCCCGTAGCAGGGTCGATGCCTTCTTCCTTGTAGCCATAGAGCGTACCGATAGGACAGCCGTTGCGCTGCAAGAAAACCTGGTCCGCCTTGGACCAGAGAGCCGTAGCGTACTGGTCACCCTTGAGCCCGCCGATGCGGTTGCGGTTAAGGGAGAAATTGGCATCGAGAGTCCATTTCCAGTCACGGATGTCGATTGCGACAGCAGAGAGGGACAGTTCGAAGCCCTGGTTGATGACCCATCCGGAGTTAATCATCATCTGGCTGAAACCGGATGAGGAGGGGATAGTTACATTCTGGAGCAGGTCGCGGGTCTTTTTCCAATAATAATCGAGGGTGAGGTTAACGCGGTTGTTCGCGAAACCGATGTCCAGTCCTGCGTCGGCTTGGTCGGTTGTCTCCCACCGGAGATCCGGGTTGGTGGGTCCGCGCCAGTCAATCATCGCTTCGCCGGACTCCAGCGTACCCGCGTAAGGATAGTTGGCGGCATCGAAGACGGTGAGCGTGCGATAGGCACCGATGGCCTGATTACCTGTCTCGCCGAAGGAGACGCGCCATTTCCAGTTGGAGAGGACATCCTGCGACTGCATCCATTCCTCGTCAATCATGCGCCAAGCGAACGCACCGGAGAAGAAAGGCGCCCATTTATTTTTGGCAGCAAAGGAGGACGATCCGTCCACACGGGCAGAAGCCGTGAATAGGTAGCGCCCCATGAGGGTGTAGTTGACACGGGCGAGGTAAGATTCCAGCGATTGGACGGTTTTGGAGCTTTGCAGCACCGCCTTGTCCAACGCCAATGCCATATTCGCATCCTTGGTGAGGTCGTTCGGGAAATTGGTGGCCGTCACGGACTCGTTTTCTCCCCATCCGCGTTCGAAAGTGACACCGAGCACCGCATTGATCGAATGTTTCTCGTTGAACTTATGATCGAAGGTGAGCAGAGTCTCGGAAGTAAGCGATTTCCAGATAGAGGACGCTTTGCCCGCTTTGCCGTTATAGGGCGATTTGCCTTCCTGTGTATGGCGGTCGTAGTAGGTAGAGCGATGCCCGTCGTTATACCCAAGACCGAGGTTCTGGCGCAGCTTGAGCCACGGCTGAATAGTAAACTCCACGAAGGAGGACGAGAACCATGAGATTTGCTTGAGTTCGTCCTTGGCACCGTTGACATAGTTGACAGGATTGGCTGCCAGCCAGTTCAGTTCGTCCAACTGCTCAGTCTGGGCATGCGGTCCGTAGGTAGGCGGGAAGATGAGCGACGAACGGATGATACCCGTGTTCTCAGAGTTGGTGCGCTGGAAATTGGTGGTGGCGTTGGTGAAGTGCTGCGAGGTGCCTATCTCCAGCCATTTGGTGATATGCCAAGCGGTGTTGATGGAGAGGCCGTAGCGTTTGTAGCCGGTATTTTTGATAATACCCGTCTGGTCGGCGTAGGAGCCGGAGAAGGAGTAGTAGCCTTTGTCGGTGCCGCCGGAGACTGCGGCATTGTACTCCTGCGACCAACCGAGTTGGTAAATCTGCTGTTGCCAGTCGGCACCGGCTACCTCATCCACGTTTCCGTACTTATCGGTGCGGAGACCGGGGTTGAGAAAGTCCTCCGGCGAGGGGTTGTACTTGCCCTGGGTATAGACATAGCCGGAACCGATATACGGATAATCCCACTCGCCGCGATAGGGGTCACGCTGCGTACCGCCTTCGTAAGTGCGGCTGTTCGCTGCCGCTTCGTTCTGATAGAGGGCGTAATGGTAAGCATCCAGCATCTCTACCTTGCGGCCAATCTGCTGTACCGAGCCTTTGATATTCAGTTCTACGCGCGGTCTGCCTTCCTGCCCTTTGCGGGTAGTGATGATGACCACGCCGTTGGCTCCACGCGAACCGTAGATAGCGGTAGCTGAAGCGTCCTTGAGCACCTCAATCTTCTCAATGTCGTTGGGATTGATCATCGAGAGGGGGTTCTGCGAAGTATTCTGCCCGTCGTTGGCTCCGGATGAGGGAACGCCGTTAGGGTCGGTGCCGAAAGGAATACCGTCCACGATATAGAGCGGCTGCGAGGAAGTAGTGAACGAGTTGGCACCACGGACAGTGATGCTTACGCCGGATCCCGGAGCTCCGTCGGATGCTTTCACATCCACACCGGCTATTTTGCCTTCAAGGCTCTGTGCCACATTCATTTGACCACCGGACATGATATCTTCGGATTTGATTTGGCTGACCGAACCGGAGAGGTCGCGTTTCTTCATCGTACCATAACCGACAACCACCACTTCGTCCATTACCTGGGCATCCTCCATAAGCGTCACTTCCACCGAGGTCTTGCCTTTGATATTCACCACTTGGGTCTTATAACCCACCATGGAAATCTGGAGGATGAACTTGCCGTCCGGCACTTCGATTGTGAACCGGCCGTCAAAATCCGTGACCGTACCTACCGTAGTACCGGGCACGATGATAGAGGCTCCAATGGCGGTCTCATTGTTCGTCCCGTCCATGACCAAACCGGTGACAATCGTCTGGGCAAATGTACAAAGGGACCAGAATAATGTACAAAGGAGCAATGTACAATGTACAAAGGAGTTGTTTTTCATATTACTGTGCTGATATTAGTTCTATGCGGGTGAGCGTGAATCCCACTCCGGTGAGGATGAGTCCGCGGGTCTTGACCTGATCCAGCGCCACGGGGTCAAACATATAGACCACATCGGTTCCGTCTAACGGATACCAGACAGGTTCTGCGGCTCCTGTTATCTCCTGCCAACGTGAGTTGCGGATGGACAGTTGCGCCTTAGTGCCGGAAGCCACTGCGGTTTGGTCCAATGTGTAGGAAATAACGAGCACATCGTTCTCCGTGGATTCCTGAAAAGGCGCAGCAGTCAGGGACAGGTTTCCGCTCCAGTCGGCAGGGAAGGCTTTCTCTCCGCGGAAGAGTTCGCCGGGCTGTAATTGGTATTCACGCGGTGCGCGCTGAACATCCGTGAGATCTTCACTCACCTCGCCCGTCTGGCGGACAATACCGATCTTCTCCAACCGGTAACCTTTGCCTCCCACCCGCATAGCGGTCTGCGAACCGTAGCCCGCCAGTTGCAGCTTCAAGAGCGGTGCGCGGTCATAAATAAACCACGTGACTCCGTCTTCTCCCACCGGCATGCCGTCTACAGACGGAGCGAGGGCATTCCATGTGAAATCCATCAGTTTGGCCGCTGCTCCCTCTTGAACCTTGCTGACATGAAGGCGCAAGCCGTCTCCTTCTTGCAGGCTCTCGAAGCATCGTCCGGGGATCTCCGCCGAGGCAGACCAGTCGGCTTTCATCGTCACCGCCGGACCGGACCAGACTATCGTCTCTTCATAGTCCGAAGCTTCGGAGAGTGTGACCCGCAAGATGCGGTAGTCGTGACCGCCGAGGATAATCCCGTACGTGCGCGCGATATTTAATATGGAGTCGGAGAGCGTCATACGGAAAGGACCGGCAAAACCGAAACAGCCGTATTCGGGTGCCACACCCTGCCAAGTTTTGGGGTGCTGGAACGCAGCCTGAGACATACCTTTGGCACGGTCGTTATAGACGGTGAGCACATCGCCGGCTTTGGCAGAAGCGAAATGGCGCGGCTCGATAAGGATATTATCTTTCCACGCCTTGCCGATCGTCTTCGGTCCGAGAAGGATGGTGCGCTCAACAGCACTCAATGTACAAAGAGACAATGTACAAAGTACAAATACTAATATGTATCTATCTATGCGCATGTTTCTATAAATTTAACAGTCTTTTCATTTCCTCGCGGTCGATGACGAGACCGGTGTTGAACGCGTCTTTCCACCACGCCTCTCCGGCGAAGCGGTGCTCATCGGAGGTGCCGGCGTTATAGTCATAGTCATACCAGGTCATGAACCAGCTCCAGCGGCTGCCTTCCCCCCAGATAGCAGACCACAGCGACATATCCACTTCGTCGCCGCTGCCGCATTCGGCGAGCGTGATGAGTTTGTTTGGATACTCTGCTTGCAGCTGCTTGAACTCCTTGGCGAGCGGGTATTGCAGGGCGTAGTAGTTATCGCGACCGACCACGTCCACCACATCGTCACCCGGATACCAATCCCGGTCGTTCATCTGCGAGTTCCACACCCAGATGAGGTTGTTGAGTTTATGATAATTGACCATCCGGTCGTATAGGAAACGCCAGAGGGCTTTGTATGCCTCAGGGCCTTTGGCCCCCCACCAGAACCATGCGCCGCCACCGCTGAACTCCGTGGAGTTGCCTGCCGCCTCGTGAAGCGGACGCCAAATAACAGGGATACCGCGTTTCTGCATCTTCTTCAGATAGCCGGCTACCTGATCAATATCATGAATCATACGCTTGTATTCGGCGGAAGAGGGATCGCTCACTTTCTCCGGATCAAAAGAAGTTTCGCCCGGCTGCGAACCCGGTGAGCAGGTGTAGTTAGTGCCGTTGTTGGCAGGCACCTGCCAATGCCACATACAGCCTACCACCCCACCGGCATTGTACCAGTCGGTAACAGGCGTAAGGTCGCTGTAATCGAGCCAGCCTTGCTTATTGACATCCTTGGAGGCATGGATATTGATGAAATCGAACACATTAAGCGCCGGATACTTACCCGTCCACTGATATACATTCTCGGTCTCACGCGTGTTCCAGTCCACGTTCGCCACCACGCCGCTGATAGCCCGTTTGCCGTACTCGGAGCACAAGACTGACCATAACCGCTGCGTCTCCGGCGTAGCGTTCGGATTACATAACTGATATGAAGAAACAGGCTGTGTCTCAGGCTCTTGCGCCTGCGTGCAACCTACAAAAAGAAACAAAAAACTTAATAGAAAAGATCTGTGTCTCATAGCAATTAGTGTTTTCGGCTGCAAAATTACTACAATTCCGGCAAACCGACTGACACAATTTTTGCAGAGACTGACACTTTGCTACACAATCACCTTTTTTTTGACATACCGCTCACGGAACTCCGAAGGGGAACACCCTTTACGATTTCGGAAGAGGCGGTTAAAATTACTGAGTGTGTTAAACCCGCAGACATACGCCACTTCGCTCACCGGCGCGATCGTGTCTATCAGCATCCGTGCTGCGTGCCCCAGGCGGATATCCACGATAAACTCCGCCAGCGTCTTACCCGTCCGCTGCTTGAAGAAACGCGAGAATGCGGACGGGGACATCGCCACCATCTCGCTCAGTTGCTCCAGCCGCAGTTCCTCTGCGTAGTGCGCACGGATATATGTCTCCACTTTGCGTACACGGCGGCTCTCGTTCCCCTCCGCCACCTTGGCAAAAGCCGATGAAGCCAACGGCCGCGCATCCGGACATACAGACAACTCATAAAGGATGGCAAACAGCTCATGCACAGCCCAAAAGCCGGTCAAGCCGCTCAATTTGGTCAACTGCGGATAAACCGTCATGATAGCTGATTTCGGGAACGCCAGCCCCACTCGTGCACGCTCGAACATATTCTTGATAGAGGCAAAGGGATTGGCATCGAACATCCTTGCATGGAAATCCAAATAGAACTGCACAGTTATCTCATGTATGTCCGTGCTCCGGCATTCTCCCTGTGCCCATTGATGCTCCAACTGGGGCGACGAAATCAGAACAAGGTCTATGTCATCCGTCAACTCGTCGCTGTCGCCGACGATCCGCCGACACCCGCGCGCGTTCTCAATAAAATTCAATTCGAACTGATCGTGCTTGTGCAAAGGGAAATCGTAACCCGTTTTATGGCGGTCTGCAACAAACATAAAATCATGTTCACCCAGAGGCGTTATCTCTTGCAGGATATTGTCTTCTTCCGGTTCTTTCATGCTTTTTTCCGAATTTGGCAATGTCAAAAAAGTGTAATTCTGCGGCAAAGGTACTGCTTTTTTGCGAAATACGCAAGAGGGAGGCGATTTTTTTGCACGTTTTGCGAAAAAGCCGGAGGGAACGGACCGCCGGACAGAACAACCGGCATACCATGCCGGACAATGGACGAAAGAGGGTGCAAAGAGGTAGCGCAAGGGTAGCGCAGGGGTAGCGCAAGGGTAGCGCAAGGGTATAGCAAGGGTATAGCAAGGGTATACGGTTAGCGCGAGGAGACCACGGGATGACCACGGGATGAACACGGGATGAACACGGGATGAAGGCGGGGAGAAGGGGCATAATT
>CAMKPZ010000005.1 GCA_946414805.1 uncultured Bacteroidales bacterium
TTCTTCTCGGAAGCGATGTTCTGACGGATGATCGCTTGCTCCTCCTCTTTCTTCGGATAACCGATCACCACCTTGAGCATGAAACGGTCGGTCTGCGCCTCGGGAAGAGGGTAGGTTCCTTCCTGCTCGATCGGGTTCTGGGTGGCGAGAACGAGGAACGGATCGTCGAGTTTGAAGGTCTCCTCTCCGATCGTCACCTGGCGTTCCTGCATTGCCTCCAGCAGCGCTGACTGCACTTTCGCCGGAGCACGGTTGATCTCATCCGCCAACACAAAATTAGCGAAGATAGGACCGCGTTTGATCTTGAACTCTTCGCTTTTCTGGCTGTAGATCTGGGTACCGATCACATCGGCAGGCAGCAGATCCGGCGTAAACTGGATACGGCTGAAATTAGCCTTGATAAGGTCGCTTAAGGTCTTGATAGCGAGGGTTTTCGCCAAACCCGGCACTCCTTCCAACAATATGTGCCCATCGCTGAGAAGACCAATAAGCAGACTCTCTACCAGATGCTTCTGACCTACAATCACTTGATTCATGCCCAATGTGAGGGCGTCTACAAACGAACTCTCGCGTTCCACACGCTCCTGGAGTTCACGAATATCCACTGGATTTTGCATAATTGTGTATAGTGTTTTTAATAGATTCCCGTTTTGTCTCGTGCGGAATTTTATTCCGCTATTTATTCTACAAATTCCGTGCCATTAATAGACCCCAATAAAAAATCCCTTGAAAAATTGCACGTATTAACTATTTTTTGTACCTTAGCCATGCAAAAATATCAGTTAACTTACGTTCCGTCGCAGCTCTTATGATATTCTCCTGTATAAGCAAAAAGTGTATATATACATAGTATATATACAGTAAAAGCACATAAATGACAGAAGAATGGTCTCATCTTATGGTGATCCTATGGTAATGCTATGGTGGTCTTACGGTTTGGACAGCACTTTGACAGGGAAAGGGTGGCGGAAGGGCAGTGGAAGGGAAGAAGAAGGGTAGTGGAAGGGAAGAAGAAGGGTAGTGGAAGGGGAGTTAGATGTAAGAGATAAGAAGAGGGTTAAAAATACCCGATAGAGAGGGATGATAGAGCAAAAATGAGGATGGAAAAAGAATAGAGAGAGGCAGGAAAGGGACGGAATAGGCCGGAAAGAGGAGAGACAGGACAGATAAAGGATAAAGAAGGCTGATAGAAAGGATTGCTATAAAGGGCTGATATAGAGTGCAAAACTCTTTTCCCAAGTGTTTTCCCAACCCCGAAATTTGCACATTTCGCAAAAAAGCAGTACCTTTGCAGCGGATTTTGAAACCACACAACTATGCGTAAAGTGATTGACAAGATTTTGCAGCACGGCATCAAGTTATGCATGCTGACGGGAGTGGCTTTTACGTTCGCTTCGTGCTACGGGCCTGCGCCTGAAAGAAACTGGCAGAACGAGCCGGATTACCGTGAAGCGCAGCGTAGAATGGAGCAACAGCTCCGTACCGCTGCGGACGGGGTCTCCGACAGCGAGTCACGGGTTTCCGACAGCGAATTGCCGGTTTCCCGGACTGAACCATAACCTCTATATGGAAACATTCAGAAAAAAGGAACCGCTAACCATAAAAAAGAAAGGATTAATCATGAAAAAGAAAGGGTTAATCATGAGAAAGAAACTGCTAATCCGCGTAAACGCGTTGATTGCCGCAATGGTATTTTCCCTGTTAGGGCTGAGCAGCTGTGGCGGCGGAGTCATGATGTATGGTGTCCCGCCTGATATTCAGGACGAAAAGACGGAAACATCCGAGCAGCAAGAGGTGCAAACAACAGAGAACGCTCCGGAAGTGCCGTAAAAAAAGCAGTACCTTTGCATCCGAATTATGAACCGGCGATTGAAAATAGCATTATGGTTGGAGGGGATCCGGCGGCGGAACCTGAAGACGCTGCATCCGCTGCAGCAGCTTTTCTGGGAGTCCACGCTGCGCTGCAACGTGCATTGCCTGCATTGCGGGAGCGACTGTGTCTCTTCGGTAGAGACACCCGACATGCCGGCGGAGGATTTTCTAAGGGTGATCGACACGGAGGTGACGCCTCATGTCAACCCGCGCGAAGTGCTGGTTGTGATCTCCGGCGGCGAACCGCTGATGCGCAAGGATCTGGCGGATGTAGGCCGTGCGCTGAAGCAGCGCGGTTATCCGTGGGGTATGGTCACCAACGGTCTGGCGCTGACGGAGAGCCGGTTCAACGAACTGGTGGACGCCGGACTGAGGTCTATCACGGTGTCCTGCGACGGTCTGGAGGAAGACCATGTGTGGATGCGCCAGCACCCTCTGGCTTTCGAAGGAGCCACGCGCGCTATCCGACTGATTGTGAATTGTAAAAAACCTCTCGCTTTCGATGTGGTGACCTGCGTCAACCAGCGGACGATCGGTCATCTGCCGGCTATCCGTGAGATGCTTTGGGGGTTGGGTGTCCGCGACTGGCGTGTGTTCGGCATTGATCCGATGGGCAGAGCGGCTGACAATCCGGAGCTGCTGCTGACGGACGACCAGTTCAAGTATCTGATGGAATATATTGCTGCCGAGCGTGAAGCGGGCAGACATGTGTCGTATTCGTGCGAGGGGTATTTAGGTACTTACGAAGGGCGTGTTCGCGACCATCTGTACCAGTGTGCGGCGGGAATCTCCGTGGCTTCTATCCTGATCGACGGATCGATCTCTGCCTGCACCTCCATCCGCGGCAAATACTACCAGGGTAATATCTACAAGGACTCGTTCTGGGAGGTCTGGGAGAAGGGTTTCAAACCTTACCGCGACCGGTCCTGGATGCGAAAGATCGAGCCTTGCAAGGACTGCAAGGCGTGGAGTTACTGCGAAGGCAACGGAATGCACCTCCGCCGCGAGGACGGATCGCTTATGCTCTGTCATCTGCACCGTTTGGGGCAATGAACAATTCACAATTTACAATTCACAATTTTCAATAAATCTTAAAATATGTGCATTTTGTAATGCTTATTCAGCATCTCTCATAAGAGAGGTGCTTAATAATCGTGTACTTTTTCGTAATGGCAGGTATTGTGGTATTGACAAAAAGGCAGTAATTTTGCACCCGATATAATATGGGCTGTTTTGAACCCCAAAATCGAAACAAAATGAATAATAATATTAACATGAGTAAATTTTTTCAACGAATCGCGTTCTGTTTGGCGCTGGTGGCAATACCTGTGCTGGCAGCGGCAGATGATTTTCAGCTTCCGGATCCGGGTTTTGAGGACTGGTCGGGAAGTACGTTTGACGGCAATGTTCAGCCGAAATACTGGCATGCATCGAATGTGGAGCAGTCGGCTATCGGATTGACTTTCCGTTTTAATTTTGCGCACAAGGAGTCCGGCCGCAACGGCGGGACCTCACTGATGGTTCAGGACCAGGAGGTGGGTGCCGCGGGAATCACGGAGGTCAGTCCGGGTTACTTCTCGTTAGGCTACGCATGGCAGTATCTGGATGGTCTTAATACCAATTCGGCAACGGCGGGAACGAAGGGCGGTATCGGTTTTACGCACCGTCCGGACTCCATCTCGGTATGGATCAGGCGTACGGGAAACAACACGGACAAGGAGGATTTCCACATTCTTTTCTATTCCTGGACGGGAACGGCAAAGGGTACTTCGTACAAGGCGAAGAACCAGAGCTGTACCTCCACCACGGTAGAGGACGAGGAGTCGGATATCCGTATCGCCCTGAATGGAAACGAATGCAAGACCGCTACCGCAGGAACGCAGATAGCCGAGGGGTGGCTGCACACCCGTGCACAGTATAACAACTGGACGAACGTACGCATACCGATCTACTATATGCGAGACGAGGCTCCAACGAAATGCAATGTCATTTTCTCGGCGTCCAACTATCCTAACTACCGCGCCAACAACGGTTTGTACGAAGGCAACTCGCTGTATGTGGATGACATAGAGCTGATCTATTCGTCGAAGATCGATGTGCTGCGTATCGGCGGCAAGGAGTGGAAGGGCTTTGATCCGAACACGACGGATGTGCAGGTGTATTCCGTTCCCGAAGGAACGACCGTCATTCCGTCCATCGAGGCATACCGCGGCGCAGGTTCGCTGACGAACGTAGAAGGTCTGTCCACCACCAAGACGGTGGATTTCTCCGGCCGTAAACTGTCCGGCAGCGAGATCACA
The DNA here is from genome assembly GCA_946414805.1 of uncultured Bacteroidales bacterium. Classification (GTDB taxonomy): domain Bacteria; phylum Bacteroidota; class Bacteroidia; order Bacteroidales; family Paludibacteraceae; genus Colicola. The sequence continues at coordinate 4,173 of CAMKPZ010000005.1, forward strand.
ATCAAGAACGGTACCGTAGGCGGCGATCCGGTAGAGATCACCGTCAGAGCAGAGGACGGGTCGAGCACAACGACTTACAAGATCCTCTTCCAGGCAGCGAAGAGCAGCAACGCCAAGTTGGCAAACCTGCGCTATACCTATACGAACATCAACGACGAAACGGTTGAGGCGAACGTACCCGGTTTCACTCCCGGAACCTACAACTACAAGGTTGAACTTCCGTATGGAGCGAAGGGTGTTCCTGTGATCGCAGCCGACACGGCGGAGTTCGAGCAACGGGTGGAACTGACCCAGGCTACTTCGCTTACGGGAACCGCAACAGCCGTAGTGACTGCAGCAAACGGCATGACCAAGGCTACATACAAAGTGACTTTCTCCGTAGGAGCACTGGCGGACAACACGCTCAAGGACATTACGGTTAACGGCAGTTCGATTCCAGGTTTCACCCCCTCGCAGGCGGTGTACAAGGTGTCGCTGCCGGTAGGCACGACCCAGATGCCGGAGGTCAAAGCGGTCTCGGCGTACCCCGAAGGCGAACAGACGATCGTGTATAAGGCGCCGGCTGTCATTGACGGCGGAACCTACACCGTCAGCGTTTCCACGCCGGGCAACACCGTAGCGAAAGTGTATAAACTGAATTTCAAGCTGGAGGCATCGTCTTATTCGTACCTCAAAGACCTCAAGGCAGGCAACTATATCACGAATTTCGAGCCGACGCAGACGACCTATTATGTCCATCTGCCGTTAGGAACGACCGAGTTGCCGGAGATCACGTGGGAAGCCGGTGACGAATTCCAGAAGATCGTGAAGAGCGATCTCGCAGCAGGTGCTCTGGACGGAACCGTCCGTATCACTGTCACGGCAGGCAACGGCGACCAGACCGTCTATAAGATCGTCTTCTCGACGGAGAAATCCGACCGCTCCACCTTAGCCGGTATTCAGATCGGCGGCGTGGCTCTGGAGAACTTCGATCCGGATGTGACCAACTATACCTATCAGTTGGAGACCGGAACGACCGAGTTGCCGGAGATCACCTGGACCCCGGGCGACGAGTGGCAGACGGTAGTGCTGACGACTGCCGGCGTGAACGGCAAGACCCGTCTCACGGTAACAGCCGGCGACGGAAGTATCACGATCTACCAGATCGCTTTCTCCGTGGATGCGTATACGGACAACACCTTGAAAGCCTTGTCGGTAGCCGGTTACAGCCTGCAGGACAAAGAGGGCGGAGAGGTGGCTTTCGATCCGGAGGTGAATGAGTACTGGGTGAACCTGCCTCAAGGCACTACAGGCAATCACCCTGAAGTCTCCTACGAGCTCCAGAGCGAGACGATGCAGACCGCCAACGTGCGTGATTTCACGGGCTCGAACGGCGATTACAAACTGACTATCCGTCCGCAGTCCGGCTCCAGCCGCACCTATATCATCCATTTCAGCGTGGCTACCTCGGACAATGCGGACCTCGCGATGATCTATATCAACGGCGTTGAGATCCCGGGCTTCCGTCCGGACAGTCTGGACTACCGCGACTCGCTGCCGGTGGGTTCCTCCGTGATCCCGGCGGTGACATACGACAAGGGCGATGCGAACCAGCGTGTGCTGAGCGTGCTGGAGGGCAAGACCCAGAAGATCACCGTAACGGCAGAGTCCGGCAAGAAGCAGATTTATACTGTCCGTTTCATACCGCGCGCTTCGGCGAACGCTTATCTGGAGTGGATTGAGTTGGACGGTGTCCGTCTGGCTGCTTTCAGCCCGAAGACGCTGGAATACACCGTTGAAATCAAAGGTGACAGATGTCCTGCGATCACGGTAGGCAAGGCGGCAGGCCAGCAGGTAACCGTAACCGCTCCGTACTCCACCGGCGATGCCACGATCGTAGTCAAACCCGAGGACGGCGATCCGAATACCTATACGATCCATTTCGTGGACGCTACCGCCGCTTCGGCGCTGCTGGCGAATATCGCACTGGACGGAACAAGCATCCCCAACTTCAAAGCCGACTCGATGAACTACGAGGCAGAGTACTCCGACAAACTGCCGGCTATCACGTACACCAAGAAAGATGCTTCCCAGAAGGTGGATCTCCTCTGGAAAGACAATGTTGCATGGCTGTATGTGACGGACGCAGAGGGTAACCAGGCAGCGTATAACATTACCTTCACCCGTCTCTATTCGTCTGATAACACGCTGGAGGGTATCTATGCCGACGGTACGCTGATTGCCGGATTCAATCCTGCAACGCTTACCTATACGTATGAGCTCGAACCGGATGCTTCGTATCCGACCCTTACCTATAAGGCAAAAGAAAATACCCAGGTGGTCTTCTTCGGACAACTCGCAGAGGGCAAGTGGGGTATCACCGTAGTTTCGGAGGATCAGAACGCCGAGGCGGCAACCTATACTGTGGTTTATACCTTCAAGAAATACAGCGATATCTACCTCAAGGATCTCGCGGTTGAGGGGTATCCGTTCGCTTACTCCGAGACGACAACCACTTATGGCAAGTTCACTATTGACGAAGGAGCGGCGCTTCCGGCAATCACTGCCGTACCGAAAGAAGGTCAGTCCGTGATCAAATATAATGAGAACGACTCGACCCAAAAGGTTCTGGTGATGGCGGAAAACGGCGCAACGAACATATATACTATAGAGTACACGCGCGTGAAGAGTAATAATGTCAAGCTGGAGAATATCTATGTGGACGGCACTCCGCTCTTCGGTTTCAATCCGGAGATCACGGAATATACCTACACGCTTCCGCGTACCGCAACCGTGGTGCCGAATGTCAATCCGGTAGCCCAACTGCCGAACCAGACGGTGACTACCTATTTCAGCCAACCGGGCGGCGAAACGAAGATTCACGTAGTGGCACAGGACGGTTCTACCGGCGATTACACGATCAAATTCCCTGTTGAACTCTCCGACAACACCCTGCTCAAGAGACTCATTATCAATGAGGAGCTGAAGGATGTCAATACAACCGAATATACCTTCAATGTGCCATTCGGCACCGTCAATCCGTACGATGTGAAATACGAGATTGAGGAAGGCCAACTCGTGCATTTCGTGGACGCTCCGCTCTCCGGTGTAACGAAGATCATCGTTACTAACGAGAAAGGCGATAACAGCCGTACCTACACGATCGCTTACAACGTAGCTGTTCCGCAAGGCCAGAACAAGGTGGCGAAAGTGAAATACGAGTACGTGAATGCCGCTGACGTAACGGTTGAGGGCGAGTTAGAACCCCTTGAAGGTGATAACATCATCAATCTGCCTTACGGCGCGAAGAGTTTTACCGTAACGGAGGTAGTGAAAAACTATCCGGAGCAGACGATCCAGTTCTACAACGGCGGTATCCGTCGTGGTGCTACGATCATCGCTGTTTCCAACCGTGCGGATGAAGACGATGTGGAATATACCATCACGCCGAAAATGCCGGAGTTCGATACCACCGGCAAACTCCAATCGCTCACGTTCAACGGCTCACTTGTGCAGAACTTCCGCCCGGATGTATATAACTATATCATCAACGTAACAGCACAGCCTACGGCTGAAGACTTTGCGTATAGTGCGTATGACGGAGCCGGTGTTACGGTTTCTGCTGTCAATGCACAGAAGAAACAGATCACCTTTACCGTTGCCGGCGGTGAGACTTACTCCGTTTGCTGGTTCTACTATGAAGATGAGGCTCCGTTTACCTTTGATTGGGAGAAAACCAAGGATAATGTTACATTCTATAGGTCAAGTTTAACGGGTAGGATCTCGACAGAAGGCACAAAGAAATCTACCGGATACAGACCTCATGGATGGACTGTTCCGGCTGACTTGTTTGCAGGTATTATTTATGAACCTGTTGTTTCCACATTTACTTATTACACTGGAAAGGAAGTAACACGTATTAACGAGAAGGAAGCTATTTTAGCAACTATCCGTGGAGGCGCTTTGAATAGTTCTATTCCGGGCGTAATGACATTAGGGGCTCTTAACTTGCCTAATGGAGTCAAAATTGGTGGTGATACGAAAGTGTCGTTTACGCGTGATTTAACAGTGGGCGCAACATATCGTAATACACCTCAGCAGTTCAAGTTTGACTATCAGCCTATTATGTCTTATGGTATTTCAAAATTCCATGCATGGATTGCACTGGGTGAGAATAATACAAAGAAGATTGAACATCAATTGGAAGGATCATACTCGAATTTAGGGAAATGGGGGACGATCACACAAAACTTGAGCTACAATTTTACTGTTCAGAAGATGAATATTCTTCTCTGTTCGAGTGAAATTAATGGTAGCAGTCTGTCTATTTATGATGGTTCTGAATCCAAGAGTTGTGATCTCCAGATTCGTAATATCCGTTTTGTTTACGACTCCGAGCTGACCTCTGCTACCGTTAATGGCAAAAACGCTGTTAAATCCGGTAATACCTTTACCTATACGCTGGCGGACGGCGAAGTGATAGTAGGTACTCCTGCTCTCAAGTTCACCGGTGCCGTTCAAGACCAGACGCAGACCATTGAGTGGCTCAATAACGGCGAATGGATTGACGGCGAACTGAAAGCGAAGGTGGTTAACTATGGCGAGAACGCGCTTGTGGAGGGCCGCGACAGTACGATCTATACGGTAGTCCTCAAGCGTGCAGCCGAGATCTCGGTAGAGCACACTTCGGAATTCAGTACGCTGGCTGCTATCAATGATACCATCTTCGTCAATCTGCCTTACGGCACGAAGAAACTGCCGGATCTTACCATTACTCCGCATAGCACGCATCAGGTCGTTTCGATGACCAAGAAACGCAATGCGGTGACCGTCAAGGTGACGGCTGAGAATGGCGATGAGAAGACGACCGTCTATGTCTTCCGCGAGATCAAGGAATCGGATGCAGAGCTGGAGAGCTTCGACGCCGAGGATAAGCACGGCAATACCGTTGCGGTCGAGACAGTGGATGCGGGTACCTATCAATTCAAAGTGGTAGCCGACGAGATCCCGACGATCAATTACACGAAGAAGACCGGTCAGGCTGTAGATATCAACTATACGAAGAACGGCGTAACGATGCTCGTTACCGCAGCTGATGGTGCAACCCAGATTACTTATACTATCAACCGTGAGGATCCGGCAGTCGCTACCTCCGGTCAGATCAGCGAGTTCGCCAAAGACGGCAATGAATGGGGTGCGCTCGGTCTGGCCAACTACGAGACCACGGAGCCTAAAACCGACGAACTGATCTCCTTCACCCGCAAGGATGCCAAAGACTCTGTTGTGTACGTTCAGGCTCCGACGAAGATGGAGTGGCAAGTCTATGGTTCGGAGAATCATACCTACGTGCTCAATTATCCTTCGGAGAAATCCAATAACGCGGAATTGGCAGGATATCTGGTAGGTGGCGAGGCCTATGAGGACTTCTCAACGGACTTCATTATCACCTCCGATACGATGATCGTGCTGGATGCAGTGGGTGCTGAGGCGGGTCAGCAGATTGTCACCGTCCAGACCTCGGAGGAAGGCGAGATCGTAGTCTATGAGACAACCGTTACCGCTGAGGATGGCACCACCAGAAAGACCTATAAGGCTACGGTTCGCCGTCCGCGCAGCGAGAACAATCTCCTCGCAGGTATCTATCTGGACGATGAACTGATTGCAGACTTCGATCCGATGACCAATAATTATACCGTCACGCTCCCGACTCCGGCAGTCAAGACCGTTCAGCCGCAAATGCCGTCGATCACTTATGAAGCTGGTCAGGCAGGACAGAAGATCGAGTTGACACCGGGTCAGCTTAACGGCGAAGATACCCAGATCGAGGTGGAGAGCGAGACCGGTTCGAAGAACATCTATTCCGTTAAGGTGGAGGCTGCGAAGAGTGCTTGCGTGGATCTCACCGGTATCACGGTGAACGGAGAGATGGTAGATCAGTTCGAGTCCGGACGCCACTACTACTCCGTCTCCCTCGCTACCAACACGATTAAAGTGGATTACCTCTCTGACGATCGCTTCCAGACGGTTTCCGTCAATGCAGAGACGATCCGTGAGGACCACCAGTACCGCTATACGCTCAACGTGCAAGCAGAGAACGGCGATGAGGCGAATTACGAGGTGATGATCTATGTGGAGAACCTCTCGAACGATGCACAGCTGGCGAATATCACGCTGAACGGCAAGAACTTTGAGGACTTCGAGCGTCTGCTCAACGAGGATCTGAGATTCGATCCGGGTCAGAACTATTACGAGATCAATCTCCCGTCCGGAACCACCGTTTGGCCGGAAGTAAGCGCCCAGCTCAAGATGGCGGGTCAGAGCGTGGAGATCTCGCATCATAACGACTCGATCGTGCTCGATGTGAAGGCCGTGGATAACACGCCGAACAGATACGTACTGCGTTTCCTCGTGCCGAAATCCAAGAATGCAAATCTGTCGATGATCTTCCTCGACGGTGAGCCGTTAGCTTCCTTCCTGCCGGAGGACTACGTTTACCAGATCACGTTGCCGGAAGGCGTTCATGAGTTGCCGGAGGTGGCAGCCCAGAAGGGCGATGCAGGTCAGGAGATCGACGAGGTGATCATGGATCTGGAGAAGAATCAGGCTACGATCAATGTACGTGCCGAGGATCGTTCTTATTCCAGAACATATGTCACCGTCTTCCAGTTCACCCAATCCGATGCCGACACCCTGAGAATGATCTACGAGGACGGTAAAGAGATGGTTGCCTTCCAACCGCAGACCAACTATTACCAGCTCTCGCTGCCGGTAGGTACAACCGCCTTCCCGGATCTCTCTTGGGAGGAAGGTAATGAATGGCAGACGATCAAGATGGATACGGTGGATGCGACAACGAATAACCTCGTTCGCCAGATCATCGTTACCTCCGAGAGCCGCCGTACGCGTACTTACACCGTTTCGTACACGATCGAGAAATCGGATGTGGATACGCTCCAGATGATTTTCGTGGATCAGAAGCAGATGGAAGGCTTCGAGGGTTCGAACAATACCTATTCGGTAACGCTCTCCGCGGCTTATGCGAACGAACTGAACGGTCAGCTCCCGCAGGTGGATTATATTGCCGGCGATGAGTACCAGACAGTGATGATCTCGCAGATGCCGGAGGACGAACTCACCAATAAGTCGCTGGGTTACAAGTCGATCATTACGGTAGCAGCCGCTTCCGGTAAGACCCGTACTTATACGATCCACTATCCGGTGGAACTCTCTACGGATGCTACGCTGAATATGATCAACATTGCCAACAAGCCGCTCACCGGCTTTGATGCAGAGCGTTTCAACTATCGTCTTGAGATCGAGAAAGAGGCAGATGTGCCGGTTGTATCGGTGATCAAGAAAGAGGATGCACAGACCTACGAGATCCGCGTGATGAATGACACCGTACAGATTGTGGTATGGGCTGAGTCTCTGGTAGACAGCGCTACTTATACCTTGAGCTTCGAGCGCCTCAAATCGGCGCAAACAGCCCTGCGTGACATCATCCTCACCAGTATAGACGGAGAGAAACTGCCGTCGTCCGAGTTCCCGTATCGTCCGGAGGTATATAGCTATATCGTCAATATCCCGTATAATGCGAATAAGCCGCTTATTGATCTCCTGCCCGAGATCGAGCCCGTCTTCTACGACGAGGAGCAGACGGCGGACACTACGCTCCATTATCTGCCGAACGGCGATATCCAGATTGATGTGACCGTCACGGCGCCGAACGGCGAGGATCAGGCGATCTATTCGATTACCTTCCACCTCATCCGTCCGTCGGATGCTACGATCCTCTCGATCTCGATCAGGGGTGAGGTGCTTGATGAGTTCCGTCCGTCGAAGACCGAATATACCTACGCTCACCCGTACGGCACGGATCCGGCTGACTACTTCACGCAGGAGGATATCGCATATGTCCTGAGCGATACGCTGGCCGTTGATACGATCTATACGGACGACGAAGGCGTAATCACGATCATGGTAACGGCTCAAGACGGCCGTACATCGCTCACGTATCTCATCTCGCAGATCACGGCGGAGGATGGTGACAATGCACTGGCTTGGATCACCGTAAACGGGGATACCCTCGCGGGCTTTGATCCGGATATCACTTTCTACACCTATTATATCTTCGCAACCGACATGCCGTCTGTTGACGCAGCACCGCGTTCGGAGAATGCAGAGGTGGATAAGGGTCGTGTTTCCGCCGGCGATACCTGCCGCATCATTTGTACGGCAGCTGACGGCTCGGAGCGTCTGTACCTCATTCATTTCGCTATCACCCCGGTGGATCCGGGTGTGAAGGCTACGAGCGGAGATGTGCTCATCAAGCGTGTGCCGGGCTCGATGCAACTGGTTGCTTACTCGGTTCGTCAGGGTGTGTCGATCGTCCTCTACGACCAGTACGGACACCTCCTCTTTACGGATCGTGTGCCGGTGGCTAACCCCAATAGCACGGAGATCGTTACCGATGCAGACAAAGAGAATTTCCTCAATAATGTGTCGGATACCGGATCCGGTCTGATCATCGATGTGCTCCCCGGACAGCCCTATTTCTACACCTTCTACTATGAGGAGAAAGAGAAACTCGCTTCCGGCAAAATCATGTGCTATTAATTGAAAATAGTATTTAATTCAGAAAAAATCCTGCATACATTTGCGTATGTGGGATTTTTTTTGTACTTTTGCACTCGCAAATCATAAATCATCAATTCGATGTACGGTATCTTCAATGATAATTTCCCTCCTATTCTGGACGGCGTGGCTTTGACTGCCCAGAATTATGCTTATTGGCTGCATCGGAAGGGGCATGATGTGCGTGTGATCACGCCTTATGCACCGGATTCGAAGGAAGAGATAAACAGGCTTCCTTATCCTGTTCACCGCTTCCCTTCTGTTCCGATTCCTTTCCGCGCGCCGTATCGTTACGGACTGCCGCATCTTTCGCCTGCGTTCATGCGTGAGTTCAGAAAGATGGATTTCGAACTGGTGCATGCCCATTGTCCTTTTGTCACGGGCGATCTGGCGTACTCCGCGGCGCAGAAGCAACAGATACCTCTGATCGCTACGTTCCATTCCAAATACCGTCAGGATTTCGAGCATAACGTGAAGTCCAAGGCGCTCGTTGACTGGATGGTACGCCGGATTATCCGCTTCTTTGAGAAGGCGGATGAGGTGTGGATACCGCAGGCTGCGGTAGAGTCAACGCTGCGTGAATACGGCTATAAAGGACACGTGGAGGTGGTGGAGAACGGTAATGATTTCTATACTCCGGCAGAGAAGATTGAATCTATGCGGACGGAGATGCGCGAAGAGTTGGGAATCTTGCAGGAAGAGACAATGCTCCTTTTTGTAGGGCAGCATATATGGGAGAAGAATATTGCTTTTATCTTGGATGCGCTGGCGCTGATCAAGGACAAGCCTTTCCATCTCTTTATGGTCGGTACCGGTTATGCGGTGCGTGATATACGCCATAAAATACAGGAACTGGGATTACAAAACCGCGTGACGATGCTCGGTAATATACATGATCGGGAGCGGCTGAAGCGGATTGATGCAGCAGCGGACTTGTTCCTTTTCCCTTCGCTTTATGATAACGCGCCTCTTGTCGTTCGCGAGGCTGCGGCTATGCATACGCCGGCGCTTATGATCCGGGAGTCTACGGCGGCGGAGGTGATCGATCCCGATGTGAACGGGTTCTTGACCCCCAATGATCTGAATGCTTATGCCGATCGCATCTCTTATCTGTTGGAACATCCTGAGGTTCTGCGGAGAGTTGGAGATAAGGCTTCTGCGACGATCTCGCGTTCTTGGGAGAATGTGATTGACGAAGTGATCTTGCGGTATCGTGATCTCCAAGCGTCATATAAACTCAGACACGGCATTATTGTACCCTGAACCGTTTTGCTGTCGTCAGTCTTGACACCCGGTTTGATTAAAAATAGTATATAAATCTGAAAAAATCCCACATATTCTTGCGTATATGGGATTTTTTTTGTACCTTTGCAGCCCAAACCGTAAATGATAAACCGTATCCGTTAATCAGCAATCCTGTAATATGTCTGCGCAGCACAACAAGAAACGAGTTCTGGTAACCTTCTTCGAGGCGGGCTTTGGTCATATTACTACGGCTGCATCGATTGCTGATGCTATTGAGGAACTCAATGATCCTTCTATTGAGCTTATCCGGAAATATCCCTTCCATGACGATCCGGCTTTGCGCAAGATAGAGAGGAGTTTTGTGAAGGATGTGAAATGGGCGAATACCTTCCCCTGGCATACGCATATACAAATGGCTGCTACGCACATCTTCGGTATTCATAATTCTTTGCCTTTTGTGGTCTCCACGGTTTATGCCCGTGCGCGGAAGATCTATTTGAAGATGCTGGAGGATATCCGGCCTGATATCATTATCGATACGCATTATCTGACCTCATTTCTGGCTACGCAATACCGCGACAAGATCGATCCGCATGTGAAGGTGATCACCTATAATCCCGACAATATTGTCCATAACTGGTGGAATATACGGGTGGATAAATTTATCGTGAATTGTAATCTTGCCTTTCATGATGCGCTGAAGCATGATTTCACCCGTAAGCAACTGGTTCAGGTGCCTTTCGTGACGCGCAAAGAGCTTATGGCCGTTACGGAGGACAAGGCGTATTATCGCGAGAAATACGGATTGCCGCAGGATCGTTTCACGGTGATGGTGGCTGCGGGCGGCTACGGCAAATCCGGCATGGAGAAGGTGCTTGACGCCTTAATGAAGGGAGTCCGGAAGCCGTTTACCCTGGTCGCTGTCTGCGGCACGAACAAGCGCCTCTATGACCGGATGATGAAGATCAAGGACAAGGTCGCCCCTCAGATAGATCTCCGTCCCTATGAGTTTGTGGATAAGGTGTATGAACTCAACCGTGCCGCTAATGTGCTGATTACCAAAGGAGGGCCTAACGCAATGCTCGATAGTGCGCTGATGGAGGTGCCGATTGGGGTTTTCTATTGTGCATCCAATATAGAGGAGGAGGCAACGCACCTCTTTACCACAATGCTTAACTGCGGACGGAATCTTTTGCACAGACGACGGGTGGTGCAATGGGTGAATGACTGTCTGGAAGATCCTTCGATCTTGGATATTTATATTGATTCCGAAAGGACGATCCGCCGAGCCGGCAACGGCGCAAAGAATATTGCGGAGTTGATACAAACATATTCTGCTAATTAATATGGAAACCAGCAAGATTGACTCTCAAAACCGCTCTGTAGCGGCGCGTTTTAAGCCCTCCATGGTCATCTGGCCCATTCTGTTCGGCTTGATGGGCGTCGGGTATATGCTGTGGCGTGAGATGGGTAAAGATATTCCGCATGAACCGATTCAACTCGCCGATAACTGGTGGGTATTTGCCCTGTTGGTAGTACTTTTTACGTTTATGAAGGATTGCTCCGGCATGTATCGTACACGTGTAATGTCCGGTGCTCCGCTTACCTTCAAGCAGCTCTTCCGTATCCGGATGTTGTATGAGTTCACTTCTGCGGTCACGCCTTCCGCTGCGGGAGGTTCATCCCTTGAGGTGCTGTTCATCCATCGGGAAGGAATCAGGATAAGTAGGGCTACCTCGATGACCATTCTGGCGCTTTTTCTGGACGAGATACTGATGATCGTCTTCTTCCCCCTTCTTTTGACGATGATTCCTTTCCAGGAGATGTTCTCCGCTGATGGGGCTTTCCAGTACGGTTATCTATGGGCTTTCGTCATCGGCTATCTGATGAAATTTGTCTGGGTCACGCTGCTCTTTATCGGTATATTCCGCAAACCCGTTGTGCTGGCTAGGATCATCGGTTTTGTGTTCTCCTTCAAGTTCCTTCGCCGTTATCGTTACCGTGCTCTCCGTACGGCGGTGGAGGTCCGCCAGTGTGCGCAGGAGATCCGGCATGAGTCTTTCGGCTATTGGGTGCGTCTGATTATCGCTACATTCGGTATCTGGGGATTCCGCTTTATGATTGCGAATATGGCGATAATGATCTTCAATCCGTTGTCGGGAGCGGATAATCTCATGTGTTTCTCCCGTCAATATATTTTGGGTATCGTTTGTATGATCGCGCCTACGCCGGGCGGAAGCGGTTTTGCCGAAGTGATGTTCGATGATTTCCTTGCCGGCTATATTACCCAAAAGATGTCCACTGCGCTGATCACATCTATCTGGCGTCTCTTCACCTATTATTATTATCTGTTCGCCGGTGTGATTATTCTTCCGCAATGGCTGGGCAAGAGTTCGTTATTCAAGAAGAAACGTAATGAAAGCAACTGATATTCTCTTTTGTATCTTCAATTATCATGAAGCGGCTAATGCGGAGTTTCTGTATCGGGAGCTCCGCCCGTCTTTTGAATGTCATATCATTGACGCGGATAGCGGTCAGCGACCGGATCCGTTTGATGGAGATACGGTCTTCTTGCCGAATGTCTATTATAGCGGCATGATGCATCACGCTGTCACGATGGCGGAGAAGGGGAATTATCCGTATCTGTTCTTTATCTGCTCCGATGTGCTGATCTCGCATGAGACACTGGTTCGCCTCAAGCAGATCCTTCTTTCCGAGTCGTTTGACGGAGTAGGGGTGTATTGTCCTGCCCATGCCGATGACTCCTATACATGGGCGGCGTGGTCTTATCAGCGCAAAAGCGGCAAACGCCGTGCTGTCGCGTTTGCCGAAGGAATGCTGGGTATGTATGCTATGCCTGTGTATAAGCAGTTGGAGCCGCTGGATATCAACCCTCATGGATGGGGACTGGATCTCGTGGCTTGTTTCTATGCCCGCCGGTGGGGACTCCGGTGTGAGATTGACGACAGGCTCTCTATCACTCATCCAAAGGGCGATGTGCATAAGAATACGCTGGCACGGAATGAGGCTCGGGAATATCTCATGCGTTACCCGGAGGGAAGGGCGATCAGGCGTTACTGGGTGGCGTGTTCCATCCGCAATGCCGCTATTCAGTTATTCATTTTGCCGGCCTCTTATCGCCGGTGGCTGAAGATCTTCCTGCCCGTCTATCGCTTCTTCCATAGACGCTGACCGCTGATAGCTGATAGCTGACGGCTGACGGCTGACAGCCCTTACTTCCACCTGTACCCGATTCCCAATGAGACGGATTGCGGATAAATGAGTGCATCGGCAATCTCTTTTCCTTTGTTCTCTTTGTAGAATCCGGCGATGTCGGAGAGACTCACTTTGTAATGGGCATTGATCTGAATGCCTATCGGAAACTCATAGCCGATCGTGGCGCAGATACCGAAATGGTTGTCGTGCAGACTGTATAGACGGCTGTAGTCATAGGGGTCGGTCGGAGGCGTAGGAGAGGTGGTTGGCGTAGTGGTGGATTCATCCACGTTGCGGAACTTGTTGGCGATGTTGGAGGCAAAGGTGAAATGGGTGAATATTCCGCCGCCGAACTGAAGATACCCTTTCTGCATATTACCGAAACGACCTAAGAAATAGACGGGGATCTCCAACCCGAACGACCATAGATGATTGGCTGTATCGGTTGCCGCGAAATAGTTCTGGTGCGCTGTGAGGATCACCTGCGGCTGGATGGCAAAGTGCTTGCTGACGCCGAAATCCATAAATCCGCCGAGCTCTCCGCCTATACGCATATACGAACTCATCGGCTTATGATTGCGGGTGATAATGAAATTACTCAGGTTCGCTCCGGCTAACAGACCTCCGGACACCAGTCTCGGCAGATCTTTCTGGTCCAGCGAATCCAGCATCGTCTCGGTATCCCATTCCTGCAACTTCTCTTTGGCGTCGATCATGGTGGCCTGGAATCGCTCTTTCGAACTTTGAGAGTAGGCGTTCAGTACTCCTAAAATACATGCAATAATTAGAAATGTTCGCTTCATTTTGCTTAGATTTTAAGATTTATATGCGTTATAGCGAGAAACGGACGGTGATCTTCACGCCGTTTCTTCCCCATGCCCCGATCTTACGGCGGCCATGGATCATCACAGGATGACCGTCGGCATCTACCGCCGGTTGGAAGCCTAAGGTGGGATTGTTCGGATCGATCGGTTCCATTTTCTGGATCATATACGGCAACTCATAGTCGTTGTATGTGAGACGGCGGATATAATCGATACGGATGAACTTGAGGATGTTCTCAAATCCCGCGGTGATCTCCATATACGGCAGTTTGCCGATGGGCGAAGAGGTGCGGTAGCCGTCTTTGAGATAGCCGTAGTTGTCGAAGGCATTGTCGGCGATGCCGTTCTCCCATTCCGTGTGCGGGAAGTCATACAGACCGTTGCCTGTCTCCAGATAGGGGTTGTTCTTCTTCGTCAAACCGCCATATATACCGGCGAAACTTACTACGCCGCGGAGTTTGAGTTTGTTGATGCCCGGTATGCGGTTCATGATCCAGCCCTTGAAATAGTAGGTAGCGAAGAGCGATACATATTCGTCCATCATAAACTCCATCGGTTTTAGCAGGTTGAAGGAACGCTGAGCCAGAAGGATACTGGTTGAGGTGGCGGGGATGTGGAGTTTGGTGAACGGCACTTGCTGCCAGATGATTCCGGTTTGGATACGTGTGTCCAAATGGCCGAAGGCGGAGAACCAGAAGCGTTTGTCGAACATCACTTCGGTCTTGTTGTACAGGAAGCCTTTTCCTCCGTTGTGGCGGTCATCCAGATAGCCGATCGTGTGCGTCAGGTTGATCGTCGGGGCGTCTTTCTCAATGCCCCACGGGCTCTTCACTCCGTTACGGTCAATTCCGATCATCGAACCTGGAGAGTACTCTAACTCGAATACACCCTCGTAATTGCGGTACGATCCGATATTGCTGAGCGAACGGCTGAAAGTGGTGTCCGTGCCGATGATATTCTGCGTGTAATCCACGCGGTCGTATCGCAGGGAGCCGGCTGCACGGTTGTTCGTGAAGTCGAAACTCGTCCTCAGCATCAGGTTGTTACGCCATTCTTTCATGTATTCCGCTTTGGCGTGGAACACGTATTGCGCAAACGGCATTGTCGGCTGGCTTGTCGGGATGGACATGATAATGTTGTCCCTTCGTACGACATCCGTCACCTGTCCCGGTTCCTCTATATCGTATTGGGCCATCAGCTGCAGGTGGTGACGCTTGCCGTCGTACGGCTGATCCTTGTGCTTGTCGAAGGTATAGACAAGGGTCGCATTGTATTTCGGCAGCAGATCTTTGGTGCCGAACGCTACGTAGCCGCGGAAGAAGAACTGGTCGTGAAGACGGGCTGTCGAACCGCCGCCTACTCGCAGACGGACGCCCTCTAACATGTTCCAGCTCAAAAAGTTATAGATCGGTCCGAAATCGAACTTGCTCAGATACATAAACTCCGCCTTACGCGTGGGAATATACTCTGTCGTCACGGCGTTCACGAAGAGCGCCAGACTGTTGAATTTGGGCGTGTTGGTGAATTCGCGTACCAGATCCACTACCGAACTCTCGTATTTGGTCAGCGGTTCCGGACGCATCTCATCCGTCCATTGACCTTCCCATACCAACTCGGCGGTGGTGTCATTCACCTCCGGTTCCGGGCCTGTCAGATTGGAGAAAGTCTCTCTCGCGATAGGCGTTTCCATGTCCCAGTCGGTATAGATCTTCGTCTGACGGGCCAGCATGCCTCGTTTGTCGTTCAGTATGTAGAATTTCGCGTAGGTCGTTGTCCGGTCCGGGGCCCATAAACCGTTCTCCAGCTGCTTGTAACTGTGCTCGATCGAGAAATTGCTGACGAAATTGAGGTTGATGTCCGGCGGCACGTTGATCGCATATTTCTTCAGGCGGAAGGTGCTGTCGTTCACAATATACAGGTGACCCGTGAAACCGTAACTCTCCGAGTTCACAGGCACGAACGCCAGGTCGATACACGGATAGCCGTCTACCATGATCGTGTCCATGATGTAGTATTGGTAGAATGTCACGGCGAGTGTTGAACTCAACGGGGAGACAAAACGGTTGAACAGCAGGTTCATGCTGTTGTCGTTGATCTCTACATCCTTGAAGATGGCATTGATGTTCTGCTGGAAGGATTGTGAACCGATCACGCTCTCGATACCGAATATACGTTTCTTGTCCAGCACTTTCTTTTCGCGGTGGGGCTTGCGCTGGTAATACTCCGTGTTCAGGTGTTCGCGGATACTCACTGTCACATTCGGATAAACACCCGTCGTGTCGATATATTTCTTTACGAACGCAAAATCCTTCCAGAACGGTTTCTCCCAGTTGATCTTGATGTTGTCTAACGCGAACGACATTCGGCTGTAACTCTTTGCCGTGTATTGGTCGGCTGTCGTCACGGTGAACGAGTCTTTGTGGGCGATCACGTTCTTGATCAGCTCCACTGCAGGGTTGCCCTTACGCTTGTAGTCGCGCTTGCGGTTCTTCGGCGTCACCACGATGTCCTGCAATCCGTACACATCCGGCTTCATCTTGATCTTCACTTCCTTACGGTTCTGACCCTTGCGAAGTGTCAGCATCTCCGTCTTGTAGCCTAACATCTGGAAGTTCAGGGTGTTGTAGCCCGAGGTGTTACTGATGGTGAAGTTTCCGTCAATATCACTTGTGGTACCTACCTCCGAAGGAATCATTCCTTTGTTGGTCGTGGATTTGAGGAAGTAGATCTGTACGAACGGAAGTGTCTCGCCCGTATCGGCATCTACCACAACGCCCGAGATACTCGTTCGCTGCGGTGACTCTTGCGCTGTCGCCATCCCCGCGAAGCACAGCAGTAAAACAAATATGTACCTTAAATTCTTCATTTTCTTTCAATTCTCAACTCTTCATTCTCAATTTTCAATTCTCACCCCGGTCTTTACCGGTCTCTGGTTTGTCGCAGGTCAATCCCGTGGTAGTCCCGTGTCAATCCCGTGGTAATCCCGTGTCAATCCCGTGGTAATCCCGTGTCAATCCCGCATCCTACCCATACCTATAATATATATATTTATATATATTATTCTGTGATTTTTACAAACTTCCGAATAAATGTTCTATATTGCAATTCTCAACTCTCAACTTTCAATTCTCAGCTCTGCATACGCAAACTCTCTTCGTGGATCAGTTCCCATACTTTCATCATAAACTCCTCACGGAAGGACTGCTTGCCCGTTTTCATTCGTAATTCGTAATTTTTAATTTTTAATTTATTAATGATCTGTTGGTATCGTTCGGGTTGCAGCGGAGCAACGCCGTTCGCTTTCTTCCATTCGCCGATGCGTTTGCTCACTTCCATGCGTGCTGCGATGGTGTTCCATAAGGTCTCGTCCAACTCGTCTATCTCTGCCCGCAACCAATTCAGCTCAATCCCGTCTGATAGCTGACTGCTGATTGCTGATAGCTGATAGCTGATGGCGGAAGGCGTCACCTGCTGCTTGGCGTCCGATAGCGCTTCTGCCGGACTGCAATGCACTTCGATCATCGCGCCGTCCAAGCCCAACTCGGGGATCTTCTTCAGCAACTCCGGCACCTTTGCTGCCTCGCCGCTCAGGTGACTCGGGTCTAACAGCAGCGGTATACCCGGTCGTTCTGTCCGCACTTTGTGCGCCATCGCCCAGCACGGACGGTGACCGCAACCCCTATGAACGGCGATCACTGGAACGCCTGTCTTCTCCAACCGCTCGATATTTCCTATCCACAAACCCGCATCCTCATTCACAGGATTCTTGATGAGAACGCCTTTTAATGGAAAATCGGTCTGTACTCTGTCAGGCGCAGCCGGTCTGTATTCTATCAGGCGCAGCCGGTCTGCAATCGCTTCTGCGATTGCGCTTACTGCCATCGGACTGGCGCTTGTCCTTGCGCCGATCCACAGATAATCGATTCCTGCCTCAAGCGCTTTTGTCACATGCTCCGGCGTGGCTACCTCTGTGGCGGTTTCTACACCATAAAGCGCTTTCGCTTCCGCCAGCCATGCCAACGCCTCTTCGCCTACTCCTTGGAACGTGTGCGGGCTCGTGCGCGGCTTCCATGCGCCCGCGCGATAAATAAACGGACGCTCACCGCAAGCGTCTTTGATCTGACTTGCGGTGAGAAGCACCTGCTCACGGCTCTCCGCCGCGCATGGACCTAATATCAGCATTAGAGGGGTTGCCAAACGCGTTTAGTACGCTACTTGTAAGCGGAACGGGATAGCCTCCGGAGTGAAATCGTCATAGTAGAAATCTGAGATCGTGATCCATACCTCTACATAGCCGATTCCCACGGTGTAATCGATGTGCTGCGAGAAATTGACAGTCCCCTTTGTGCCGTCTCCGTTATCAACCTCTGCTGTCTTATAGGTCGTCTCCGGCAGCGTCACTAAATAAGCATCCTGCGTACCGCTGTTATACTCGCGGCTCACCGTAATCACACCGTACTGATAGACCTCACTCGTTATGTCCGGCACATCGAAATGCGCAAAATAGGCATTCGCTCCGGAAGAGAATTGCCAACTGCTTGCACTGGCATTCAGCACCTTTGTGAAGGCGTGGAATTTGCAATCGCTACTGCCGCCTGGACTTGGCTCTGTGTACGTGTTATAGGTGCAGCTCGGCAACCATAGACCTGCCAGCGCCATCACGCAGATAATAATGTATTTTTTCATCCTCATAACAATTTTGCGTGCAAAGTTACACTTTTTTTTGCATATATGCAAATTTTTTACTACTTTTGCACCCGAAATGACGAAATTTAGCGAAATAACGGCTTCTCATGCCTTGGTGAAGCAGGTTCGGAGTCTCCAGCAGAAGAAATTCCGTGATGAGACGGGACTCTTTGTGGCGGAGGGGGAGAAATGTGTTTCGGAACTCATGAAGGGCTTCGAACCGGTGTATCTCTTCCGCGAGGGGGAGAATGCTACATCTGTCCAGATTGCCCAAATGAGTTCGCTCCGTACGCCGCAGGGCGTCATCGCCGTCTTCCGGCAGCGTTCAATCCCCAATCCCCAATCTCCAATTACCACTCCACAATCCCCAATCACCAATCTAACGCTTGCGTTAGACGGAGTCCAAGATCCGGGCAACCTTGGTACGATCATCCGTACCTGTGATTGGTTCGGCGTACATGATATCTTCTGTTCCCTCGATACCGCGGATTGTTATAATCCGAAGGTGGTACAGGCTACCATGGGAGCTCTTGCACGCGTTCGGATCCACTATGTCGATCTCCCTGCATGGCTCCAATCGCTCACCAATCCCCAATCCCCAACCACCAATCACCAATCCCCAACCACCAATCCCCAATCCCCAATGATTTTCGGTACCCTCCTTGAGGGTCGGAATATGTATGAAGTTCTTTCTCCAACCACCAATCCTCAATCCCCAATCTCCAATCCCCAATTTTCAATCATTATCATGGGCAACGAAGGAAACGGTATTTCCTCTGCCGTGCGTCCGCTGGTCACGCACCCTATACGCATTCCTTCCTTCCCGCAGGACGCTGAGACCTCCGAGAGTCTCAATGTCTCTATTGCTACAGCAATCGTCCTCGCCGAGTTCCGGCGAAGAGAACTATAATACTCACTTTTATCAAATCAACTAAGGTACAATTATGACAAAGCAGAAACGATTCTTGTTGGCTGAGGATCTTTTACCTCGTCAGTGGTACAACATTGCGGCTGAGATGCCCAATAAACCCCTTCCTCCTCTTAATCCGGCTACCAAACAACCTGTGACAGTCGATGACCTCTCACATATCTTTGCTTCCGAGTGCGCAAAGCAGGAGTTGGATCAGACCCATGCATGGATTGATATTCCGGAGGAGGTGCAGGAGCGTTACCGTTTCTATCGCTCTACGCCCCTTGTGCGCGCTTACGCGTTGGAGCAGGCGCTCGGTACGCCCGCGCATATTTATTTTAAGAATGAGAGTGTCAATCCGCTCGGTTCGCATAAACTCAATTCGGCGATCCCCCAGTGTTATTATTGCCGTCAGGAAGGCACCACCAATGTTACTACCGAAACCGGAGCAGGGCAATGGGGAGCGGCACTCAGTTATGCTGCCAAGTCGTTCGGACTTGAGTGCGCGGTGTATCAGGTGAAGATATCGATGCAGCAGAAACCTTACCGCAGCAGTATCATGCGTACGTTTGGCGCCACGGTGGAAGGTTCGCCCTCGATGTCCACACGTGCCGGAAAGGATATTATCACCCGTGATCCGCACCATCCCGGTTCTCTCGGTACCGCTATCTCCGAGGCAATCGAACTGGCAACCACTACACCGAACTGCAAATATACGCTCGGTTCGGTGCTCAATCACGTAGCCCTGCACCAGACCGTCATCGGCTTGGAAGCGGAGAAACAGATGGAGATGGCAGGCGAGTATCCGGATGTCGTGATCGCATGCTTCGGCGGCGGAAGTAATTTCGGCGGACTGGCGTTCCCCTTCATGCGCCATCAGTTCCAAACGCTAAATGGGCAATGCGCAAAAGGCAAACGGATTGATTTCATTGCTGCCGAACCGGCGTCTTGCCCTAAACTCACCAAGGGAGAGTTCCGTTATGATTTCGGAGACTCTGCCGGTTATACACCGCTCTTGCCGATGTACACGCTCGGCCATGATTTCAAACCGGCGAATATCCATGCCGGCGGATTGCGTTATCATGGCGCCGGCGTGATTGTCAGCCAGTTGCTCAAGGACGGGTTCATGCGCGGAGTGGATATTCCGCAGTTGGAGTCTTTTGAGTCCGGTCTGCTTTTTGCACGCACCGAAGGAATCATCCCTGCGCCCGAGAGCTGCCATGCTATCGCAGCCGCTGTTAGAGAGGCGGAGGCATGCAAAAAGACCGGTGAGGAGAAAGTGATACTTTTCAACCTCAGCGGCCATGGTTTGATTGATATGACGGCCTATGATAGTTTTATCAATGGCGATCTGATCAATTATACGCCTAATCTCTGATTAGTGTTTGTGCTCTTGCTCCCGTGCAAGGGCGATAACCTCTTCGGCAATGCGTTTGGCGGAATCGCGCTGCGCAAGTTGCAGAATATTGGTATGGAGCGTCATTAGGCGCTCCTTGTTTTGCAGTAACTCCAGTGCAGTGGGAACCAGTTTCTCGCCTGCTTCCGCATCGCGTACAAGCACTGCTGCATTTTTGTTTACCAGCGCCATGGCATTGTGCGTCTGGTGATCCTCTGCTACGTTAGGCGATGGAACAAGGATAGCGGGTTTGCCTAACAGGCACAACTCGCTTATCGAACTGGCGCCGGCGCGTGAGATCACTAAATCCGCTTGCGCATAGCGCTCCGGCATGTCGCTCAGAAAATCCAGACATTCGATATTCTCCGGTTGGCCGGCTTCTTCCCATACCTGACGGCATTTCTCATAATAGGTCTTACCGGTCTGCCATACTACATGGAGCGCTTTGCCTTGGGCTTTGAGTTCAGGCAGCGCTGCTTTCACGGCTTCGTTGATCGTCCGTGCACCCAGACTGCCGCCGATAATGAGAAGGTTTTTATCCTCTCCCTGATGGGGAGGGTAAGGATGGGGTTTTAGATTCTGCCGGACGGGGTTGCCTGTAAGGATGATCTTGTCGGCGGGGAAGAATTTCTCCATTCCCTCATATGCAACGCAGATCTTGGCGGCTTTGTCCTTCAGAATCTTGTTGGTCACTCCGGCGAAGCCGTTTTGCTCCTGGAGCAGGATAGGGATGCCCATTTTGGCAGCAGCCCACATAGCAGCGCCGGAGGCATAACCTCCGACGCCTACGCCTACGTTGGGTTGGAAATCCCGGATGATCTTCTTCACCTGACGGATGGATTTCGCCAGATCGATCATCACCGATACGTTCTTCCACGGCTGTGAGCGGTTGAAACCCCGCACAGGCAGACCGATGATCTTATAGCCTGCTTGAGGCACACGCTCCATCTCCATGCGGCCTGACGCACCCACGAATAAGATATCTGCTTCGGGATCTAACTCCTTCAGCGCATTTGCGATACTTACTGCGGGGAAGATATGGCCACCGGTCCCGCCGCCGGAAATCAAATAACGCATGGGATTACTCCTCGTCTTTCTTTGCTGCTTTCTTGGTAGCCTTCTTAGCCGGTTTCTCCTCTGCCTCCATGGAAGCCTTGAGGTCAGCCAGTACGCTCAGGTCACCGAGAGTAGTCTTCTCTACCTTCGGCATCTCTACCTGCGGTTCCTCTTTAGCGGCTTTCTTGGCTGCTTTAGCCGGAGCCTCTTTGCGCTCCTCCCATGTGCGGAGGTGGCTAACGAGGATACGCTTAGCATCACGGTTGAACTCGATCACGCGGAACGGCAGTACATCGCCTACAGCCACAGCGGACTTGTCCTCTTTCTGGAGGTGGCGGGTCGTGCAGAATGCCTCTACGCCCTCCTCAAGGGAGATAACAGCGCCCTTGTCGGTCAGCTCAACAACCTTACCGTCAACCACGGTGTCAACACCGAACTTAGCCTCAAGCTCCTCCCAAGGATTCTCCTCGAGCTGCTTGTGACCGAGGCTCAGACGACGGTTAGCTACATCGATGTCGAGAACGACAACCTCGATCTGTGCACCGATCTGGGTGAACTCGTTCGGGTGTTTGATCTTCTTGGTCCAGCTCAGGTCGCTGATGTGGATCAGACCGTCAACACCTTCCTCGATCTCAACAAAGACACCGAAGTTGGTGAAGTTACGAACCTTAGCCCAGTGGCGGGTACCTACAGCGTACTTGGTCTCTACGTTAGCCCACGGATCAGCTTTGAGCTGCTTGATACCGAGGCTCATCTTACGCTCAGCGCGGTCGAGAGTCAGGATAACAGCATCTACCTCGTCGCCGACTTTCAGGAAGTCGTTAGCGGAACGGAGGTGCTGGCTCCAGCTCATCTCGCTTACGTGAACAAGACCCTCAACGCCCTCAGCGATCTCTACGAATGCTCCGTAATCAGCCATTACGACTACCTTACCGTGCACCTTGTCGCCTACCTTGAGGTTCGGATCAAGAGCATCCCACGGGTGCGGAGCCAACTGCTTCAGACCCAGAGCGATACGTTTCTTGTCCTCATCGAAATCAAGGATAACCACGTTGATCTTCTGGTCGAGAGAAACGATCTCGTGCGGGTCGTTTACGCGGCCCCAGGAGAGGTCGGTGATGTGGATCAGACCGTCAACACCGCCCAGGTCGATGAATACGCCGTAGTTGGTGATGTTCTTAACGGTACCCTCGAGTACCTGACCCTTCTCGAGCTTGCCGACGATCTCAGCCTTCTGTGCCTCGAGTTCAGCCTCGATGAGTGCTTTGTGGGAAACGACTACGTTGCGGAACTCCGGATTGAGTTTCACAATCTTGAACTCCATCGTCTTGCCTACGAGAATGTCGTAGTCGCGAACGGGCTTCACATCGATCTGGCTACCCGGGAGGAATGCCTCCATACCGAGTACGTCAACGATCATGCCGCCTTTCGAACGCCATTTGATGTAGCCGGTAACGATCTCGCCTGCGTTGTAAGCCTCGTTTACGCGATCCCAAGCACGAGCGGTGCGTGCCTCTTTGTGAGAGAGCACGAGCTGACCCTTCTTGTCCTCCTGGCTCTGAATGTAAACTTCTACTTTGTCGCCTACCTTCAGATCCGGATTGTAACGGAACTCTGCAGCCGGTACGATACCGTCTGATTTGTAACCTACGTTGACTACTACCTCACGCTTGTTGATACTGATCACGGTTCCCTCAACGACCTCATTGTCCTTGATGGCGCTCAGCGTGTTGTTATACTTTTGGATTTCTTCTTCGTTTTGTTTGCCTTGCTTTTGTGCTTCATAGGCATCCCAGTCGAAGTTCTGGAGAGAAAGATTTTCTGCCATAATTGGTAGATCATTGTGGGAAATCAACTTTCAGTTTTCAGCTTTCAGCATTCCTGATTTCTGACGGCTGACGGCTGATAGCTGATGGCCAACCTCCCTTTAAGGGTTAAACATGTTAGCCTTCTCCCGCGTCTCCGCGGAAAAAGCGTGCAAAGGTACTGCTTTTTTTTTGAATATGCAAATTTTTGAGCATTTTTTTGCGCGTTTCCTTGCATTTTCATCAATCTTCTAATCGTTCAGGTCCGGTTCGAATTCTCCGGGTGGGGGACCGTACAAGCAAGCAATGCGTTCGAAATCATAGTGGGACTCCGTTTGGATGACCGTGATCTTATCCTCCGGAGCCGCATTCCGGTTCTGTACGACCTCCATAAAGCTGCCTTCACCATGATAATAGATATAGGGTAGATGGCGCTCCTCAATCTTACTCATACTGAACATCGGTTCCAGAATGGGGTATTGCGGTCGTTCGCCTCGTTCTCTGCATTCGCGTTCGAATCCCACGGATGTCTCCAGACAGATCCGCTCTGCCTTTTCGCGGTCGGTAGTGAGATAATAATTCTGGTAGAAACGGTCCTCATTCGCATAATCTTCCGAGTCGAAACACGGATAAAGTTTGTCCACGAGAACTACATAAGGGCTGCCGTTTTCCAGTTTCTCCTTATTATAAAAATAGCAGGAGGTTTTCTTTAAATCTTCCAGACCATGGAATACTTTTCCGGCGTATCGAAACGAAGTCGTGGTTTCGATAGTGGTGACATCAATATCTTCTCTGTTCATAACAGTCAGGTGTTTGGGTTATCGGAGAATACCGTTCTGCCATGATAGGGATGGGTATGTCTCGCGGAGGTATTGGACGGAGCGTTCGACACCTGAACCACCGGAGGTGGCGAAGGGAATGAGCGTTTTGCCCTCAAGTTGGAAGATATTGTTGTCAATCCACGAATTGATAATCCTTGGACAGATGCCCCACCATATTGGGTAACCGACATAGATGGTGTCGTATTTGGTGACATCGGTGCATCGTTTGATAGCCGGTCGTGCCTCCGGATCGTTCATCTCCACGGAGGAGCGGGATTGCTTGTTTCGCCAATCGAGGTCGTCAGCGGTATAGGGTTCTGCGGGCTGAATCTCCCAGAGGGTGGCGTCGTGTTCTTTGGCGATCTGCTCCGCCGCAGTGCGTGTTGTACCGGTAGCGGAGAAATACGCCACTAATGTCTTGGCTTGCATGCCTGTAGCCGCAAATAAAAGGGCGGCGAGAAGAATTTTCTTCATGTTGACACGAATTTTTTAGTAGCCTGAACTAATATTGAATGAAGCACCTATGTTGAAGGTTCCATCATAGCGCATGAAATATGTAGTAGAACATGTTGTTCCCCAATGATGTCGGATAGCAGCTTCGGTTACGAACCAGGCATAACTTCCTCTTTTTCCAGATATTTCTGCTTTGATAGATGGGCCTACGCCAATTTCAACAGCAAACTCGTCATCCCAAGGGAATACGAATTTAAACTCCGGCTGATAATAGAAATAGAAAGAATCAGAGATGAAATCGATACCGATACCCATTTGGACGGGTTCTATTTTTAAGAAGGACCAGCGCACATTAAAGAAACTCCATTCTAGTTCATACCCGGTACCGATGCCCATTTCTATTGTCATCCAGTCCACCTCCCAGTCTCCATTCATAAGATTATAATCGTGGAGAGCCTCATAACCCTTATAACTTCTCGTCGATCTATAGGAAGAACTTCTGTATGAACTCGAACTACTGCTACTTGATGACGATGTGCTCTTGGCATACTGTGATAGGTTAATTCTTATGCTTTTGCTGCCATTGGAAGCTTTTATATTGAAGAAATCACTTCTGCTGTCTCCTAAATTGGGTTTTATCTCCACTTTGACTGTATTATCCCCTGTTTTTGTTGCAGTATACATGTCTCCAGAGGCATATTGGATCTCCCATGGTTGATCGCATGTCACAGTGATGTATTCCGTTGACCCATAGGACGAGGAAGAAATAGCATTCTTGCTAACCGACAAATTAGCAGGCGTAGGCGTGCTTTCGAATGAGTACCAAGAGGAGGTGGTGAGATTTTTATCACCATCTTTCGCTTTTATCTCAACAAAGAATTGAGCAGTTCCTGTATATCGCAATTCATCGTAAGGAATAAAAAGCGTATAATCTTTGTATAGTTGATTTGCTGTTGTCGGCTTAAATGCCTTATAAGCCCAAATATAACCATTTGTATTGGCATAACTACTTGTTCCATTGTATTTGAGGTAGTTCTTATTTTCATTAGCAAACCAAGCGATACACCAACCATCTTTGTTTTTCATATTACGGGCGGAGAACTGCACATGTATTCGCAGTCCTTTTGCTCCATTAACGGTTGCATCTTCGTAGGTAACAGATTTGATAATCACACTTGGTGCTGAAGATGAGGTGTTGGAACTACTCTGTTTAGTTCCTGTATTGGATGAACTGGAACTTGGGGTGTTTGTAGAGGTCGATCCTGACGAGGCATTGCGTTTAGTTTTTATTTGCTCATCGCATTGTTTGCTCAGTTTACCTGCATTCCCATATTCCGCCCCACATTCACCTATTACAAAGTCAAATAGTTCTTTGGCTTTTGAATAGTTGCCTTTTGCCATATGTTTTTTTCCTTCGTTGATAGATATATCGCAGGTCTCGTCAGCGAAGATGTTGATGGATGCTATGAGACATAGCGTTATGAAAAACTGTAACCGTTTCATATTTTGTTTTTAATTTCTTTTATATTGTCAAGCTTTTTCTTGAGGTTGGTTTTTATTGTTGTCCCTTCGGGGGCTCTATTCCATTTGCCATTAATAGCCGAATAGACCCCATTGGTTTTATCCACCAATAAAAGCCGTTTCGTTTCATATACTTTTTCTTCTTTAGGGAAGACGGATTGTCTTTCAGTATATGAAATATTGTGTAAATCATCAATTGCCAAATCAAGAGCTGATAGATTGTCAATATTCGCTGCTTGCAGATGCCTGTCGAATTGTTGAACATATTGCCGATGGCGTGTAATGAGTTCTGCTTTCTCTTTATTTTCCAAATATAGAACAGCACCTATAATCCCCCCTATAACAATCGTAAGAATGACGGCTACGGATATAATCAGCCTTTTCTTGTTCTTGGCTTTCTCTTCTTTCTTCTCTATATTTTTCTTTGGTGTCACTTTGATAGGTTCCGCTGTCGGGACAAATCTCGCAGTCGGGCGTCCTGATGCAGTTTGAGAAGAAGGGAAGGTGTTGGGGTCGGAAGCATCTTTCGGATTTAGATGGGCAGCAGAAGTCTTAACCAGTTGAGCAGCAGTCGGTCTGTCCCATGTCTCTGGTGTCATCATTTGCTCGATAAGTTTTTTTAGAGGGACTGATATGGAGTCAGAGATATCAGGAATCTCTGCACCGCTTTTTTGCATCCCTCCGCCTAACTCACCAAAAGGGACATTTCCTGTAACTAACTCAAAACACATAGCGCCAAGGGACCATATATCACTGGCTTTGGTAGGAGCGGGTTGTTTTGAGAAACGCTCCGGTCCCATATAAGCCATTGTTCCGCCGGATAAGGAGCCGCCAATGACACTTTTACGCAAGGTAGAGCGTGCCTTGGTAGAGATACCGAAATCGGTAATCACATAGTTTCCTGCATCATCGATTAATATGTTATCCGGCTTGATGTCTTGATGTACGATGTCATTCTTATGAAGATATTGCAGTCCCATTGCTACATCATGGATGACCTGCCACATCTCTTTTTCTGACATGCGTCCCGCACGTTTGGACAGTGATCCTTGTGAACAATATGCCATGATCAGATATGGCATCCCTTCCCATGAGTCGACATGGGTGGGTTTGAGGAGGTTGGTATGATTGAGATTGAAGACACCCGCTAATTCTGAACTGAATTCATTCAATCCATCGTTATCCATACCTTGACCTGGTGCATATACCTTGATGGCTATGTTTAAATGTGTCCAATTATCATCAGCAAGCCACACCTCGCTGAACCCGCCTCTTCCTAAGAGTCTCACTAACTGGTAGCGGTTGGCAAATAATGTGTTGGGTTGTAATAGCATGGTTAATTACGCTTGATTATTTCATTTCTGTTGTGTCATTCGTCTTTTCTGTTGCTTCCCTCTCATTTTGATCGGTAATTTTTTGCTCTACAATAGGAGTTAAGACAGGTTTACGTTCTTCTGCGGCAGAACTTTCTTCTTCCTCCTTTGGGGTGGAAATGGGGGGCGCAACTGGAGTTGGCTTCGCTACTTCTGCTTTGGGTGCAGTATTCTTTTCTTTTGCCGGCTGCTGTTCTTTTATCGCCTGCGGTTCAGAAATGTTAGGCTGTTCCTCAAGTGTGGGTAGAACTTGTTCTTGATTGGCAGAATCAGGAACAACGACTTCCTCACTCGGAGATTCTATATTCTGTTTAGATGCATAATGCATATATGCGAAAACGCCTGTGAGCAAAACGATAATGACTATTAGAACTCCGACGAGAGCGGTCAGTTTGCTGTTTTTCTTACGCAGAACAGCACTGTTTGACAATGCTTTTTCTCCGGTCTGAGAACGCATAGGTGCAGTTGGCGCTCCTTTCGTCACTTGTGCCAAGAGGATGGTCACATTATCATGCCATCCGGCGGCTTCGTCAGCAGTCCATAATGCGTCTCTGCATTCTTGCATACTGCCATTGTTTTGACTCATCACTTGTGCAATCTCATTATCGCGCAAACACCCACAGAGTCCGTCGCTGCAAAGAAGAACAATATCGCCATCATACAAATCATATTCTTTGACATCGGGGATGGCTTTACCGCGCGGGTCTCCAAGGCTGCGCGTGATAATATTATTGTTTGGATGATCAAAAGCCAATTCTTCGGTCAGTTTGCCTGCATCAACCAACTCCTGCACATAGGAATGGTCATGCGAAAGACGCTCTAAACCATTTTGGGGATTGTAACGGTATGCACGGCTGTCACCACACCATCCTACATATGCTTTCCCGTTGATTAACCATACTAAGACGATGGTTGTTCCCATCCCTTCGTGCTCAGGATTTTCTTTCGCATCTTTTTTTATCGCGGCGTCTGCTGCTTGGATGGCGGAGTATATATACTGTTGTATGTTTTTCGGAGAGGATATAATTTCTTCGGTTAAACGCTTGTGGTCAAAAAGATCTTTGATCGTTTCTATTGCGATAGCAGATGCCACTTCTCCTGCGTTCATTCCTCCCATACCATCGCATACGACTAACAGGGAGCCTTTGCCTTCTAACGATATGATTTCGTCGGTCTTGAAGCCCCATGTATCATCATTCAGATTGTAATCTACAAGGAAATTGTCCTCGTTATGATCGCGACCGGCTGCTTCGCAGCGCGCCGCATAGCGTAGTTGAATGCTCATCGTATCCTTATTTTTTTATTCTTTTGAGTTCTTTCTTGTCTTTTACTTTTTTCGTGTCCGCAATAGGTTGCAATTTGCCTCCTTTTAAGGAAGGTTTCATCTTCTCGGAATAATCATTCCCTCTAAATGGGAATTGAATATTCAGTTTTTTTCCGCCATCTGAAGGCAAAACAATTCCGCATAATTTGAAAGAGATTTGTCCTATTCCTTCCACAACAGGCTCTACATATATTCCTCCATATACTTTTGGTAACGAGGACGGTACCTCGATTTGCTGTGTATCTGCTCCATCTATAAGGATGGGTTTGTGGATACATTGTATCGCTGAATTCTCATCTGTTATGAGAACCAACCATCCTTCCTTTTTGCCTGATGTGGTATCTAATATAAATCCCTTCATGTCTTTTTTTCTCGCGATGATATAGCCATCCCATAGAGCCACAGTATCTTTATAATCCATTTCCTCAATAGGTAGGAATACAGTATCTTTAACCGGACGCATTTTGATCTCGAATGTAACCGGAGTATGAGAATCTCTATAGGGTTTGAATTGTTCATCGTTGCTCCAAGGACTTAGTGCATTGGATGGCATTATAGTGCCGCCGTTTAATGCAATACCTACATAGTCAAATCGGTTAAAGAATGGTTTTCTATCAAGTCCAAAACGCTGTCCAGTTGAATCTTGTAATACATAAGAAGACTCTACTAAAAATAATCCTTCTTGTACAGCTTCTTCAACTATTTGGCGACTTGGAGATTTCAGGAGAGAATTAAAATCCAAGCGTTGAGGGAAGCATAATGTAGTACTACCACAAAGCATTAATATGCCAATAATTTTCAATTTCATATACTGTATATTTTATCGGTAGATATTTTTAATAGGTACGTGTTGCTCGTATTGTTGTTGCTGCTGACTTAAATAGCCGGATTCTCGATCTTTTCGTTGTGTCTCGCTCATCAACTGCGACACAATGCCGATAGCATATAAATCTCCGTTCTCATAGATGAAGAGTGGGCCTCCGGAGTTACCATGAGCAACACCTTGGGACATCATGATCATTCCTTCTTGATTCAAACCATCTCGGGCAACACTCATCTTGTTGTAGATGGCTTCAGCTCCCTCTCGGTTTTTTGTGCCGTCTTTGTAGCCTAAGCCGGCTGGATAACCCAATACATGTACTTCTGTTCCGGCTCGTAATTGCGAAGATCGGGCAATGTCGGTCTTGACCTTGCCTTTTGGCAGGGAATTATTATTGATGTCAGTTCTTGCGTATGCCCAATCAGTAGAGGCTTCTCCTAAAATATAAATAGAAAAGACATTGCCTTCATCATCTTTTACTCCCATCTGCACATCTTGCGAGGAATTCATGGTGAAATTTCGATCGGAGAAAACAAACTGCTTGCCGTTGGGTCCATATGCCGTGATAATAGTGGTCATCTGCAAACCTTTACTCAATGCAAAACCATAAGTCAATGCAGCCTCCAGAGACGAGGGAGCACGCCATGATTGAACGCAGTGGCGAGCAGTCACAAATCTACCGTCTTCAAGCAGGAAACCTGTTCCTGTAGA
Organism: uncultured Bacteroidales bacterium; assembly: GCA_946414805.1. GTDB lineage: Bacteria > Bacteroidota > Bacteroidia > Bacteroidales > Paludibacteraceae > Colicola. The sequence continues at coordinate 34,947 of CAMKPZ010000005.1, forward strand.
ACTGCATATAGGCTCGGATAGATCCGTTCCATTCGTTACGTATTCTACGGTATGTATGAAATAGACACTCGATTTGAGTTTTTCTACCAACCCCGCAATGTCAGGAGAAGCAGCAGCTTGTTTCTTCTGAATATCCCTGTATCGTTTCTCCATAGCCTTATTGATGCTGTCCTGAACGGCAATCATTCTCGCTAAATCTTCGTTTTGCTCAGTGATGTCAGCGAGGTTCTCACGGTAACGTTCTATGATATTGTTCATCTCATTCAACTGACGATTATAGAAGACACTCATCCATACACCACCTACGATTAACAATGCTATGGTTGCAGCCATGACACTCATTGCCGTTTTATAAGGTCTGAGCGCCTGCTGACGGAAAAGACTAAGACGACGGCTCAATCCGATACTGCCTACCGTTGATTTATTGCCTGTTGGAATGATAAATCCTAATTTCGGTCCGTTTACCGCTAACTGGATCTCATCTCCGTTTTGCAGATACCACTCGTTCTTAATAGGATGTCCGTTCAGGAAAGTGGTGTTTGTTTGAGATAATTGTACTAATTTCCAATTCTGACCATCTCGTACAATAGCAGCATGACGGCGACTGACGGTAGAAAATGACTCGTCAAACCGAACGGCGCAACGTGGGTCGCGTCCTAACTCCACTTCATCCACGATGATCTCCTGAGACTCACCTGCGCGATGATATTTGGATGATACTTTGTGTTCCAATACGAAATAGGTCTTTCCTCCACCGCCAAATACGGAATTAAGACCGGCTCCTATGGAGCCTCCGAGTGAGCGTTTGAATGCCTTAGTAGCTTGTTCTGCCATGATATATAATATTTTATATTAATATGCTTCTACGCGAAGTTTGGTATCTCCGATACTGATGATATCGCCTATCTGGAGATAATAACCATTGGGACTGACCTCTTTGGCTCCTACATAGGTGCCATTGAGAGAAGTGCGCCACTGTCCGCTATGATGATCCCATTGTCCGTCGCGGATAAACCATACACCGCTTGGACGATCCAACTCCAATGTACAATGCCGGCGGGATACATAGCAACTCTGATCTTCCCGAATAGAAATGGTGTTGGAAACCGATGGATCTGCTCTGCCGACGGTAATTACGGCTCTTTCTGCCGATAGGGTAGTCAGATCATAGGTTCTGCCATATTCCTCTCCTTGCATAATGCGCAATTGGATACCCCGGATAGTATCCGGTATCGGAGTGGCTTCGAAATGTGATATGTCACGCATATCCGCCGGAGGAAGCATCCGTAGGATTTCATCTACAGATTGTAATCGCTGTTTGTAATCGGGATGCAGGCTACCTTCAATCACAGGACGGAATAAGGTTCCGGCATGCGACATGGTCAGTGCGGATTTGTTCCAGTTCCCTTCGCGTGCGTTTTTAATGTATAACACAAGATCGTTCTCGTCTTCCAGTCGTCCGAATGGAAGCACACCGGTCAACAACTCATACATCATTACTCCAAAGGAGAAGATGTCTGTTGTGGGAAGCACAGTTGCATTTCCACGGGGTGGGTTGATCTGCTCCGGAGGCATGTAGGCATAAGTCCCGAACATCTGAAGGGGTTTGCCTAAGATATTTCGCTCCGTCATACGCTTATTGCAGTCGCCCGAGATACCAAAATCCGTCAAAGCTGCTGTCCCGTCATCTTTGATGAGTACATTCTCCGGCTTTAGATCCCGATGTACTTTTCCGCGCTGGTGGAGTGCCTTCAGACCATATAGCACTTGTTGACCGATTAGGTTCCAATCCGTATTGCGACATAATTTCTTTAAGTCTCCTTTTGAGCAGAACTCCATTACGAAATACGGATTCCCCTGTATCTCGCCATCGTCATAAGAGTGAACGAGAAACGGGCTATTGATCCGCCCCGTTTCGTACTCCATTTTGAATCGGGCTGATAATTGGCTGCGCAGATCAGGGAGTACTTCCCATAATTTCAGCAATTTTAGCGCATAGACATGCCCTTCCCGATCGGTCACCTTATAGACCTTTCCGAAAGTTCCTTCGCCAAGCAATTTGTGAACGGTGTATTTGCCGTTCACAGATTCTCCGCCGCTAAAATTGATCCGATCGGCCATTTTACTTTGCTTTGAATACAAACTGACGATTTCCCATCAATATTACATCGCCGTCTTTTAGCGCTATCTTGCCTGCTGAACGAACGAAAGTTGTGTGTTGCTGGCTCTTGTCCTCTATGTACCATTGTCCGTTTTCACAGGTTAGTTCAGCCTGTACTTTTGAGGTGATTGTCATGTTCTCTGCATCCAGATTAGCGCGGTTGAGTGCGTGGCAATCGCCTTGAAATTGCTGAGGCTGAGGTTCTTTTAACTCTCCTTCATGTGCAATAGGGCTTAAGGTGCATTGCACTTGCGTACCTACTTGCACCCATGGATTGATTGTCCCTTGTGCCGGCGCATGATGGTGTATAGGAGCGGCTTGAGCCGGCTGCGGAACATCACCAAGACCGCAGTTTGGACATACCTCTCCGGCCGAACGAAGCGGATAACCGCATCGAGGACAGCGCACGTTGATTTGCGCATTTCCGGACGGAAGGTCGGAAAATGCCGCGGCCTCCGATACTGTTTTGTTTAGGTTAAGTGGTTGCTGGGGAACCGATATCGGACCTGCGCTTAACGGACTGTTACATTTCTCACATCGAGTGTTGGTGTCGGGATTTTCCCAACCGCAATTATCGCATCGCATAGTAGTATGTATTTTTTATCTGTACAACATGTAATATAATTCAGGAAGAATGAGCAGAAATCCTTGAAGACCCGCTGCAATGTAATATATGATCCTTCCGGTCTTGGCTGATCCTGTCATTACCATAATGGAACCAAAGAGCATAAAAGCGGTCAAGCATAAATAGGGTATCGCGCGTCCATAAGGGATGAAATCTGATATAAGAATGCAAATCCATAGCAGGGTAAGAACCACTTCCGACCAGTTGGTGATCTTGATGTAACGCTCTGGATGATCTACTTTCAGCACCTCTAAGCCATGCATCTTAGGAGCTACGAGCGTATATAGCAATACTGTTGTGGCAAATACTGTAATGAGGGTAAACACTGCTAACCAAAGAGCGAATTCGGAAGAATGGCACAAGAAAGAGGCGCAGATTAGCATTAGAGCGAAGAAGAAATTCATTAAGGTTACCAGAAGCTGAAGGTAGAGACCGACCCGCTTCTTGAGCAGGATAAGGACAGCATCAATTATACTACCTGTACTGAAAAACAACAAAGAACATATCCAGGCCACATCATCGATGGCATCACGATCTGAGCTACCATCCGATAATGCGATCAAAAAAATAAAGGAGGAAAATGCACCGGCAAGCAATAACATCCATAGATATGTCTTTGTTAACCAATGGAATGAAGTTACTTCCTGAGCTGTGGGATGAGGCTCGGATTGGTGAGGCATATTAATAAAAGGCATTGTCTTTCGTCCTTCCGGCTCTATATTCATGGTGTCTGGCCGGGTAGTTAATGGCTGGCGGCATTTCTCGCAGACAACTGCTCCATCAGGATTGGCCCAACCGCAATTAGTGCAATGTATCATATGTGTTCAGTAGAGATTATGTTGTTTTCGGCGGCAAAGTTACAATAAATCTTTGATATACGCAAGTTTTTGCGCGTTTTTTTGCCATAAATATTTGCATACATGAAAAAAATGTTGTACCTTTGCGGCGGAATAGGTAATTTGGTACCTCCGCAACATCTATTTACTAACTTTATTATTTCTATCATGAAAAGAATTCCACTTTTCTCACTGGTCTTGCTGAGCATGTTCTTGGCAAGTTGTACGACGTACCAGTTCACGGCGCGTCAGACAGAGATCAATCGCCGGCAAATGGACACGAAGAACCAACGCGCCGCGGTGCAGATTGATTACAACCACAAGGTCACAGCGACCTCCAATTATCAGATCACGCGTAAGGATGCTATCGCTGAGGCTGAATTCATGTGCATTCAGAACGAGAACATTGATGTGGTTGTTGACCCTATCTACAAGATTGAGTTCAACCCCTTCAAATTCAAGAAGAACTACCGTGCTACCATCATCGGTTTCGCCGGAAAATACGAGCAGAAAGAGAACCTGCTGGACGAGTCGAAGAAGTACACGATTGAGGACATAGAGAAATTCAAGCTTCTGTACGATCCGGATTTCCTGCCCTATTACTACCAACAACCTGTTCCCGCCGGCGGAGATGTGTACAACTACTATATCAAATCAGGTGCAGGAGTTGCTCCGGCTCCTGTCAAGAGTCCGGCTGTCAGCAAAACGGCTCCCTCGATCATGCTCCGGAATAATCCGGCAAAGCAGCGTCCGTTCAAGCAATATTCCAGCGAAGAGTTACGCAAAGCGAAGAAACTGCGCGACGGCGGTATCAGCGCCCTCGTTTGCGGTGCAGCCGTCTGTTTGGGCGTCGGCCTGCCGGTACTGGTTACCGCCAGAGGCGATGAACAGGAATGGGCAGGAGCTTCTCTAATAATTATCGGGGGCGCAGCGGCAGTTGCCGGAATTCCGATGACTACAGTAGGTGCCGTACGCTATAACAAAGGCAAAAAATCACAATATATGGACATTACGCTCAATTCCGGCGCCAACGGTTTGGGATTAGCGCTTAACTTCTAAAAAACAATAACGACTTATGAAAAAGATCTTAACTTTCGCAGTCTGCGCTTTCCTTTTCGCCAGCTGCACCGTTTATCAATATACAGGCCGTGATGCGGCTATCAACCGTCAGGATATTCAGGCTACTCCGACGATCGTGGATGTAAAAGCCGATTTCTCCAAACGCGTCTCCGCTACCTCGGATTGGCAGCGTACGAAAGAGGACGCTATGGCGCAGGCACGCTATAAAGCGATCACGGAGAATAATATAGACATCGTGGTAGATCCGATTTACGAGATCCAGTTCCGTGCGCACAAGGCGCGTAAGAAATACAAAGTAACCATGACCGGTTTTGCTGGTTCGTACGCAAATGCCCGTACCCCGGTTGAGGACATCGAGACCATTAAGAAATACAGCCGCGAGGAGATCGAGAACTACTTGCTCCTGCACCGTTCGGATCTCGTTCTGCCGTATTTCTATCAGCAGCAGACCGGTGATGTGATCAATGTGCATTCCGATCACTCCAAAGGTTGCCGCCGCGATGAGAAGAAATGCGAAGCAGCACCGGCTCCCCAACCCGCACAGACTGCTGCTCCTGCACCCGCAACTACTTCCAAAAAGAAGAAATAGTTCCCTGGAAGATAGTTTCGATACTTTGTCGTATCAAGAACGCGATCATCACGGGATCACTTCGGGAGAACAACGGTACCACGACGGAGGTAAATGCTGTCCGTGTGACTTTTTTTTGTAATTTTGCAAGCCTTCCTTCTGGCGAAGACCGGCACGCCTCCGGGAGATGACCAAGAGACAATCGGCACAAGAAAGAGCCGAAAAAAGATACGATTATTAAGAATTGCTCCTATATTGCAAAACCGACAAAAACGCCCTAAACGGGCTAAAAAACTTACATTCTAAAACGAATTTTGCAAATTTATTTGCATAAGTCGAAAAAAATGTGTATCTTTGCAGCCGAATATAAAAGGAGGTAATATGAACACAGATGTTTTTATCCGGTACAATACTCCCGAACAATATGCTGAGGCATTTCAACAGATGATTGATGCCCGCGAAAAATGGCGTGAACAAATACGCCAACAAGAAGCACAAATGACGCTATGACTTGAAGCATGTGCCTGAAAGGTTTACTATTCGCGAGAAATAACCTATCCTCCCATGCCCCCCAGCAAATGACCGTGCTGGAGAATGTGGAAAGCAAACATATTTTGAAAAGATAAAATAATCGTCCCTCTCCAAGACATTAAACCGGAGAAAGCATCGGTCATATTTGACCGATTAAAAACAAATATAGAAAGCAAACTAAAATTCGCGATGTCCAATAACGACAAAATAGAACTGCTTCATTCATTAGCGCAAACTGATTCAGGCTATGCACAACTTGTGTCACAAATATCTGATTTGTGGAACGATGCACGCACGCAGGCTATCTCCGCAGTCAACACCTCGCTTCTGGCTGCAAGTTGGCATACCGGTGAATACATCGTGGAGTTTGAGCAGAAAGGCAAGTTGAAAGCGGAATACGGCAAGCAACTGCTGACCAACTTGTCTAAAGACCTCACCGTGCGCCTCGGGAAAGGCTATTCAAGGTCTAATCTCTTCAATATGAGATTGTTCTACACGCATTTCCCAAAAATCCAGACGGTGTCTGGAAAATTGAGCTGGAGTCATTATTTGGAATTGCTGAAATGCGACGATGAGTTGGAGATGCAGTTCTACATGACTCAAGCGGTGCAGGAGAATTGGTCTGTGCGCGGCTTGAAACGCCAAATCAGCAGCGGTTTGTTCCAGCGTCTTGCATTGAGTACGGACAAAGAGGGTGTACTTGCCTTGGCGCAGCAAGGATACCAAGTAGCTAAGCCGTCCGACCTTATTCACGATCCGTTTGTTCTGGAATTTACAGGTCTTCCAGTGCAGAAACGGTACAAAGAGAGCGAGTTGGAGGCAGCCTTGAAAAAGCACATGGAGACCTTCCTCTTGGAACTTGGGCGGGGATTTGCATTCATCGGGAGGCAATATGTCATTCCTATCGGAAGCCGCCGGTTCAAAGTGGATTTGGTGTTTTACCATACAATACTGAAATGCTATGTACTCATCGACCTCAAGCGTGCTGAGATCAAACACCAGGACATCGGGCAGATGAATATGTACCTTAATTATTTCAAAACAGAAATCTGTCAGCCGGATGATAACCCACCTATTGGTATAGTACTCGGAGCAAAGAAAGATGAATTGCTAATGGAGTACGCACTTGCCGGAATAGACAACAATCTTTTTGCTGCGCGTTACCAGTTGTATTTGCCGAACAAGGCTGAACTGCAAGAGCAACTGAACCAACTAATGGCAAAATAAATATCTCGTCCCTCTCCAAGACGTTAAACCGGAGAAAGCATCGGTCATATTTGACCGATTAAAAACAAATATAAAAAGCAAACTAAATAACACCCCAAAAAATCCGCCTATGGCATAAAACAACAGACAAACAACATACATAAATTATAGCGTTGCGCTGAAACTTGGTACCTTGAAACTGGACACTTTAAGAGTACAAACCGAGAACAAAGCACGATGCTCACGTTGACAGCGTGGGCTTTGTTCAGCAGATATTGGTTTGTACGGGTAGTCCAGAAATCCCAAGGTACCAATGGAAGCGATACGAAGTACCGCGCTTTTATTGTGTACCTCTATACAAAAGGACTAAAAAGAACCATGAATATATCACAAAAAAGCAGTAATTTTGCAAACGGAATAAAACGGAGAATGCCGAAAGCCGAATAATAAAGTGGAGGCAAAACTAAAATCTAAGTATTATGGCAAAAACAAAAACAGGAAAAAAGTACATCATTTGTGATGCATTACCTGGTGATCAGGGAAAGACTTCTACGCTCGTGGGAGTGTATAATCGGCTATTATCTGATCCTCATTTTCAACTCATCGTACCGAATCCTCCACGACTGAAACGCGATCGATGGGGAATCTTTGTCGAGAAAAAGACTGGATTAAAGATTCTTATTCAAACACAGGGAGATAAAGATTTTTCTTATGATAGGACAAAGGAGTTTTTGGAAAAGAAAGATAGCAAAGATATTGATATCATCATTATTGCAAGTCACACGCATGGTTGTACGCTAAATAATGTGCAAGATATTGCAAAAACATATAATTACACTGAAATTTATTTCGGGAATTTCAGACCCAAAGACAAATATTCTTGGCAGCCACCATATAGTAATATCATAATGGACACAAACATAGATGCTCTGTATAATCTAATTTGTAAACTATAAAAATTTAATCAATTATGAAAACAAAACTTTTTACTTTCTTCCTTGCGCTGGTAGCCAGTGTGGGAACAATTTTCGCTTGGGACTATGAGCGCGTTCATATCGGTGATTTGTATTACAACCTCGATGCAACGACAAAAACGGCACAGGTCACATTCAAAAGTACTACAATTTATCACTTTAATGAAGGTTGGACTATCACCACAGCCAATATTCCTGCTTCTGTAACTTATGGAGGAAAGACATATAGCGTCACCAGCATTGGAGCTTCTGCTTTCCGTGATTGCACCGGTTTGACCTCTGTGACCATTCCCAGTAGCGTCACAAGAATTGCAGTTGCTGCTTTCTATTATTGCACCAGTTTGACATCTATAGTTGTAGAAAATGGCAACTCTGTGTATGATAGTCGTAATGATTGCAATGCAATCATAGAAACAGCAACTAATACGCTTATTGTTGGTTGTCAAAGTACCATTATTCCCAATAGCGTCACAAGCATTGGACTTGGTGCTTTCTGTGGTCGCAGCAGTTTGACCTCTGTGACGATTCCCAATAGCGTCACCAGCATTGGAGAGAGTGCTTTCTATGGTTGCAGCAGTTTGACCTCTGTGACGATTCCCAATAGCGTCAAAAGTATTGGAAGAGAGGCTTTCTATAATTGCACCGGATTGACCTCAGTGACGATTCCCAATAGCGTCACAAGCATTGGAGGTAGTGCTTTCTCTGGTTGCAGCGGTTTGACCTCAGTGACGATTGAAGCAGAAACGCCGCCAACATTAGGCTATAGCGTGTTTACTTCCACCAATAATTGTCCAATTTATGTTCCTTGCAATGCAGTAAATACCTATAAAAAGGCATCAAAGTGGAATAGTTATGCAGATCGAATTTATAAAAACAATGACTGTCCTAGTGATCTTCCTAAAATTACGGTTCGACTTGACCCAAGTAGTTGTTCCAGTTGGACAACAGTTCGTCTATGGGCATGGACAGATGCAGGCAATATTTTTGATTCGTGGCCAGGGAAGATTGCTAGTAAGGATTCGGAAGGATGGTACTCCTATACATTTGAAGAGGATATTACCTCTGTTAACATCATTTGGAATAATGGTACAAACCAAACTGTAGATATAGAAGGGGTGACATCTTCTACATGTTACGCACTCAATAGTACTTCTGGAAAAGCAATCACTGTAAGTATAGTTGATTGTCCATTAGGTCATGCTGACGAAACAACCACTACCGGCGTAACGGCAACGCCCAATGAGGACAACTCTGTTACGTTAACTTGGCCGGCAGTAAATGGCGCCGATACGTACACCATCGAAATCAAGAAGAATGGCGTGTCGGTTTGTACGCTTGTCTTTAACGCTTATGGACAATTGATTTCTATAAACTTTGCGGCTCCGGCTCGAGACGGTAAAGGACGTAATGTACCGGCAGCAGAGCAATCTGCTAACGGATGGACGTATGTTGTAACCGGTTTGGAAGAAAACGCATCGTACACATATAGCGTCACGGCGAAAGATGTCAATGGTAATGTGCTGTTGAAGCAGTCGGTTGATTTCTCAACAGGCGAGGAACAAGGCATCGAAGATGTAGTAAGCGACCAAGTACAATATACCAAGGTTATTCGTGAGGGGCAGATCTTCATCCTCCGCGGCGATAAGGCTTATACCGTTACTGGTCAAGAGGTGAGGTGACCCTCTTAGGCGGAGCGGACACGGTCTTTCTCCCGTTCCGTCGGGAGAACGCTCCGGGTATAGCAACCTTATACGAGAGCAAGTGGCTGATAGGTCACTTGCTCTTGTTATATAAATCTTAATAATCGTATACTTTTTTGCCCCGAAACAGCCCGAATTTGAGTCGGGTTAATGTCGTGGTTAAGTCGAGGGCAAGTCGTGGTTAAGCCGTGGTCAGAACAAATCTTAAAAATCGTAAACTTTTTGAGCCGGTGTACGTAAAGACACACTCCTATTGTTCTGATTCGTACTTTCTCAGGTCGTTCTCAGGACATGGTCCCGTGATGGTCCTGTTCTTATCCGGCAAAAATCCACAATCTTCGCAAAAACGCAAAGAAAATTTGCATGATTCATTTATTTTTAGTACTTTTGCGGACAATTACCGCTGAAACGGATGACTATGCGTACACGCGCGATCACATTATTAATAGGTGTATTCCTGTGCAGCCTGCCGGCTGTTCGGGCGGAGGGTTTGCTGCCGGACTCGGTATGGACCATCCGTCAGAAGGACGGGCATCATCATGCGGAGCAGAACGAGATATGGCTCAGCGCCGACCGTCCGGGTGCGGGCACGGGTTCGGAGGTGCTCAACCGCGGTTTCATCCAATGGGAGACGGGTTTCGAGGTGTCTCACACGCCCGGAATACATATGGTGGCGCTTCCTGAGGCATTGTTGCGTTTCGGCGTGGACAGGCGGGCGGAGTTAAGGCTGGAGTACACCGGATGGATGGCGGTCAATGACAAGCCGGACAGCGATCCTGTCACGCATGACCGGTATGCGTATGTACCCTCGCGGCTGAATATAGGGAGTAAGATACTGCTATGCGATCACAGGGGAGGCACTCTTGACCTGCCCTGGCTTCCCCGCACGGCGCTGCTGCTGAATGTCGGAGCCCCTCTGACGCGCGAGGCGGCGAAGGAAATGCCGCTTTCGGGATCGGTCGATCTGCTATGCGAACACGAGGTGACGGAATGGTTCTCAATAGGTTACGATCTCGGTGCGTACTGGGAGGAATGGGCTCCTGCTCCGGATGTGTTTGTCTCCCTCTCCCTCAACGCGGAGGCGACGGACCGGTTGGGTTTCTTCGTGGAGAGCTATAATATCTTCGATCCCGACGCCCGCGATTACGACACGGGGGCACGCTACACCCATTGCAATCTCTATCTCGATTTCGGACTCACGTATGCCGTTCATCCGCGCGTTCAACTCGACGCATATTCCGCCATAAGCGTCTATAACACCGAGCCTCTTCTCTCCGGACCGGCGAACAACGTAGCCGTGGGAATAGGCGTGACATGGCTCATCTGGCATCCCCATTTGTAGGGATTTAAGACAGTCTTAAGAAAAACTTAAGACAGTTTTCCGGATTTTTTCGTACTTTTGCAGCCGCTTTAATGAAACGGAAGTGGCTCACATATGGTATAGGCCTGCTGATGGCGTCGCGGATAGCGTCGGCTGCTCCTGCAGGTACGCCTTCTCCGTCAGAGATCTTTCCGGAGGAGGTGGAGTTGCCGGATGTAGAGATATCGGTCTCCAGAACAGGACAGAAACCGACCGGATCACAGAGCCAGACAACGGTCATCGATCCCCGTCTTTTGTCGGAGACGCAGGCGCTGACACCGAAAGAGTTAAGCGATCTGGTGCCGAATGTCTATATGCCCGATTACGGTTCGGCGATGACCGGCAGTATCTATATCCGCGGATTGGGCAGCCGCATCAACGAACCGGTGATGGCGATGGTGGTTGACGGAGTGCCGCTGATGGACAAGAACATGTACGACCACGCAATGCAGGATGTCGTGCGGATAGAGATGCTGCGCGGTCCGCAGGCGAGTCTGTACGGCCGTAACTCCCCTGCGGGCGTGATGGAGATCCGTACGATCCGTCCGCTGGATCTTACCACCCAACTCACCCGCGCGGAGATCACTTACGGTTCGGCGAACACCGTTCATGCCGCTGCGTCGTATTACCGTCCTCACACCGACCGGTTCGGATTCGGTTTTGCGGCGCATTACCGTCGCACGGACGGGTTCTACACCAATCTCTATGACGGAAGCAGGGTGGATCACGGTCAGCAGGCGGGCGGACGGTTGGTCTTTGAGGGGCGTCCGTCCGGTTTATGGCGGATCACGGGAGGGGTTTATGCCGACTGGTTGAAGCAGGGGGCGTTTCCGTATGCCTCCGCCCTCACCGGCAGCATCTGCTATAATCATCCGGCGGGCTACGGGCGGATGGTGGTGATTCCTTCTCTCCGCGCCGGATACAAGGCGGACGGTTACCGGCTGGATATCACCGCTGCTTATCAGTTCCTGCGCGACCGGATGGAGATGGATCAGGACTACACGGCAGCCGATATCTTCACGCTCACGCAGGCGCAGCACCAGCATAATGCGACCCTTGATGTCCTGTTGCAGAACAGCGACCTCGCGCTGCCCAAAGTTGACGGACATTACCAATGGCAGGTAGGCGTCAGCGGTTTTGCCAAGCATAACACAATGGCGGCGCCGGTGACTTTCATGCGGGAAGGCATCGGGAATATCATCCTCGCGAACGCCAACGCAGGCATCCGCCGTGTCTTTCCCGACGACTCGATAGCAATCCGTAACAACACGATCCCGATAGCTGATGATTTTATGCTGTTCAATGCCGGCGGAGCGATCTATCACCAGAGCCATTTCCGCTTCGGCGGATGGCATCTCAACGCCGGCGTGCGGATCGATTACGAGTTCGCCTCAATGGACTATGACAGCCGTGCGGAGGTCGATTACCGGTTCACGATGATGATGAGTGATTATGCGCCGGTGCAGACGCGCGTAGCAGGGCGCAAGGAAGCGCATTATATCCAGATTCTGCCCCGGTTGGCGCTCTCCTATGAAGCGGAAAAATGGTCGGTCTATGGCTACGCGGCCAAAGGGTACAAGGCGGGAGGGTATAACCCTCAGATCTTCTCCACGATCACCCAGAACCGCATGATGGACGATCTTGCGGCGGACATGGGTGTTCATCTCACGGGCATCAGCGATCCCCGTTATTCGGATGTGGCGGTCACGGCATACAAACCCGAGAAAGACTGGACCTTCGAGATCGGCGGTCACTGGCGCCCGGCAGAGGGACTGACGGTCGATGCCGATCTCTTCCATATCCAATGCTATGACCAGCAGGTGACGGTTTTTCCGAACGGCAAAACCACAGGACGCATGATGGCGAACGCTGCGCGCAGCCGTATATGGGGGGCGGAGATCGCAGCGCAATACCGGTGGCAGAAAGGAGACTGGAGCGGTATAGCCGATATTCACTACGGATGGACCGATGCGCGTTTTATCGAGTTCAACGACGGGATCGGCGATTACGCCGGAAATCATATCCCCTACGCCCCGTTGCACACCTTACGCGGACTCTGCTCCGTGCAATACCGCGTAGGCAAACCATGGCTGCAGGCGGTAAGGGTGGGAATCCGCGGCAACATGACAGGCCCGATCTACTGGAACGAGCAGAACGACTGCCGGCAGGGACTCTACGCCCTCTTGAACGCACACATCAGTTTCGAATGGCGGTATATACAGGTTCAGCTATGGGGAAAGAACCTCACCAACACGCGGTATGATGTCTTTTATTTCCGGTCGATGGGAAATGACTTCCTGCAACACGGCAGGCCGGTTGAACTCGGCGTGAGCGTCAAGGGGGATATATGAGAATTGAAAATTGAGAATTACAAATCCAAAATTATACATTATGAAAAAGATTTTCTTTATTTTGGCGGCTGCGGCAATGGTAGCCTGCCAGGGGAACAACCCCGTTAATCCGGAAGAGGACAAGAACACTACGTTTGACAAAGCCCGTTATTTCGAGATTCTCGGAACCAACACCGTGCCGAACGTAGAAGGCGAGAACAGCGATCAGCCCTTTACGATGGATTCTGTCCGCGCCGAAGTGCTCATCACAACCGACAGTACGGTTTCGGTCAATCTCTACCAGATCAATTTCTCCAGTAAGATGCCGGTGACGATCGATATGACGATCCCGGATGTGGCGTTCAGCCGTCTCACCAACGGGATTGTGCTCAGCGGCGACAGTATCATTCCGATGATGGGTACCCGTCCTGTGGACCGCTATCTGATCAGTCATCTGGACGGTTCGCTTACCGCCGATTCCTTCCGCATCGTCAATAATTACGGGCCTTATCAGGGTTGCATTTATGCAGGTGCAGTGACAAAGATGCTTGAGAGTAATTAAAAAAACACTTTTTTTTGTATTTTATTTGCATATATGCAATTTTTGTAGTACCTTTGCGGCGCAAATTGTAGTGCATATGAAAAAACATCTCCTTTGGATAGCCCTGATCGCCGTGTGCGCAGGAGCGAATGCGCAGAGCCGCAACGAGGCGTATCTGCGATATATCGAACAATGGAAGAACACTGCCATCCTGCAGCAAGCCGAGTACGGTATTCCTGCGTCGATCACGATGGCGCAGGCTCTGCTGGAGTCCTCTGCGGGGCAGAGCGATCTGGCTACCAACGCCAATAACCATTTCGGAATCAAATGTACCTCCGACTGGTTCGGCGGCGTGTATTATCATGACGACGACCGCAAGGATGACTGTTTCCGCCAGTATGCCGATGCCGCGGAGAGTTTTAAGGACCACTCCATATTCTTGCAGCGTCCGCGATACACGACCTGTTTTGAGATCGCGGTGGAGGACTATGAGGCATGGGCGTTCCGTCTGCGCGAATGCGGTTATGCCACGGACAAACATTACGCATCCAAACTCATCCATCTCATCGAGGACTATCGGCTGGATACCCTGACACTCGCTTCGGCGACAACCGGCGAGTTCGATCCGACCGCTGCGCAGGATATCAAAGACAAAGAACCCGATGCCGTGGTGGTAGAGACGGTTGCGCAGACCCGGGAGGAGCAGGTTCCGCTTCGTCAGAAACGTCCCCTGAAGGCTTCCATCGTTCGCCGTACGGAGCCGATCATGGTGATCAATAACGAGGCAGAGCCCGAATATGTGGAGCCGAAGACTGCACGCGAGGAACGCGATAGTTTCCTGCTGATGCATCCCAAGAAAAAATGCAACGGTATCAGTTATGTTACGGCGCGTGAGGGCGATACGTATGCGAACGTAGCTTTCCGTCTCAATGTGCGGGAGCGCGATCTGCGCGAAGACAACGATGCCTTGGGACGCGATCTGAATGAAGGCGACCGTATATATCTGGCGCCGAAGAAAGCTACGGGAGACAAGGAATTCGTTTGGACCTATACCGGTCAATCGCTCTGGAAACTGAGTCAGGAGGTGGGTGTGTCTATTGAAGCCATCCGCAAACTGAACGAACTGGATCCGCAGCTCCGTTCCTTCCGGACCCGTCAGAAGATTTATCTCAAAAAAGTAAAAATCGATGACCCTCGTTAATCCGGCGGCCTCTATCTCCGATGTTCTGGTCGATTATCTGCGTGAGAACGGATTGGAGCAGGATGTGCTGGATGTGCAGATCGAGGAGGCGTGGCCGCGCGTGATGGGTGATACCGTAACGAGACTCACCCGCAGCGTGGAGATGAAGAACGGCTTGCTGATCGTTCATGTCAATTCGGCGGCTCTCAAGACACAGCTCTTCGAGAACCGCTTTGAGTTGGTGCGCAAACTCAATGAAGCAGTGGGCGCACCGGCTATCCGTGATTGCAGAATTCTGGGGTGAATGGAGAATTGGTGATTGATAATTGGTGATTGATGATTTATCCGGAGAATATAGAACAAAAGATCGACTTCACATATATCCGTGAGGAGCTGTTGAGGCGTTGCTCCTCGCCGTTGGGCAGGGAGCGTGTGGAGGCAATGCATATGGAGACGGACTACGAGACGGTGGACCGTCTGCTGCGAACCACCGACGAGATGCGCGCAGCGCAACGCGACCCGATGCTTTCTTTCCCCCGCGGCGAGATCAGCGATGTGCGCGAAGCGATCGCACGGATCCGGATAGAAGGGCTGTTCTTGGACGAAGCTGAACTGGACGCGTTGCGTAAAGCCCTGTCGTATGCCGTGGAGCTGGAGCGTTTTTTTGTCTCTCTGGACGAAGGACGGTTCGCGCATCTGAAAGAAATAGGAAGCACAGGGGGAATCGGGAACTTGGGGAACCTTGTCAAGGCGATTGACCGTGTGCTGGACCGATACGGCAAGCTGGCTGACAATGCTTCTCCGGAGTTAGCCCGTATCCGCCGTGAGTTGGTGAACCTGCAGGGCAGCGTAGGACGAACACTCGCTTCGATCCTGAGGCAAGCCAAGACAGACGGACTGGTGGATGCCGATGCGGCTCCGACTCTCCGAGAAGGACGGCTTGTCATCCCTGTTCCTCCCGGATTCAAACGCAAGATAGGCGGTATCGTGCATGACGAGTCCGCCACCGGAAAGACCGTTTATATCGAGCCGCAACAGGTCGTTGACGCGAATAATCATATACGTGAGTTAGAAGGCGCAGAGCGCCGCGAACGGATCCGTATCCTGCAAGAGATCACGGATCTGCTTCGTCCCCATTCCCACGCCATCAGGGAGAGTCAGTCGATGCTTGCAGAAGTGGATTTCCTGAACGCCAAGGTGTCATTAGCCGAAGCTTTAGGTGCAATCCGTCCGGAGCTGAAAGACGAACCGCTGTTGGAGTGGTCCGAAGCGCGTCATCCGGTGTTATGGCTGCATTATACGCCGCAGGGCAAGACCGTTGTGCCGCTGTCGATCCGTTTGCAAGCCGGAGAGAACCATGTGTTAGTGATTTCCGGTCCGAACGCCGGTGGTAAGTCGGTTTGTCTCAAGACCGTAGCGCTGATGCAATACATGCTCCAATGCGGTCTGTTGGTGCCTGTAGCCGAGCAGAGCAGGGCGGGACTCTTCCGGAGCCTCATGATTGATATAGGTGACGAGCAATCGATCCAAGACGAATTATCGACTTATTCGTCCCATCTGCGTAACATGCGCGCGTTCCTGCGCTCCGCGGACGATCATACATTAGTGCTTGTCGATGAGATGGGTTCGGGCACCGAACCGATGATCGGCGGTGCTATCGCGGAGGCGATTCTGCATGAGTTGGTGGGCAGAGGCGTTTTCGGTATCATTACCACCCATTATACCAATCTCAAGCATTTCGCGGAGATCACCGAAGGGGTGGTCAATGGCGCCATGCTCTACGACAGAGGTGCAATGCGTCCTCTCTTCCAACTATCTATCGGTCAGGCCGGTAGCAGTTTTGCCATCGAGATAGCCCGCCAGACCGGACTGAGCGAAGAGATCATCCGCTATGCGACCGACCTTGTAGGCGAAGAGCATATTGATTACGACAAGCAACTGCAGGACATTGCACGTGACAAACGATACTGGGAGAACAAACGACAGGCGATCCGCCAGAAAGAGAAATCGCTCGAAGAACGTATCGCACGATATGACGAGCAGATGAGTGCTATCAAAGCAACCAAACGCGAGATGCTCGAGCAAGCCCGCCAGCAGGCGGAAGAGTTGCTCCAACGCTCCAATGCCACGATCGAACGCACTATCCGTGAGATCAAAGAAGCCAAGGCCGACAAGGAGAAGACAAAGGCGGCGCGGCAGAAAGTGGAGCGTCTCAAGCAGACGGTGGAGAAGAAACCGGCACCCGGTCCCTCTCCGAAAGAAAGCGGGAAGGCGATACCGAAAGTGCTGCGCGACCTGAGCGACTTGAAACTACTGAAAAAAGGAACATCCGGTACAACCGGAAACACTAATACAACCGGTTTGTCCAAGAAGACGAGTTCTTCTGTAGCAATCTCCAGAGCGCGGACGCTGAGTTTCAGCCGGACGCTTGATCTGCGCGGTTATCGGGCGGACGAAGCACTGGAGAAACTGATCAGTTATATGGACGACGCACTGATGGTAGGAGCAGGGGAGGTGACCATCCTGCATGGTACAGGAACCGGAGCGCTCAAGCAACTGACCCGCGATTACCTCAACGATATCAACCGTCTGCGCCGCAAACGCGGACAACGGGCCATAGCGTTCGGTGACGGTGATGTGAACCATGGCGGAGCAGGATTGACGGTGGTGGAGTTGGATTGAGGATTTATAATAGATGATTTATGAAACGAAAGCTTTTATTTGCCCTCCTGGCAGGATGGATGGGCGCGGTTTCGCTTACAGCGGCTAACCCGGGTTTCGGTACCCGGCGGTACAGCATTGCCGTAATGGGCGAATACAGTTACAACAACACATGGGGGCATCATGGCAACCTCGATGTGCAGGCTTTACTGCCTTTCAATCCGCATTTCGAGATGGAGGCGCGGCAGCAGTTTTCTACGGCGAATGTCTATACGACGGCACTGCAGTTCCGGCCCAAGTTCGAACTGCCGGTAGGCGAGATGTTCATCGAGACCGATGTCTATTGCCGTCTTGTGGCGCGCAATAGGATGAGTGATCTCACGGCGGCTTTGGAAGTAGGTTACCGGATGGATTACGTGTCAGTGACGCTGGGGCTCTTCACCCGCGTGATGAATGATTGGGACAGAGACTGGCATTCGAACGAGAGTTTCGTAGCCGAACCTTTTAACCTCCTTTACCGCGTAGAGGTTTTCTGCCGTCCGCAGGACAACCGATGGAACCTGTCGTTCCTCTTCAGCAATGTCGATGACTACCAGATGGAGCGGATGTGGCAGCCGCTCTTCGGGATCGGGGCATATGTGGATGTAGCCGACCACTGGCGGATCAACATGGGGGCGCAATGCAAACCCACGGGTATGTTCCATCTCGATGCAACCTTCTATGGCGCCACCGCCCGCGCAGGATTTACGTACCGGTTTTGATGATTGAAGATTTATGAAAACAAAGCATTTACTATATATAGCCATGGCGGTCGGACTGACCGCCTGCAGCGACGAGAGTACTCTGGATCTCGCCGGCATGTTCTCGCCGCAAGGCGAGACGGTGAACACGCGTTTCGAGCAATCGATGGCGCACAATGATTCCGTGGGAGAGATCCATCTGGATATGGGAGCAGATACCTATACGATCTACGCCTGCTCCGATAGCCATGTCACGCGTAAATCGCACCGCAACCTCGATTATTTCATGGCGCAGTACCTTGCTGCGCCGGATCCGAAGTTAGCGATCCATTTCGGCGACCTGATCGATGCGCAGAAGAACTACCCGTGTGCGGACAGTG
This sequence comes from uncultured Bacteroidales bacterium, assembly GCA_946414805.1. Lineage (GTDB taxonomy): Bacteria > Bacteroidota > Bacteroidia > Bacteroidales > Paludibacteraceae > Colicola. Next base: position 53,820 of record CAMKPZ010000005.1, read on the forward strand.
TGCTTCATCTGGGCGGCGTAGCGGTGAATGACGAAGCGCTATCCGGTTCCTCGCCGCGGCTGTTTATCACTCCCGGCAATCACGATATCTATTTCAAGCAATGGCCGGTCTACCGCTCGTTTTTCGGAACCAGTGCTTATTGGTTCGACACCCGTAACGGCAGCAGGAAACTTGATCTCTTCATCTGTCTCGACAGCGCCGAAGGATCATTAGGCACCCTGCAAACAAAATGGCTCAAGGATCTGTTAGAGACCAAATCGAAGGAGGGCTACCGCCATATTATCGTCTTCACCCACACCCATCTATGGAAACTTGACGGCTCACAGGGACATACATCCAATTATGCCATGGAGGAAACTTACGAACTGACTTCGCTCTTGGGACAGTACCATGTAGATTTTGTATGGAGCGGTCATCAGCACGCCCGCCAGTCCGTGTTCTTCAAGGGCGTCAATTATCTGGTGCTGGATGCTACGAAAGACAAGGAACAGGGACAATCCTACATGACGGTAGAGATGGGCGAATCGCTGATCTACCATTATCATAACTACCCGAAGGAATAACAAAAACGTCCGCTACTGGCGGACATTTTTGTTGTATGCGAAGCACGGCATCAATATGCGCTCATCTGCTTCTTGACAGTCTCGTTGATGAAATCAGCGAATTCCTGAATCGTCATAGAGCCTTTTTCTTCGGCGCCTTGCTGGCGGACGGAAACAAGACCTTGCTCCGCCTCTTTCTCGCCGACGATCAGCATATACGGGATACGCTTGAGTTCGTTATCACGGATCTTACGACCGAGTTTCTCATTACGGTCATCAACGATGACGCGTACATCCTGCTGCTCCAGCAGTTCCTTTACTTTCCATGCATACTCGTTGGATTTCTCGGAGATGGGGAGAATAACAGCCTGATCCGGCGTGAGCCAGAGCGGGAATTTACCGGCAGTGTGCTCGATGAGCACGGCCACGAACCGCTCCATGGAGCCGAACGGCGCACGGTGAATCATCACAGGGCGGTGTTTCTGGTTGTCCTCGCCGGTGTATTCCAGTTCGAAACGCTCGGGCAGGTTATAATCGACTTGGATAGTGCCTAACTGCCAGCGGCGTCCGATAGCGTCCTTGACCATGAAGTCCAGTTTCGGACCATAGAAAGCTGCCTCGCCGTACTCTACCTTAGCCGGCAGGTTCTTCTCCTTGCAGGCATCGATGATAGCCTGTTCTGCCATAGCCCATACTTCGTCCGAACCTACGTATTTCTCGTGGTTGTTCGGGTCGCGGAGCGAGATCTGTGCTTCGAAGTTCTGGAAGTCGAGCGCCTTGAAGATGATCTCAATGATCTCCATCACGCGGATAAACTCTTGTTTCACCTGATCCTGACGGCAGAAGATATGGGCGTCATCCTGCGTGAACGAACGCACGCGGGTCAGACCGTGGAGCTCACCGGACTGCTCATAGCGGTAAACCGTACCGAACTCGGCGCAGCGGAAGGGCAGATCCTTGTATGAACGCGGGCTGTTTTTGTAGATCGCACAGTGGTGGGGGCAGTTCATCGGCTTGAGCAGATAGACCTCGCCCTCCTCCGGGGTAGTGATCGGCTGGAAAGAATCCTTGCCGTAGTGATCCCAGTGACCGGAAGTGATATAGAGTTGTTTAGAACCGATATGCGGAGTGATAACCTGCTGGTAGCCATAGCGTTTCTGGATTTTCTTGAGGAAATCCTCGAGACGCAGACGCAGGGCGGTACCTTTCGGCAGCCAGATCGGCAGACCTTTGCCTACCATATCGGAGAACATAAAGAGTTCCAGTTCTTTACCGATCTTACGGTGGTCACGTTTCTTGGCTTCTTCCAGCAGTGCGAGGTACTCATCGAGCATCGCTTTCTTTGGGAAAGAGATACCATAGATACGGGTCATCATCGGGCGTTTCTCATCGCCGCGCCAGTAAGCGGCTGCGCATGAGAGGACTTTCACCGCCTTGATCGGCTCGGTGGAAAGGAGGTGCGGACCCTTGCAGAGATCGGTGAATGCACCCTGGGTATAGGTGGTGATATGGCCGTCCTCAAGTTCGGAGATCAGTTCACATTTATAGCTCTGACCCTTTTCGGAGAACGCCTTGAGGGCATCCGCCTTCGCAATCGATTTCTTCACGAGCTGCTCTTTTCTGGCGCGGAACTCCATCATCTTGTTTTCAATCGCCGCAAAATCGGAGTCCTTGATGGTCACTCCCTCGGGGGGCATTACATCGTAGTAGAAACCGTTCTCGATAGCCGGACCGATACCGAACTGGATACCGGGGTAGAGCTCCTGCAGCGCCTCCGCCATGAGGTGGGACGATGTGTGCCAGAAGGCATGTTTTGCCTCCTTGTCTTCCCACTTATGCAGTTTGATAGAAGCATCAGCGGTGATGGGGTAATTCAATTCTACAATCTGATCATTGATACTTGCGCAAAGAATGTCCTGCGCCAGACGTGAGCTGATCGACTCAGCTACTTGCAGCGGTGTCACACCGCTTTCGTACTCACGGATGGAACCATCCGGAAAGGTGATTTTAATCATAATACGTATTTATAAACCTACAAATGTTTACGGCGTCGGGCGAACAACTGCCTTTCCGCCAAAATTCGTGCAAAGGTACAACAAAAATTGCACATACGCAAATTTTAATGCGTTTTTTTTTGCATATGTCAAAAAATATTACTATCTTTGCACCGCTTTTTATATTACGCGTAATGCGCACGTGGGTAAAATACGGATTCTGGTTGCTGGTGATTCTATTTGTTGCCACATCCTGCAACACGACTAAGTTCGTGCCGCAGGACCAGTATCTGTTGGAAAAAGCGAGGGTGAAATGCGTGGACGACAAATCGGTGTCGGAGAGTAAGTTGCGGGGGTATCTGCGCCAGAAGCAGAACACGGAGATCTTCGGATTCTGGAAACTGCAACTTCATGTGTACAACACGGCGCCGAAAGACACGACCTCCAAATCCAACAAGCGTCTGGCACGGAATGCGCATAAGATGGGTGAGGCTCCGGTGATCTATGACGAGGAGTTGACCCGGATCAGCATGCAGCAACTCCGTCAGCAGATGAATAATATGGGTTATTTCCAAGCGGAGGTAGATACCCAGAAAGTGATCAAGGACCGTAAGGTTCAGCTGACCTATCTCGTGACGGCTCACCAGCCATATAAAGTCCGGTCCTACGATGTGGACATCGCTTTCGGCGAAGTGAGCGAGATCGCGAAGAACGGCCGCTGTGAGGTACATCCCGGCGACCGGTTCTCGACGGAGGCGCTGGACGAGGAACGCGAACGGATCACGACCGCCATGCGTAACAGGGGGTATTTCTATTTCGAGAAATCCATGCTGGAGTTCACAGCCGACAGTTCTCTCAACAGCCATGAGGTGGATATCCGTATTCATCTGGCGCCCTATGTGTCGGCGTTGGATTCCGCGGCATTAAAAAGGATCCATACACAGTATTCGATCCGCAATGTGGAGTTTAATATGGACAAGCCTTTTCTGCGCAAGAGCGCGTTGCGCAGAGCGTGCCGTATCCGCGAGGGTGTGCGTTATGCAGACTGGCGCGTAGAGCGCACTTACGCGCGCATGAATGCGCTGGCGCCGGTGAAATATGTAGATATTGCGTTTAATCCTGTGGGCGACTCGCTACTGGATTGCACGGTGGCTATCTCGCGCGGACGCATGAACTCTATCTCCGCGGAGGTGGAGGGTACTTACAGCGCCGGCGACTGGGGTATCGCAGCGGGGGTCAACTATAGCAACAAGAATATTTTCAAGGGAGCAGAAGTACTGTCATTAGGCGGCCGCGCTTCGTATGAATGGCGTACTAACGGCGGACGGGCGATCGAGGCGAAAGCGGAAGCAGGATTGCTTTTCCCCTCCAATGTGAAGGTGAATATCGCGTATAACTACCAGCAGCGGCCGGAGGAATATACGCGCACCATTGCCAATGCGGGACTGGGGTATACCATCCCCCGCCGACCCGGCAGCCGCTGGATCCACCAGTTCAATCTCGTGGACATCAACTATATCTACCTGCCGTGGATGTCGGCTCAGTTCAAGAAGGACTTTATGGAGAAATCCTCGGTGCTGAAAGCCAGTTATGAGGATCATTTCATCGTTGACTGGAGTTATACGGGTTCGTACTCCACTTTCAGCCAACGCAATCCCAACCGGTCTTATCTGCAGTTGGTGATGCGTGTAGAGACGGCAGGTAACTTCCTATACGGTCTGAGCGAAATAGCCAAATTCGAGAAGAATGCCGACGGGTCATACGTACTATGGAAGATACCCTTTGCACAATACGCCAAAGGAGATATCAATTTTACGTACCATGGCATCATTCATCCGCAGCACCATCTGGTGGGGCATATCGGTCTGGGTGTGGCAGTGCCGTATCTGAATGCACAGACTATTCCGTTCGAGAAGCGCTATTTCGGCGGCGGCGCCAACGGTATCCGCGGCTGGCAGGCGCGTACGCTGGGGCCCGGCACCTTCCGCGGCAAGGGTTCCGCTCTTGTATATGATCTGCAGGTAGGCGATATCAAGTTGGATCTGAACCTCGAATACCGCTACAAAGTATTGTCGTTCCTGGAGTTAGCCGCTTTTGTGGACGCCGGAAATATATGGACCATCCGTGACTATGACTCGCAGCCGGGCGGTGTATTCCTGTTCGACGAGTTCTACAAGCAGATCGCATGGAGTTACGGCGTGGGTATCCGCTTTGACTTATCGATCCTGATCTTCCGTGTTGATTTCGGTGTGAAGCTGCACGACCCGAGCCGTATCGCGGAGGGCAAGCAATGGCGCACGGTACCCAACGGACTGGGTTGGCACGACGATATGACTTTCCATTTTGCCATAGGGCACCCGTTCTGATGCTGAAGCCATGTATGATACATAATATCGTGGAAGCCGGTTGCGATGAAGCAGGCCGCGGACCGTTAGCAGGCAGCGTTTTTGCCGCCGCAGTGATTCTGGATCCCGAGCGTGCCGCGGAAGTGCCGGAGTTCGCATGGCTCAATGACTCCAAGCAGCTGAGCGACAAGCAGCGGGAGATCTTACGACCGGTCATCGAACGCGAAGCTGTGAGTTGGGCGGTGGTGGAAGTGACGGCGGCGGAGATTGACGAACGAAATATCCTGCAATGCTCGATCCTCGGGATGCAACGGGCGCTGGATCAACTGCGTGTCCGGCCGCAACATATTCTGGTGGACGGCAATAAATGGAAACCCTATGTGCCGGAAGGCGAGATCCTGGAGATTCCTGCCGATACCGTGGTTCACGGCGATGCCACGTATATGTCGATCGCGGCAGCCAGTGTGTTAGCCAAAACCCACCGAGATGCATATATGCTGCGGCTGCATGAGGAGTACCCCCAATACGGATGGGCCTCCAACAAAGGCTATCCAACGGCGGAGCACTACGCCGCCCTCAAGAAATACGGACCGACACCGTATCACCGAAAAACCTTCCGCTTAACATAGAGAACCGGACCGGAAAGAACCAAATAAGAACTAAAGAATAACTAAAAAAGAACTAAAGATTTACACGATTATGGCAGTATTCAATCGCACACAGACGGAGGACGGACAGAAGCGTCCCCGTCGCAGAGTAGGCTGTTTAGGCGGATGCTTGATTTTCTTCACCGTCTATTTCATCAGTAGCGCCCTTTTAGGATGGTTAATGGGCGATATGATCAATTCATCTTCAGTGACTCTCAAGAAGCAGACGGTGTACCGTTTGCAGATGAAAGGTACACTGGTGGAGCAGGGACAGGAGGCTAATCCTTTTGCAGCGCTTTTCAACAATGTATCTCCTTACGGCCAGCAGGAAGAGACGGTAGGTCTGGATCAGATCCTGAGTAACATCCACCTGGCGAAAAACGACGAACGCGTATTAGGCATCTGGCTCGATGGCGCAGAACTGGGTATGGCACCGGCGAGTGCCAAAGCAATCCGTGACGCACTGACGGATTTCAAGCAGAGCGGCAAATGGGTGATCGCTTCGGCGAAGAATTACGGTCAGACCAACTACTATGTGGCGTCTGTAGCAGACAGGATCTGTATTGATCCTACGGGAGCCGTGAACTGGAACGGTCTGGCGGCACAGAAGATGTATTACACCCGCGCGATGGAGAAGATCGGCGTAGAGATGCAGATTCTGAAGGTAGGTACTTTCAAATCCGCGGTGGAACCGTTCTTCCGCACCTCGATGTCCGAGGCGGACAAGGAGCAGACCAAGCAGTATCTGGAGGGTATCTGGAAGGAATACAAGTCGGCCGTAGGCAATGCACGCAAGCTGACATTCAAGGAACTGGACGCCCTGGCTGACCGCTATATGGGTCTGCAAACGGCAGCGGAGCAGGTAAAAGCAGGGCTGGCCGACACGATCGTTTATACCCAGGACATGGATTCGCTGCTGCGCGTATATACGGGCACAAAAGATTTTAATCTGATCACAACAAGCCAGATGGCGCAAGTGAAACGCATGAAGATCAACGCGAAAGACAAAGTGGCGGTAGTCTATCTGGAAGGCGAGATCACGGATGAGAGCGGCGACGGAATCGTAGGGAAGGAGACCGTGAAGACGCTGAAGAAGATCGGCAAGGACAAGGATGTCAAGGCAGTTGTACTGCGTGTGAACAGTCCGGGCGGTTCGGCAGACGCAAGTGAGCAGATATGGCACGCCATCCAAAACCTGAAGGCGAAAGGTCTTCCTGTAGTGGTTTCGATGGGTGATTATGCGGCTTCAGGAGGTTATTATATCTCGTGCGGCGCCGATTATATCTACGCCGAGCCGACGACTCTCACCGGTTCGATCGGTATTTTCGGAACCGTACCCAACGTAGCAAAGCTGCGCGACAAAGTGGGTCTGGATGTTGACGGTATTTCAACCAACCGTCATTCGGACCTGGAAGCGAATATGATTTACAAGGGCATGAATCCTGAAGAGCACGAGTTGATGCAGACCATGGTAGAACGCGGATACGATTTATTCACTTCCCGTTGTGCCGCCGGCCGCAAAGTGAGTCAGGAATACATCAAGAAGATCGGTGAAGGCCGCGTGTGGTTAGGCAAAGAAGGCCGCAGTCTGGGTCTGGTAGACGCGATGGGTAATATCGACGACGCGATTGCCAAGGCGGTTGAGTTGGCCGATCTGGAGCATTACGAGCCGGTTTATTATCCGGAGGTGGTTGACCCGATCGACGAGTTACTCAAATCAATGGACAACACCACGGACGAGGAGCGCCTGATCATGAAGGTGCGTGATTTCTGCTCCAAACCCCGAATCATGGCGTTAATGCCGGAGATAGAAATCCGATAAATCATGTACAGGCTCGGCGTCGCAATACGGCATTGGATGTACGACAGACATCTGCTTCCATCTACCGCGGTGGATATTCCTACTATATGCGTAGGAAACCTCGCGGCAGGCGGAACCGGCAAGACGCCCATGACGGCCTATATCGTACGGTTATTACAGGACAACGGCTATCGTCCGGCAGTGCTGTCCCGCGGGTACAAACGCAAGACACGGGGTTTTGTGCTGGCGGATGCGCACTCTACGGCTGATACCATCGGCGACGAGGCGATGCAACAGCATACGACTTTCCCGGAGGTGCCGGTGGCGGTGTGCGAGAATCGTGTGGAAGGCGTACGGCGGTTGGAGAAACTGACTCCGAGACCGGATGCGGTGGTGCTGGACGATGCGATGCAACACAGGGCGCTGAGATGCGGATTCACGATCCTGCTTACCCCCTATGACCGGCTTTATATCGACGACCGCATGCTGCCATGGGGCACGCTGCGCGATCTGCCTTCGCGGGCAGGGAAAGCAGACTGTGTCGTAGTGACCAAATGCCCGGAAACGATCCGGCCGATAGATATGCGGGCTGTGGACAACCGCCTGCACCTGCCGACCTATCAGAAACTGCATTTCGCCGGAATCCAATACGCCGCGCTGCAAGAAAAAGGGGTGCCGTTGGTACTGAGCGGAATAGCGGAACCGAGCTACCTGACAGAGCATGTGCGAAAACATTATCCGCAGGCAGAAGAGATGGTTTTTGCCGATCATCACCATTATACCGCGAGAGATGTGCAAGCGGTAATCGACCGTGCCAAGTATTGTAATTTTGTACTGACAACGGAGAAAGACATGCAGCGCTTGCGCCTGACCGATCTGGAAGAGCGGCTGCAGGCGCAAGGCAAGAAACTGGTAGCGATGCCTATCCGGACGCATTTCTACACACCGCATGCCGATTTTGACCGACAGATACTGAATTATCTAAAGAGGAAGGAGTAAACGAATGCATTTTATCACCTTAATACGACGGTTTGTGCCTCCCTACAAAGGGCAGATGGGGTTGAATATCTTTTTCAACCTGCTGTCCACCGTGCTGTCGCTCTTCTCGTTTGCCACCATCATACCGGTGCTGCGGATCCTCTTCGGCTTGACGACGAACGAGGTGAGCCGTATTCCGCTGGAGGGGGTGAGTGGTATTCAGGAGACACTTAATGCGGTGCGGAATAACCTGTATTGTCAGCTTAACGACCAGATCGTTCTTCACGGCGCAGGGTACGTTTTGTTATGGTTAGGGGTCTTTCTGGTAGGAATGACGGCACTCAAATGCGGCGCGGTGTGGCTCGCCAATTTCTTTATGGTACCGATCCGTACGGGCGTGCTGCGTGATCTGCGCAAACAACTGTATGACAAGGTGTTATCGCTGCCGATGGGATATTTCACCGAGGCACGCCGCGGAGATGTCATTTCGCGAATGACGAATGATGTGAGTGAGGTGGAAGCGTCCATCATGAGTGCATTGGATATTCTCTTCAAGAACCCGATCATGATCGTTGTCTATCTGACAACTTTGCTGGTGATTTCCAGGCAGCTGACATTATTCGTTCTGGCATTGCTGCCGATAGCAGTCTTCTGTATCGGACGCATCGGGCGATCGCTCAAACGTGCGTCCACCAAAGGGCAGGAGCAGAACGCCGAGATCTTATCGATGATTGATGAGACCTTGTCCGGCCAGAGGGTGGTGAAAGGATTCAACGCCCAGGACAAACTGCGGACGCGGTTCGATGCTCTGATCAATGCTACACGCGCAACCTTCAACCGCATCAACCGGCGCTATTATCTGGCACATCCGTTATCGGAGTTTCTGGGCACCGCCCTGATTGCCGTCATCCTGTGGTTCGGCGGCATGCTGATTCTAAGCGACCACTCCATGATTGATGCCTCGACATTCATCTATTATCTGGTGATCTTCTATTCGATCATCAATCCGGCGAAGGACCTGAGCAAAGCTTCGTACGGCATCCGCCGCGGAATGGCGTCATTGGAACGCATAGACGCGATCCTGAATACCAAAACGAATATCGCAGAACCGGCAAACCCGCAGCCGGTGCGATTCGAAGAAAAGATAGCTTTTGAGCACGTGTCTTTCCGTTATCAAGCGGAAAAAGAGGTGCTGACAGAGATTGATCTGGAGATCCCGAAGGGCAAGACGGTAGCTCTCGTAGGCCAGTCGGGCGGCGGCAAGACCACGATGACGGACCTTCTGCCGCGGTTCTACGATCCGAATGCCGGCCGGATCACGCTGGACGGAACGGATATACGGAGTTTCCGGACGCACGACCTGCGGTCGCTGATGGGAATCGTGTGTCAGGAACCGATCCTTTTCAACGACACCATTTATAACAATATCACTTTCGGCGTAGATACGACCCAACCGGCGCCGAACGGCAAGACATGGCAAGAGGCGGTAGAGCAGGCGGCTCAGATCGCGAATGCGCATGCGTTCATTTCGCAGATGCCGGAGGGGTATCAGACGGTAATCGGCGACCGCGGAAGCCGTCTCTCGGGCGGTCAGCGCCAGCGGCTGAGTATAGCGAGAGCGGTACTCAAGAATCCGCCGATCCTGATTCTCGATGAGGCCACATCGGCACTGGACAGCGAGTCGGAGCAGTTGGTACAAGACGCTTTGGCGCGGCTGATGAAAGAGCGCACGACGCTGGTTGTGGCACACCGTCTATCGACAATCAAACATGCCGATCTGATATGCGTGGTGCATGAAGGACGGATTGTAGAACGCGGAACACACAAGGAACTTTACGCCCTCGGCGGCTATTACACCAAACTGGTGGAGATGCAGAGGTAGTAGAAAGACAAAGATGGATCAACCAGCAATCATAAATAATCAATCATCAAAGACAAAACCACGGGTTTTGCTCGGAATGTCCGGAGGAATAGACTCCACGGTCAGCGCCATGCTTCTAATGGAGCAGGGTTATGAGGTGGTGGGTGTAACTTTCCGCACGTACGACTCAATCAAGGAGTCGTGTCTGGCGAGGGAGAAAGGCTGCTGCTCCATTGAGTCCATCATGGAGGCGAAGCACAACGCCGAGCAGATGGGCTTTGAACATTATATTGTAGATTTCCGCGATACTTTCCGGCAGTGCGTCATTCAGAATTTCATCGACGAATATATGTCCGGGCGCACACCCAACCCCTGCGTGCTATGCAACAGCCATATCAAATGGGGTGAGTTAATGCGTGTGGCGGACGAGCACGGATGCCAGTATATCGCAACTGGTCATTATGCCCGTATCGTGGAACGCGACGGGCATGTCTATCTGGCGAACGCCGTTGACAGTCATAAGGATCAGACCTATTTTCTGTGGATGCTGACGGAAGAGCAGTTGCGAAGGACGATCTTTCCTTTGGGCGAACTGACCAAGGAACAAGTGCGCGGGATCGCCCGTGCGCACGGGTATGTGAAGCTGGCGGAGAAGAAGGAGAGTCAGGAGATCTGTTTTGTGACGGACAATGATTACCGTTCTTTTCTTCGCGCGAATGTGCCTGATTATGAGGAACGTGTGCGTGCAGGCGAGTACGTGGATGCCGGGGGCAGGGTGTTGGGCATGCATGATGGATATGTCAATTATACCATCGGTCAGCGCAAGGGGTTAGGTATCGCTTTGGGGCATCCCGCCTACGTGACACATATCGACGCAGAGACCAACCGTGTGACATTAGGAACGAATGAAGACCTGTTGGCTACAACGCTCCGTTTCCGCATCGTTCACCCTTTGCATCCATTGATCCGTCAAGGGGAAGAAGCATCGGTTTTAACTGCCCGTATCCGGTATCGCTCACAGCCGGTGGAGGCAGTGCTACAAAAAACAAACGACCTCGAGGGTCGCTTGTCTTTTGCTTCGCCCGTGTGGGGCATTACGCCCGGTCAGTCCGTGGTTCTTTACCAAGACGGAATGGTCATCGGCGGCGGAATCATTCAATAGGATTCACGATTACTTTTTGAAGTAACGGTTGTAGAGACCTTGGAAGCCGGCACCATGGCGGGCTTCGTCTTTCGCCATCTCATGCACGGTGTCATGGATAGCGTCGAGGTTCAGCTCTTTGGCACGTTTGGCGATAGCGAACTTGTCTTCGCAAGCACCCGCTTCAGCCAGCATACGTTTCTCCAGGTTAGTCTTGGTATCCCAAACCACTTCGCCTAACAACTCAGCGAACTTAGCGCAGTGCTCAGCTTCTTCGTATGCGTACTGACGGAAGGCGGCAGCGATCTCGGGATACCCCTCGCGGTCTGCCTGACGCGCCATAGCCAGATATTGTCCTACCTCCGTAGCCTCGCCCATGAAATGTGCGCGCAGACCGTCATGGATAAGCGGATCCTCAACATCTTTGGCTACGCCGACGATATGTTCGCAAGCCCACGCCAGACCTTTGCTCTCGTCAGCCACTTTCCATTCCACTACTTGTTTGCATTGCGGGCAACGCTCCGGTGCCTCGGTCCCCTCGTGTACATAGCCACAGATGGGGCAGATAAATTTCTTCGTCATAGTTGATTTACTTTAAAGGTTTATAAAAAGATTTAATTAACCGGTGCAAAGATAGTACTTTTTTTGCATATATGCAAATAGTTTGGCAAAAAAATCGTAATTTAAGTTATTTGCAGCCCTTGAAGGCATTTTTGCCGATCTCCACATCTGCTGTGAATTGGGGAGTGCGCAGGTATTTGCAGTCCAGGAATGCGTCAGCCCCGATGGATTGAAGGGCAGTATTCCATTCAACTTCCTTGAGGCTGCGGCATTGGCAGAAGGCCCCGTCCTCAATCACCTCCAGCGCCTCGTTGAGATGCACTTTATGCAAACCGATACACTGCGCGAAGGCAGCGCGGGAGAGTCGTTTGAGAGATGCAGGAAGCGCGATCTCATCCAGCATCTTACATTCCATGAATGCTCCTTCCTCAATACGCTGGATATAATCCGGCAAGGCGATATTCTGGAGTTGCTGGCAGTTATGGAAAGCGCGTACTCCGATGCGGAATGTGCTCTTGGGAATATTGATTATCTCCAAAGCCACACATCCGGACAAGGCTTCGTCTCCAATCGCATATATGCCCTCCGGCAGATCGATCCGGTACAAACGGTTGCAACCCTGGAAGACTTGCTTGGAGAGGGAGTTGATACCCACCGGCAGCGTTACTCTCCGTATCATGGCGCAGCCGGCAAAAGCCTGTTCGCCGATGTAGGTGAGCGTAGCCGGCAGATCAATAGTTTCCAGAGAAGCACAGCCGGCGAAAGCACCGTCATCAATGCGTTTGAGATGCGATGGCAGGGTGATCTTTTTAATATTGCGGCATAAGAAGAAAGCCGCACGCGGGATCACCTCCAGATTTTCGCTCAACACCTGTTCGGAGAGCAGTTCGCAACCGTAGAAAGCCCCGGCGCCCAGCGAAAGGAGGTCCGCCGGCAGTTTGGCATTGCGCAGTTTTGCGCAGTTGTAGAAAGCAAAATTGTCTACCTTGTGAACAGAGGACGGTATGATAACATCCGTCAGACTTTCACACCCGATAAAAGCGGCAGTAGGAATGGCGGAGACGGTCTGCGGGATCTCAACCGATTTGAGCGTCTTGCGGTTCGCAAACGCCCTCTCCGCGATCAGGCGGATCGGCGTCTTGTTCTTGAAGACATATTTTGCGGGCAGATCATTATTGGTGGCAATGAGGCAGTCATCGATGATGAGTGCTCCTTTCTTCCATTTATTCTCATTGAGATAGATTCCGCTGCCGGTGAAAGCCTCTTCGCCTATTGAAGTGACGGAGGGCGGAATAACGATCTTCTGCAGATTCTTGCAATCCCGGAAGGTCTCATGATCAATGCGTGCGAGTGTGGAAGGAAGATCGACCCGTTGGATGGATTTATTGCCTTTGAAAGCCCCTGCGGCAATAAAACGAGTGTTTTCGGGCACTACAAAACGCGGTTTGATATTCTTATCCGTCGCAATAAGGATGCTGTCCATCCAGAGGCATCCCTCCGACCAGTTGGTTTTATCCAACCAGATACCGGTGCCTTCAAACGCCGAGCGATAGGCTTGCTTCAGCGTTTTTGGCAGCACGACGGATGTCAGATTCTTACATCCTTTGAACGCCTTGTCGCTGATAGCCACTACGGTGTAGGTGTTCTGCCCCACGACGATGGTCTCCGGGATGAAGAGTTCTCCCGCAGCACGCGGGTTGAGCGCCACTTCCGCCGTCAGCAGATTCTCATCCGTGGTGTAGAAAACATCTTGATACTGCGCTTCCGCTGCCCGGAGAGCAATACTAACGCAAACGGCGACCGGTAACAGAATATGCCGCTTCGCCCACTTGGATAAACAATTGGCCATCTTTTATGTATTTGTTGTGAATTATTGAGAATTGCTGATTTTCAATATCTTGTGTGTGTTTGTTGTCGATCCCTAATAAATAACAGATAGCGTTCTCTATCAGGTGTTTACCATCTTCCGTGAGGTGAGTCGTCGAATACTCCGACACACCGATCATCAGCATCTTCTGCGGCAAGGTAGTGCCGTTGCATTTGGTGCCGGCCGGCAGTTCCGCGATCGTAGTGTAGTCGGATCTCGAAGCAGGGGAAGCGATCGCGGTAATGCCGGTGGTATTGGTCCATTGGGAGATGGCAGTGACGGCATTTGTGTTACACTCGCTGAAGAGTTGCAGTTCTCCATCCGTGAGCGTGAGTCCCTCAAAGACAGGATGATCCGTCTGCGAAACGGAGATGCTGAGATCATCTGTGTTGACCGCTGTGCCCCAGTTCCATACGCTTGCTTTGAGCAGGAAAGGCTTGAGAAGAAGCATAGGCTTGTCGTACCCTTTGAGGGACGCGAATCCCGTAGCACTGCTGTTGGGTTTGGGTCCCAGAACAATTACTTCGTAGGCACTATAGTCGATCTCAGGATCAGAAGCATCGGTCTCTACTATCCATAGCGAGTCATTCTTACGCAGATAAGAGAGTAGAGCTTTGTCCTCCGCGCATTTAGGGACGGTGACAAATGCTATGGCGTGGGATCCTTCAGGCTGAGTGGCAGGAATGGTATCTTCGGGTTCGGGATCGTGCCTCTCTCCCTCTGTCTCATAGCATCCCAAATCCGGCGCTGTGCCATTATAGCCGAGATTGAGATCAATACCGGCATCAATGAGTATAGATCCTTCTTTAAGACGAAGACACGTGCCTTCCGCCAGACTGCCATTTATGTTGCGCGGCGCGAGGATCTGAACGGTGTCCAACGATAGAAAATCAGAAGAGGAGCAGGAAAATCCGTTATTCCACGTGTTATGATCGTTGGCTATGACTGTCTGTGATTTAGGTTGATCCGCATTCTTGCCGCTGAGGCTGATATTATTCTGTATCGAATTGGTGCCATAAGCTGTGGTGAAGCCGAAATTATAGCCGTTAGCGTATGCTGTGTTGTTATACACCCACATGGTGCCGCCGTTGTTGTTTTGGTCAAAACCACGCTCCCTGTTCGCTACTGCGAGGCAATGATGGATGAGGATCTTATGGTCCGTGTATCCGCCTCCCATCTTGAAACCATTACCGTTTCCCAAATTAGGGAATTGCTCCAACGAAACAGTAATTGTATTGCCATACCGATCGACAACAGAAGTCCCTACACGTTGATCAAACCAAGCTTTATCCACGCCTGTTGCGCGCGGATTCCGGGACATGTCGTAGTATGCCTGACCGTTTTGATAGCAGATGCAGTTCTCGATGACAGTATTCGAAGAACTCACACGCTGGAAGAAATCCCATCCGTCATCAGAGTTGTTCCATGCGCGGCAGCCTATATAGCGGTTTCCGGCTCCTGTGAATTGTTTGTCCGCAAAACCGTCTGCGTTTCCGCCGAAGTTAGCAGGTCCATTTTGATTTTTAGACGGAGCAAAGCCCTCTTCGTAATCAAAATTATCATGACTATCGACATTAAGGATCACGTTATTACCGCCTTTCTTCATCTGGCAGCCGGTGTCAGCGGAACCATAGATATCCAGATTTTCGAAGAGACAATAGGACCCTTCATTATAGAGATTGTTCTTTCCGGACCAGGCAATCGCCAGATCCTTGATATGTACATAGAGTGATTGTTCATGGACGGTGATGCCTCGTGTGCCGTAAGGCACTTTATGAAAATCAAGCGTCACCTTTTCCCCCGGATAGCCGGAGATAACGATGCGTTTGGATGAAGATCCTTGTTTGTTGATACTGAATTTATCCGAAAACTCATATGTGCCTTCTAACAGATAAAGTGTATCGCCCGGATTTTTCAGTTTACTGACTCCGGAGGCAAAAGAAGTCGGATTGGCATAAGAGTTACCTGAGCCGCTTCCATTAGGCGAAGCATAGTAGGTGGCGGCACAGAGGGTAAGTGAGCAAGCACCCAAAAGTAAAGTAAATAAGATTTTTTTCATTGCTTTATAAAATGTATTTTCAGACGCATTATGGTGTATAAAACGATCATTTTTCCTCTAAAAGAAACCTCCGGTATGCGCTTTCTGAGTTCGGAAAAGAGGCGTTGTTCGGCTTCGGGATGCCGCTGTGAAGTGGTGCTATGCGGATTCGCGGTGTAGCGGTAGCCGGTGTAATCAATCATGCGGCAGGGAACTCCGCTGAGCCATAGATCAACCGACCAAAGGACATCCTCGTAGATCATTCCTTCTTCAAACCGCAGGTTCCGGATCGCTTCGCGGCGATAGAGCCGCATACAGGGCGAGGTGAACTGATAGCGATGTTTAGGCAACAGCGCCTTTCCGGCGATGCCATTCAGAATGCGCTGATAGCCGCTCTGTACATAATCGCTGCCAACCGTTGCTCTCAGATGCGTTTCGCACCAATCGGGCGCAAGGCTGTCATCGGCATCCACAAACGCAATATATTCGCCCTTGGCATGCCGCATTCCTTCGTTCCGTGCTGCCGATTGGCCTGCGTGCGGCTGCGTGTATAGTTCCACGCGCGGATCAAGTATCGTGTAGTTCTGCGCGATGGCCAACGAACCATCCGTACTGCCGTCATCCACGAGAATGATTTGTAAATCCTTCTGCGTCTGCGCAAGGAGACTGTCAAGGCAAGCTGGCAGGTAGCGTTCGGTGTTATATATGGGAACAATGATACTGATCATTATCGGATGCGTGTGCCGGTGATGGTGAAAAGTTGGCCATCAATCTCGATGTATAATTGCCCTCCGCGTAAGATCTTGCGTGCCGGAGCGGTCTGCTGAATATTCTCCATGCCTTCGCCGGAATCTTTACCAAGCCGCAGACCCACCAGAACGGCATCGTGGTCGGAGTACTTGTAGTTATATCCTCCGGCGGTGTTAATATGGTACGCGCGTGCGCCCGTGACTTGTTCCGCCATCGTGCTATTTGCCATC
This sequence comes from uncultured Bacteroidales bacterium, assembly GCA_946414805.1. Lineage (GTDB taxonomy): Bacteria > Bacteroidota > Bacteroidia > Bacteroidales > Paludibacteraceae > Colicola. The sequence continues at coordinate 70,575 of CAMKPZ010000005.1, forward strand.
GCGTGGTCCAGAATGCCTTTCGTGCCCCTGTAGATATAAGAGTAGGCATTGGCGTCAAAACGCACTAATTGCTCTTCGTAACCTTCCTCCTCCAATGCCTCGATCGGCGCTTCACCCATGTATGAGTTCAGGTCGCCCATAACAAGGATATCCGGATCGGCAGTAATATTGCCGAGCGCATAAATCAGATTGGAGACATTCTGCAGGCGAGTGCCTTCTCCTGCGTCATCGGAAGAATCTTTCGCCTTAAAATGATTCATCGAAAGCACGAACTTCTCTTTGGTGGAATTCTCCGTAAAAGTCTGAATGCGCATTCGTGCACAGTATTCGCCGGAACGATAGGGAGAGGTATTACTGCCGTAAGGCGTTACTTTGTCCTTACGGTAGATATATCCGGATTTCAGACTCTGGTAATTTCCCGAAGAAGCGTGTGCATACAGCCCGTCGGTGATATAGGTATAGACATTCTCGCCATAGATCGTATTCATGGCATCCACGATATACCCCAAAATATCATCGTTCCGCTCCACTTCACAGATCACCACAATATCGGCTTGCAAAGCAAGGAACGCGTTTGCCATCTTATTAGTTTTTGCCTCAAACTCATCCTGCGTGTCACATGAGGAATTGGAGGCCTCCAGATTGGAAACATAGTTTGCCGCATTCTGTCCTACGATGCGCAGGCGTGCATCGCCCACATCAGGGATCGAGACAGGGCTTGTCCATGCAAAGGTACAAAGGGACAACGTGCCAAGTACCCATATTAAAATATATTTCTTCATGATATCAAAGATTTAATAATTTCTTCCATTTTGCGGCATTGCGCCTCCCGTGAGAATTCTTCGCGGTGCAGTGTCTTCTGACGGGTGAAACCGTTCTGCTGCCATTCTTGCTTCTTCTCGTTGATAAAAGCTTCGATTGCTTCTCTCTTATCTGTAGCAATACCGGCGTTGGTGTATGCAATCAGTTTGGCTAACTCGCCTTGATCGGACGGCACACACAAGATGGGTTTTTCGCATCCCAGCGCTTCATAAAACTTAGTGGTCAGCATCCCGTGCGTCTCAGTACTCGTAAGTACCAGCATGATACTGCTTCGGCGAATCGCATCGCCTAACCGGTCATGCGCAACCGGATTGCTCTGCGGCGTATGGATCGTCACCGGCATCACTTCCTGCACTTTCGCCAACGCCTCTTTCTGCCATTCAAAGAGACTACCGATATAGGTGACGGAGAACGGCTGCGACGCGATGTCCTGCGGGTAGAACTGCGCCTCGTCAAATCCGTTATACACCACATGTACGTTCTTGTTGAACTGTTTGATGAAACCGGCGTGCCACGGCGAGACGGTTGTTACTGCGTCCGCCTGCCGCAAAATCCTATTTCTGCGGCGTATATGGATCGCCCGATACAATCGGCGGAAAGGCATCAGCCATCTGCTATGATGCCGGTATTGGTAGCGTGAGTTATCCACCTGTTCGTCCAGATCGCGAATATCGCATAGGAGGGGCACTTGCAGTTTCCGCGCTATCCGTAGGGCTGCACCTAAAGGGAAATCGGAAAAAGAGGTACATAAGACGAGATCGTATCGGTGATTGGTAATTGGTGATTGGTGATTGGTGGTTTGCAACAGGCGCAGCGCCCGCTTGGCAAAGACCCGGTCATGCCAATCGGAGAGAAGCGTCCACACGGACTTGAACAACCAATCCACCGTCGATCCCGAATACATCCGGATGGTTTCAATGGGGTAGGAATGGGCAAAAGAGAGCGGTTGGTATTCCTCAGTGACAAGTGTCACTTCGTAACCTTTCCGAACCAGAAAATCACACATGTACCGCAGCCGAGGCAGGTAGCCCGGTGCCGCAGGAGGATCAGAGAGTACTACTATGTGCGGTTTGCGATCACTCATTCGCTAAAAGTCCCAATAGCTTGGAATACAATGATTTATGGTAACTATTAGAAACAAAACTAGTATTATGCCACAGCAGACACAGGTCGCCATGATGCATACGGACCTTGTCTATCAGCCGCTCACAGAGGAAGTACGCTTCGTCTTCCGTCAGGCTCATGTAATTGGCATTGCTGAGCGTGCAATCCATGATCGTGAGCGGGTGCAATGTGAGGGAGGTCAGTTGCATCGTCTTCGGGTTGATCCATCGTACGGCACGCGAGGTCTGCAACCGGAATCCTACTTCGTCGGCAAAACCCATTGTGAAATCATCCGTGTAGCCGGCATCCGCCAACTGCTGCATGTTTTCTATCGTCGAACGCAGGAAATGGGTGCGGAACATCTTGCTATACTGCACCGGCGGAATCTCTCCGTAATAGCTGCCGTGCACGCCGAGATAGACATTATTATGCCGGAGCATGTGCTTCAGCCGCTTGAAATCCCGTCCCCAAAGCCGGTACTGCGGATAGTCAAACCCTTTTCCCTTCGTGCGTTTGACGAAATAGATGACATCGGCGTGTCGCACTCTCTTGTCCTGTTCCGTCATCCACGGGAAAGTGTATAGCGGATCCTGATGAATGTCGCGCAGAGACGCGAATACCTGTTTGGTCTCGCCTCGTCTGAGTCCTCCTATAGCACCGCGGATCGAGCGATACTGCGAGATAGCATCTATGTCATGCGTGAGATAGATATGTCCGAATCCGCTTTCCGGCAGGGGCAGGTTCAACTGCTTGAGCACCAACCGCGCATACTCGTCCAACCGGGGAATCTGCAACCGGCTCTTGGAATGCATGAGGGAGAAACGCGCAGCAAACCGCCCATGTTCGTCCCGCTTGGGATTAACCAACTCTTCGGCACGGGAGGTGAAGAAAAAGACCGAATACACGATGTCGGTACGAATAATCGTCTTGTTTTTCGCCGGCTGTTCCACCTCCGGACGCTTGAGCTCCGGCACGATCAGATCTTTACCCAAATGGCCATTGGGCACAATAATCAGATCGTGGGTCTCCAACGCGCGCTCGTCATCGGTGTACGCAATGCGTTTAGCCGCTTCCTCATCGCCGTAACACAGCCATGTGAGGATGTAATTTACAATTGGGTCATTTGCCATTGTTTCTTATTCATTTAGAAGTTCCCATTCGTACATTTTCTGCTCGATCTGATGTTTCACCGATTCGTAGCGTTGGAACAGATCCGGCGTCTGGTTTTCGGGGATTGCCAGCTGTTGCTCAATCTCTGCCTGTTGCGCCTCCAGTGCCGCAATCTCTTCCTCGGTCTGTGCAATCTGTTTCTCTTTCTTGCGTTTTTCGGCGGCTGCGGCTTTCTGGGCAGCGTAGTCCAGTTTGGCCGTCGAGGGTTCATCGGGAGTCTCTCGTTGGCTTTGACCGTCGGTTGACCGGTTCAGTTCCTTTAGGTCCGAGAGTCTCTTTTCGCGCAGGAAATCGTAGATGCCTCCGAGGTGCTCTCTGACTCTTCCTCCGCCGAACTCATACACCTTGCTCACCAGTCCGTCCAGGAAATCGCGGTCGTGACTCACGCAGATGAGCGTGCCGTCAAAATCTTTCAGCGCCGCTTTCAGCACATCTTTGGACTGCATATCCAGATGGTTGGTGGGCTCATCAAGAATAAGCAGGTTGCAAGGCTCCAGCAGCAGGCGGATCATCGCCAGACGGCTTCGTTCGCCTCCGGAGAGCACTTTCACTTTCTTGTCACTCGCTTCTCCTCCGAACATGAATGCGCCGAGAATATCGCGGATCTTGGTACGTATATCGCCGACCGCCACATAATCGATGGTCTCAAAAACCGTGAGGTTTTCATTCAACAGAGCCGCCTGATTCTGAGCGAAATAACCGATCTTCACGTTGTGACCGATCTTGAGCGAACCAAGGTAATCCAACTGCCCCATGATACATTTGACCAGCGTGGATTTACCTTCTCCGTTCTTGCCCACAAAAGCCACTTTCTCGCCTCTTCGGATGCTGAAGGTCACATCATGGAAGACATTGTGGGAACCGAAATCCTTGCGCAGGTCTTCTACAATAAGCGGGAAATCCCCGCTTCTCGGAGCAGGCGGAAACCGCAGGTTTAGCCGGCTGGTGTCCTCCAGATCGACCTCCAACCGCTCAAGTTTCTCGAGTTGCTTGATACGGCTCTGAACCTGCACGGCTTTGGTGGCTTTATAGCGGAAACGCTCAATGAAATCCTCCGTGTCTGCGATCATCTTCTGCTGGTTCTGGTAAGCGCGCACCTGCTGTTCGTGCCGTTCCTTGCGCAGCTCGACAAACCGGCTGTAGTTGACATTATAATCGTAGATACGCCCGAGCGTGATCTCGATTGTGCGGTTGCAGACATTATCAATAAACGCGCGGTCGTGGCTCACCATCAGTACAGCGCTCGGGCTGGTCTTGAGAAAATCTTCCAGCCACTGGATGGACTCGATATCCAGATGGTTCGTAGGCTCGTCGAGCAGCAGCAGATCCGGTCTGCGGAGCAGGATCTTCGCCAACTCAATACGCATTCTCCATCCGCCGGAGAACTCGCTGCAGGGACGCTCAAAATCGCGCCGTTCAAATCCCAGACCGATGATCGTCCTGTCCATCTCGGCGATAAACCGCGCTTCGTCCTGCGCTTCCGGCATTTCCTGATACACCCTCATCACCTCTTCGCGCAGTGTCCTGTCGTCCTGAAAAAGCATCACCTGCGGCAGGTAACCGATGGTCATATCCGTCTCTCGCGCAATGCGACCCGCCGTCGGTTGGTATTCGCCGGCGATGATCCGCAGCAGTGTAGTCTTACCGGCTCCGTTCTTGCCCACCAGTGCTATCCGCTCCTTGCGGTTGATCAGGAAAGAGATATCGTCCAGCACCGGGCGGGACGAAAATTCCATACTTATGTGGTCAATGGTCAACATCTATTCATTTACCGTTTATTCATTTACTATTTCGCCATTTGCCATTTTCTTGTTGATGACACGCCAGAGAATCAGGGTGAGTGCCGTTGCCAACCCGAAATCCGTGATCAGAAGCACCCACATATTCCAGTTCCTGCCGAGAATAGCGAGTCCGATAAAAAGCACACTCACGCTCAGTAGCACGCAGGTCGTCTGAATATGATTGAGCCCCGTCCTGAGCAGCAGGTGGTGAATATGGTTCTTGTCCGGGAGGAAAGGCGAACGGTGTTTTTTGATACGCGTGAGGCTGACGCGGATCGTATCAAAGATCGGGACCGTCAACACGCAGATCGCCACAGCCGGCGCCGCAGACATATGCAATCCTTCGCTTACCTCCCCGTACGCATTGATCTCGCATAAATGGAAGACAAAGGCCGTCAGTAGATACCCCAGCAGCAGACTTCCGGAGTCGCCCATGAAGATCTTCTCCTTGTGGCCAAAGACATTGTAGATAAAGAACACCGCCAGAGCGCCAATCATACATATTCCGAGAATAGACCAACTTGTCTCGCCCGCCAGACCGAAATAGATGGCGAAGAAGAGACAGTACAATATTCCCAGACCACTGGCTAAACCGTCAATACCGTCAATCAGATTCACCGCATTGATGATCGCAATCAGGATGAAGAGTGAGATCAGGTAACTGGGGATCACGCCGATCTCCGTGATCCCGAAAAGACCATGCAGATGCGTGATCCGCAGATCCGCAAAACCGATCAACGCAATGCCTGCCAGCGTTTCGCCAAGCAGTTTGGCTGTCGGCGTAAGCACCAGCACATCGTCGATCAGGCCGACAATCATGATGGCGAACAGACCGATCATGAAGAACTGGCTCTGGTTCAACTGGTTATACTCGAAAAGCAGATAAGTGAGAATAAAACTGAAACAGATATTCACTCCGCCGATATTCGGTATCGAACCGGTGTGGCTCATGCGTTTGTTAGGGCGTACGACAAAGCCTTTGACCTTCGCTATACGAACCACAACAGGCATTCCGATGAGGCCGAAGACAAAACTGATCAAACCGATCAAATAACTATGTTCAATAAAAAAGGATTGTATCATTGCGGGTCCAATTGCTCGTAAACAGAGTTGTTGCTGATATATTCAGGTACGATGCGTTTCATGAGTTTGACGGTAGTGAAGGGTTTCGACAGCCTGCTTGTCTCAATCAGCTGGTTGACCGATTCGTTCACCTCGTCGTATTCGAACTCGCGTACGCGTGCTACCATAATCTTTTCGTTGGTCGTCGGGATCGTCGTCTCTTTCTGGTTCAGCAGTTCCTCGTATAACTTCTCGCCCGGACGCAGGCCTGTGAAGACGATCCGGATGTCTTTCTCCGGCGTGTATCCGGCCAGACGGATCATGTTCCGCGCCATATCCAGAATCTTAACCGGTTTGCCCATGTCGAAGACGAAGATCTCGCCGCCGTTTCCTAAGGTGCTGGCCTCCATCACCAGGCAGCAGGCTTCCGGAATCGTCATGAAATAACGAATGATATCGGGGTGGGTAACCGTCAGCGGTCCGCCGGCGGCAATCTGCTTCCGGAAGAATGGGATCACTGATCCGTTGCTGCCTAACACGTTTCCGAAACGCGTGGTGATGAACTTGGTGCAGTCCGGATCCTGCTTATGCAGTTTGCGGAAGAGCGATTGCACATAGATCTCCGCAATACGTTTGCTGGCGCCCATGATATTGGTGGGGTTGACCGCCTTGTCCGTCGAGATCATCACAAACCGCTGTACGCCGTATTTGACCGCCATGTCCGCCATGTTTTTTGTTCCTAACACGTTGGCTTGGATGGCCTCGTTCGGATGACTCTCCATGAGCGGCACGTGTTTGTATGCGGCGGCGTGATAGACGACATCCGGCCGCATCTCATTGAAAATCTGCTCCATACGCTCACGGTTGCGCACATCGGCTATCACCGGAATAAACCGCGCCTCCGGATACTGCGTGTGCAGATCCAGCACCAGATCATGCAGCGGCGATTCCGCCATCTCCACCAGTATCGTCACTTGCGGCTCGTATTGCTGTATCTGCCGGACAAGCTCACTTCCGATACTTCCTGCAGCGCCGCTCACCATCACAATACGATTCTGAATAATCTGTCGTACATTCTCCGTACTCACCTGGATCTGAGGACGTTCCAGCAGGTCCTCGATCTTGATGGCATCGATGCGGCCGATACGCGTTGCATCGATCGCATCCACATTGTCAAACTGCGTGAAATAAGGGGTTGTCAGAATACGGATATTATGATCGATGAAGACCTGCAGATCTTTGGCAGGGGTGATCTGTCTCATCTTGATCGGCGAGACGATCACATGCCGGATCCCCCGTTTCTCCATCCATGCGAATAACTTCTCGTCCAGCACCCGAACGCGCATTCCGGCCAACTCATAGTCCTTCCGCTCGTCTTTGTCTGCGATAAAACCCACCGGACGATACGGGTTGTTTCCTGCTGCGCGAAGCATCTTGGCGATGGCGAGTCCTGCTTGCTGTGTTCCGTAAATCAGCACCTGCGGACTGCCCTGATTGCGCTCCAGAGTCTCACTAAGCGTCTTCACGCCCACACGCAGAATGAAAAGCAGCACAAAAGACATCGGTACGTAGATCGCAAGCATCGTGTTCATGAAAGGGTGTTTGCCAATCACATGATCCGATATCAGGTTGATTCCCACCAGAATAAGACCGGTGGCGACATTCGACAGCAACACCTTGATGGTGTCAATAAACGTGGAGTACCGCAAGATACCCGAATAGGTGTGGAAAGCCCAGAAGGAAACCAGCTGTAGCCCCATTACGGTCAGAAATTGCCAGCCGATGGATAGAGGTTGTGAATATAGATTGACATAATTGAAAAAGCCGCTGCCTACCCAAACGCTCAGCCAGAACGCAATGCAGCACAGCAGCAGATCCAGCAGCAGTACACCCCATCGCGGCAGATAACTCACCTGCGGCAGGTGGGAGAAGATATCCGAATGGCGTATTTCCTTCAATGTGTTATTTTCCATGATTCAATTCTATTATCTGGGCGAGATATTTGCCCGTATAACTATCTTTGTGTTGTGCCACCTCTTCGGGTGTGCCGGTGCAGACGATCTGTCCGCCTTCCGTTCCTCCTTCGGGCCCCAGATCAATCACATGGTCTGCGGCCAGAATCACCGCCGGATTATGCTCGATGATAATCACCGTGTGACCTTTGCTGATCAGTCGGTTGAGCGCTTTGAGCAGCACTTGTATATCGCGGTGGTGCAAGCCTGTCGTCGGTTCGTCAAAGACATAGATTGTCGGCGTGCTGTCTTCCTGCGAAAGGAAGGACGCTAATTTTACACGCTGACTCTCGCCGCCTGAGAGGGTGCTGCTGCTCTGTCCCAACTGGATATAACCCAGACCCACATCCTGCAGAGGCTTCAACCGCTTCACGATCTTGTCGCATTCCGGATCGGCGGAGAAGAACTCAATCGCCTGATTGACAGTCATGCACAGCACATCGTAGATCGATTTGTCGCGGTAGTGTACATCCAGTATATCTTGCTTGAACCGCTTGCCGTGGCATTGCTCACATTCCAGCACCAGATCGGCCATGAACTGCATCTCGATTGTGATTGTACCTTCGCCTTGACAGGTCTCGCAACGGCCGCCCGGGGTGTTAAACGAGAAATGGGCAGGCGCCAGTCCCAACTGCTTCGACAGCGGCTGGTCGGCGAACAGCCGGCGGATCTCGTCATACGCCTTCAAATAGGTCACCGGATTGCTACGGCTCGAACGGCTGATCGGGTTCTGGTCCACAAACTCAATGTTTTTCATCAGATGCAGACTGCCGCCCAAATGACCGAAATCACCGGTGTGCTCCGCGAAATCGCCGCCATAATGTTTCTTCAGGGCAGGGTAGAGTACCTTGCTGATCAGACTCGACTTGCCGCTTCCGCTCACGCCTGTCACAACGGTCATCACATGCAGCGGAAAACGGACCGTCAGGTTCTTCAGATTATTCTCGCATGCGCCTTCGATCTCGATATAGTTATTCCAATGCCTGCGCTGTGCAGGTATATCGATCTTGAACCATTCCGGCTGCGGCTTGCCTTGATAAACGATCTCGCCGCCGTGTACGCCGGCGTTCGGACCGATCTCGATCACATGGTCCGCCGTCTCGATGATATCGGCGTCGTGTTCCACTACAACGATCGTGTTTCCTAAATCCCGCAACTCTTTGAGCACGTGGATCAGCCTCTCGGTGTCTCTCGGGTGCAATCCAATGGATGGCTCGTCTAACACGTATAACGAACCTACAAGACTGCTTCCCAGCGATTTAGCCAGATTGATACGCTGACTCTCACCGCCGGACAGGGTGTTGCTCTGACGGTTCAGAGTGAGGTAACTAAGCCCTACATCGTGCATGAACTGCAGACGGCTCCTGATCTCCTGCAGCAGCATCTCTGCCGCCTGTGCCTCGATCGGAGCCAACTCCAGACGGCCGAACCATTCCTGTAACTCCGAGATCGGCATTCCGCATAACTGCTGAATACTCTTGCCGTTCACCAGTACGTACTCCGCCTCACGGCGCAGATGATATCCGCGGCATACCGGACAAGTCGTCTTGCCTTTGTAGCGCGCTAACATCACCTTGTATTGGATGCGGTTGTATTGCTGTTCCTCCAGTTCTTTGAAGAAAGCGTGCAACCCCTTGAAATACTCGTTGCCTGTCCATATCAACTGTTTCTGATCCGGTGTCAGCGCATAGAACGGCGTATGGATCGGGAAATTGAATTTGGCGGCGTTGTAGATCAGCGCTTCCTGCCATTCTTTCGTCTTCTCGCTCTGCCAGCAAGCGATAGCCTGCTCGTAGATCGATTTCGATTTGTCGGGCACCACCAAATCCATATCTATTCCCATCACGCTTCCCACGCCCTTGCATTCAGGGCAGGCTCCGATGGGGTTGTTGAAATCGAACAGGTGTTCGCTGGGTTCGATAAACTGGATCCCGTCTGCTTCGAATCGCTCGGAGAAGATCTTCTCTTTCTTGTTCACCCATACGCGGCATTCGCCCTGGCCTTCGAAGAAGGCTGTTTGTACGCTGTCGGCAAAGCGGTTGCTCGTTGCCGGCTCATGATCCACTACGATGCGGTCCACTAACAGATATGCTTCTTTGCCTTCCGCCTGTTGCCATACCTCGCTGTCCAGACGCACCGTGTCGCCTTCGATCAGCAGCCGGCTGAAACCTTGGCTCTGCCATAGTGCCAACTGCTCCTGCAGCGTTCGTCCTTCAGGCAGAATGATCGGACTCAGCAGATACAGACGGGTTCCTTTCGCCTGTCCCTCCATGTATTGCACTACATCGCGGATCGTGTTCTTTTTCACCTCTTCGCCGCTCACAGGCGAGTACGTGTGACCTACGCGCGCGTACAATAATTTAAGATAGTCATATATCTCCGTCACCGTACCTACCGTCGATCGGGGATTACGGCTCGTCACTTTCTGCTGGATCGCTATAGCAGGCGGAATACCTTCGATCTTCTCCACCTCCGGCTTCTGCATACGCCCCATAAACTGGCGTGCATAGGCACTCAGGCTCTCTACATACCGCCGCTGACCTTCCGCATAGAGGGTGTCGAACGCCAGCGAACTCTTGCCGCTGCCGCTCACACCCGTCACTACCACCAGCTTATTGCGCGGTATATCTACCGACACATGTTTCAAGTTGTGTGTGTCCGCTCCCTCGATTCGGATAATATCTTCTTCCAAAACTTACTTGCCTATTGCCGCTACTGCTTCGTCGCGCAGACGGATAAACTCTTTACTGTTCAGATCTTTCTGGGCTGCCGTTAATTTCGGTACGCGGATCTTCGTTCCTACGGCTATCTTGCTCGGATTAGTGATCTTGTCGCGGTTGGCGTCGTAGATATACGGCCAGTATTCGCGGTTGCCATAATGTTTCTGGGCTAACCATGCCAGACGGCTTCCGTATGTGATCTCTTCCGTCAGCAGGATAGGGTAGTCCGCCTTGCTTGCCTCTTCAACAGCAGGCATCTCTACTACCGTTTCTTCCACCGCTTCTTCTGCCTCTGCTTCTTCTGCCTCTGCTTCTTCTGCTTCTTCGCTGAAGATCAACGTGTTCTCATCGGCCTCTTGGTCTGCTGCAGAATGGTTCGTTAACTTGTTGAACAACTCGATCTTGTCTAACTTGAGGTCTAACGAGTCGATCCAACTGCAGATCTGGTGGCGCAGGAAGAAATAGCATACTACCAGCAGAACCAGCAGAATAACGAAGCAGATCAGCGTGTCGCGCCAGAAATGGCTCTTCTTCGGCTTTTCTTCTTTCTTTTTCTCCTCTTTCTTCTCAACGGGTTTCTCTTCCACGGGTTTCTCTTCCACGGGTTTCTCTTCTGCCTTCGGTTCTTCCGCCTTTGGCTCTTCTGCAATCACTGCAGGAGCGGCCTCTTCTTTCTTCTCTTCTGCAACAGGCTCTTCAACCACGGGCTCTTCAGTCTCCGGCTCTTCAACTGCAGGCTCTTCAACCTCCGGCTCTTCAGCCTTAGGTTCTTCTTTCGGCTCTGCGGTGTTCGGTTTCTGACCCAGATCGTCTAAGAGATCTACGATCTCATCGGCCTGTGCGCCTAATTTCTGAATAGGGTCAGTGGCTTCTTCGCCTTCAGGCAGATCCACTTTTTCAACCAGCTCTTTCACTCCGGCTTCCGGCACAAAGGCGATCTTGTTATATCCTTCGATCGTGATCTCTTCGCCGGTCGTCACATTCACGCTCTTACGAGGTGCTACGGCTTGTAACCGGAATGTCCCTAAACCGTTCACTTTCACCTGTTTGTCTTCCTTCAGAGCTTCTACTAATTGGGCATTCAGCGCATTTAAGAAGGCGTTGGCGTCCTTCTCGCTGACATTTGCACGAGCCGCTAATGCACGGCGTAACTCAGTCCAACTCAGTTTGTCTGCCATATATTAGATTTTTTTAAGTTCTTCTTTGATGGTTACGGCCGGCTTGAAGATCAACTGGTTCTTACTCGGCGCTATACTGCGTTCACCCGTCTTCGGATGAACGATCACACGGGCCTTGCGCTCTTTTACATCCAGCGATCCCAAGCCCTGCAACTGAATAGCCTTTCCGGCCATTAGATTCTCGCGCATGATTGCAGTCGTTGTTGCCAATAACTGCTCCGCGTCTTTCTTACTTAAACCGGACTCTTTCATGATCCGGTTAATGAGTTCTTTTGTGAGCATGATATGATTTGTTTTAGTTTCTTTCTCTTTCTTCTCTCTCGGGCCGTCAATCCTCACACTCGCCGTAAAGGTCAAACTCTTCGGCCCGTGTGATCCGAACCTCGTAAAACTCTCCCGGCTGAAGGCCAACCCCTGACGGCTGACGGCTTATCAGCACCTCGCAATCCACCTCCGGACTGTCGTATTGCGTCCGCCCGATCCAGTATTCGCCTTCCTCACGGTCGATGATCACTTTCTGCGTCGTTCCCACTTTGGCTGCCATCAACTCGCCGCTGATCTCTTGCTGAAGGGCCATCAGCTCCTCTGCACGCCGGTCTTTGACATCCTGCGGGATGTCGTCTTGGTAATGACGGTTCGCATAAGTCCCTTCTTCGTCCGAATAGGCGAAACAGCCCATCCGGTCGAAACGCATCTCTTTCACCCATTCTTTCAACTCCTCAAAATCCTCCTCCGTCTCACCGGGGTGACCCACCATTAGAGTCGTTCGGATACATATTCCCGGTACACGCTCTCGGATCTTCCTTATTAACGCGTCCTGTTCTGCGCGTGTGATATGCCTGCGCATCAGCCCGAGCATATGATCCGTGCAATGTTGCAAAGCGATGTCCAGATACTTGCATACATTCGCATGCTTGGCCATCACCTCTAATAACTCCTCCGGAAAATCCGTCGGGTAGGCGTAATGCAACCGTATCCATTCCACGCCCGGCACCTGTGCTATCTCGTCTACCAGCTCCGGCAGCAGATGTCTTTTCTGATTTCTGACAGCTGATGGCTGAGGGCTCAGATCCAACCCGTAACTGCTCAAGTCCTGTGCAATCACGTTCAACTCCTTCACGCCTTGCGCCACCAGCCATCTCACTTCGTCCAGTATCTCCTCTTTCGGCCGGCTGGTGTGCCTGCCTGTGATCAGCGGGATCGCGCAGTACGAACAGAATCGGTCACACCCTTCGCTGATCTTCAGGTACGCATAATGTTTCGGTGTCGTCAGATGCCGCTCGTAACTGGAGCAACTCGATCCCCTCGATCCCCTAGGTCCCCTAGGTTCCTTAGGATTCCCTAGACCCCCTATTAAATTCATAAAATCGAACTTCCCGTAGTACGCGTCCACTTCCGGCAACTCCTCCTCCAACTCCGCTCGGTAACGCTCACTCAGACAGCCCATTACGATCAGTTTCTTCAGTTTCCCTTGTTTCTTCCGTTCGGCCATCTGCAGGATCATGTTCACGCTCTCTTCTTTGGCGTCGCCGATGAATCCGCAGGTGTTGATCACGCATATCTCGCCTTTCGGATCGGCTGCATCATGCACACACCGCCATCCTCCGGCTTCCAGCTGCCGCATCACACGCTCTGCATCCACCAGGTTCTTCGAGCATCCCAGCGTTATGAAATCTATCTCTCCTTCGTAATATTTCAATGTCTCAATGATTAAATGGTTCAATAAATGACCAAATAGTAAATGAATAAATGCAAAAATGTCCTTAATTTCCCAAATCGCAATGGAACTTCAGCCTTACGAGCCGGACATGCATCTCGTCGTAGTAATCCTCGCCCAACTCCTCCATCGCTTTCTTGATACTGTCGTCGTCGGCCTCTTTGAAGTACTCGTATATCTCTTCTTCTTCGTCCGGATCAACCACTTCCTGGATGAAATAATTGATGTCGATCTTGGTGCCGCTGAACACGATTGCCTCCAGCTCGTCCATCATCTCTTCCATGGACATGCCGCAGCTCTCCGCTAAATCGTCCAGATCCACACGCCGGTCGATCGCTTGGATGATCTGTTTCTTGCGCGTCGATTTCTTCGCCACGGTACGGATCCGCAGATCCTCCGGACGGATGATCTCGTTCTCTTCCACGTATTCCTTGATCACGCGCAGGAACTCGTCGCCGTACCGTTTGGCTTTCGCCACACCCACACCGGGGATCGTCAGCAACTCTTCCATCGTGATCGGGTAGGTCGTCGCCATCGCTTCCAGACTCGGATCCTGGAAGATCACAAACGGAGGCACATCGTTCTTCTTGGCTGTCTTGCGGCGGATGTCTTTCAGGATCGAGAACAGCACCTCGTCGGCTGCTGCACAGGTCGCTCCTGCGCCTTCCATCAGATCTTCGTCTTCGTCGTGAACCTCAATCGGCACTTCGAACTTACCCGGTCTGCGGATGAATTTCGTACCGTCTTTGGTCAGCTTCAGATCGCCGTACGAATCTACGTCTTTCTTGATATAACCGGCAAGCAGTGCCTGACGGAGGATGGCGTGAAGCGTACTCTCCTCTTCATCGCTTGCGGCGCCGAAGTTCTCCAGCTCGTCGTGGTGATAACTCATCACTTCCGCTGTCGTGTTGCCGTGCAGGATATCTACGATATGTTCGGCTTTGTGGTGCTCGTTCACCTGCTGGATCGTCTCTAACGCGATCTGCAATATCTCGCTGGCATCCACCTGTTTGTAGGTCTTCCGGCAGTTGTCGCAGTTGCCGCAGTTGTCCTCGTTGTACTCTTCGCCGAAATAATGCAGCAGCAGCTTGCGGCGGCATATCGTACTCTCCGCGTAACTCTGCGTCTCGAAAAGCAACTGGTTTCCGATCCCTATCTCTTTTGGCGTCTTGTCTTTCTGGAAACGCCTCAGACGCTCGATGTCGTCCGGACTGTAGAAACACAGACAGATGCCTTCGCCGCCGTCACGCCCGGCACGGCCCGTCTCCTGGTAATAGCCCTCCAGACTCTTCGGAATGTCGTAATGGATCACAAAACGTACATCCGGCTTGTCTATTCCCATTCCGAAAGCGATCGTCGCTACGATCACCTGGCATTCCTCCATCAGGAACGCATCCTGGTTCGCACTGCGCGTCGGAGCATCCATGCCTGCGTGGTACGGACGCGCCGAGATACCGTTCACTTGCAGCACCTGGGCCAGATCCTCCACCTCTTTGCGCGCCAGACAATAAACGATACCGCTCTTGCCTTCCATCCCGCGGATGAAACGCACGATCTCTTTGTCGATGTCTCCTGTCTTCGGACGTACTTCGTAATACAGGTTCGGACGGTTGAAACTGCTCTTGAATACAGTCGCATCCGGCATGCCTAAGTTCTTCTGAATATCTTTCTGCACCTTCGGCGTAGCCGTGGCTGTCAGCGCTATGATCGGGGCTTTGCCAATCCGCTGGACCATGCTCCGGATCTGGCTGTACTCAGGACGGAAATCATGTCCCCATTCCGAGATACAGTGTGCCTCGTCCACGGCGTAAAAACTGATCTTCACGCCCTTCAGAAAATCCACGTTCTCTGCTTTCTGCAAACTCTCCGGTGCCAGATACAGCAGTTTCGTCTTCCCGGCTACTACATCCTCTTTCACTGCATTGATCTCGCCTCTGCTCAAACTCGAATTGATGAAATGTGCCACGCCTTCTTCCTCCGAGTAGTTGCTCATCGCGTCCACCTGGTTCTTCATCAGCGCAATCAGCGGCGATATAACGATCGCCACTCCGTCCATGATCAATGATGGTAACTGGAAGCAAAGACTCTTTCCGCCACCGGTCGGCATCAGCACAAAGGTGTCATTGCCTTCGATGACATTACGGATGATTGCTTCTTGATTGCCTTTGAAAGTGTCAAACCCAAAGTACGTTTGCAACGCCTTAATTAATTCCTCATGTGTTACGTTCATGTTAAAACACTATATTTTCTTTATATTTTTTGTCTGTTCTTGATATCTTGTCTGTTCTTGATATTTTCTATGTCTGTTTTTGATATTTTCTATGTCTGTTTTTGTTTGCTGTTACTCCTTTTATCCGGCTTGCCCCTTTTTCTCCCTTTCTCTCCGTGCCGGCTTTGCTCTTTTTATATTGTTCCTTTCGGTGGTATTTTTGCCGCCGGAGCCTTCTTTCTTTTTTTATCCGGTTCCTTCTTTTCTTTTTTTGTTTGCTGTTTGTCTTTTCCCTGCTTGTTCCTTTTTTTCGGCTTGTCCCTTTTCCCCGCTTGTTCCTTTCGGTGGCATTTTTGCCGCCGGAGCCTTCTTTCTTTTTTTTATCCGGTGCCTTCTTTATCCGGTGCCTTCTTTTTCTTTCTCTCTCTCCCTTTCTCACCGTGCCGGCTTTGTTCTTTTTTCCGGATCAGCGCAGCGGTCTGGACTATCCGCCTTTTCCGGTGTGTGCCTCTCTCTTCCGCCTGCCTTTCGCCTGCCTTTTGCATGGCTCAAAACCGTCACTCTGAAGGCCTCCCTTAAAAATCGCTACAAAATTACAAATAATTTTTGATATATGCAAGCCTCTGTGATTTTTTTTGTAATTTTTTTCCATTTTCCCTTTTCTGCCTCCTGTTCGCGGTGTTCTGTGTCCGCGAGTTTCGCGAGCGGATTATCATCCTGCACGGCCTTTGCATCGACCATATATGGGCGATCTTTCCGGACCTCTCTTCCACCCGCCTTTGAAGCCCCTCCGCAAAGCGGCCGATCCGTTTATACCCTACTTCTCTCCGCCATTCCGCTGTCATCCACCGTCCTTTCCCGGCCAAAGTGCTGTTAAAACCATAAGACCACCATAGCATTACCATAGGATCACCATAGGATGAGACGCCTTTTTTGGTAAAAACATGCTTTTACTATATATATACTGTGTATATATATACTTTTCCTCGTTCCGAATGGACGGAAACAAACACTCTTTCGTTTGATTTTTACGAACAAAAATTGCCGTTTCTTTCTTTTTTATGTATAAAAATTAAAAAAAATGCACCCAACTCTTGCATGTTCCAAAAAAAAGCAGTAATTTTGTGCTCGATTTGTAAAGTATACTTGGCAAACATTAATTATACTACCATGCAAAAACGGAATTTATCCTTTGCACAACTCTTCAATCTGAGTTTTGGATTTTTCGGAGTACAGATTGCATACGCCCTTCAGAGCGCGAATATCTCCCGTATTTTTTCTTCGTTAGGTGCAGATCCTCATTCATTGAGCTTCTTCTGGGTTCTTCCCCCGTTGATGGGTATGATCGTCCAGCCTCTGGTCGGTAAGTACTCGGATCGCACATGGAACAGACTCGGCCGTCGTAAGCCGTATCTCCTGATCGGTGCTATTATCGCCGTCACGGTGATGATGCTTCTTCCGAATGCGGGCGAACTCTTCTCCGACAACGCGGCGTCTTATGTCTTCCTGGGCTTGAACTCCATCCTTTGGTTCGGAGTCTTCTCCCTGATCTTCCTGGACACTTCGATCAATGTCGCCATGCAGCCGTTCAAGATGATGGTCGGCGATATGGTCAACGAGGAGCAGAAAGGTCTGGCGTACTCGATCCAGTCTTTCCTCTGCAATGCAGGTTCGCTGGTCGGTTATGTCTTCCCGTACCTGCTCACTGCTCTTAACGTAGCGAACACAGCCGCGCTCGGGCACGTGCCTAATACGGTTAAATATAGTTTCTATATCGGAGCACTCATCCTCATCCTCTGCGTCCTCTATACCTTCTTCGCGGTCAAAGAGATGAACCCCGAGGAGTACGCCGCTTTCCATGGCTTGGACAAGGAGAAAAAGGAGGAGGAACCCGAACCCGGTCTGTTGGCTCTCTTGCGCAAGGCGCCGAAGACTTTCTGGACCATCAGCGTGGTGCAGTTCTTCTGCTGGGCGGCGTTCCTCTATATGTGGACCTATACGGCGGGAGCGATCGCCAAGACCGCTTTTGATGCACCGGATGCAGAGATCATCGAGACTTTCGGAGACGGCGGGAATACCTTCACTTCCAAATATGTCTATTATGAAGGCGACAGCGTTGTGCCTGCGCAGTTCCTCGTGGAGAAGGATGTGCTGATGTCCGAAATCAGCAGAACGCTGCTCACCACCCCCGGCACTCCGCTTCTCGTCAGTGATATTGCCGATAATGCACTCCAGCTTGACGAAGCCGGAAACACCCTGCTCAATGCCGAAGGAAAGGACTCTGTCCTTCTTACGATCGTCAAACCCGAGCATGTCGTTGTTCCCGAAGAGGTTGTCCTTGAGACCAAGAGCGATGTCAATGTCGTTTCCAAGGAATACAACGATGCCGGCAACTGGGTAGGTATTCTCTTTGCTATCCAGGCGATCGGCTCGATTATCTGGGCGGCGCTCATCCCGTCCTTCAAACGCCGCAAACTCTGTTATTCGCTCAGCTTGATCCTCGGCGGTATAGGATTTATCTCTACCTTCTTCGTAACCAAAGCAGCCTTCGGCGATGCGGCTCAATACATCCTTTTCGCAAGCTTCGCGCTTATCGGATGTGCATGGGCGGCTATGCTGGCGCTGCCGTTCACGATCTTCACCAATTCGCTCAAGGATCATATCGGTTCGTACCTCGGACTCTTCAACTGCACGATCTGTCTCCCGCAGATCATAGCAGCCCTCTGCGGCGGATTGCTCCTTAAGAATATATGCGGGGGCGCGCAGGCGGGTATGCTCGTGATAGCAGGTGTGCTGCTGATCCTCGGATCACTCTCCGTCGTGCTCGTTAAGGAGAATAAAGAATAATCATAAATCCCCTAGTCCCTAGGCCTCCGAGATTCCCTAGGATTCCTAGAACCCCTGGTAAAATCAATAGCAAACAACAATACTAACAAAAAACACACAAGCAAATGAAAAACAATCATCTTTCATTCCGCGCCGTGCTGTTGGCTTTCCTGTTAATCACAGGAATGACCGCCTTTGCCCAGGTTGCCGTACAAGGTACGGTCACTGACGCGGCGAACGGCGAACCCATCATCGGCGCCTCTGTGCTCGAGATCGGTACTACCAATGGTACGATTACCGATTTTGATGGTAATTTCTCGCTGAACGTAAAAGCGGGAGCTACGCTGTCTATCTCCTACATGGGTTACAAGACCCAGGAACTGGCAGCCGCTCCTTCGATGGCCGTTCGCATGGGCGAGGACACCGAACTTCTTGACGAAGTCGTCGTAGTGGGTTACGGTGTCGTTAAGAAAAACGATGCTACCGGTTCTGTCACCGCTATCAAACCCGATGACATGAACAAAGGTCTCCAGACCACCGCTACCGACATGCTCTCCGGTAAGATCGCCGGTGTGGCTGTCACTTCGAACGACGGTACCCCTGGTGGTGGCGCTACGATCCGTATTCGTGGTGGATCATCTCTTTCTGCTTCTAACGACCCGTTGATCGTCATCGATGGTCTCGCTATGGATAACGATGGTGTCAAGGGTGTGGCTAACCCCCTGTCCCTCGTCAACCCGAATGATATTGAGTCGTTTACCGTCCTCAAGGATGCTTCCGCTACCGCTATCTACGGTTCGCGTGCTTCCAACGGTGTCATCATCATCACTACCAAGAAAGGTTCCGCTAACCAGAAACTCAAAGTCTCCTACAACGGTAACGTTTCCTTCGGCACGCTGCTCCAGACAATGAATGTCATGACGGGTGACCAACTCCGTTTATATGCGCAGGATCTCTATAATGACAAGGTGATGAACCCCGATACGTATCGTCCGAAAGTATTGGATTACCTTGGTTCTGATAACACGAACTGGCAAGGTGAGATCTATCGCACGGCTATCTCTACCGATCATAATATCTCGTTGATGGGTGGTACCAAGAATATGCCGTACCGCTTCTCTATCGGTTATACCGACCAGAACGGTATTATCAAGACCTCTAACATGCAGCGTGTTACTGCATCCTTGAACCTTAATCCGACTTTCTTGGATAAGCACTTGACCTTCAACCTCAACGCAAAAGGTATGTATATCTACAACCGCTATGCGCCGGGCGTTGTCGGAAACGCTATCTCCTTTGACCCGACTACCCCTGTAATGGGTGAGGCTACCGGTTATTACACCAGCGCTCCTGTGGGTGCTAATCAGACTGTTTTGGGCCAGATTTTCGGCGGCTATTTCGGCCGTGTACAGGGTGGTGCTGCTCTTAACGACTCCGAGTGGGCGTATATGTATAACACCCAGACGATCGCTAACCCTGCCAGCTTGCTCAACTACACCAATGATCGCGCAAACTCCGGTTCGTTCGTTGGTAACTTGGAGGCGGATTATAAAATCCACGGCTTCGAAGACCTGCATATCCATGCTAACTTCGGTGCGGACTACTCCTATGGTAAGCAGGTTACCGATATTGACCGTCTGATCCAATCTACCGATAACGGCTATTACGGCTACTACGGGTACGAGTGGGTGAAGAAATACAACCTTCAGTTCAACGCGTATGCGCAGTATTATAAGGACTTTAACGAAAAACAGCATTTCGATATCATGCTCGGTGGTGAGTATCAGAAATTCCACCTCAATAGCTATCGCGAGGGCTGGAGAACGTATCCGATGACTAACAATGATGAAGCTCTTCGGGGCCAAAAGAAAGACTATAGCGATTATACCTATGGTACGCAATCCGCTCTTCTCTCTTTCTTCGGCCGTGCTAACTGGGTGGGATGGAACCAGGTAATGGCTACCGTTACTCTCCGTGCTGATGCTTCTACTCGTTTTGCGCCGAATGTACGCTGGGGTCTCTTCCCGTCTGTTGCTCTCGGTTGGAAAATCAAAGAGACCTTCCTCAAGGATGTTAACTGGCTCAATGACCTCAAACTCCGTCTCGGTTACGGTATTACCGGTCAGCAGAGTGTAGCTGATGCATTCCAGTATCTGGCTGTATACAAGCAGAATACCCCGGGTCCGGGTGCTTGGTCTACGCTGGGTGAGAAAGTCGAAGATGTAGATCTCACCGGTAAAACCAAGGATGTGGACTATGTAATCGGTCAGGATGGTTATGTATACTATATGACATATCGTCCGAACGAATACAACCCCGATCTTACTTGGGAGAAGACTACTACCTACAACGTAGGTCTCGACTATGCTTTCCTCAATAACCGTATTTCCGGTAGCTTGGACTACTACTATCGTGTCACCAATGACTTGATCAACCGTGTTACAATCCCTGCAGGTACCAACTTTAAGACTGAGGTCGTTAAGAACGTAGGTTCGCTGACCAACCAAGGTGTGGAGTTCGCTATCAATGCAGTGGCTGTTGATACCAAGCATTTCAAATGGGATCTCGGCTACAACGTAGCTTGGAATCAGAACAAGATCGTCAGCCTGACCGGTTCCGATGCTCCGGGTTACTATGAGTACAACACCGGTTCCGGTATCGGTAACGGAAACTACGTTCAGGCAAA
Organism: uncultured Bacteroidales bacterium; assembly: GCA_946414805.1. GTDB lineage: Bacteria > Bacteroidota > Bacteroidia > Bacteroidales > Paludibacteraceae > Colicola. The sequence goes on from CAMKPZ010000005.1 coordinate 91,862, forward strand.
TACCGTCGGTAAGCCGATCAACTCATTCTATGTGTATGAGTCGAAGACCAACCCGAATACCGGTCTCTTGTACCTCGTTGATCAGGATCATCCGGATGCTCTGCCGGGCGATGCAGAATATAACCTCACTGCAGAGGATAAGATCTTCTATCATAGCCCCGCAGCTCCGGTTTCTATGGGCTTCAATACCAAGTTCCAGTTCTACGGTGTTGACCTCGGTATCACCTTCCGTGCGAACATTGGTAACTATGTATACAACTCCGTTCTGCAAGATCAGTTGCAATACGTAACAACCGCATTTGACGCGAAGTTCAACGGCTATCATAATATCCTCTGGAATGCTTACAACGCATATTATGACGAAGGGTGCCGGCTCCGTAACGAGACCAATGGTGTGCTCTCTACCTATTTCGTTCAGAACGCTTCGTTCCTCCGCTGCGATAACATTACACTCGGTTACTCCTTCGCTCCGAAGAATACTACCCTCAACGGACGTGTTTACTGCACGGTTTCCAATCCGTTCGTAGTGACTGCCTACAAGGGTCTTGATCCGGAAATGCCGGGCGGTATTGATAGTAACATGTATCCGCGCTGTATGACTACGGTTGTCGGCTTGTCGCTTAACTTCTAATTAACTCGCTAATACACTACAATTATGAAAAATAATAGCTTTAAAATGCTTTTTGTAGCAGCATTGGCACTCGCGTTCACTGCTTGTATGGATTTGGAGCCGATTGACCCCAATACCACGCAGATGAACAATGAGAACCGTGATCAGATCATTGATGCGCTCTATGCCAAGCTGTATGTTTCCTTCGTCCAGACCGGTCAGACCGGTGGAGGTGGAGATGCGGATATCATCTCCAATGATGAGGGTTACTCGGGATTCTTCCGTACTCTGAATGTGCTCAATGAGTTCCCTACCGAAGCCGGTTGGTGGACTTGGCGTAACGATGATGGTTGCTCTGACCTGCTGATGATTTCATGGAACCCCGCTAACGGATTCGTTTCCAAACTCTACAACCGTTTGAACTATGCCGTTACGATGTCGAACCACTATCTGGATCTGACCGAAGGTACTACGGATCCGGAGATGATTCACAAACGTGCAGAGGTGCGCTTCATCCGCGCTATCAACTATTATCATTTGATGGATATGTTCGGAAACGTGCCTTTTACGGCTACTGTTTCCACCTCTAACCCGGAGCAGATTGAACGTGCCAGCCTTTATGAGTGGCTTATCGATGAGATCGAGAACGGTCACACCGGAATGACCTATATCAATCATAAGACGGGTGAACCTCTCACTTCCTATAAGGTGACCGGCGATGCGGATCATGGCTTCCTCCAGGATCTTTATGCAAAAGGCGGTACTTCCCTCTATCGTATTACCAAACCGGCTGCTTACATGTTGCTGGCGCGTCTTTACCTCAATGCAGAGGTTTATACCGGTACTCCGCAATGGGAGAAGGCTGAAGAAGCTGCAACCAAGGTAATTGAGGATTTCCCGACGCTGCACCCTGTTTACGCACAGATCTTCATGGGCGATAACGATGTAGTTGCACGCGATGAGATGGTTCTCTTGGCTGCACAGGACGGTTATGCCCTCCGTTCTTGGGCAGGTTCGCAGAGTACGATCGGTGCTACGCGCAATACCAATATGAATCACTGCGGTACTTCCGATAACAACTGGGGTTGCTGGCGTTCAAGCCCTGAACTGATAGCAAAATTCGGTAACTTCCAGGGTAAGACTCCGGCAGAAATCATTGCACTCGGTGGCGCATACGACGAGTTTGACATGCCGGCTATCGCAGGTGATGACCGTGCTATGTTCTGCGCACAGAATGTTAACCCCAATGACGGAACATTGAATACCAAGGGCTTTGCAGGTCTTGTTCCTGACAATGGTGCAGGTTTTGACTCTTGCTGGGCTATCTGCAAATGGACTAACCTCTACTCTTCGGAGTTTGATGCTACGCTCCATCCGCTCGATGATGGTCACGCAGCTCCGCAGCACGATTCGAAGTTTGTAGATACCGATGTACCTATTATGCGTGCTGCAGAGGCATTCCTCACCCGCGCAGAGGCTCGTTACCGCCTCGGCAAGAGCACAGCACTCGATGATATCAACACCGTCCGCAATCGTGCGCACGCTACTCCGCTGTCCGCTATCACGGATGACGAGATGTTGGATGAGTGGCTCCGCGAGTTCTATTATGAAGGACGCCGTCGTATCGACCTCATCCGTTGGGGACAGTTCGTAGGCTCAACGGCTACCCGTACTTGGGAAGGTCGTGGTGCAACCGGTACCGGTAAGATACAATCCTATACGACACCGGCTGCTTGGAATACCGATGTTGTGTCTTTGGATGACCACTGGAAAATATACCCGATTCCGGAGCAGGATGTGAACAACAATCCGAATATGGTTCAGAACCCGGGATATTAAGTTATGAAACTCATCATAAAGGATGATATTTAACAACAAATCAACATTAATTAACTTAAAATTTAGATTATGAAACTGAACAAAGTTTTTGCTGCTTTGATGGCAGTTGTAACATTGGTTGCATTCTCTGCTTGTAACAAAGAGAGTCAGGATGTTATCAAACTCAAACTGAACAAGGCTTCTCTGACGGTTGGTCAGACTTACACTGTACCGGTAGAGAAGGCTTCCGGTGACATCACTTGGACTTCCTCTAACGAGGCAGTAGCTACTGTTGACGCTCAGGGTACTATCACCGCTGTAGCAGAGGGTAGCTCCGCTGTAAAGGCTACTGTAGGTAAGGCTTCTGCTACTGTTGATGTTACTGTAACCGCAGGCGGTCAAACCGGTGGTGCTCCGGATCTGGATGCTCCGGCTGACGGCAAACTGCTCGTTGTAATCGAGATTCCGGAAGGTACTGAGTGCAACGGTATCGCTCTGAAGGGTACTCTCGGTGAGCCGAATGAGGCCGGTGACGGCTATTTGTGGTCTGGTGCAGATCAGTATCTCGGTGAGAATGGCGCACAGACTCCTGTAACCGGCAACATCTACAAATTCGAGGCTATCAAGGACTATGCTAACTGGTTCAAAGTAGAGATCCCGATGACGGAAGCTCTTGAGTTCAAGGTTTGCTTGATCTATGCGAACGATGGTAGCTGGGATGGTCAGGCTACTGATGTAGCTCTCCATAGCTGCAACTACTCTTCTGTAGCTCCGACGATCGATGGCGGTCAGTGCAAAGAGTTCGGTGCAACTACCGGTCTGCTTTACCTCTCTATCGGTGGTTGGAACAAATCTGAGTGCGTTGTTGAGACTGAGCAGAGCTACACCATTACGCTCGTTGCTCCGAGCAACACCTGTGGCGCAGAGACTCCTGCAATCGTTGGTTCTTTCGCTGCTTCCAACTGGGCAACCTTTATCCCGATGGAGCTCGTTGAGGGTAACACCTACAAAGTAACGGTTAGCGCATTCCCGTCTGACGAGTATAAATTCGCAGGCCTTGAAGGTGGTTGGGGCAATGAGATTATGCTCCTTGAGTACGATGAAACACTTGATCAGCTTAACGAGTACGGAAACCCGAATATCAAGTTCGGTACCGAGACTGCTCAAACCGTTGATTATTCAGAGAACTCCAAGTGGAAAGCTTGTGCTGAATAATCTTCCCTTTCTGACAAAAAAGATAGCCCGGGCGTTTGCTCGGGCTATTCTTCTCTTCTATGCGGTGCTAATCTATTCTTCTCTTCTATGCGACGCTATAGGATTCTACAAAATTTCCTAAAAAAGCAGAATAATTTGCTTATTCGAAAAAAATGTAGTACCTTTGCACCTGTTTATCAATCCCCAAGATAAAAAACACAGCAATACCCTTAAATCCTATGAGAAACATTTTCATTAGTATGCTTTCGCTACTGTTATTGTCCTGTACCGCCAAGCAGACACGCTTGGAGGACGAGTGTCTCTATGCCCCGAGCCAGACGCAATTTGCTTTCTGGTCGAACAGCGCAGACCAGATGGAGGTGCGGCTTTACGACGATCCGCAAACAGCCGACTTCCAAACCATCGCGCTTACCAGAGACAAACAAGATTTCTACCGCGCCACCGTCAAAGGAGACCAAGCCGGCAAGTATTATACCGTCCGTTCCTACCAGAACGGCGAATGGGCAGCCGAGTCTCCGGGTATTTTTGCAAAAGCCGTCTCTGTGAACGGTGCCCGCGCAGCAATCATCGACATGCGCAAGACGGATCCGCAAGGATGGGAGAACGATATCCGTCCGGCAATGACGGATCCTACGGATATTGTAGTTTACGAGACACATATCCGTGATTTCACAATGTCTCCTTTCTCCGGCGTGACCCACAAAGGCAAGTTTGCCGGAATGGCAGAACGGGTGGACTACCTCGCAGAGTTGGGAATCACCCATCTGCAGATCCTGCCTATGTTTGACTATGGCAGTATTGATGAAACCCAAACGGTTAAGAATGAAAATTCTACAGATTCTATAGGAAATGGTAAATCGTCCAACCGTAAATATAACTGGGGATACGACCCTGTGAATTACAACGTGCCGGAAGGAGGCTATTCCTCCGATCCGTACGATCCGGCTGTCCGTATCCGTGAGGCAAAGCTGATGATCCAGCGGCTGCATGCAGCCGGAATCAGGGTGGTGATGGATGTTGTGTATAACCATACCTATGATGCAGAGGGTTGTGCTTTGGGACGCGTAGTTCCGTATTATTTCTATCGTTTGAATGAGGACGGCAGTTATGCGAACGGCTCCGGCTGCGGCAATGAGACCGCATCGGATCATGAGATGATGCGTCGGTTTATGGTCGAGTCCGTCTGCTACTGGGCACGGGAATACCATATAGACGGTTTCCGTTTCGATCTCATGGGCATCCATGATCAGGAGACCATGCGCCAGATCCGCGCTGCGTTGGACGAGATAGATCCGACGATCCTTACCTACGGAGAAGGATGGGCTGCAATGGCTCCGGCATACCCTTATGAGCAACTCGCCATGAAGCAGTATACCTATCAAATGCCGCGAGTAGGTGCTTTCAGCGACGATATACGGAACGCGCTTATCGGTTCGCCATTCGATCACGAACGAGGGTTCGCTTCCGGTAAGGCGGAGAACAAAGAGGCTGTCTGCTTCGGATTGACAGGAGCAGTCAATTATCAGAACAACCGCTTTGGAGAAGGCTGGAGCGGTGAACCGATGCAACATGTTAGTTATATCACCTGCCATGACAACTATTGTTTGAGAGACCGGATCGATGTCAGTGCCGGCGAAGAGACAGAGGCAACGAAGATCCGAATGAACAAACTGGCGCAGACAGCAGTCCTGGTATCGCAGGGAATGAGTTTTATCTACGGCGGAGAAGAACTATACCGCACCAAGAAAGGTATCGACAACAGTTATCAGAGCCCCGACAGTATCAATATTATCCCATGGGAGAACCGCGACAAATATGATTTGGCGGATTATTACCGTCAGATCATAGCTATCCGCCGTGCGCACAAGGGTTTCCGTCTGGGATCTGCAGAGTTGGTTAACCGCCACGTGGAGTTTTTGCCGACGGAGAACGACCATCTGATCATTTACCGAATCAAAGGCCTGGAAGGGATCGACACTGCCAAATCCCTTATCGTACTGCTGAACGGCAGCGGCGCGTCTGTCTCCGCCGAAGTGCCGGAGGCGGAATATACCGTTCTGGTGCATGACGGTCAGGCAAGTTGCTCTCCCGGCTTGGGAAAGATCCAAACGGGACACATTGTCGTGGAACCTTATTCGGCTACCATCCTCGCCGAATAAAAAGCAGCCTGAGCCAAACGCTCAGGCTGTTTTTCTCTTTTCCATCTCTTCGTCACGGTTCTTTCGTCACGGTTCACCGTCGGTTGACCGTCGGCTGACCGTCGGGATTCACTGCATTTTGAAGGTGCCTCGGCAGCCCTTTTTTACTATGAATGTGCACTGGCCTGCGAAGGCGTGCATCTTCGGCTCCACGAAACTGTCCAGACAAGTCGGGTCGCCGTTGGCAGCTCCTACAAACCCTTCTCCTTCGTAGGTGATCAGATTGCCGGCAAACGGACAGAGGTGACCGTTCTTGTCCACCACTCTAATGGTGTAGTAGAGTAATTCGCTTGGATGCTCACCCTTATTGGCGCACTCTACTTCCAAATGATCCGGTTCTCCCGCTGTGAATATAATTCTCGCATCTGCCTCCTCGCCGTTCTCTTTGTATGCTACTACGCGAATCGTGCCGGGTTCATACGGTATGTCAAACCACATGAGCCTGTATCTCGGCAGGAGTTCGGGGCGGGGCGCAGACCCCCATTCGGGCACTTTGAACTTGCCTACTTTCGGCATTTGGCTCACGCCTTTGATCTTCTTTCCTTTGGCGATCTGTTTGGTTTCTTCGGCGGTTGCATGACGCAGTCTGCCGTAACTCTTGCCGTTTACAAACAACTCCGCTTCCGGATAAGAGGTGTAGCAGAAGACAGGTACTTTGTCGCCCTTCTTCCAGTTCCAGTGGGGCAGCAGATGGAGCGTCTCGTCCTCTTTGTTCCACTGGCTGCGATAGAGCCAGAAGCGATCCTTGGGCAGCGACGCGAGGTCGATGATTCCGAAATAGGAGCTATGGCTGGGCCATGCGTCGGTGTCATAGGGCGAAGGTTCGCCGAGGTAGTCAAAGCCGGTCCAGACGAACTGTCCGAGCGTCCAGTCGTAGTCGTCCTGGAGCTGAAAATCCTGTTCGGGCAGCCCCGACCATGCACAGTATTCGAGGTCGTAACCGGAAGACTGCTTGTCTGCATACATGGCATCGGGTTGGATCTTCGCCGGCAGTTTATACACGCCTCTGGAAGAAACGGTGGAAGCCGTCTCGGACCCCAAGATCATCTTCTGCGGCAGTTTCTCGTATCCCTCTTCGTATCGGCTGGTTCGGTAGTTGAATCCGGGGAGTTCCACGGCCGCTCCGAAACCATTATTGACGACATGCATAGCCTGGTCCATACCGTTGGTGACAGGACGGGTAGGGTCGAGCTGGTGGAAAAGCTCCTGGAGCATGGTCACTATGGAAATGCCGTCCGGCTTGACTTGGTTCCACACCTCATTGCCGCTGGACCACAACATGACGGACGGGTTGCTGCGGTAATGCTTCACCATGTTGGTGATGTCCCACCGCCACCATTCTTTGAACTCCACATGGTAGTCGTTTTCGGTCTTGCCATAGTTCCACACATCAAAAGGCTCCACACAAAGCATGATACCCATCCAGTCGCATAAGTCCACCAACTCGGGCGCGGGCATGTTATGACTGGTCCGTATGGCGTTGCATCCCATGTCTTTAAGCATAGTCAGCTGGTGGCGCAGGGCGTCTTTATGGACTGCAGCGCCGAGCGGACCGAGATCATGGTGCAGGCATACGCCCTTGAATTTATAGGGCTTTCCGTTCAGCAAAAATCCATGCTCCGGGGTATAGCTGGTCGTACGAATACCAAAATCCGTTTTCACTCTGTCCAATTCCACTTGCTGACCATCAGCGGAGGTGCGTATGACACGTGTCACCGCGTAATACATATACGGGGTCTCCGGATACCATAGTTTAGGACGGTTAATGCGCACCAGCCCTTTCTGGCCATGGATACTACCAATTTTCTCCGTCTTCATATATTGGTAAATATCCGTCACTACGCTGATATCTTTGTAACTTCCGTTGGCTTTGATCTCTTCCACACCGTCCTGCAGCTCGATGTCGAACGCCACCACCGCCTGCGAATGATCATCCGCCAGGCGCTCCGTGCGAACCCATACTCCGAAAGTGGGAATATGGACGGGATCGGTCTCGACCAGATGCACATTGCGGTACAGTCCGGCTCCGGGATACCATCGGCTCTGCTGGGGCTTGTTCTCCAGAAAGACATCGATATCGACGCTATCGGAGGTGATCAGATCGGGCAGGATATAACAGTCGAAGGTGTTGTAGCCGTAGGGCCAATAGACCATTTCTTCGCCGTTGACATATACATCGGCATGACTCATCGCACCGTCGAAGACGAGCGTGTAGAACTTCTCTTTATTTACTTTCACGCGCGTGCGATAGTGGCCTTTGCCCATCCAAGGAAGACCTCCACTACGGCCTGTTTTCCATGTCGGTTCCTTTTCTCCGTTCTGCACGACAATCACTTCCTGCAGGTCGTTTGCCCGGTCAAAAGGACCGCTGATCGCCCAGTCGTGCGGAACCGTCACTTCGTGCCACACGGTATCCACCTCCGGCATCTGCGGCGACGGCTCCTGACGGAACTGCCAAGAGGTCAGCAGGGTTGAGATAGCTAATAATATACTAATCATAGAAATCTGTATTCGGTTGTTTCATCTAACTTCTCTCCAGGGCGGAGTACGATGTCCGGGAAGCCGGCATGGTTAATGCTGTCCGGCCAGTTCTGCGCCTCGAGACAGACGGCGTGCTGCTCATCGTAGATCCGTCCGCTCTTGCCTTCGTTTTTCTCCACCCAGTTGCCGGTATATACCTGCAGCCCCTTCATGGTGGTCCAGCACTCCATGATCCGTCCGTCGGCTTGTAGGGTGGCAGCGTGACGGAGTTCTTTCGGCGCATCGCCGTCGCAGAGGCACCAGTTATTGTCGATGCCCCGTCCGGGCGCGAAGAAGGGATCGTTGATGCGATCACCGATACGCGTCGGCTGACGGAAATCCATCGGTGTGCCGGTTACGGGGAGTATCTCGCCCGTAGGACAAGCTGTTTCATCGAAGGGGGTGTAGCGGTCTGCGAAGATCTGCAGCACATGGTCGTCCACTCGTCCGCTGCCTTCGCCCGCGAGGTTGAAATAGCTGTGGTTGGTCATCGCGATGAGGGTCGGCGCATCTGTCTTCGCCTCATAATGGATGCGGAGGGTGTTGTCTTTGGTAGCCGTATAGGTGACATATATATCCGCGTTGCCGGGGTAGCCTTCCTCGCCGTCTTTGGCGCGGTAATGCAGGGTGATCTCAAAGGCACTCTGCGCCGTCACCTCCCATATCTTGGCGTTGAAACCCTCCACACCGCCGTGCAGGCTGTTGGTGCCGTTATTAATCGGTAGCCGGTATTCCTTGCCGTCAAGGGTAAACCTGCCGTCCTTGATACGGTTCGCCACGCGTCCGCAGATGGCATTGAAATAGGTCTCCTTGGTCTGCCATTCCTCCGCAGTGCGGAAGCCAAGAACAATATCCTTGACTTCCCCTGCGCGGTTCGCTACCAGCAGTTTAGTGATCTTCGCGCCGAGATTGGAAATCTCCGCCTTCAGTCCGCCGCTGCTCTTAATCGTATAGAATTGAATCTGTTTCACAGAAAAAACGAATTAAAGATTACGAATTACCAATTATTCGAGCCGGCTTACTCCGTCTCCGATCTCAGCCACATAGAAATCCGCCTTCAGCCCTGTCTTCTTTTCATATTCGGCACCAACAAAGGCTTTGAATTTCTCAATGGCTTCGTCCTTTACGAGGCTCACCGTGCATCCACCGAAACCGCCACCGGTCATACGGCTGCCGAGTACACCCTCTACCTGCCAAGCGGCCTCTGCCAGCGCGTCCAACTCAGGACCGGTCACTTCGTAATCGTCGCGCAACGATACATGGCTGGCGGTCATCAGTTCGCCGAAATAAGCGATCTCGCCTTTCTTGAGCGCCTCAACGGCAGCGCTTGTTCGGGCTACTTCGCCTACCACGTGGCGCGCACGCTTCTTGGCGATCGGGTCGGTGATAGCGGACTCCACCTCTTTCCAATCCTCTTCGGTCAGTTCGGCGAGGAATTTGATCGGTTTCACCTTGCTGATCTGCTCAACGGCGGTGTGGCATTGACGCACGCGGTCGTTATAAGCGCCGCTGTCAAGGTGGTGCGGGCTGTGGGTGTTGGTGATGACTACTTTGATGCCCTCTAACTTAACCGGCACATGCTCAAACTCCAGCGTGTCGCAGTTGAGATGGATTGCATGATCTTTCTTTCCCTGCGCCGAAGCGAACTGATCCATGATACCGCACATTACACCGGCGTACTCATGCTCACATGCCTGACCGATGAGTGCCAGTTCGGTACGGTATTTCTTATCGTCTGCATAACTTACGCCCATCTCTTCGGTGAAAGCGCGGGCAGTGACCACCTCCATGGCAGCCGAACTGCTCAAACCTGCGCCTGCGGGCACATTGCCGTAATAGAGCAGGTCATAACCACTCTCTAACTTCGCCTCCGGATGACGGCGTGCGATGATATCGATGCACCCTAAAGCATAGTTGCACCACGCGCGGTTAGCCTGCGGAGCGATGGCATCGATAGCGATCTCATATACTTCCTGCATGTTCATTGAGCGGAAACGCAGCACGCGGTCGTTATTTTTCGCAACCAGCAGCCATGCACCGAAACTCAAAGCACACGGGAATACGCTTCCTCCATTGTAATCGGTGTGCTCTCCAATCAGGTTTACTCGCCCGGGGGCAAAAAAGATCTTCTCGGCCTTGTGACCATACGCTTGCTCGAAAGCAATTTTCATTTCTTGTGTTGTCATTGTACTAAATATATTTAATTGTAATCAATAATTGACCAAATGCGAACGCAAAGGTACAAAAAAAAACGCAGATACACAAGTAAAAAGATATTTTATGTTGTAAAACATACGATTTTTATTGCTTGTGTCGAAAAAAAAGCGTACCTTTGCACCAAATTACAAAATTGGATAAAATTAACCTTAAAATAAATAGTGCTATGGATAACTTGGAATTTTTGCTTTATGTAGTCTTATTCGTCCTGATTGGACTAATGCTCGTTTCCTTCTTCTTGGTATGGCAGTGGTTCGATGCGCGTGAGCGACTGAAAGTGGTGCGCGAGGTGACTCGGGAGCAGACGATTCATGCCATCAGACATTCGCATAACCGGTGCCGTATACTGCTTTGCTGCGGTCTGGTGCTGGCGGTAGCTTATATTTTCATCCCTCTGACCCTCAAGCAGTATTACAGCACGCTCGTTTATCCGGGTGTAGTGATCGTGGCGGATACGCTGATCCTCATCGGTCTGCGCTTGAAAGCGAAAGAGTATATCGCTTCGGTAGACGAGTATGTAAATGCGAATGAAGAACATGTGCGCGAGGCGGCTGCGGAGCGTGCACGCGTACGTGAGCAATGGAGAGCGGAGGCCCAAGTGCTTAATCCGCAGGCGGAGGCGCAGATCAAGGAGGCACTGGGAGACAATTATGAGACTTGGTATCAGCATGATATTCTCACCGGCCGGAACATCCTTGCCAACTTAGAGACCGGTGTTTTGTATGCCCAAGGCATCATTGTCCCCTTCTCGGAGATCATGGAGGTTCGTCAGGGTCGCAAGGATCTCAAACTCGTTACTTCCAACAGTATGCATCCCTTTGTGACACTTGATTTCGGCGCGCTGCCGATCAATCCGGAGACAGGTAATGCCTACAAGGACGAGATCGCTGCTGCACTCGAAAAACTCATTGCATAACACCACAGCAATTCAGTTATCGGCAATTTTTTCGTTTTTTCTTGCGTAATTGAAAAAAAAGCAGTATCTTTGCAGCGAAATTTAACGCAGTATGGATATCGCATTATTGGTTATCGCCGGCGTTCTGATGATCATAGGAATCATCGGTTGTATTGTGCCGGGGCTTCCCGGAGTGCCTATTTCCTATATCGGAATGCTGGTGGCGCAAGGGTCTTCGTATGTTGATTTTCCCTGGTGGACATTGACGATCTGGGCGATCGTAACAATCGTAGTGTCGATTTTGGACTATGTTGTTCCTGCGTGGGGTACCAAGCGTTACGGAGGTACCAAATATGGCATGTGGGGCAGTACTATCGGTGTGTTCGTGGGACTGTTTATCGGTCCGTGGGGTATTTTCATCGGTCCGTTTGTGGGGGCAATTATCGGCGAATTGATCGGAGGCAAAGAAGGCATAGAGGTGCTGAAAGCCGGATGGGGTAGTTTTCTTGGTCTCATGTGCGGAATGCTGCTCAAGATCATCTGTAGCGTGTGGATGCTCGTGCTGCTGATTATTGCTATTTTCTAAATTATGCTTCGAGAAGGTTGGAAAAGACGTATATTGATTGATTTCGCTATCTGGGCGATAGCGGCAGCGATGTGCTTGGTCTGGCGCGTAGTGGCGTCCAAAAGCGGCGTGGGTGTCTATTGGGGGCTCTTCGGCATATTGGCGGTACTCTGGGTGCTGATCGGATGGGCGCTGCAGCTCTATCGGTCTTATAAAGACACCTGGTTTTGGCAGTCGTTGCTGTCGCTGGTAGCGGACGCAGGAATACTGATCGGTTTATGCTGGTGGATCCTGCCGCTCTTGCCATGGGGTTTGTCTCCCCGCGTGGCGCAATGGACGATCCTTCTGGTCGGCGCGATAGAGACGGTAGTCGTCGTGCTGGAGCATTACTGGAAATACGCTACTAACATGACGGTTCCGGCGATGCAGATCGAGCAGCGGACGGATGCGCATGTGACGCGTAAACAAGGGGATCGTTCGGCTAAATCGCTGGAGTCGGTTCGCCAGTCCGTGCTCTCTGTGACCACCGAGGAGGACTATCAGATGCTGCTGGAGAAAGCCCATCTGGACAAGACGCTCACCAAGGCTGTGTGCGACCGTAACCGCTTTGCCTTCCTCCAGATTCCCGATTACCAGTATGATACGCTGGTTGATCTCACCCTCCTCAATGACGCAAAAGGAATCAACCGCCGGTTCTGTATCGTGAACCAGAAGCTGCCGGACGAGGGCAAGTATGTATGCTGCTACCGGCCGCAGGAATATATCAAGTCGAAGATATTAGCGAAATATCCTCCGGTACTCAACTGGATCGTCTATAGTCTATATTTCTTCCAGAAACGTGTGGTGCCGCGGTTGCTGCTCACAAGCCGGCTCTATTATGATGTCACGAAGGGGCGCAAGCGCATGCTGAGCAAGACAGAGGTGCTCGGACGACTCTACTACTGCGGATTCCAGGTCGACGAGATTGTACCGATGGGGCATATCGAGTATGTCTATGCCCATCGCCATTCGCAGCCGTATCCTCAGGAGCAGTTCAAGGTATACGGACCGCTGATCAAGCTGCCGAGGGTTTGCAAGAACAAGGAGATCCGCTATTTCTACAAGATGCGGACGATGCATCCGTATGCCGAGTATATTCAGCAATATGTCTTCGATTCCCGCGGAGGAATGGATATCGCCGATAAATCGAATGATGACTGGCGTATCACCTCTTGGGGCAGGTTTATGCGCAAGTATTGGTTGGACGAACTGCCGATGCTTATCAACTGGCTCAAACGCGATGTGAAATTGGTAGGGGTGCGTCCGTTGAGCCGAACGATGTTCGACACCTATCCGGAGTGGCTGCAGGAGAAACGGACAAAGACCAAACCGGGACTTATCCCGCCGTTCTATATCGATCATCCCAAGACCTTCGAAGAACTCTTCGCCAGCGAGGACACCTATCTCACGGAGTACCTTGCGCATCCGTTCCGCACGGATGTGAAGTATTTCTTCCTCACTATGCGTTCGATATTAACCCGTAAAACTCACAGCGCATGATTAAAAAAGAGAATTTCTATACAAGTGTTATCCGTGCGGCGCTCTGGGGGCAGAAGCTTCCTGAGACGACTGTCCGCGAGGCCGATTGGGAGAGATATATCCCTCTCTGGGCTGCGCAGGGCGTAGGTCCGTTGGTGTTCCCGATGCTGTTTGCGCATAACGAGATAGCGGAGGCCTTCACGCCCGCGCTACGTATGCAGATGAAGATGATCTGTGCGCAGACGATCCAGCAGCATACGCGTCTCCACTATACGCTGGAGCAAGCCTGGCAGGCACTGACGAAAGCCAGCATCCGGCCGGTGTTGATCAAAGGGGCCGGTCTGGCGGCGCTATATCCCGATTCGACTTATCGGGCATGGGGAGACATCGATCTGTTTGTCGGCAAGGACCAGTATCACCCTGCTTGTGCAGTGATGCGGGACACTTTTCCTACGGCGCTGAAGTTCGACGAAGAACTGGATCATTATAAGCATTATAACCTCATCGCAGACGGGATCTCGATAGAGGTTCACCGTGTGAGTGTAGCGTTGAGCCATCCGCGTGACGAGCGGCGCTATCAGGCAATGGAGAAAGCTGGAATGAGCCAATGCAAACGATTGGATCTCAAGGGGCTGGAGGTGAATGTACCCGAGCCGACTTTCAATGCCCTTTTTGTCTTCCTGCATAGTTGGGAGCACGTGCTTTCTGCGGGGGCTAACATCCGTCAGTTATGCGATCTGGCATTGCTGCTGCACCATTATAACGGTCAGATAGACCGCACCCGTCTGGCGAAGGATCTGCGTGCGTTACGGCTCTTGGAACCATGGCGGATATATATGTATCTCCTCGTCCATGAGTTAGGTCTGCCCGAATCGGAAGCGCCTCTCTATACCCCTATGGTTGCCAAACAGGCGGAGCTCCTGCTGACGGATATGTTAGAGGGACATCTCATCGCTCCGAAGTCGCAGACGCCTGCGCCTCATAACCGGTTTGCACGCAAACTGCACACGATGCGCGAACGGATGGCGAATGCCCGCCGTATCGGAGCATACAGCCCTGCATACGCACGCCATATGCGCGCAAGCATTATCCATAGCGGACTCAAACGACTATTTGCCAAAGACAGGCATTGGGAGTAATGGTAAGAAAATACGAAGATATCATGCGTGCTTTGCGCGCGGGCAAGTACGAGCCGGTCTACGTGCTCTGCGGAGAAGAACCCTATTACATAGATTCCGTCTATGAGTTCATTGCTACGCACGCTTTGGATGAGATGGCACGTGAGTTTGACCAGCAGGTGGTGTATGGCCGCGATCTGCAGGGAGGTGATATCGCGCCTGTCATCGGGGCGGCACGGGGTTTCGCGATGATGGGTGGACGGAAGGTTGTCATCGTCCGCGAAGCGCAGGCGGTCAAACGGTGGGAGGCACTTGACGCGTATGTGGATAATCTCATGCCCCAGACCGTCCTCGTCATCTGCTATAACGGCAAACCAGACAAACGGCAAGGGATCTGGAAGAAGGTTGCCGATCATGCGCAGGTAGCATGGCTGCAATCCGATAAACTGCGGGACTACGAGGTGGAGCGGTGGATCACTGCATATATCACGGAGTACAACCAATCGGGTGCCGATCTTTCCATCGATCCGCGTGTGGCACCATTGCTGGCGGATCATATCGGTACCGATCTGACGGCTATCGTAGGCGCTTTGCGCAAATTGATTGACGGTCGTCCGGAGGGTGTGAAAACGATCGATGTGGCGCTGGTGGAACGGAATATAGGTATCTCCAAGGACTATAACAGTATTGAGATGCAATCGGCACTGATACGCGGCGATGTGGTGAAAGCCAACCGCATTGCGCAGTATTTCGCCGGCAGCAAGGATCATCCGATGATCCGCGAACTGGCGCCGATCTTCTCTTTCTTCTCCAATCTGCTGATGTATCATTATCTGCCGGATAAGAGTCAGGGCAATGTGGCGAAAGAGTTAGGCATCAATCCGTATTTCGTGCGGGACTATGCTGCGGCGGCAAAGCGGTATCCGGCGGGGAAAGTGTTCCTGATCATCGGTTATCTGCGGGACACGGACGCACGGCTCAAGGGTATCAATAATCCGTCGGCTAAAGACGCTGATCTGTGGAAAGAGCTGATCTATAAAATAATGCATTAGCGGTCCGCTAATGCATTTTTCTTTTATTCGTTTTCTTCGATGAGATGATCGATCATCCGGAAGGGTCTTTGGAAGGGTGTCCAGTCGGTGCAGTAACTATGTGCTGTCACCCATAGGATGCTATCCAGATCGGTGCGGCTGAAGGCGCGTTCTTCTGTCTCTTCGGGTGTGTTCTTGCTGATCCGCGGACCGGCTTTCAGTTCCTCTTCATGCGCCGCCAGAAACGCCTCTTCTTCGGCTTTCAGATCCGCCAGCACCTTTGGATATATCTTGTCGAAGAGCTGCGGATGGGCGGTGTACCAGACAAGCGAACTGTCGAACTGCGCCTGGGTGATCCCGTGTTTGGCAAGTGTCTGCGCGTAATAAGCCGACCGTGCTTCGTCATGACCGTGTTGAAGACCGTTCATCTGGATCACGGCATCGGTTTTATGCAGATCGACGAGCACTTCGCGCATCTCCCATGAATGCAGGATCCCCCGCGGACGGCAGGAAGCGAAGTACAATGTAACCAAAGACAGTGTACAAAAGATCAGTGTCCGGAAACGCAGGCGGTTCATTTTTCTTCTGTCTTCTCTAATGTGCTGTTCAGTTCTTTCCAATAGAAGAGGATGATTGCGATCACGCCGCAGGTGATACAGCTGTCGGCGAAATTGAACACGGGTCGGAAGAAGAGCACTTCTCCGGCGCCGTTATGGATGAGCGGAAAATAGAACATATCCACCACTTTTCCGCAGAACCATCCGGCATTCTGATCCGGCATAAACTGACCGTACGCCACGCAATCGATGATGTTTCCTAATGCTCCGGCGATAATGAAAGCGATCGTAACGATATAGCCGGTAGGTGTCTCGGGACGGCGCAGCAGCCGATCGATATACCATCCTAACAGCCCCACCGCAATCAGGCGGAAGATCGTCAGCGCGATCTTGCTGAACCACTCGATGCCGAACGCCATACCGTTATTGAGAACATAACTGATATGGAACCACGGCGTGACAGCCACGGAGGTGTTAAGCTCCATGGAGGTGGCTACAGCGATCTTGATCCACTGGTCGATAGCTACCGCGCCGAGCACGATTGCGATTACAAGCCAAAGGCGGCCTTTACTTCTGCTAATCGGTTGAGTTTCTCCCATGTGAATAATTCTACTTCTTTGGTGTATGTTTTTCCGTCCGAGTCGAGGAAGGTCTTGGTTACCAGCTCGTTAGTGCGTCCTACATGACCGTAACGCGCGGTCTCCTCATACATCGGTTGGGTGAGTTTCAGATCACGGATGATGGCTGCCGGACGCAGGTCGAAGAGCTGCTGTACGGTCTGCGCGATCTCTGCATCTTTCTTGTCGATCATTGCCGATCCGAAGGTGTTGACATAGACTGATACGGGTTCGGCTACACCGATGGCGTAACTCACCTGTACCAACGCTTCATGCGCCACTCCGGCTGCTACCAGATGCTTGGCTATCCATCGTGCAGCATAAGCCGCCGAACGGTCCACTTTGGACGGATCCTTGCCGCTGAACGCACCGCCGCCGTGGGCACCGCGACCGCCGTAGGTGTCTACGATGATCTTACGTCCTGTCAGACCCGTGTCGCCGTGAGGACCGCCGATCACGAAGTTACCGGTCGGGTTCACTAACAACTTGGCGTTCTTGTCCTCCAGAAAAGCGTGCAGCAGGTGTCCGTAACGGCTGTCACGGGTAGCAACTCTCGGCAACAGGATCCCGATCACATCCTGTTTGATCAGCTCCGGCGTAACTTTTGTATTTTGTACTTCCTCGTCGTGTTGCGTACTCAGCACGATGGTGTCGATGCGCACGGGACGGTTGTGTTCGTCGTATTCGATCGTCACCTGGCTCTTGCTGTCCGGACGAAGATAGGTCATCTGTTTGCCTTCCTTACGGATGCGCGCGAGGGTATATACTAAGGTGTGCGCGAGATCGAGCGTCAGCGGCATGAAGTTGTCGGTCTCGTCGGTGGCGTAACCGAACATCATTCCCTGGTCTCCTGCGCCTTGTTCCTCTGCGTTCTCGCGGCTCACACCCATATTGATGTCCGCTGACTGGGCATGAAGCGCGGTGAGGATTCCGCAACTCTCCGCTTCGAACTTATACTCGGCTTTGGTGTAACCGATCTCGGCGATCGTCTTGCGTGCGATCTGCTGCACATCGACCCATCCATTGCAACTCACTTCGCCGGCGATGACCACCTGACCGGTTGTGCAGAGTGTCTCGCAGGCCACGTGTGCTTGCGGATCCTGCGCTAACATATTGTCCAATATAGCGTCCGATATCTGGTCGCTCACTTTGTCCGGGTGTCCTTCGGACACCGATTCGCTGGTAAATAAATAATTCATCTGTTATTGTCAAAAAAATTAGCCACAAGTGACTGTTTGGTCTTGTGGCACAAGTTTTAGCATTCTTTTAACGAGGTTGCAAGCAGTCAAATCCATCCTCTTTTATTGCCCGAAGGCGTGATTTTCATAAATCGGCTGCAAAGGTACTACAATTTTTTGAAATGTGCAAATATTTGTGCGTTTTTCTTGCATATGTCATTTTTTTGTTGTAATTTTGCAACGCGTTATCGGCTGTGTTTGATTAAAAGAAGCGTTTGCTTTATTGGAGTAACACAAGAAAAATCAACAATTTTAATCCGTTTTCTTGCATATATAAAAAAAAAGTTGTACTTTTGCAAGAGATTTTGAAATTAATTTATTATGCAACAGACACTACAGTTATTTGATGATATTGCATACACTGTCCCAAAAGAATCGCCCAAAGCATCTATTTCAGGTTATCGGATATATGCACCAGAGCAAAATAGGCGAACTATGCATAATGAATTACCGGAATTTTATCCTGATTTCCCCGATGAAAAATATGATATCATTTATGCCGATCCACCGTGGGATTATGGGGGAAAAATGCAGTTTGATAAGAGTTCTAAAAAGTCTGAGAACCCTAATTGGGAAAAAGATATATTTATAAGTGCTGCTAATTTCAAATATCCCACAGTAAAGACTGAACAATTAATGAAAATGCCTTTGCACAAAATTTGCAAAGACGATTGTTTGTTGTTTATGTGGGTGACAAATCCTCATTTGGCACAAGGGATTAGACTTGGAGAAGCATGGGGATTTGAATACAAGACGGTGGCTTTTGTCTGGGATAAGATGAATCATAATCCTGGGCAATATACTTTATCTAATTGTGAATTATGCTTGGTGTTTAAACACGGTAGAATTCCTTCTCCACGTGGAGCAAGAAATATACAACAGTTAATTAGAGTGCCCCGAACAGAGCATAGTAGAAAACCTATAGAGGTTCTACACGATATAGAACTTATGTTTCCCACGCAAAAAAAGATAGAACTTTTTGCACGTCATAAACCCAAAGGATGGGATGTGTGGGGACTTGATATTAGAGAAGAATAACTTCTTAAAAATAGTGTTATAGTTTGGCATATATCTTAGGAACGAGTCGGCAAACTTATAGATGACAAGGATATATGTCCCAACTACCTGTGTATGAGAACATAGGTATTGGGGGTAGTCATCAAAGTTTGCCGACTTCGTTCCTTGCTCCATTACCTATGTTCCTTTTAAGGGAACTAAGTTTAACATGGCGCTTGTTCCTATTGAATAGGCGTTTTTAATTATAACATAATATGGGTAGTGAAGCTAACAGACTGCGCCGAAAATGGCAAACTTATGGTGGAGAAAAAGCTACAGTAGCAGAACACAAATTCGTGGAAGTGTTTAACGAACTATTTAAAGACACTGATTATGAAATCATTTCTCAGCCGAAAGACTTTAATAATATCTACGTTGAAGTTCCTCTTTCTAAGACGGAGTTATCGGAGATATATGTACCTAAAGAAAAAATACAAAAGCATGGAATTAAGCCTGATTGCCTAATAAGAAATAAAATAACTGGCAAAACGATTTATATAGAACTAAAGAGACAAGATGGTTGGGTGGAAGGCAAGACGCGTGCAGCAGGACGAGGAAATGCACATGAAAGACTATGCAAATACTTTACACCCGGTTTATTAAAGTTACTGCGTAAGAGAAGTAAAATCAAATCACCTAATTTACCTTTCTGGATTGTTTTTCAAGGCGATATAACAAGAGATATATGTCGCGTACGTGAAATACGATTTTGGTTTGATGGCAATGAAACCAATGTTTTTTTCTGGAGAAACACAAAAGATACTGCGCCATTAATAGAACATTTCTTGGATAAAATAGTGCCGTTATTGGACTAAGTTATTCATAATCTTAATAATCGTATACTTTTTTGCCCCAAAACAGCCCGAATTAGAGTCGGGTGCAAGTCGTGGTTAAGTCGAGGGCAAGTCGTGGTCAAGCCGTGATCAGGCAAATCTTAATAATCGTATATCTTTTGTTCTGATTGTACTTTTCTCAGGTCGTTCTCAGGACATGGTCCCGTGATGGTCCTGTTCTTATCCGCACATCCGCACGGAACGATTATTGCTTATCCGCACATCCGTCCGGTGCGCCGTAAATGCGCGCTGCAGCCATGCCCCTTCCATAAAAGGAAGGGGTACATATATTTTTTATTGCGAATAATTTGCATATGTCAAAAAAAAGCCGTACCTTTGTAGCCGATTTTGGAAAATAGGCAAAAAAACAAACCAAATATGACAACAAAAGGAAAAGTAATCACATGGAGTTCGGTCATCGTCGTGCTGGCGTTGGCGATCTTTATTTTCGTGAAGTTCTGTTTCGTTTACGGCGAAGGCGTGAACGAGGGGGATATCAATTATTTCCAGAAAGAGGGATTTCTCTTCAAGACCTACGAGGGCAAGATGATCCTGCGCGGATTCAAGGCGCCTTCGGGCGGCAACATCCAGTCGAACGAACTGAAGTTCTCCGTGAAGGACGAGCGCGTGGCGAAGCAGATCGAAGAGGGTTCGAATATAGGCGTGAAGTTGCACTGGAAGCGCTATCTGGGTACATTGCCCTGGCGCGGTAACAGCCAGTATGTCGTGGACAGCGTCTATTTCATCCGCTCCAGCAGTGAGCCGGTGCAGGAAATCCCCGTTCCCATTGAATTACCTATAACGGACTAAATACCATGATGACCGAAGAAAAGTACAATTTTGTCAAAATGTACGAACGCTCTTTCCGTGACAACTGGGAGAGCGAAGCCGTGACCGATTACGGAACGAATGTGACGCTGACATATGGCCAGTTAGCCATCAATATTGAGAAACTGCACATCCTCTTCAAGGAATGCGGTATCAAGAAGAACGACAAGATCGCCGTAATGGGCCGCAATAACAGCAACTGGGTGGCGGTCTATCTGGCTACAGTGACCTATGGAGCGATCATCGTACCGATCCTGCAGGATTTCCGTGCGAACGACGCCATCCATATCATCAACCACTCGGAGAGCAAACTGCTCTTTATCAGCGATATCAACTGGGAGGGAATCGATCTGGACCAGATCCCGAAGGTGAAAGCGGCGGTTAGTCTCAACGACTGGCACCCGATCTCGCTGGCGCTGGATCCGAAGAAGATCAACTACGAGGCTATCGCGCAGAAATACAAGGAGAAGCACCCGAACGGTTACTGGGCGAAGGACCTGCATTTCGACGAGCGTCCCAACAGTGAGATCGGCAGTATCAACTATACCTCCGGAACAACGGGGTTCAGCAAAGGCGTGATTATGCCGCTGAACGGTCTGGCAGGTAATGTCCGTTACGGTCTGGAGAGCGGTATCGCCCATAAGGGTTCGCGGTTCGTGACTTTCCTGCCGCTGGCACATGCCTACGGATGCGCATTCGACTTCCTGAGCTGTCTTGCTGCCGGCGGTCACACTTGGCTCGTAGGCCGTACGCCGAGTCCGAAGATACTTCTGAAGGCGTTTGCGGAGGTCAAACCGACCGTCATCCTCTCTGTGCCGTTGATTCTGGAGAAGATTTACAAGAAGATGATCGTTCCGCAGATCCAGAAACCGCCCGTAAGCTGGGTGCTCAAAGTGCCGTTCCTGGACGAAGTGGTATGCTCCAGGATCCGCGAACAGCTGGTTCAGGCCTTCGGCGGAGAGTTCAGCCAGATGATTATCGGAGGTGCGCCGCTCAACCCCGAGGTGGAGGCGTTCCTGTACCGTATCAAATTCCCTGTCTCCGTAGGTTACGGAATGACCGAGTGCGCGCCCCTGATCTGCTATACCCCGATCACAGAAGGACCGAAAAAATACTCCTGCGGTAAACCATTGGCAGGTATCATGGAGGTGAAGATCCTTGATCCGAACAGCGAAGGCATCGGTGAAGTGGTCGTTCGCGGAGAGAACACCATGCAGGGCTACTACAAGAACGCACAGGCGACCAAAGAGGCGTTCACCAAAGACGGATGGCTCCGTACCGGCGACTTGGGTATGCTCGACGAAGACGGATTCCTCTTTATCAAAGGCCGCTGCAAGACGATGCTCCTGGGACCGAGCGGACAGAATATCTATCCCGAGGAGATTGAGGCGAAGATCAATAACATGCCATACGTGCTGGAGTCTCTCGTGCTGCAGCAGGAAGACAACCGTCTCGTGGCGCTCGTCTGCCCCGATTACAATGAGGTGGACGCCAGCGGACTGACACGCGAACAACTGGACGAACAGATGGAAGAGGCACGCAAGCAGGTGAACTCCGAGCTTGCCGCCTATGAACAGATAGCACTGTTCAAACTCTATCCGCACGAGTTTGAGAAGACACCTAAGAAATCCATCAAACGGTTCCTGTACACCAATATGGTACAATAAACGACCAAATGGTAAATGACTAAATGGTAAATGTATTGAACCTGTGTATTGACCAAGGGAACAGCCGGACGAAAGTGGCGCTGATGACGGACGACGGAAAGATGATCAACCATTTCATCTACAAATCGTTCTCTTCCGCTGATGTGGAGCGCCTCTTCGATCTGTATGATATCACCGATTCGATCATCAGTTCGGTCGTGGATATCGAAGCCGCTGTGGTGAATGTGCTTCATCGCCGCTCACGGCATTTTGTGCTCTTTGACCACAACACACCGGTACCGATCATCAACCGTTATGACACGCCTCAGACCCTGGGACAGGACCGTCTGGCGGCGGCGGTAGGAGCAAAATGTCTCTGCCCGCAGGAGAACCTGCTGATTATCGATCTGGGATCGGCAATCACTTATGATTTCGTGAGCGCGGAAGGCGAATATATGGGCGGAAACATTGCGCCGGGGCTGAAGATGAGGCTGACGATGCTGCAGCGGATGACAAAGAAACTGCCGATGGTGGAGGTGGACGAAAACGAACTGATTCCGCTTTTCGGCAAGAACACTCGCGATGCGATCGCTGCCGGAGTGGTGCGCGGGATCGCATACGAAGTAAAAGGATACATGCGCACGCTGCGCGAGAAGGTACCGCATTTCCAGACCTTCATCACTGGCGGAAACGCACCCTATATACTGAATAACGTACGCTCATCGCGCACGGAGAACAGAACAATGCGGCACGAGAAGCACCTGGTGCTGATCGGACTGAACGAGATATTGAGATTTAACAAGACCGCTTCGCTCAAAGAGTAAAGACCGCTTCGCTCAAAGACGAAAGACAGAAAATGGACAGAAAACTTAGAACTATATTTTTGCTGGTAGCTATCGTAGTAGCGACAACCGGTATAGCACAGAACATGACCAGTTCGCCCTTCTCCCGGGACGCGTACGGCGATATGAACGAGAATGTGCCGGCGGGTTACCGCGCGATGGGTGGAGTAGGGTTCGGTATGCGTAATAACCGTGCGATCAACCCTGCGCAGCCTGCCTCGTACACTTCCTGCGACTCGCTTACCTTTATGTTCGACATCGCCGCAAGCGCCAACTGGAGCCGCTACCGTGATGCCGGAGGCATGAAGAACAAGGCGAACGGTAACCTCGAGTACGTGACGATGCAGTTCCCGCTTTTCAAGAAATGGATCGCTATGTCCGTCGGGCTCCAGCCCTATAGCTCCGTAGGCTATTCCATCGCCCTCTCCGATTCGTTGGCAGGAGGCAGTTATCACTACACCACCAATTATGAGGGCGAAGGAAATATCAGCCAGGTGTACGGCGGTCTGAGTTTTAATATCATGAACTGGTTAGCCCTCGGCGCCAATGTCTATTATATGTGGGGCGATCTGAGCCATATGCGCCAGTTGACTTTCACAGAGACAGGACTGAACTCCACTATCCAATACGAGATGCTGTCGGTTAGCAACGTACGTTTCCGTGCCGGCGCACAGCTCTTCCACACATGGGGCAGACACACAATCAACGCAGGTGCGGTCTTCGAGCCGCGGCTCAAACTCCATAGCGATCTCTATACCTACGAGTCGCAGACCAACGACACGGTCTATATGTACAAGGACGGATGGCAGCTGCCGATGGTATGGGGCGTAGGCGCTTCCTATAACTGGGATAACCGCCTGACGGTCGCCTTCGATTACGAGCGGCAATGTATGGCGTCGGCGCTGTACAACGGCATGGAGGGTAAATACAGCGGTCTGAGAGACCGTAACCGCTTTGCCCTCGGCTTCGAGTACCGGCACAACCCCTTCGGACGCAATTACGCCGAGAGGATGATCTGGCGCGCCGGTCTGAACATGCAGGATGAGTATCTCGCCGCTATCGGAGCCAAGAAAATATCCGCCTCGATAGGTATCGGTTTCCCGCTCTGGACGATCGGTACAGTGATCAACACCACTATCGAATATACGCACCGCGGCAGCCCTAACAGTCTGGAGGATCACTCGCTGCGGTTCACAATCGGAGCCTCCATCGCCGAAACTTGGTTTATGAAGAGACGATTGTAGTTTGGCACGGTTATTGAAACGACCCAGATATTCCAGAATATCCGGAATACCCGGAAAATCCGGAAATTCCGGAAAACAAGCAACTAACAACAATAAAATACAACGATTATGAAAATCAGAACAACCCTTTTGATGGCGCTTGCAGCGGTAATACCGGCTCTGGCTTGCGCGAAGAAACCTACCAAAGTAGGTACGGAGACCCCGGTTCAAGCGGCTCCTGTAGTAGAAGAAGAACCGACGATCACGGAGGAGTGCGTAGTGAACGTATCGCTCTTCCATGAATCGGTGAAGAACAAGATGTATGCTGATGCGTACGAGCCGTGGTGGAATGTTTACTCCACTTGCCCGAACGCCAACAAATCGATTTACACCGACGGCGCGAAGATCGTAGAGGCGCTGTACCGCGCTACTTCGGATCCCGCAGAGAAAGAGCGTTTGGCAAATCTGGCTGTAGAGATGCAGGACAAACGTATCCGTTTCTTCGGCAACGATCCCAAATACCCGAAGGCTTATATCTTGGGTGAGAAGGGTCTGGCTTATGTAGATTTCTTCGGTGAGACGAAGCTGGTTGAGGCGCGTGAGTGCTTGCACCAGAGTGTAGAAGGCATGGGCGCTAACAGCAAGATTATGGTGCTCGTAAAACTCGTAGATGTATCTTACGCGCTCTACAAACAAGATCCGAACGGAAAAGCAGAGCAGTTCATCGCTGATTATGAGTTAGCCAGCAATTATCTGGGCGAACAGGCTTCGAACACCAATAACAAGAACGCTGAGATCGCCGGCAAACAGAAAGATTATGTAGACAATATCTTCGCTGTATCGGGTGCAGCTGACTGCTCCAAACTCGATGAGATCTATGCAGCCGTAGTAAAAGAGAACCTGACAAATCTGGATATGCTGCAGAAGATCGCCAAACTCTACCGCCGCGTTCGTTGCACGGAGAGCGATGTCTATTTCGCAGCATGCGAGGCAGCGCATAAACTGCAACCGACCCAGGAGTCGGCAGCCGGTTGCGCTTCGATGGCGGCCAAGAAAGGCGACTACGAGCAGGCAATCGCTTATTACGACCAGGCAATCAAACTGGCGATGGTAGAGGATGCGCTGGAGGATGTAGCTGACTATCAGTACAATGCGGCGTTCTATTGCTATAACAACCTGCGCAAATATCCGGAGGCACGCAAATATGCGTTGGCGTCGATTGCAACCCTTCAGGGATTGGGTATCAACAAAGGTCAGGGCCGCTGCTATATCATCATCGGTATGTGCTACGCATCTTCGCAGCCCTACGCGAACGATAACAAGGGCCGTATCCTGAACAAGACCGTTTACTGGGCTGCCGTAGATAAATTCCAGAAGGCAAAACAGATTGATCCGTCGGTTGAGGCACAGGCTTCGGAGTTCATCTCGTCGTACAGCAAGTATTTCCCGACGAAAGAGGAGCGCTTCGACCTGCCGAACGAGTTCTCGGGCTCGACTTATTATGTAGGAGGATGGATAGGTGAGACAACCGTCATCCGATAAGATTCTCATAGCGAGTATCCCTGTGGTACTCGCTATGCTTTTTTATGCCTGTTCGGATAGCACTGTTATCCAGAACGGCGAGAGTGTGCCGCGCGAACAGATAGCGGCGCTGCGTACAGACAGCGTGAGTACGCTGATCTCGGACTCCGGCATCACCCGCTATCGCATCGAGGCACCGCAATGGTTGATCTATGACAAGACCGACCCTCCCTATCAGGAGTTCCCTGACGGGATATATATGGAGCAGTTCGATCCCGATCTGGCGGTGCAGGCTTCGCTCAAAGCCGATTATGCCCATTACGACGAGAACCTGCAGATATGGACGCTGCGCGGGAATGTACACGCGCTCAATCGCAAAGGTGAACAGTTCGATACTCCGCTGTTGCAATGGAACCAGAAGACCCACCGCGTTTTCTCCGACACCACCATCCATATCACGCGGGAGAAGAGTATCATCCGCGGCGTGGGATTCGATTCCAACGAAGAGATGAGCCAATATACGATCCTCCATCCCACGGGCGTTTTCCCTATCGATGAGGAATGACATAGTCACGTTAAATGGTTAAATAGTTAAAATGGTTTGCTCCGCAAACGTTAAATTGTAAGAAAATGTTATTAGAGAATAAAGTAGCCTTGATTACGGGTGCCGCCCGCGGAATAGGCAAACAGATAGCACTGGCTTTCGCCCGCGAAGGAGCCGATATCGCGTTCACGGATCTGGAACTCAATGAGCAGGCTCAAGCAACGCGTGATGAGATAGCTGCGCTTGGAGTGAAGGTGCAATTCTACGCCTCCAATGCTGCTGATTTTGAGGCGGCACATCAGGTTGTAGAGGCCGTGGTGGCTGATCTCGGGCGGATTGATATTCTGGTCAATAATGCCGGAATCACGCGTGACACGCTACTCATGCGTATGACCGAGCAGCAATGGGATCAAGTGATTGAGGTGAACCTCAAATCGGCATTCAATTTCACCCACGCAGTAACACCCGTAATGATGAGGCAGCGCGGCGGATCGATTATCTCCCTCAGTTCAGTAGTAGGTATTAACGGCAATGCAGGGCAGGCAAACTACGCCGCTTCGAAAGCCGGTATTATCGCTCTGACTAAATCGATTGCGAAAGAGTTAGGCAGCCGCGGCGTACGCGCTAATGCTATCGCCCCGGGATTCATTATTACCGACATGACCAAAGCATTGAGCGAAGAGACGCTCAAGCAGTTTGTATCAATGATTCCGATGCGCCGAGGAGGCGAACCCGAAGAGGTAGCAAAAGTAGCGCTCTTCCTGGCAAGCGACCTTTCCTCCTATGTCTCCGGACAAGTCATCCAAGTCAACGGTGCCATGGCGTAAAAAGAAAAATCCCGAACCACTCGTTCGGGATTTTTTATTAGACAACAAGTCAACTATCGTATAGTCAACCGGTTATTTCTCGAAGATCTTGAAACTCCAGGGTTTCATTGAGAAGCTCTGTGCGGTCTCCAACTGAACCTTCTTGCCGCAAAGACAACTGTATTTGCCTTCGTAACCTGTCAGATCGAGTGTTACCTCCTGCTCCTCGCCGCTCATGTTCATAACGGCAATAACGGTATTATCATGCCCGCGCCCCTCATTCTTACGCGCGCATGCGAAGATAGTTTCGTTGTCGGCAGGGATGCGCACCATCGGAGCACCTACCTCCGGCGAGAAGAGCACTTTGTTACGTGCGCGCAGCGCGTTCAGCGATTTATACAGATCGGCTTGCGCATAAGCCTCGTCGGTGTCGATCAGGTCTTTCTCAAAGAACTCCAGACGGTGGTGGTTTCCGCTCAACTGGCCCGTGTAGATCATAGGCATGCCCGGTACCACATAACAGAATGCTGCGAAGAGAGACACTGCCTCGCCCATGCGTTCCTGTTCCGTACCATTCCAACTATTCTCGTCATGATTGGAAATGAAGTTCATGCGGATAGCTTCGGAACGGATCGTGGTGTCTGCTTTCTCGAAATAAGCCCAAAGATCCTCTACGCCCTTCTTGCCCTGCGCCACTTCGTTCATAATATGGTGCAATGTCCATCCGTAGTACATGTCGAAAGCGGTTTCGGTCAGTTCCTGCGCCTTATCTTCATCCTCGGCGAGGGTGAACATCTGCGGATAGGTCTGACGCAAATCGCCCATTGCCCAGTTCCAGAAATCGGTAGGCACCTCGCCTGCTACATCGCAGCGGAAACCATCAATACCGATCGAGTCCATCCACCAGTGCATCGCCTTGAGCATCTCTTCGCGCATGGCCTGGTTGCCGTAATTCAGTTTGGAGATATCGGTCCAGTCGTACTGCACCATGAGGTTTCCGAGACTATCTCGGTAGTGCCATCCTTCGTTTTTAGTCCATTCGCTATCCGGCGCCGTGTGGTTTGCCACCCAGTCGAGGATCACCTTGAAGCCCTGCTTATGAGCGGCAGCAAGGAAATGCTCAAAGTCCTCGCGGGTACCGAACTCAGGATTGATTGCACAATAATCGACGATGGAGTAGTAACTGCCGAGCGTACCTTTGCGGGTGATCTTACCGATCGGCTGGCACGGCATCACCCATATGATATCAATGCCATTCTCACGCAGCGCAGGCAGCAGTGCCTCTGCGGCTTGGAAGGTTCCTTCGGGCGTAGCCTGACGGGTGTTCAGTTCATAGATCGTAGCGTCGTACGCCCATTTGGGGTGACGCAGGTTGGTCTGGTCGGCGCAACTGATCATCGCTATCGCCGCCAAAAGCAAAAAGAAAGTCTTTTTCATAAATATTAATTTAAAATCGTCAATTATCACTCGGAAACGATTTGATAACTCAAATCTTTTCTATTGATGGTTACCGTCACTTTTTGACCCAGATAGATACGCTGGTAGATGATCTCGTCCGGCCGGTCGATCAGCGGTATGAACTCGCCGTAGAGCAGCGGCATGGAGTTTCGGCGGAGATGAATCAGTTCCGCCACTTTCTCGCGCATGGCTTGCTCCTCTTCGTTCAGACCTTCGAAACGCATAAGATGGCGGTTATCGGGATCGTTGCCGCCTACTTCTCCGTATTCGTCGCCCTGATAGATACAGGGTACGCCCGGCAGGGTCATATTGATCACCTCAAGCAGCAGAGCCCGGCGGTAAGCAGTCTCAGCATCGCCGATACCGATCTCTTGAGTCCAGCCTTCTTCTTTTCCTTGCGAATGAATATCGATAGCACCGCCGGCAATGGAGGCAAAACGGATCTGGTCGTGGTTGCCGGAGATATTACCCATTGTGTGGTGGGCGCCGTAAGTGCGGAGCGAAGTCAGTTCATTCTGCATCACTTGGTCCATTCCGGTAAGTCCGCAGAGCGCTTCGCGCGTGGTGAAATAGACATTGAAATCGAACTGGGCATTGAGCATTCCGGTCTTGACATAACTTCCGATGAGTTCGGGGCTGCCGTAGGTCTCGCCGATCATCCAGATCGGTCTGCCCGGCCAGCGGGTAGCGATCTTCTGACCCAGGATCCGCCAGTATGCCTCGGGAATATGCTTGCAGGCGTCATGGCGATAACCGTCCAGATCGTAATTGGCGAGCCAGTAAAGCGCACTATCCGTCATCGCTTCGCACACCTCCGGACGCTCCAGATCGAGGGTAGGAATATGCTTGTCGAACCATGTCGTTAGGCGCGCCTCGTCCCATAACTCGAAATTCCTTCTGCCGTCCGGCAGGATCGAATCGGTGTGCCAATCGGGGTGCTCCTGCAGCGTAGGCGAATTGATATGCATATGGTTCGCTACGTAATCCAGCACGACATTTATCCCGTGCGCGTGCGCGCTATTCAATAAGGTGTGCAGCTCCTCCGGCGTGCCGAAGCGGCTGTCCAACTGCGTTGCGTAGATCGGCCAGTAACCATGATAACCGCTGAACTTGGTATAGGTCTTGGTGGAGTCATATTTATTGCCGTTGGGGAATGGATAACATCCCCACGCATCCCACGGGTTCTGGGTGATCGGACTGATCCACAGGGTGTTCACGCCGAGGCGATCGAAATAACCCTCTTCGATCTTAGCGGTGACGCCGGCTAAATCACCTCCCTGATAATCCACTATATCGAGCACCTCCGGGCTGTTCATCTTCCAGTCATTGGCCGTGTTGCCGTTATAGAAACGATCAATCAGAATGGAGTAGAGCACCTGCGCCTGCTGATCATGGCGATTGAGTTCCGAAGCATCGGTGATGATACGCCCGTCCTGCATCGGCAGCAAGAGGTCGTTATAGAGATAGGTCTCATCCTCAGCGAAGACGCGCAGATAGCTACGGCCAGACGGAGCCTGTTCTTTGGTCAGATCCAGCGTCCAGGATCCGTCTTCGTTTGCCTGCCATAATGAATGATCGATAAGGCGGTTCTGGATATAGGCTTCGAAACTGGGGTTCACCACCGCGTCATAGAACCCCACGCGCAGTTTGCCCTCCTCGTAACCCAGAGAGATCAGCGCTTGGCGCACCGGTTTAGCAGGCAGTACCGGGATCGCGAAACTACCGCTCTTGTCCTGAAAAGCAATGGAATGGATCGAATGATCGCGATTGATAATATCCATCTCTTGCACGATATTACGCGACCCGACGAGATTGACGCAATCAACGGCTTCGCCTGTCGTCCATTGCAGCCCTTCCCAAAGAGTCGTATCTCCGTACAATACGGGTAAATAGTCCGTGAGGATGAGATGAGCCGTATCGCTATGCATGCGGATCGGCATAATCGGCGAAGAGGAGGCGATTGTTGAAGCAATATTCGATCTTGACTGACAGCTCGCTAAAGCGAGAACGGATGTGAGGATAATAAACAGTTTTCGCATGGTTATAATGATTTGTGGCGCAAAATTAGTGTTTTTTTTCTGATTATGCAAGTAAAACGATTAAAAAAACGCTCTTTTCTTTGTTATATGCAAAAAAAATTGTAACTTTGCACCCAAATTGGAAAAAGAAAAGGTTAAAAATGGCAAAGGCATTGGATATCTCCGTGATCGTTCCTCTCTATAACGAGGAGGAGTCGCTTCCGCATCTCTATGAGTGGATCGTGCGGGTAATGAAGGCAAATCAATTCTCCTACGAGGTTATTTTTGTGAACGACGGAAGTACCGACGGTTCTTGGAAAGTGATTGAGGCCCTCAGCCATCAGTCATCGGCATCCGGCGATGAAGGCGGAGCCGTTCACGGGATCTGTTTCCGTCGTAATTACGGCAAATCGGCGGCGCTGTATTGCGGATTCAAGGCGGCGAAGGGCGAGGTGGTGATCACGATGGACGCTGATCTGCAGGACTCGCCGGACGAGATCCCGGAACTCTACCGGATGATAAAGGAGGATGGGTTTGATCTGGTGAGCGGATGGAAGCAGAAACGCTATGACAACGCGCTGACCAAGAATATTCCCTCCAAGCTCTTCAATGCCACTGCGCGCCGCGTGACGGGAATCCGTCTCCATGATATGAACTGCGGACTGAAGGCTTATCGCCTTGAGGTTGTGAAGAATATAGAGGTCTTCAGCGAGATGCACCGTTATATTCCCTATCTGGCGAAGAACGCCGGATTCACCAAGATCGGCGAGAAAGTGGTGCAGCACCGCAAGCGCGAGTTCGGCTCCAGCAAATTCGGCATCAACCGTTTCGTGAACGGTTATCTGGATCTAATGACTCTCTGGTTCCTCAATAAATTCGGTAAGCAGCCGATGCATTTCTTCGGTCTGGTAGGCAGTCTGATGTTCCTTATAGGTTTCATAGCCGTGCTGGTTGTCGGTGGCATGAAATGGTATGCGTTGGCGCACCATGTACAGGCAATGCTGGTGGGCGTGAACCCCTATTTCCACATTGCTATATTAATGATGATATTGGGATGTATGCTGTTCTTAGCCGGCTTCCTGGCGGAGTTGGTCATCCGCAACAGCCCGTCGAGAAATGATTATCTGATCAAGGAGGAGATATAATGGCGCAATCGCTGGACGATCAAATCAACACCATAGAACGTGCTTTGGGCGAAAGCATGATCGAGCACGCCATGGTGATTGTGCGTTCCTGGCTCAATGAGTTAGGGGAGAATAATCCGTACGAGGAGGCCTTCAACTCGATTGAGAATCAATATAACAGCCTGTTCTCCAAGTGGCTGAATACCGATGATCCGCAAGCGGCGGAGGAACTGACGATGATCACAGGAGACGCCTATCAACTGGTGGATGCCGTCTATGCCGCTGTTCGTCTTCATCGCGGGTTGTCCCCTGACATGCATAGTTTCAATGCCGATTCGCCGCAGTCGGTGATGAATTATTTCGCCAATAATGTGCAGCTCCGCCCGGAGGATCTGGAGTGGTTACATGATATAATGGCGGATGAGAGTAAGGTAAGCACTACCTTGCTGGCGGCGAACGCTCTGACCCGTAATCTGCGTAGCTGTTTTAATACAGACGCGATGCTGGCGCTTATTGACGGTATGAATGCCGAGAGTGAGATGGTGGCGGATCAGTGCATGGCGAATGTCTTCACGTTGCTCATTCATTATGATGTGCGCATCGATTTCTTCCCGCAGATCCAGAATGCCTTTGCGAACGCGATTGCAGAGATGGGGGATGGCGGAGATCATGCGTTTGAGGTGCTCTGCGCCCTCACGCGTTCTGTGCCTGCGCCAGGGAAGAAAGAGAATGCTTCCGTTGACGAGGCAATGAACCAACTGCCGGAGGCATTGAGCGAGTTCCTGGAGAAAATGGGGTTGAAGGAAGAAATGCGGTCGATCATGGCTTGGGTGCCTAAATCCGAACAGGATTATATGTCCGGCTTGATCCGGATTCTCCCGCAAACATGGTTGTATGAGGTACTCGTTACAGGCGACACAGGGCGCGAGGATACCATGACCCGTATCTATCTGCAGATGGGAAACAGGGATCTTATGTGGTCGCATCCGGATGCTGCCGAACTTTTCTTTGTGGACCGCTTGCGCCAGGGATCGAATGATCCGAAGGATCTGATCAGCTACGGTCACTGTCTCTTGCTGCGGGGCGACCGAATGATGGCGTTTGAGAACTATCGTATGGCGCGCCAGTTATGCGGATCCGTCAAGAATTTCTTCAATATCTTCCGTCCGGATCGCCACCAGCTCATGGAGAACGGCGTTCCTGTGGAATATATCTACCTCATCGAGGACCAACTTATCAAGCCGTAATTAAGTCGAGGTTAAGTCGAGGTCAAGTCGAGGTCAAGTCGTGGTCTCATTTCAGAAAGCGACGCCCAGTCCGGCATCTATAAACTCTGCGCGTACGCCGTGGGTCTTCAGCCCTAACTGCACGAACATATGATCCAGCACGTGGTATTTGAGCACGAACTGCATGTAACACCACCCGTCTTCGTAATTGCTGGCCTTCGAGAAATCATAGGAGTAGAAAACACCTCTGTTGAGAGCGGTACCGGCTTCCGCAGCCGCTTTTGCTTCGTCGTAGGGCTCTAAATTCTTGATAGGGTCAAAGACATAAAATCCCACATGAATACCGGCAGTGAGACGGCCGATGATGAACTCCGGCTGGATGCTTACGCCCACGCGGAAACAGTTCTCGATCTTGCTCTGCGCCAGATACGTCTTCCCGAAATAGGTTACGGGCGCATCAGGATTCGCTGCTGCGAAATCACGGCTCACCGCGGAGTAATAACCGTCGTAGAACCCGTCCACTCCGGCGCCGATGCGGAAGATAGAGACGGGAACCCAGTATGCTGCCGCTTTGAAAGACGCTACGCCGTAGAAACGCTGCCCGTTTTGGTTATCGGCATAATAGTTCTGCTTCGCGCCGCCCGTGGCGCTGATCTCTACTGCCCAGGGTTTGTCTACGCCGTCATACAGTTTACGCGGTACATCGGGTTCAGGGGTTTTGTATTCTCCTTGTGTATCAGGATGGTATCGCAGCCCCAACTCGCCTCCGAACATGTTATAGCCGGCGTTCGGGTGCATGAACGAACCGTTGCTGATATGGCGCCATCCGCCGCTCATCGTGATCTCCCAGCCTTGCGCGATCGGGAAATCCATGTATAGTTCTAATGCCAGATAGGCATTGAGGATCGAGCCGATCGACTGGTTCGCCTGTTTGAATCCCCCGTCGCCTTGATAATAAGGCCGGTATCCTTCGGGTAGGGTATTGCGGTAGGTCTTGGTCACAGCCGCCAGACCTACGCTCGGACGAAGACCGATACGGAAATGTGTGCCGTTATAAAAAGGCTGGTTCATATATCCGTATGCCGCGATCGCCGAACCTAACTTCGCGTCGTTGCCTAAGTTCAGATAACTCACGCCTACGCCGATAGACGCATTATTCCATTGCTGCAGGCAGTGCCACCGGCCCGTAGGCAGGAACTCAACGGCGAACTGACCTCCTAAGACGGGTCGCTGAATCCATGAATCGACCTTTCCGTCCGGCATCAGCATTGCTCCCGATCCGCCTAAACGGTAAGCCAATTCGTAATGCGGCATCCCGCACGCATGTGCGTAAATAATAAATAATGTGGAAAATATGAACAAAAGTCTTTTTCGCATTTCGGGTGCAAAGTTACTACAATTTTCTGACATACACAAATAAAAGTGATAAAGAAGCGCTGATTTTGTAAACTACGCTTTGCAAAATGCAACTTTTTTTTCTTTTTTGCTATAAAAATTTGCAAGTTTGCTTCTTTTCTATTATCTTTGTGCAACTTTTTTGAGCTAAATAAAGTAAAATTGAACATTACTATATTCAATTTGTTTTAATTATTAACTTAAAATCTTAAAAGGTATGAAGAAATTTTTATCTCTTTTCTGCGCTCTGGCAATCGTTTTGAGCGCAAGTGCAGCTCCTGTTAGCAAGAAGGATGTTCTCGCTAAGAAGGAAGTAAAGAAAGAAGTACGCGCAAACAAGGCGCTGAAGAAAGCGGCTCACACTGCGCAGTTTGCTGCTTTTGAGAAGAAAACAACCAAGCTGACCAAGGCTGAGTTCGGTAAAGCAACCGTAGCGAAAGCTCCGCAGGCTAAGAAAGAGGCAATCGATCTCGTTTTTGCTGCCGATGCAGAGTATGACTGGGTTGACAATGTGGCTGCTGGCGGTTGGTGGCAATTTCAGGTAGAGGACGACAACTATTATCTGTCTCTCTCTAATAAAGAGACGGAGCAAGTAGCCGGCACTTACGCACTTGATGACATGGATGCTGAGTATTCGTTCCTCTATTCTAAAGCTATCAGCGACTATCTCTATTTTAATTCATGCGAGATTACTCTGGCTGAGGACAACACGGATGGCTACAAACTGACTGTTACCGGTTGGTTCGAGGCTACTGACGGCAACACCTACAATCTGAACCTCGTTTATGAGGAAGAACCGGTTGAGCCGGGTGATTTCGATTTCGTAGCTACCTCGGAGAGTCACAACTTCTATTCTTCGGACAATGATGTGTATTTCACCTTCCGCGATGCAGATGACAATGTGCTCCATTTCGATATCGTAGTGGCTGCAGGTCTGGAGGATGTTGAACTAGACAAAGCGTACACACTGGACGACATGTTGGCTAACTACTCCAACGTAACTTTCAATGATGTTAAAGCTGACTTCAAAGAGGTATCGTTCACCAAGACAATTGCTGAGGCTGATGGCGCAGAGGTTTATACCGCTACAGCAACCGATATTTACGACCGCGTATTCCATCTGAGCTATTCGTTCAAGGCTCCGGAGGCGTTGAATTTTGAGACTATTACTGCGCCGGTTGAGGTTTCTTCCGAGGTAGTATTGTTCTGGACTGAATATACCTTTACGGCACAGGACGAGAAAAACGCTATTTCGTTCAGCATTATGCCGGATGATACCTATTTCGGAACTTGGGTTGCAGGCAAAGAGGCAACCGGTTCTGTATTCAACAAGGAGACTGAGACTCCAAGTGACATCTATAGCGGCGAGATCACGATTGAGAAGACCGCAGATGGATTTGCCGTATCCGGTAAAGTACTGTGTATGAACAATACCGAGTACACGCTCGATCTGACCTATGTAATTCCGGATAAGACCCGTGATGCTGAGTTGACAATCTCCGGTCTCGAGTTGAACCTCTTGGACGGTGCTTGGCAGTTGAGTGGTTTCAATGAGGATGAAACAAAGTTCGTTTCTCTCGCTGCATATACCGATGAGATCTCCGGCACCTATACCGAGGATGATTTGGCTGCTGATTACAGCTACATATATACCGATCTGGAGTTTGATGAGGAGGGTAATCTGATTGCAGGCAACCAGTTTGCTCTGCTCAAGGCTAACCTGAATGTTGTATTCAACGAGGCAGACACTTCGATTGTTATCACCGGTACTTTCTTGGGTCAGAACGGCGATGATGTACCTGAGTTCACGCTCACCCTCTCCGGTAAAGCACCTTACGATGATGGTTCTATCGAGTATGATGCAGAAGAGGACTTTGTCCGCCACTTCGCAGAGTATGAGATCAACGACCAATACCTGGCAAGCAACGGAGTTCTGTTCATCTCTGCAAGCAATGAGGATAATGAGTTTGTCAGGATCCAAGTCAACCTGCCGGAGAATGCAGAAGGCCTTGTAGCAGGCGAGTACGAGGTTTCTAATTCCGAGTACATTGAGCCGGGTACCATCGGTGCAGGTTCGTTCGAAGGTCAAAATATCTATGGCTCGTTCGCCGGTTCGAGAGACGCGGAAGGTTATATCAATGTACCTCTCTGGTTCTTCGCAAGCGGCAAGGTAACGGTCAGCGAGAGCCTCGTTCTTGAGGTGCAGGTGCTGAACTCGAAGGGCTATAAGATCAGCTGCCGTCTGGGTACTTATCCGGAAGGCATAGAGAACACCGATGCAAAGGCTGCGGCTACCAAGCGCGTAGTAAACGGCGTGCTCGTAATCGAGAAGAACGGTGTCCGCTACAACGCACAGGGTACTGTAGTGAAGTGAAAAAGGAAAACTGAAAAGTGATAGAAATAGCACTTGCACGCGCAAGTGCTATTTTTTTGCTATTTTATTTGCATATGTCGTCAAAAAAGTGTAACTTTGCAGCATAATTCTATACAAAGAAGGCATTTTGTTATATATTTTAATATTATATTAACTAAATTTAACAAAGTCTATGAAAAAAATTACATCTTTTCTCTGTGCGCTGACAATCATGCTGAGCGCAAGTGCTGCCCCCCGTTTGCACGCACCCAAAGCGAAGAGCGACAAGCAGCAGTTGGAGCAACGCCTTTCCCGTTGTAAGACCGAGAAAGAGCGTGCCGAGTTAACCTATCGCTACAAGCAAGTGCTCAAAGCGCAATCCAATGCGGCTGCCCCTGCGCGTGCCAAAGCACCGCGTGCCAAACGTGAGGCGCAGGCTGTGACTATCAACCGCTACAACTCCATGATTTTGAACGGAAGCAGTCTTATGTATGCCCTTCACAACGACGAACAGAACATCCATTTCTTCTTCCAATTCCCGTTAGCCGAAGGGGCTCACAGTATTGAGTACGGCAAACAGTACACGCTGGCAGGCATGGAGGCAGAAGGCTGTGAGTGGGATGAGAATAACGAGAACGACAATTTCATTATGCACTATTACACCGCTGCAACTTTTACCATTTCCAAAGGCGCAAGTTATGATATCCGCATTGATGCCGCTGTAACCGATGATCAGGGTAATGCATTCACGCTGACTTATGAAGAGGAGCCGCTGATTGTGACCGGCGAGACCATTGAACTGAATCTCACCCGACCGATGACCGGCTGCGACTATAATGACAATGAGCAGTACTGGCTTCTCCGCGGCGATAACGGAACTTATTATGTGCAGCTCCAATACTACAGCGCAGACAGCGAATCGCCTGCAGGTTCGTTCGCAGCAGAGAATATTGAGTTGAACAGCACCTATCTTCATATCGTCACCGATGAAGAGGACGACTGGGGAGATCCTGTGACCAAGGATCTGTATGCCAAGGATGCGTCTGTTGAAGTAACCAAGGAAGGTGAGCGCATTGATGTAACGGCTTCGCTTCTTTGTGAGGACGGCAACCGCTATGCCATCACCATGTTTTACGCTCTGCCGGAAGCGGAAAGCGAAGAAGATTTTGTGGCAAACGACTTGCAGGTAGATACATGGGCGTTTGAACTCTGGGGAGGAAACATACAAGTCTTTGCCAATACCGAGGACGGCAAATATATCTCGCTGGATTTGTATCCCGGGTCGGGAGAGACTTTCCTCGGCACCTATACAATCGGAGGCGAGAACCACACCAACGGCGGTTTTGTTTCTTACGAGGGCACTCAGTATGATGTCTATACAGGCGAAGTGACGGTAGCCCAAGCAGAGAACAAGTATGTCGTAACGGGCAAAGTGCTCTGCTGGAACAACGTAGAGTACACGCTGAACCTCCAGGAGCCGGAAGCTACGGTAACGCCGGTTACCTTCTCGGGTGACAAACTGGTGCTGGATGTATATAAGGACGGATTCTTCGAGGTGTCAGGCTATAATGCGGAGCGTGACCAGTGGTTGTTGCTGACCGTCAATTCCGCAACCGTTGCCGGCGATTATACTCTTGCTGATCTGGACGACGAATATACCTATTATTCTACTGAAGCAGGCGAGTACACAGTTACTGCAGCCGAAATCCATGTTGTTTATGCAGACGGCAAAGCTACCGTAACCGGCAGTCTGCAGGCAGTCAATAACACCAACAAATACGATGTGCTGGATATCACGCTGGATATCGTTGCCGGTCCGTATGTACCGTCCGAGCGCAACGTGACCATCGGACAAATCAGGTTTGAGTATAACGACGAGTATCCGTCCGTGATGTACGGTCTTCTCTCCGAGGACGCAAAACAGGTGTTCTATCTGAATATCTCCGGTAATAAATGGAGTCCGGATGTAGTGTTCGACAAAACCTATGCGATCGGTGATCTCTATGAGAATGGTTCGTACGGACAGAATGCAGACGAGCACGAGTATATCGTCTATACTGCGGTTTCGTTCACCAAGACGGCTACCGAAACCGGTGTGAAGGTAGTGGCTACCATCCGTGACACCCGCGGCAATACCTGGAATCTGACCTATGAAGGCGAAGACGGAGAGGTAAGCATGATGTATGTCAATCTCGGTCAGGCGAATAGCGGAGCACACGTTGACGGCGGAATAGAGTACGAGATGGTGGATGTAGATAATACGCTGAAGTGCGTTCTTGTGTTCCCGAACGTAGAAGGCGAAGATGTAGTGTTCGATTCTACCTACACCAGTGCGGATGGCGGTATCGACCTCGAAATCAGCTATCTCTCTATTCTGGGCGAGGAGCACGCAGTCACCTCCGCTAGGTTTACAAAGGGATGTTTCGACTGGAACGGAGCCTATTCTTATCAGGCAGTTGTTACGGATGACCGCGGTTATCAGTTCACCCTCAGTCTCTACGACGACGGTTTTGAGTTGACAGGCGACACCATCGAAGTGAAGATCGCCAATCCGCTGACGGCTACCTATTATGAGGAGTACTACGAGTGGATGTTCTATGGCGAGGATGAGAACGCCTCCATCAATATATCTGTCAACAGCTTGAACGATGAACTCCAATTGGGCGAGTATGATGTAGAGGATATTGTTCTCTGGTCTTCGAACATCAGCTTTGCAGACGGTGTGGACGAGGAAGGTCTGCCGTTAGAGAAGATGATCGGCTTCCACGCTGTAGAGCGTCTGGTTATCTCCGGTGAGGAAGGCAACTATGCTTTGGAGGCTACTGTTGTTGGCGAAGACGGCAATGTATATCTGATCGCAGTCAACAAAACGACAGAGGCCGTAGACAATGTACAAGGGGACAAGGTACAAAGTACAAAGGTGCTCCATGACGGAATACTCATTATTGAGAAGAACGGAGTTCGTTACAATGCACAGGGTGCGGTTGTATTATGATCAAAAAATGTATGATTCTTCTCTGCGCACTGCTGATGGCAGTAAGCGCGAGTGCAATCTCCTTGGAGCAAACGGCTACAAATGAAGTCGTTTGCTCCAAGTGTGTTGTTTCGCCGAGTTATTATTATATCTGGTATATTCTGACCAGCGAGGACAACACACAGCGATTCTATTTCGCCATTCTGGTACAGCCCGGTACGGAAGATATCGTTGCAGGCAAGGAATATACCTTGGCAGATATGGATCCGGAGTACAGCGAATGGGATGACACTGATTTTGAGTCGCATTCCTATTCTGAAGCTTCGTTTGTCAAGACACTGGATGAGAACGGGAAAATGCAGATAGATGCGACGGTGACGGACGATGAGGGGTACACCTATCACGTAGTCTATGACGAGAACAATATGCCGGAGATCCCTGCCGGAGGCGAATATACGATCACGAATATCAGCTCCAGTTTCTTTACGGCGGACAATGATATTTTCTATGCGCTCAATGATACCGTCAATAAGCTGTCGTTCTATTTCGATATCGTGGTGGAGAACGGAAAGACGGATGTAGAGTCCGGCAAGAAATATACCTTTGACGAAATGCTTACCCTCTCCTGTTACGGCGAGGCGAACGGACAGATGTTCGCTTTCACCGATGCTTCATTCACCAAGACGATGGCAGCGGACCGCTCCTATACGATCGAGGCTGAAGCAACCGATGAAAAGGGTAATACATGGACGCTTCATTATTCTAATCCGGCTCCCCGAGTGCGTGAAGAGGTGTTCACGGCAGACAGCCTGACGGTTCAGCAGACCGTCCGCTCATGGCAGATAACAGGGTATAATACTGATTCCACCCGCTTCATTTCTCTTTATTCGATCACCGAGGATCTGATAGGTCATTTCAACAGCACGGCTTTCTACGGCTTCCAGACGATGGTGTTAGTAATGGAGAACACTGATACCACGATCTACGATGTGAAAGAGGCGGATATCACCATCACTTCGCCGGAAACAGAAATGTACGCGCTTGCCGGAACCATAGTATGCGAGAAGCTGAATGACCCGCAAGATATCATGATCTTCACGCTGGACGCAAAAGTCTTCCCGCCCGCTCCGTATGTCTTCCCTGCAACGCTTACGGGTACGGATTTGGAGCTTGAACTGATGGGGCAGCAGTGGCTCATCGAAGGTGTCAGCAACGAAGGGCTGAATTTCTCCATCGTAGCGAACTCCAAAGATGTAGCGGGTCATTATGACGCAAGTAATCTGGATAACTATTATACGTATGTATCGCCGGACTGGCAGGTTTATTATGACCTCAAGTCAGCGGATCTGGATGTGACTTACGCGGATAATACAGCTACTCTGACCGGAACCATGGTCTTTGTGTCGGAGAAGGATCAGACGGAGGAGCATGCCATGGAGGTGCATCTCACGGCGAGGTATACGGTTCCTACCGAGCGCCATTACGAAGGCGACTCCGAGACCGCATATGAAGGTTCCTTCGATGTCTATCTGGTGAATGACCAGTATCTGGACGAGTACAAAGCGCTGTTGGTTGAGAGTGCCAATGACGAAGGGCAGGCTATTGAGTTGCTCTTCTATCTGCCAGCCGGAGCTACCTCGCTGCTGCCGGGTGAGTATCCTGTAAAAGCGGATCAATCACCCCGTTCCGTAGCCGCCAGCTCCGGTCAGAACGACGGAGGCATTGCCTACTCGTTTGTCGGTTCGGTAGGACCGCGCGGTTCTTTCGTCAGTCCGTACTGGTTTATCGTAGACGGGAAAGTGACGGTAGCGGCAAACGGAGCGATTGCGGTAGATGCGCTGAACTCGTATGGAAAGACAGTACGTTGCACTCTGGCAAACACGCAAGAGGCAACAGACAATGTACAAGAGGACAAGGTACAAAGTACCAAGGTGCTCCGCGACGGAATGCTTATTATAGAGAAGAACGGAGTGCGTTACAATGCACAGGGTGCCGTTATTTCTTACGATTTCCGGTGATCGTATAGATCACACCGTTACGCTCGATCAGCACTTCGCCGTTACGCAGGATTTTCCTGCTGCGGATTGCCGGATCGGTTGGAGGCGTCTCAACTGCCCATGCGGGCGGTTGGACGCCTTCTCCCCATTGGGAATAGAGCCATGCGATGCGCCAGTCATAGCGTCGGAAATAGCGGTCGCGCACATCGGTATAGTTGCTGTTGTCACGGTAATTCTGCGTGCCGCTCCAGACACGGGCGTCGTTCTTGGCGGCGGTCTCAATGCGTGCCGCCATTTCGCTCATCTGTGCGCGCACAGAGTCTTTCTGCGTATGATAGTAGATCCACCATTGTTCCTTTACCGCCTTCTGAAACACCGGCCAAGAGGCTAACTGTCCGATCCAGTATTGCGGCCAGGTCGGGTTCTCGTATATCCATGTTTCCTGATGGCGGTCATAGGCATTGCCGAAATCCCATACGGGACCGAATTTCCATTTGTCGGTAATGCCGAGGCTGTCGCGGTCTTTGTAGAGAAAACAACTGCCGTGATAACTCTCGCAGTCCTCCATGATCTCCTGTACGAGATAGAAACGCGCCGCTTCGCTGATATCGATGAGTTGTTCCAGACGGGTAGAAGAATTGCCATATATCGCCTCATTCAGACCGTGCATCTGCTGCTCGATGTATTTTCGTTGGGCTTGTGACAGCGTGTCCGGTTCGCGCAAGGAGATCATCACCTGCTGACCGTTGCCTTCCTCAAGGACTATATTCCCTTCTGTAGGATAGTTGTCTATCTCCACGAGCCATCCTCCGGAGATTGAATCGGGGTGGTTTTCCCTGTTCGTCTGTTCATGGATCCGCACCCGGTTCGCCGCAATGCGCACATGTTCGGTGAGGAAATACAGCCCCATGTATTTGCCGTTCAGCACCAGTTCGACCGGTTCCTGCCGCGGCGTCCAGCGCAGACCGACTGCCTTGCTGACAGCGAACCCCGCAGGGCCTTTGAGGAAGCCCAAATAGTCATCGGCGTATGCCATGAGGCACCAGTGGCGGTTATTAGGCATGCCTAACACTTTGGTCTTGACATCAAACTTGATCTTATAGGGTTTCTTGTCAAATCCGTTCCAAGTCCAGTTGCCGCGTCCTTTGACCGTTCCGCGCACAGGAGCACCGGCGCTGCCTAAAGCATCCAAACCCGTATTCAGCGGGTCAATATATATACCCGCAGGTATTTGGGTCTCCGTGTCCTCGACCGCTCTTTTATTATCGGTATTGACATATACGACGGGCAATGTGCCTGTCGGTTTCGGCGAAGCCGCAGAGGAAGTACAAAGGAACATGGTTCCAAGTACAAAGGAAAGCAAGAAGCGTCGCATAGTTTACATATTCGCGTTATAGTATCGGGGTTGTCCGGTCACCTCTTCTCCCAACCATTCCGGCCGCTCGAAGGGTTCGTTCTCGTCGGCTAACTCAATCTCGGCGAGTACCATTCCGTCCAGCCTGCCATGAAAGACATCGATCTCCCATTTGCGGGTTTCTCCGGCCGGCGAAAGGGCAGGGACGATATATCGG
Source organism: uncultured Bacteroidales bacterium (assembly GCA_946414805.1). Taxonomy (GTDB): domain Bacteria; phylum Bacteroidota; class Bacteroidia; order Bacteroidales; family Paludibacteraceae; genus Colicola. The sequence goes on from CAMKPZ010000005.1 coordinate 135,394, forward strand.
GTTTTGCTGATGACGCCCGGCAGCGCCAGTTGCATCAACTCGCGTGCATCGGCAAGGTCGATCTCTTTCTCCCATTCGAATTTAGCAAGCCCTTCACGGAGAATATTGGATTTAACAGTAATGAACGCACGCGCGTCGCGTATGCGTATGCGAATTGTCTTGCCGGCGTCTTTGCACAGATACCCCTGGGTGATCTCGTGCGACTCGACGGCTTGTGCTTTAAAAGCATCGGAGGTGAGCAGAAATTTGCGCTCTATTTCAGTGTTGTGTCTCATTTCGGCAGCAAAATTACTACAATTTTTTGAGATATGCAAGATTTCAGCCGAAAAAAAACATCAATTACTTTTTATGCTTCTTTCTGTATTCCTTGGCGGACATTCCGATTTCGCGTTTGACATAGCGGCAGAAGAAAGAGTGGGTCACAAAATCCAACTGCTGGCAGATTTCTTTGCTGCTCAGATCGGTCTGCGTCAGCAAGCGCTTGATCTCGATGACCGTACTCTCGTTGGCGATCTCGGAGGCGGATTTGCCGCTCACGTTATGACAGATCGTAGTAAGATATTTGGGCGTGATGGACAGTTTGTCCGCATACCATTGCACTTCGCGTTTTCTGCCTTTGCTCTCCTGGATAAGACTCAAGTACTGCTTGAATACAATGTTGGTTCTTCCCTGTGTATGCGGGAGATTGACGGTCGGCATATGACTGCCAATCCAGTCGAGGAGCGTAATGATGCCGGCAGTCAGGATATTCCGTACCACTTTGTCGTCAACCTCCGAGGTGATCTTGGTGCTGAAGGAAGTATAGAAGTCCGCGAAAACGCGGCAGATCTCGTTCTGGTAGTGGGTGAGAGGCAGGATAGGATTCTCCCGGATATAATTGCTTTTCTCCAGCCAGTTGATATCCTCCCGCAGACATGTGCCGCTTATCTCGCGCCGCATATCGCCATAGACCGCAATCATCCGACATTCGCAATCGGCGGTGCTATTCACGTATGAGACCTCGGATCCGGGAACTACCATCAGCATTTCCTGCTCCCGCACGGTTAGTTCGTCTCCGTTAAAGCGGAGCACAAGGTTTCCTTTGCTGCAATAGATAACATAGGAACAATCCGGTCTAATACCGCGTACACGAACCAGAAAATCGGATATCCGGTCAGAATAAATGACATCAAGAGGTAACATAAGAGATGGTCGTTAAGTAGATATATTAAAAACTGCACAAAGGTACAATAATTTTCTGATATACGCAATACTTGAACGCATAAATTAAGACAAAAAAGAACGAATTTGAACAAAAATACAAAAAACGGCGAAGAAAGGTACATTTGAAATGTCATTTTGCTGTGCTTTTGTAATGTGTAATTTGCAAAATGCAGTTTTATTTATTGTTTGTCTGTCGTTTTGTCCGATATTTCGATAAATTGTTATATCTTTGCAGCGTGAAATGTGTATAGAAGGCAAAAATGCATGATTCATAACAATATTACTTATTAAATTATTTAAGGTATGAAGAAATTTTTATCTCTTTTCTGCGCTTTAGCGATTGTGCTTGGCGCTTATGCAACTCCGCAACTTGCTACCAAGCGGTTGACTGTAGAGAAACAAAAGTTTGAGCAGAAAGGTATTCCTGCTCAGAAACAGGTGAAGCTTGATTTTGCCACCCCGAAGAAGAATGCCGCTCCCGCTCCCGCAGATGAGGTCATTGAGCTCAACTTCACCACCTCGTGCTCCAAGAAATACTATGATGATACCAAAGACTGGTATCTCGTAGCGCAAAACAGCGATTATGCCGTAGTATTGGATATCCTGAGCGAGAATGCGGACAATATCCCTACCGGTTCTTTCGAGTCCGGGAATTTTGATCTGGACTACACCGGCATCTATGATTTTGAGGTTGGCAGCAGCCTAATCAAGGCTACTTCCGCCGCTGCCGAGATCTCCGTTAGCAACGATACGACTCATATTCTTGCGGTTCTCAAATGCAATGACGGCAAGACCTATCGCGCTAAATTCTTCTACGCTGATCTGAAATTCAAAGACCCGGTTGAAGTGAATATTACCACTGCAGGCGGCACCGATTATGGTACGGACTACTATTATGTTCTCAAGAACGCAGCAGGCGATTCGATTTTCTATTTCGATATCTACAAGGATGAAGCCAATGCGGATGTTGAGTTCGGCGTTACCTATACGCTGGATGACATGATGACCTCTTATTCCTTCATGAAATTGGCAGGAACATCTGTTTCCTATTATTCCGCTGAGTTCAAGAAGACCAAGACCGACGGTCTGGTTCGCATCGAGGCTACCGTTTCTGACAAGAATGGCAATGTCTATCACCTTGTTTACCAGGAGAAGGGTGTTGTCCCGACGGGTGAAGAAGTGACCCTTGCTTTTGACTCCGCGATGAAAGTGCCGCAGTATTATGACGATGGCGCATGGGAACTCTATACTCAGCAAGGTGACACCATGGTTGCATTCGTTTATGTAAACAACAACCCGGCATCTCCGGCAGGCGAATATACAGCAGAAGATCTGCAGGCTTCGTATTCCGGCATTATGTTCGGCGATGAGTATATAGCTTTCGCTTCCGGCTCGTTCAGCGTAACCGAGACCGATGCACGTATCGACTTCACGGCGGATATGTTGGGCAAGAACGGTGTGCTCTACCACATCACAATGTTCTTCCTCAAACCACAGGCAGCGGCACAGGAGACCATTACGGCTACCAACATGACCATCAATACCGATTATTACAGCTGGTATGGAATAGGTAATTTTAAGGCTTCCGATGAAAACAACGCAATAGAGTTGACTATCAACATCAACGGCTTGGGCGCAGCGATGGCGGGCGAATATGTCGCAGGTGTTGATTTCAACGGAAAAATCACTCCGGCAGGTGGCGAAGCAACCGAGATCTATAGCGGAACAGTTACTATCGCTGTGGCTGAGAATGGTGACATCCAACTGACGGGTAAAGTGCTTGCTGTCAACCTCACCGAATATACGTTGGATTTGACCTTCATCAAGCCGGAACCGCAGACATTTAATGTTACTATCGCCACCGCAACAGGCGAATACCAATCGTCCTATGGCCGTGTAAGATACACCCTGAACAGCGATGATGCGAACTATCGTTTCTTCTTCTCAATCTATCTGCCGGACGACGCAGAGGATGTAGAGTTGGGTACGACCTACACGTTCGCAGCTGACATGCGAAGCAATACCAATGCTTCCTTTGGCATGCTCCTTGACGGCTCTTACACCTATATCGACTATGCAGACGCTTCGTTCACGAAGAGCATTGTGGACAAGAAAGAGCATATTGAGGCAACCATTCTGGATGTAGACGGCAATACATGGAACCTGAGCTATACCGGCGCAGAGGAGATCGAGACCGCCATCGAGAACACCGAGGCAGTCAAGAAAGCCGTCAAGATGATCGAGAATGGTCAGTTGATCATTGAGAAGAACGGTGTGCGCTTCAATGCCACCGGTGCAAAAATACAATAAATAGTGTGACACCACAGAAGCGGATCGCAGTATTTATTTAATCTCACTTTACGTTATTGAGGATAGGGTTGCCGTGCGGCAGTCCTATCTGTTTGTTTTTCGGGGAATGTTCCGGAATGTTCAGGGTATGTTCACCATGCTTTCGTCCTATAGAGCATACGATGAGCATACGTTCAGCATACGTTGAGCATTCGATTGGACCCTTATGCGGGCTCTCTTTCGGACATTTTCGCGCTGAACGGATTGCCGGCGGGGCAAAATTTCATTACTTTTAGGGATTGCCGGTTCGCGATAAAAGCAGTACCTTTGCAGTCGAAATGGGAGGAGAGAGGAGAAAGACCGCTTCGCTCAAAGTCGAAAGTCGAAAGAACGCGGCAAACCGCTCAAAGTAGAAAGACAAAAAACAAAAGACAAATTTTACAATTATATCAATATGTCACATAATCCTATTCATCATCACCATCATCATGATCATTCGTTCGGGGCAGGGGAGAACGAAGGCATGCGGAGGATCTTATGGATCAGTATCGCCCTGAATATGCTGTTTGTGTTAGTCGAGGCAGTAGTGGGAGTTTGGCAGAACTCCCTGTCGCTGCTGAGCGATGCAGGGCATAACCTGAGCGATGTGTTCTCGCTGGCGCTGGTGTTGGTGGGGCTTCATCTGGTGAAGGCGGCTTCCAACAAACACTACACCTACGGGTACAAGAAATCAACTGTTCTGATCTCACTTTGCAACGCCGTTCTGCTGTTAGTGGCGGTAGGCGTGATTATCGCCGAGAGCGTGCATAAGCTGCAGTCGCCTGTAGCGACGAACGGAGCGGCGATCTCCTGGACCGCCGGAGCAGGAATACTCGTCAACGGCATAACGACTTTGCTGCTGATGCGCGGCGGACGGCAGGATCTGAATATCCGCGGTGCTTTTCTGCATATGGCCGCCGATACGTTAGTGAGCGTAGGCGTGGTGATCAGCGGCGTGATCATTGCTTTCACCGGCTGGTTTGTCATTGATCCGGTCATCAGTATCGTGATCGCCTGCGTGATCCTCTTCAGCACATGGGATCTGCTGCACGACAGTCTGCGTCTGATTCTGGACGGCGTGCCGGAGGAAGTGGATGCGGAGGAGATCGAGCGGCTGATGCGCGGTACGCCGCACGTGGCGGATGTACACCATATCCATATATGGGCGCTGAGCACGACGCAGAACGCCCTCACGGCGCATGTGGTGGTGGATGAGACCGCCCATGCGGCGGAGGTCCGTCACGCGATCAAACACTCGCTGGCGGAGCACGGGATCTCACACGCCACGATCGAGACAGAGACACCGGACAGCCTTTGCGAGGAGCATGATTGCTGTTAAAGAGCACCCTTCGGGGTGCTTTTTTGTATTTTGTTGTGTAAAAATTTGCATATATGAAATATTTATAGTAATTTTGCCGCCCGAAATAACCTTGAATACAAAAAACACAGTTCTATGGATCTAACAATCTTGATGTATGCCGTGCTGGCGGCTTCGGTATTGGCACTTGGTTTTGCCTACTATTTCTACCGCTCGATGCTGAGCAAAGATGAAGGGACCGAGTTGATGAAGACGATCGCTTCGCATGTCCGCAAGGGCGCGATGGCTTATCTGAAACAGCAGTACAAAGTGGTGACGATCGTTTTCGTTGTTCTGGCAGTGGTGTTTGCGGCGATGGCTTATTTCCATCTCCAGAACGGCATTGTGTGGTTCGCCTTTCTGACAGGCGGTTTCTTCTCGGGTCTGGCCGGATTCTTCGGTATGAAGACCGCCACTTACGCTTCGGCGCGTACGGCGAATGCGGCCCGTCAGAGTCTGAACGCAGGTCTGCAAGTGGCTTTCCGTTCGGGCGCCGTGATGGGTCTGACGGTAGTGGGGCTGGCGCTGTTGGATATATCCGGCTGGTTTCTGGTTCTGCAGAAGACGGGTCTGCTGGAGATGGTAGGCGCGAAGGCTGATCTGATCACGATCACGACGACGATGCTTACTTTCGGAATGGGTGCATCGACCCAGGCTCTTTTTGCCCGTGTGGGCGGCGGCATATATACGAAGGCGGCGGATGTAGGAGCAGACCTTGTGGGCAAGACGGAGTACAACATCCCGGAGGACGATCCTCGCAACCCCGCCACGATTGCTGACAACGTGGGCGACAACGTAGGCGACGTGGCCGGAATGGGTGCCGATCTGTATGAGAGTTACGCCGGTTCGATCCTCGCCACGATGGCTTTGGGCGCATCGGCATTCGCGCTGAACGAGGGGTTGCAGCTGAAGGCTGTTCTGGCTCCTTCGCTGATCGCGGCTTGCGGCGTGCTGCTGTCGCTGATAGGCATATTCATGGTGAAGACCAAAGAGGGCGCGGACATGAGATCGCTGCTTCGTGCCCTTTCAATAGGCACCAACACGGCGGCTTTCCTGATCGCCGGAGTCACTTTCGGGATCTTCGCATGGCTCTTCGGCACGGAGAACAACCAGTGGTGGCAGGTGTCGCTGTCGGTGGTGGTAGGTCTGCTGGCCGGCGTGATCATCGGCAAATCGACGGAGTACTACACTTCGCAGTCCTACAAGCCGACCCAGAAAGTGAGCGAGAGTTCGCAGACGGGTCCGGCTACCGTGATTATCAGCGGTTTAGGGCTGGGTATGCTCTCCACGGCCATCCCTGTGATCACCGTAGGCGTGGCAATCATTCTGGCTTATCTGTGCGCGAACGGTTTCCGGGTTGAGTTCTCGGCGGCAAACCTGTCGATGGGCTTGTACGGCATCGGCATTGCGGCGGTAGGTATGCTCTCCACGTTAGGTATCACGCTGGCGACGGACGCTTACGGACCGATCGCCGACAACGCAGGCGGAAACGCAGAGATGGCGGGTCTGCCGGCAGAGGTTAGGCAACGTACGGACGCCCTGGACGCCTTAGGCAACACCACTGCGGCGACAGGCAAAGGTTTTGCGATCGGTTCGGCAGCCTTGACGGCGCTTGCGCTGCTGGCTTCCTATGTGGAGGAGATCAAGATCGCGCTGGAACGCATCGCTTCCGTCTCTTCGGACGGCTTGGCTTATATCTCCAGAGACGTGAGCTGGACGGCAGAGCAGGTGCGCAACGCTTCGCTCGTTGATTTCATGGATGTGTATAACGTGAACCTCATGAACCCGATCGTGCTGGTAGGAATCTTCATCGGTTCGATGATGGCTTTCCTGTTCTGCGGCTTGACGATGAACGCGGTAGGCCGTGCAGCGCAGAAGATGGTGGAAGAGGTGCGCCGCCAGTTCCAGACGATCAAAGGCATCCTGGAAGGCAAGGCTGATCCGGACTACGCCCGCTGCGTGGCGATCTCCACCAAAGGTGCACAACGCGAGATGCTGCTGCCTTCGATCCTGGCGATCATCGTACCGATCATCACGGGTCTTGTTCTCGGCGTAGCCGGTGTGTTAGGCTTGCTGATCGGCGGTCTGGCAACGGGTTTTGTGCTTGCGGTCTTTATGGCGAATGCCGGCGGCGCATGGGACAACGCGAAGAAATACGTAGAAGAGGGTCATTTCGGCGGCAAAGGAAGTGACTGCCACAAAGCAACCGTGGTAGGCGACACCGTAGGTGATCCGTTCAAAGACACCTCCGGACCGAGTCTGAATATCCTGATCAAACTGATGTCGATGGTGTCAATCGTGATGGCAGGTCTAACCGTCGCACACCATCTGTTATAAATGCTGTAATAAAAATCCGCCTATGGCATAAAACAACCAATAGGCGGAAAATAAAAATGACAACAATATGAAGTCCGAACTTTCGAAAAACAATACTGCCATTCTGTTTTCTGATGCAGATTTGTCTGCGCTGGCTGATAAAATTGTGCAGGTGGTGGAGGAAGGCAAGCAGACGTTAGCTATCAGCATCAACGAGACCATCAAAACGACCTATTGGAACATCGGACGATATATTGTGGAGTTTGAGCAAGAAGGCAACGCACGCGCCAAATACGGAACAGCTTTGTTGTCCAACCTCGCCAAAATACTGCGCGCAAGAATAGGACGCGGTTACAGCCGCCCCAACCTGAACAACATGCGCAAGTACTATCTCCTTTTCCCAAAATGTCAGACAACTGACAAATTGGTAGCAAATTTCCAGACATCTGACAAATTGACTTGGTCGCATATCTGCGAACTGATTACGATAGACGATGATTTGGAGCGCGAGTTCTATGCCAAAGAGTGTGTCGCGGAAAACTGGTCTGTCGATTATTTGCATCGTCAGAAAGAGAGCGGTCTGTTCATGCGTCTGGCATTGAGCAAAGATAAAGAGGGAGTGCTTGCTTTAGCGGAAAAAGGGCAACAGGTTCAATCTCCGGAAGATATTGTCAAAGCTACATATACGCTGGAGTTCTTGGGACTGCCGGACAAGTACAAGGAAAGTCAGTTGGAGAAAAAACTGATTGACAACATACAGTTGTTCTTGTTGGAACTGGGCAAAGGCTTTACGTTTGTCAAAAGGCAATATCCGCTTACCATCAACAACACCCATTACCATGTTGATTTGGTATTCTATCATCGCATTTTAAGATGTTTTGTCTTGATTGATTTGAAGCGTGGCGCAGCAACCCATCGGGATATTGGTCAAATGAACATGTACTTGGGCTATTTTGCCAAAGAGGAAAACATGGAAGGCGACAATCCGCCAATTGGTATAGTGTTAAGCCACTATAAAGACGAACTGATGGTCGAATATGCAACATACGGCATGGACAGTAACCTCTTTGTCTCCCAATACGAACTTTTCTTGCCCAACAAAGCCGAATTGCGCAAGATGGTAAAAAAGATATTATCGTAATACCCGTCCCTCTCCGAGCAGTGCTTCAGGGAAGAGTGGGAAAGGAGAAAAAGGCGATATTAACAATAAAAAGCAAAAAATCTGCATTTTTATTTGCACAAATGAAATAAATGTGCTATCTTTGCACCGTCATTTGAGAATGACCGCTGGCTCCGACAGCGTAAAAAAGCGGTGACATGTTGATTTTTATTCGCGTTTGCGATTTATTGGAAACTCCGGAATGTGAGAAGTTTTAGAGATGTACCAATAATAAGTCGTAGAGCGTCCATAGTGTATATGGGCGTGACTTATCGGTATATGGGCATTTCTCACAGCCTCGGAGTTGATAGGAACGCCCATATTTTTTTGTATATATATGGTTTGTTAACATTAATTTAATCATTTAAACCCGATGCTCGATGGGATATAAATGAGCAATAGAAACAATGAAAAAGTCTGCGCTTCTGCTTGTTTTGAGTGTGTTGATGTTCTTGCCGTCCTGTATGACGACGAATACCAACGTGAAGAACTACGATGATTTGGACGGACAAGAGTATTATTACGCCAAAGGCAAACAAAACTACTTATTTTGGGGATTGCTGCCTCTGGGAAAACCGAACATTCAGGTTCCGGAGAATGAGCCTTGCCAGATTCGCACAACTACCACTTTTGTTGATGGATTGGTTAGCGACCTTACTATTGGTATTTTCAGCATGCAATCAGTTCGCGTCCTGACAAAGCGTCAGCAACCGCTCCAAGTAGGAGATAAAGTGAAGTTCTACGCCGGTTCTAAAGATCTTAAAGGTACTATAGAGTCTATTAAAGATGCGAAGAAAGGTATTGTTCGTACAGAAGACGGTAAGTTGAAGAAAGTAAATTTAATGGATGTAGTAAAACTATAATAAACCATCCATTTGTATCTGCCCGAGCTAATCCCTCGGGCTTTTTTATGCACTAAATAGAATAGCCCGAATTTGAGTCGGGTGCGAGTCGGGGTTAAGCCGAGGGCAAGCCGTGGTTAAGCCGTGATCGCCTGAATCTTAATAATCGTAAACTTTTTAACCACAAAATTTGCTGTATCTTCGAGGGCACCGACACGGCTTCGCCGTCCCACCTCGAAAGTACGGTCGCATTGTGCAGACCATATACCACCGCGGGCATTTTTTTTGACGAGCCTGCAGGCTTCCTATATTGCGCGGATAAATACCGTCTTATGCACGCATAGCCGCTATCTATCCGCGCAATATAGATAGAATTACATTCTATTCGTCAAAAAAAATGCCCGAACGCTTGCATATGTGCAAAATTTGTTGTACCTTTGTACCCAAATTTGTAAAACGAATATCGTAAACCTAAAAAAGACTTATGTCAGAACAGAGACAAAAGCTCATAGAGGACTTGAAAGTCCTGCTGGAGCAAGATGTAACGGCTATCAAGGACCAAGTGGAACACCTCAAGAATAATTTCTATTCCTTAGGGAACGAACTGCCGGAGGGAGAAGATGCCGCTGCAGAGGCTGAGAACGAGGAGAATGCCTTCAAGGAGTTGCTCTCGCAATACAAGGCGAAACGCGCTGCATTGCAGGCGGCACAGATCAAAGAGCAGGAGCAGAACCTTGCGCAAAAGCAGGCGATCCTCGACGAGATGAAAACGATGGTGGAGGGCGCGAATGCAGACGGCGTGATGGCGAACCTGCAACGGATGCGTGAGCTTCAGGCTGCCTGGAAGACCATCGGTGCCGTTCCGCCGACCAAGACCCAAGAGATCCGTAAGGCGTACCAGCAGTATCAGGAGCAGTTCTATGATCTGGTGAAGATCAATATCGAGTTGCGCGATCTGGATTTCAAGAAGAATCTGGAGCTCAAGACCCAGTTATGCGAGGCGGCGGAGAAACTGCAGGAGAACAACAATATCGTAGAGGCTTCGCGTGCGCTGCAGAGCCTGCATGACGAGTGGGCGGAGATAGGGCCTACCGCACGTGAGGTGCGCGAAGAACTATGGGAGCGCTTCAAAGCGGCTTCGACCGTCATCAACAAGAAACATCAGGCTTATTTCGACGAGCTGCACGCCAAAGAGCAGCAGAACCTCGAGGCGAAACAGGCGCTTGTGGAGACCCTCAAGGAGATCAATCAGCCGATCGTCAACGGCGAACCCTGGACTTCCAAGCAATGGGACGAGGCTACGGCTAAAGTGCAGGAGGTGCAGACCCAATGGCGCAAGATCGGTTTCGCGCCCAAGAAATTCAACCAGTCGGTCTATGATGCCTACCGTGCAGAGTGCGACCGTTTCTTCCATGCCAAGACAGAGCATTTCAAGGATGTGCGCGACACTTTTGCAACCAACCTCAAGCATAAACGCTCCCTCGTTGAGCAGGTGAAGCAGATCGTGGAGGAGGTGAACCTCAAGATCGCCGGCAACGAGATGACCCGTGACTTATGGAACGAGACAACCACGCAGGTTCAGGCGCTGCAAGCCGAATGGAAAACCGTAGGCGTTGTAGCCCGCAAATACTCCGACGATCTCTGGAAACAGTTCTCCGAGGCATGCGATGCTTTCTTCAATGCCAAACGCGAGGCAGTGAACGGCGAACGCCTCAAAGAGCGTAAGGAGAAAGCGGAACGCGCTGTGCAGGCGGCTGCTAACCGCTCCGCAGACGGTCTGCGCCGTATGAGAGACCGCCTCCAGCAGGAGATCAAAACGGCTGAGAACAACATCCTCTTCTTCACCGCCAAATCCAAAACCGCCAACAAACTTGTGGAGGGAATGCAGAAGAAGATCGATGAACTCAAGAAACAATTAGCGGAGATCCAAGACCAGTTGGACAACGAGTAACCGGTATGGGCAAACTGATTGAGTATAAGAACGTTGAGATCCATCAGGCGGACCAGATCGTGCTTCATGATGTCAACCTCTCGGTGGGCGAAGGCGAGATGATCTACCTGTTAGGAAAGGTGGGCAGCGGCAAATCGTCGCTGATGAAAACCCTCTACGGTGCCCTTCCGATAGCAGCCGGCGAAGCGAATGTGTTAGGATACGACATTACATCCATCCGCAGACGCAAACTGCCGTACCTGCGACGCCGCTTAGGGATCATCTTCCAGGATTACAAACTGCTCACCGACCGCTCGGTGGAGGAGAACCTGCTCTTCGTTCTGCGTGCCACGGGATGGAAAGACAAAACGCTCATGCACCAGCACGTGATGGAGGTTCTCAAGCAGGTAGGCATGGCGACCAAGGCCTATAAGAAACCCTACGAACTCTCCGGAGGCGAGCAGCAGCGTGTGGTGATCGCCCGTGCCCTGCTCAATTCGCCGGAGATCATCCTTGCCGACGAACCCACAGGAAACCTCGACACCGAGACCGGACGGGAGATCATGGAGCTCCTCTATTCGATCTCGCAGGCAGGCATCACCGTACTGATCTCTACCCATAATCTCCAATGGCCGGAACTCTTTCCCGGCAAGAAATGGCATTTCGAAGGAGGAGAAATCAAATGACAATCAACGAATTACAAGACGAACTAATAGAGGATTTCGAGATCTCTGATGACTGGATGGACCGCTATCAGATGATAGTCGATTTTGCCAAAGAGGCAAAGAAGAACCCCCTGCCGGAGGAGGACAAGACCGAGCGAAACCTCATTGACGGATGCCAGTCCAAGGTGTGGATCACATGCCGCAAGGAGGATGGCAAACTCTTTTTTCGAGGAGACGCAGACGCGCTTCTGGTGCAGGGTATTGTAGCAATGCTGCTCCATGTACTCAGCGGTCATACGCCGAAAGAGATCATAGATGCGGACCTCTATTTCGTAGAGCGCATCGGTCTGCAGGAGCACCTGAGTCCCACACGCGCCAACGGCGTTGTCGCCATGATCAAACAGATTCGTCTGTATGCTTTAGCTTTGGCATAATGGAACTTCCGATTTATTTGGTAGGATATATGGGCGCCGGCAAAACCACTGCCGGACGGCTTCTTGCGCAGAAACTCGGATGGCATTTCGTGGATCTGGACGAGGCTTTCAAAGAGATCCACGGCTATTCGACAGCCGATTATATCCGGCGTTTCGGGTTGGAGGATTTTCGCCTGAAAGAGAAATATGTGGTGGAGGACATTGCGGATCAGTCTCCCTATGAGAAAGTCATCTATGCCACCGGAGGCGGTTATCCCTGCTGGGAAGATAACATGGATTGCCTGCGTGAGTTAGGCACGAGTATCTATATCCGCTGGCGTCCGGAACATCTGGCTAAACGCCTGAGTCTCACGGATCTGAGCGAACGCCCTGTGCTGCAAGGCCGCACGGAGGAGGAGTTGCTGGCTTTCATTGCCCCGCAACTGGAGGCACGCGAACCTTTCTATTCCCGCGCCCACCACGTGCTCGATGTAGATATATGCGACGAACTCTCCGACGAACGCATCGCCGAAGAACTATATCAGTTTATCAAAGGGTAAAATCAATACTCCCAGGTGTCATTGTCCGTCCATTCCAGACTGCCGGACTCTTTGTCCATCGTAGCAAGCGGGAAGATAGAGGTGACGGAAGGTTCGATAGGGAAGAGCAGTTCTCCTTCCTTATTATATACGCCCGCGCGCGAAGAGCATTGCGGCGCGCAAACGGTCATGACTACAATGTCATTGAGCGATTCGTACACCTCCAGCGTAGTGCTGTCGGTGAGTTGAAAACGCGTGTAACTGCCTTGTTGCTCCACTATGGTAGGGGTGCTGCCTAACTGCTTTAGATCATAGAGAAGCCGGTAGATATTATCCACCCCGGCGGAAACGGAGAGGGCGGAAAGGAGAAACAAACAATATACTACTATCCGGCGCATAGACTATTTCTTTTCTTCAATAAGGGCTACGGTATATGCGGCAATACCTTCTTCGCGTCCCACGAACCCCAAATGCTCGGTCGTGGTGGCTTTCAGACTCACTTGCGTCGGCTGAACGCCCATCACTTCGGCTAAGCAGTTTTGCATCGCTTCTATATGCGGATTGAGCTTGGGAGCCTGCGCGCAGATCGTGATGTCGCAGTTGCCGAGTTCATAACCTGCCTCGCGCAGCATAGCCATCACGCGACGCAACAGGATCTTCGAATCGATCCCTTCGTATTCATTGCCTTTGGTGTCCGGGAAATGAAAACCGATATCCCGCATGGCGGCGGCGCCAAGAAGAGCGTCGCAGAGTGCATGGATCACTACATCCGCGTCCGAGTGGCCCAACAGACCTTTCTCGCACGGCACCTCAATTCCCCCTAACCACAGTTTGCGGTCAGGGGAGAATTGATGCACATCGTATCCAAAGCCTATTCTCATATCTTACGGCTCTGCTTATTTCTTCTTGTTATCCACAAGATCCTTGATGCCCGCGAGGTCGAAGCCGAGCGTGAAGCGCATCGTCTGATCCAACGGGTTGGAGGCTGCCAGACCTACACAGTAGGAGATATCCAGCGTTACGATCGAGAGGTGGAATCCGGCACCGAAGGTGAGGTAGTTACGGTTTCCTTTGTAATAGTTCTCGTAGCTGTAACCGGCACGAGCGAAGAACTGCTTGTTATAGCTGTACTCGATACCTGCACCCCAGCGTACTTCCTGAAATTCCTCTTTCGCTCCGCCCGGTGCGTCTGCGAAGGACTGGAACCAGCCTTTGGCAGGGTTAAGCGCCGAGTACTCGTCCTGGGTGTAACGGTGGGTGGTCTGATCGGCTGCAAACTTGGAATAACGGCTCGGTACCAACATCTTGTTAGCCTCCAGATTGAGGGTCAGGAAGTTGTACTTGTTGAGCGGAATCTCATAGCCGGCACCGATATTCATGGAAGCCGGAATGAAGTTGCTGCTTCCGTCGTCCGCGTAGTTCATCTTACCACCGAGGTTCTTGAGACTGAAACCGAGGGTGAAATGACTCGTACCCGATTTCAACTCAATCGGCTGACGGTAGTACAGCGCAATGTCGGCTGCCATAGTCCAAGCTGCGTGCATCTCCGAGCCACCCGAGGTTGAAGCGTTATAACCGTTGTTCAGATCCGAATAGAGGAAACGAACGGCTACAGACATCGAGACGAACTCATGCAGTTTGCGGAAATAGCTCAGGTCGAGCGCCCACTCGTTGGGACGGACATCCTGCAGTTTGGTGCCGCTGCCATCCGTGAGGGCAACATCACCCATCGAGAAATAGGTAAACGAAGCGCCGATACCGCCACCCAGATCACCGAAATTGTAGAAACCGGCGAGGTAAGCCAGATCGATGTCACCTACCAGTTTGCGCAACCACGGCGTGTAGTTTGCGGTGATACCACCCTTCGAGTACATATAGGCGTACTTGGCAGGGTTCCAATACTGCGAGTTAAAGTCAGCCTCCGTTGCTACACCGAGGTCACCCATACCGGCTGCACGGGCATCCGGAGCGATAGAGAGAGACGGCATTGCCGTGATCAGCGGGTTCATTGTGTCATCCACAGGCGCTTGCGCACTCATCGTGACTGCGCATACAAGCGCTGTGAGAGAAATAAGAATTTTTTTCATTGTAATTTATTATTGTTATTATTTGTTTTTTACATCTGGTTTTCAAGCGATTTGCTTCATAGGCAGAAAATATTTGGTTATTTATTCATGTATATTTATTTCGTTACGATAATTTTTCCGGATGTTGTGCTGTATTTGCTGTTCGCGGATTTGAGTTTCACGGAATATACGTAGATGCCTGCGCTGAGGCCGAGAGTAGGCAGACTGATGCGTACCTCGTCCGGGTTTTCCTGGGTGTGATGGTAAACCATCTGGCCGTTGATATTATACAGATACACCTCCGTCTGAAGCAGTTCGTCCGGCTGGTCGTAATTGACGATGAGGTTCAGCACACCGCTCTGCCGGATGGGGTTGGGGTAGGTGGTAACGGAATAGATTGACGGATCCAGACCTGCCTCCACGATGAAGTTAAGCGTCTTGGTGGTGCTGTTGTTGAGCAGGTCCCATGCGCGGAAAGAGAGACTGTGCTGTCCGTCCGGCAGGGCATCCATGAGATAGCTGACCTGACCGGCCTGATAGCTGTTGTTCGCCGCCGTGAAATACTCATTGAGCAAGTATATCATCGAAGGATTGTTGTCAATGATGAGCATCAGGTCGTGCCCGATACCGGCGCCGGCGGTGTTAATACCGTTCTCGTCGTATAGATCGGCGAAGAATCGCGGTGTCGCATATGTCTTGTCGCCGTCCTTGAAGGCTTTGGTATTCAGATAGATCTCCATCTCCGGACCGATCGTATCGGCAGCCAGAATAGAACCCGTTCCTCCTACCGTGAAGTCCTCGAAATGGCCTACAGCCTCCATCGCATCTGTTGAGTCGGCACTCACGGCGTAATAGACAATGCGGCCGTTGCCGAAATTATAACGGATGTCTTTGGGGACCATGAAAGTGTAGTTGAATTCGCCCTCTTTCACATCCGTTGCGCCGGAGAAGATGATGGACGGGTAGTCGTTATAAGCCACCACGCGCTGCTCTCCGCCTTTCTGATCGTTGTCGCGGGTGGGGATCGATTGCATCTTGTCGTAGATAGTGATATCTACCTTGCCGTTGAAATCCGTCACCGTGTTCGCATCCTCGTCAATGATCCGTCCTTCTACCCGTTGTACGCTCAGGGCATTCAGGGTGTCCATCTTCGTGGCGGTCTCCACTTGGAACTCCGTCGGGTAGTTCAGCCGCAAGGCCGGGTCGCCGAGGAGCACATACGCGATACGGTTCTCGTCCTGGGTCTCGCATGTGTTCTTTCCAGTCGCTACAGCCTCGCCGAGCGTCATTGTGTAATGGAACACATCGCTGTGCCCGAAGAGCGTGTCGCATACGCTGCGGTTGAGATCCGTGTTCGGCGAAGCGTACACGGTACGGGTGGCTGCCAGAATACCGATCGCACCGCCTTTGGGGTTCAGCACTGCTGCCTCGGCTGACGAACGCTTGCCGGCATCGCATTGCGCAAAATTACAGGTGGCGAAAAGCCAGAAGGCCTGGTTCTTATTGCTCATCGCCTCAATATCTTTGATGTTCAGAACCGCCTCGTTCGTAATGGCATTATAGCCGCCGTGACCGGAGTAGTCGAAGAAGAGCACGCCGTTCTTAAGCAGATTGAGCACGCGGTTCTTCGCCAGCGGATAACTCTCGCCGCTTGCGTTCACCTCCTGCGGATAAGCGTCCAGAAAGACTTTATGTACCACGAAATCGGGGTTCTTCACGCGTACCAACTCCGCGCTTTTCTCTGCGGTTTCAGTGTGCATACCGTTCTCGCCGTCGTCCGCAAGGTAGAGCAACTGGTTTTTCCATTTGCCCGTCTGCTCATTGCGGATATACCGGATCAGTTTGTCTACCGTGGTGTTCGCTTCCGTGACACTCTCCACCGGCAGACGGCCTACGCCGATATCCATTTTGCCTGCTCTGTCCGACTTGCCCTCTTCGTCGTCCAGATAGCCGAAATAATCGTCCGTCGCATATGCATTGACTTCGTTGACGGAGTTGATTGCCTGATAAGTGAGCAGCAGCGACGAACCGGAGGTTGTCAGAATCTTACGGTTGTCGAACGTGCCGTGGCCCATCAGCAACAGCCATCTGGGTTTGGCGTTCACGCCGTCCGCACGGTCGTATAGCATCTTCATCAGCCAGCGGTAAGCCGTGGCATCAGGGGTGCCGGACGAGAACTCGTTATATACTTCTTTGTCGGTTACAACCGCCCACGTGATTCCTTCTTTCTCTTCGTGCGCTTTCGCCAACCGCTCCGATGCCTCTTCGTAGCCCTCCGGACAGATGATCACGTAGTCGATATTCTTCAGTGCGTGCAGGTTCTGGTTCGCAACAGATCCCATTACTTCGGCGCGCACAAACTGGTTGCCGGCTGTGTTGACGGCTACATACTCACGTACGCCGTCCCGTTGGCTTCCGGTCCAGGTAACCTCGCCGTTTGTATAGGTAGAAGGTACGCGCGCGATCGCGCTCAGATCCGTGATGTCCCATATCTGGGTGGTTGTTGAGGTGTCGCTCAGACGGAAACGGACAGGTGTTGTGCTGTTCCGGTTCTCCGTCGTGCGTACGTTCATCCAGCTCCCTGTCATCTTCAGTTCCCGAGGCGTGGTGAGCTCTATATAGTTGAGCCATCCGAGTGCGCTGGCGGAACTGCTTTGTAGTTTCAGTTGGATCGTCTGGCGCTCTGCTTTCGTGCTGCCGGCGATGGAGAGTATGCCGGTGCAGGCGAAGGTGTAATGATCGCCGGAGGGGATGGGGTTGATCGTCACGCTCTTGGAGGCCGCGCCGTCGTTAAGGTTGGCGGTGAAATAAGAGAGGGTGGAGGAGTTCGCCGCCAGATCAATGTAAGCGCTTGTCGAACCTCCTTCCAATGCGTTCGGTGTAGTGAAAGTGAACGTGCGGCTCTGCGAGGGACTGAACTGTTCGCCGTAGAAATAACGGCCGCCGCCGGACACTCCGGAACGGTCCACCAGATTGACAGAGTCTTTGTCAATCACCTGAAGATCAGGATAACTCGTGATCTCTCTTGCGTTTCCTGTTACGGCTTCAGCCTCGGGGAAATACGCTTCTTCGCCTTCGCTGTCGGTCAGGAAATAATAGCCGTAGTTGGAATAGGTGTTCCGTGTATGCGTGAATCGTCCGGAGCTTGCCGCGTAGGTCCAGCTGATCGGTCCCTGCGCATAGAAGAGAATGAAATCTTCTCCTTTATATACCGCCACTTGCGGCAGATCATCCGTGTTCGGCTTGGTGAAATCCTGCTCTTTCTGTGCGCCGCCGTAACCGAACACACGTACCTTGTCCGGATCCAGACCTGCGCTGCGCAGTTCGCTGAAACTCATGCGGCACACACCGCTCTCGCTCACGCGGATCTTAACCCATCTGCCGTCGGCTAAAACCGACCGATCGGCGTACGTATGGATACCGGCCGTCATTGACAGGCTCAACAGCAGGAATATTCCTATGATTAGATTTCTTTTCATTTGATCTTGCAGTATAATTTTTCTTCGCCTTGTACATCGGCGGTGATCACTTCTTCACGCTGTACCAGCCTCGGGGCGTGTTTGGCTTGGATATAAATGAGGTCGCCCTGACGGATGGTCATCACACGGCTGGCAGCGGCAATCGCTTCTTCGGGTGTTATCACCAGCTCTGTGTCAAAGAGCTGCGCTGTGTCCCGTTCTTCGCTTCTCTCCACCCATTCGCCGATGGCTAACGAGTAGTCAAAAGCGATTGCGGATGTCCAGGGTTCGCCTTTGGCCTGCGCCTCGCGCAAACGGTCCAACGCAGCGAAATCGACTCCCGGAGCCACGGCGTCGTAATAACGGCCGGCGAACTTCGTCTCAATCTCCTTGCCCAAACGGCTCACGCGCAGGATGATACATTCCGTAGCGCCTAACTCGTTTGTCCGGTCCGGCATGAACATTGGCTTGCGGCCGTTCAGCAGGCAGGAGTCGCCCTTGAGAACCATCTCCCATCCGCGCTTCGCTTCCGTCTCGCGTACTGCCTCCGTCCCGTGTACCGCCTCCGTCTCGCGCTCCGCCTCCGTCCCGCGTACCGCTTCCGTCTCGCGTACCGCTTCCGTCCCGCGTACCGCTTCCGTCTCGCGCTCCGCTTCCGTCCCGCGTACCGCTTCCGTCTCGCTTGTCGCTTCCGTCTTGCGCTCCGTCTTCGTCTCGCTTACCGCCTCGTCTGCTGGGGGCTCTTTATATATAAATCCAATGATTTTCATTACTCATGAAAAAAACCGCGCAAAGATACAAAAAATATTTGATATACACAAGTCTTTAAGCAAAAAGTTAACTTTTTCTTAAAATCCAACACCAATTCACAACTTTCAACTCTCAACTCTCAACTCTCAATTCTCAATTCTCAATTCTCAACTCTCAATTCTCTGTTAATCCCGTGTTAATGTCGAGTCAATCTCGCATCCCACCCATACCTATAATATATAGTGTATATATTATTCTGTGACTTTTACAAACTGCCGAATAAATGTTCTATTTGCGCAATTACCAATCACTAATGACCAATCACCAATCACTTTGCCCGGATAAACAACTGCACCGGTGTCCCGTTGAAGTCCCACCATTCGCGCAGTTTGTTCTCCAGGAACCGGCGGTACGGCTCTTTGACATACTGCGGCAGATTGGCGAAGAAGACGAAAGTCGGGATCTGCGTGTTCGGCAGCTGGGTACAGTATTTGATCTTGATATATTTGCCCTTCCATGCAGGGGGCGGGTAGTTCTCGATCAGCGGCAGGAACTTGTCGTTCAGTTGCGCCGTCGGGATCTTCTTGTTCTTGTTCTCATAGACATGGATCGCCGTCTCAATGACCTTGAAGATTCGCTGTTTGGTGGTTGCGCTCGTGAAGATGATCGGGAAATCCGTAAAAGGCGCAATGCGTTCGCGGATGGCGGACTCGTAAGCCTTGATGTCCTGATTGGTCTTGCTCTCGATCAGATCCCATTTGTTGATACAAACGACCAACCCTTTCTTGTTCTTCTGAACCAGCGAATAGATATTGAGGTCCTGTGCCTCGATCCCGCGCGTGGCGTCGATCATCAGGATACACACATCGCTGTTCTCGATCGCACGGATGGAGCGTACTACGGAGTAGTATTCCTGGTCTTCGGTCACTTTCGCTTTCTTGCGGATACCCGCTGTGTCAACCAGGTAAAAGTCCTTGCCGAACTTGTTATACCGCGTGTAGATGGAGTCGCGTGTCGTACCCGGAATATCGGTCACGATCGTTCGGTCCTCGCCGATAAAGGCATTCAGGATACTTGATTTGCCTGCGTTCGGCCGTCCTACGATCGCGAAACGCGGTAACTGCTCCAACTCTTCGTCGCTGTCGTCCTCTTTGCGGAAACGGCTCACCACCTCGTCCAGCAGATCACCGGTTCCCAGACCGTTCTCCGCGGAGAGGATGAAAGGCTCACCCAGTCCGAGTTTGTAGAACTCCGCCGCACCGTATTGGTTCTCAAAGGTGTCCACTTTGTTCACGCATAGGATCGTAGGCTTCTTCGCTTGGCGCAACAGATGCGCCACCTCCATATCAAACTCCGTCACTCCTTCGTTCACATCGACTACAAGCATCACCACATCCGCTTCGCGGATAGCCAGATCCACCTGACGGTTGATTTCGCTCTCGAAGGTGTCATCGCTGTTGACTACCCATCCTCCGGTGTCGATCACGCTGAACTCCCGTCCGCACCATTCGGCTTTGCCGTACTGGCGGTCTCTCGTCGTACCGGCCGTATTCATCACTATCGCCCTCCGTGTGCCCGTCAGGCGGTTAAACAAGGTCGATTTCCCTACATTGGGACGACCTACTATCGCTACAATATTTGCCATAGTTTAATTATGTTGTTATGATTTATTATTGTCTATGCCCCTAGGCCTCCTAGGCCCCCTAGGCTCCCTAGGCCTCCTGGTTGCATCCTCCGCAGCCGCCTTCTCCGCAGCCGCCGCATTCGCCTTCGCCTTTATGGCATCCTCCTCCGCAGCCGCCGCAGCCGTGTTTGGGGCTGCGGATGGCTTTCAGTTCGCCTTCCGTCACATCGCGGATCTCAAGAATCGTGCCTTTGAAATGCAGATCCTCTCCGGCATATGGATGATTGAGATCGATGGTCACTTTGTCGTCGGTGATCTCGCACACCTGCGCCTTGACGATCTGTCCGTCCGTGGTGTTCATCGGAACCACTGCACCTACATACACCCGCTCTTCGTCGAACTCTCCGTCGCCGTTGAAGAACATCGTCTTGGGCAACTCCATAAGTCCTTCGGGGATGTACTCGCCGTAAGCGTCTGCCGCCTTGAGAACAAAGTCAAACGCCTCACCGGCTTCTTTGCCTGCTATAGCAGCCTCGAAAGCCGGAAGCATCATTCCTTCGCCCTGGCACCATACTAACGGAGTCTCCTCTGTGGCTTTCTCCATCATTTCTTCTTTTCCGCCTTCGCCGGCTATATACAGCTCGTACGTGGCTTTCACTACTTTCTGATTCTCAATTTTCATATCTGTAAAATGTTTAAATGTTTTTACCACCAGTTTACGCGTCCGTTTGTGGACTGGTTACTGTTCTTGTCGTATTTGAGATCACTCAGGATCGACGCATTCACGCCGATGTGGAAGGTGTAACTCTTGAACGGACCGATCGGGTTGATGCTGGCGCTCATGTTCCAGCAGTGCAGGTCACGGCTGATATTGAACGTACAGGCGGTCACTTTCATGTAGTCGAAATTATAGGTCATGTTCGCGCTTACTTTCCATCCTTGCCCCAGACCGATATTGCCGCTCATTGAGAGGGAGTGGGTGAAACGCATGTCGTATTGCATTTTCTCGTAGTTGAAGGTGCTTCCGTTGGTGTATGCCAGGGAGTAACTGAGGCTGAGGCTCCATGGGATCTCAGTCCGTACATAACCGTCGTCCACTTTCTCCGCTTTCTTCTTGCTGCTTGTCTGTTTGGCTCCGCGGTCCAGACCATCCGCATCTTTTTCTATAGAGGATATCTCCTCGTCGCCGGAGCTTTCGCTGCTCTCGTTATTCACTTTCTCACCCCTCCGTTTGGCGATGGCGTCGCGCCATTTCTTGATGGTCTGGTTGGAGAGCGTGTAGCTGAAGTTCCACCGCAGTCCGCTCCAGTGCGGGAAACGCCCGTTGTGCCAGTATTGTTTGTTGGTGCGTACGGGGTTTCCGGCGGCGTTCAGTTCGTACATATACGGATCCAGCGAGGTGTTGAGGTTCAGCGTGTAGTTGTTGAGCTTCGGGAACTTCAATCGCAGGTTCACAGAGAAATTGCTCCAGTTCATACTGTCTGCGGCGAAGTTATAGCCGCCGTTGATACTCAGGTTGTCAATCAGACTGATCACTTTGTATGGGTTCTTACCCGTGGTGTCTGCTTTGTTGACAACCTTCACCTCCAAGTTGTTTGCTACGCCGAAACTGAGCGTCGCTGCCATTCCTCGCGGTGCGTTGCCGTACATGCCGTTCGGAAAACGCGAATAGACCTGGTGTACCATCGTTGTGTCGCCGTTCCTTACCACCGGCTGGTCGTAACTGCCGTAATAACCCCAGCCTTCTTTCGCGAAATCAGGATGGTAACTGAAACTGATATTCGGTGTGATCACGTGGCGGAATTTCTCCACTTTGCTGTTCGGGAAGAGCTTCTTCAGCGGCGTGTAGAATCCGTAGAGCTTGGTGCTCATGCTTACGCCCACATCGAAATCAAAGACATTGTAGAATCCTACCGTCGTATCCATCTGCAGCGCATCGTTCTCCCATCGCCTGTCCACGCGCTGGAAATACATCCGGTCGCGCAGATTGACATTCGGCGTTATGTTCAGGTATTTGAAGAGCGTGAAACTGGCGTTGACCGGCAGTGTATGACTGATACCGCTCTGCCAATCCCGTGCGAAATTGGATTTCAGGAAGTCTTTCTCCTTAATGTTGTTTCCGGCGATCTTGCCGTTCAGCGAATAGCTGATCTTGATCTTTTCGTACCATTGCTCCTTGCCTGCCACCTTGCCTTTGCGCTTCAGTGTCGCCCGCCTCCATAACTTGAAGGGATAGATGCTGCTCATGCTTACCGTCAGTTGCGGCGCCGTCAGAGAGATTGTCGAGTCCGAGGTCCGTTGCGTCAGACTCGCGCTCATCGACAGGCTCCATGGACTGTCCGGAAACCGCTGGGTGTAGTTGATCGTACTGCTCTTCGTGTTCTCCGAATAGAGGTTGGGGTTGTAGTAACTGTTGATATTACTCCGGTTGTAACCGCTGGTTGAGAAGTTGACACTCGCGGAGAACGTGCTGTACGGATTGAATTTGGCGTCCTGCGAATGGGTCCATTGGACGCTGAAGTTCTTACGTGCCGAATAGTCCGGCATGCCCCGTTCGCTCGTTACATCGTTGCGGTAGTTGATACTCAGGTTACCCGAGAAACGGTAACGCCAGATATATTTCGTCTTCGCCCGTACCGCCCATGTGCCGCGGGTGTAGATATCACCCGTGACCTCCAGATCCATATAGTCGCAGATGGCGAAATAGTATCCGAAATTACTCAGATACAGACCTCGTGTATAGTCGTCGCCGAAGTTCGGCATAATGATTCCGCTCGAGTATTTGTTGGTGAAAGGGAAGAAACCGAACGGTACGGCTAACGGCAGCGGCACATCGCCCACAACCATATATGCCGGACCCGAAGCGATATAATCGCCCGGCTTCACTTTCGCTTTGGTCATCTTCAGGTAAAAATGCGGGTGGTCATGATCATCGCACGTGGTGTATTGACCGCCTGCCATCAGCATTTCGTTGTCCGCTAATTTCTTGGTCTTGTCGGCGATGATATATCCTTCGCCCTGCTGGGTCACTACATGGCGGATGTAACCTTTCTGGGTCTTGATGTTATAGGTGATCTCGTTGGTCTCGTAACTGTCTTTGCCGTCCTTGAAGACCGGCTTGCCTCTCCATTCGTAGTTCAGACTGTCCCAAACGCCTCTGGCGTAGATCTGGCTGGAGTCGATATTCATCCGGATGAAATCGGAGGTCAACTCCATGGACTGGTATTTGAGTTCGCCTTTTCCGTGTAGGAAGGCGTTTCCGTTATTCAGCATGATCATGGAGTCGCTTGCCTGATAATGCACAGGTGCTGTCAGCTTGCTCTTCTGCCCGTTCTTTGTGTTTAGTGAATCGCCCTCCGCTCTCTCCGTCGCTCTGCTCGTTACGGCGCTTACGCTATCCGCTCCCTCTGTCGCTCTGCCCGTTACGGCACTTACGCTATCCGCTCCCTCCTTTGCAGGGAGGGATGGGAGAGAGCTTGTTTGGGGGTACGCAACCCCGGCAAACAGAACTCCTAATAGTATGTACGTAAGTACGCGCAGGCGCATAATAAGCCAATTTAGCGCGCAAAGGTACAACAAATTTTTGGAATATGCAAGATTTTGCGCAATTTTCCTAAAATAAATAGAGACGATTTCTACTTTTTCGGCAAATTGTGTATCATTTGCCGTAAATTGTATAATAGGTATTTGAAAAAAAAGCAGTAATTTTGCACCGCAAAACAAATTAACCTTTATGCGAAAGATTGTATGTTCCATGCTTGCAGCGGCAATGCTGTTCGCCGGCTGCACCAAAACAAATGAACAAATGAGTAAATGTGAAAATGAAAAAATGAACCTGTCTTTTTCTTCCGAACAGGCGGCTTATATGTCTGCCATCGCCTGCAATGAAGCCAAAGGAGATCTCGTAGCGCTTGAATCAGCTATTCATGGCGGATTGGAAGCCGGGCTGACGGTCAGCCAAATCAAAGAAGCCCTCTCGCAACTCTATGCCTACACGGGTTTTCCGCGCAGTCTCAATGCCTTAGGCGTTCTGCAGCGTGTTATCGGTGACCGTCAGGCGAAAGGTGTCAAAGTGCTGATGGGCGAAGAGGCAAGTCCGCTTTCCGGTGATTACGATGCACTGAAAGAAGGTACGCGCGTGCAAACGCAACTCACCGGCAAACCGTTCAACTATGACTTTGCGCCGGCTACGGATTACTACCTCAAGGCGCATCTCTTCGGAGATATTTTTGCCCGTGATAACATGACTTATGCCGATCGTGAGTTAGTGACCGTCTCGGCACTCAGCGGTCTGCAGGGCGTGGAGCCGCAACTCAAGGCACATATCGCCGGAGCACGTAATATGGGTGTGACCGAAGAGCAGTTGCAGGGAATCGTGGTAGCCCTTGCTGCCAACGGTCTCCTGGAGGAGGCAGGACGCGTAGCCGGATTGCTAGAGACGGAGTGGCCGCAAGGCAAGCCGAATGATGCCTATGCGCAGTATTTCGTGGGCAACAGTTATCTGCAACCCTATTTTGGCGGTGTGGCGAACGTGACTTTCGAACCCTCCTGCCGCAATAACTGGCACATCCACCACGGCGCTGTGCAGGTGCTCGTTTGTGTAAGCGGCAAGGGTTGGTATCAGGAATGGAACAAACCTGCCGTTCCTCTTACGCCCGGCACGGTGATTGCTATTCCTGAGGGTGTCAAACACTGGCATGGAGCCGCTGCGGACAGTTGGATGCAACATTTGGCTATTCATACCCAAGAGCAACCAGGAGCTACCAATGAATGGTTGGAACCCGTGAACGATGAACAATATAATACAATAAAATAATATGCAAAACTTTGATTATCAGACACCTACACGCCTTATTTTCGGTGAAGGCGTAGTAGAGAAACTGCCGAAAGTGATGAGCGCATTCGGCAAGAAAATCCTCCTCACTTACGGCGGAGGCAGTATTAAAAAGATTTCAGCTTTCAGAAATCAGAATTCAGCCATCAGTAATCAGTATTCAGGTCTCAGCTTGTATGAGTATGTACATGAGGCACTCAAGGACTTCGAGATTGTTGAGCTGAGCGGTATTCAGCCGAACCCGAAATACAACCCTTCCGTCTTGGAAGGCGTGCGTCTTTGCAAAGAGCACAAAGTGGACGTCATTCTCTCCGTCGGCGGCGGTTCGGTACTCGATTGCTCCAAGGCGATTGCTGCCGGTGCCTGCTATGACGGCGACCCGTGGGACCTCATTTCCTACAAAGTGAAAGCCCAGGCAGCCCTGCCGATTGTGGATATTATCACGCTGGCGGCAACGGGTAGCGAGTACGACTGCGGCGGCGTTATTTCCCGCACGGAGACCAACGACAAAATCGGTTATTTGGACCGCCACTTGTTCCCTGCCGTTTCGTTCCTCGACCCGACCTATACCTTCTCGGTCAGCAAGAAACAGACCGCAGCCGGTATCGCCGATGCGATGAATCACACCATCGAACAGTATTTTGCGGAGGACACTACGCTCCTCAACGACGGTTTCTGCGAGTCCATGCTGCGTTCGCTCATGGAGAACGGCCGCAAGTGTATTGACAACCCCGAGGACTACAAAGCCCGCGCGGAGATGATGCTGGCTTGCACCTACGGCTGCAACGGTATTCTCGCACTCGGCAACAGCGAGTCCGGCTGGCCCTGCCACGGCATCGAGCACGCCCTCTCTGCCTATTACGACATCACGCACGGCGAGGGTCTGGCGATCATCACGCCGCGCTGGATGAAACATATCCTCAATGAGCACACTCTGCCGCGGTTCGTCAAGTACGGCATTAACGTCTTTGACATCGACCCTTCGCTGACCCAATGGGAGATTGCTAACAAGGCCATCGAAGCGACTTACGCATTCTTTGAGTCTATTAACATCCCAATGCACCTGCGCGAAGTAGGTATCGACGAGAGCCGTCTGGACGAGATGGCGCATCATATCGCCGTCAACGAAGGGCTGGAGAACGCTTACGCGCCTCTCACGGAGCAGGATATTAAACAAATCTTAATTGACAGTTTGTAATATGGAAGAATTTCGTGTAGATCCGCGGGTGACGACACCCGAAGCGCAGGCGGCGTATATAGAGCAGGGCCGCAAACTGTTTGCATTCAACCAGACCGTTCCCTTCACGCCGGAGAATATCGAGGCGACGAAAGCCCTTTTCGGCGAAAACCTCGGCGAAGGA
>CAMKPZ010000006.1 GCA_946414805.1 uncultured Bacteroidales bacterium
GGAAGCGTCCTGCGGACGCAAATTTCTCTTTGTACTCTACGGTCAGGGGCATAAAGTCCGTACCCGGAACCGCATCTTTGGCGGAGCAGACAGTGGCTAAGATCATCGTGTTGCCGAGAGTCGCCATCACAGCGCCATCAGCTTGTTTGGCCAGCTTGCCTGTCTCCAGTTTGATCACTCGTCCGTCAGGAAGAGCGATCTCTTTGGTTACAATATTCATCTGTTTTTTCGTCATTTACGGCCGCCGTTTGCGACCAATTATAGTGTTGTGAAATTTCTTGACACCCAAAAAATCGTGCAAAATTACAAAAAAATTCCCATATACACAAATTTAAACACGTTTTTTCTTTATTTTTCTCGTTCGGGGTAAATTTTTCTCAGATGAATTATATTCTTGTTACGACTCTCGTTTTTCGTCGGGAAGGGTTCATGCTGCAATCCCAAATTGCTAATATATAGCATGTCTCATTCTCATAAAGATAGTAAATACGATAAATACGTTTCCCCCTTTTGGCGATTAAGTAGTAGTATATATGATTTTTATTAGATAACTCATGATCTACGACTCCTGATAGTGGGAATTCCTCTAATCTATCTACGGGATTTACTATTGCGTCTCGCATCGCAAATGCCACCTCTAACGAAGCATTCTTCCTGTAATAATCAAAGATAGATTTTAGATGCCTCTTGGCGTTTGTTTGCCACTGAATCAAAGCCATGACGCTATCTCTCTCTTAAAATCTTCGTGGGATGTTCCCCCAAAATCACGAGCCTCCTCAGCAGATTGAGCCAATATTTCCTGCATCTCCTTCTTGGAGAATTGACAGGGTGCTTGTATGGCAGATTTAGAAATAGGCACCAATTTGAGATTTAGTTCTCCCAAATAGTTCAGCAGGGCTTTTCCTTGAATGCTATGCTCATTTATTGTCATTGCATAAGTTGCCATAGTTATTTCCTTTCGTTTTCAATTTCCGCTGCAAAGGTACTACAAAAAAATGACATATGCAAATAATTGTTCACAAATTCAACAAATCAAACAAAATTTTATAGTCCACAGATTGCACAGATTTGGCAGAAGATTTTGGTCAACAATTACCGACAATTACCAACAATCAGCAACAATTATCCCAAAGCATCTTCTATAAAAACATTCAGCCCTGCCGTTGCGGGCAGGGCTGATGATTAGTTATTATGATTTACAGCATTGCAGCTACTCGCGGAATATGCGCCATCCATGATCGGATCTTGCTGTCTTGCCGCGCCGTTTGCATCGTGTACTTCGTTTGAATATTCATTAATGCATCTGCCGGCAGATCCAACGCCGCCTCAAACATTAGGGCTGTAGTTGGCGTAAGCGGACGCTTACCGTTCAGCAGTTCATTCAATGCCGTATATGAGATATTAACCTGTCGTGCAAACTCCCGTTGCGAGATATTACGCGTTTCCATCTCGTCCTTGATCACCTCACCCGGATGAACCGGATAAAAAGAATAACCTAACGTTGCCATAGTATTATTGATAATGATTTGTAATGTCCTCTAATTTGCAAATAGTCAGTGCAATCTCGCCTGTCTTTGATTCCATTTGGAATACTAAGCGGTAATGATAGTCTATCCGTACAGAATAGTCATTCTCATTCAGAGCCTCAAAATGCAGTGAATTGAAACGAAATAGATCTTCCATACGATTCACAGCCTCCAAAACGCTTACTACCCGCACATATTTGCGCACTACTTCCGGTTGATAGCGGTGCCGTTTGTCGCTACATTTTCCGTTGTAGAATAATTCTTTGAGGTAGTCTTTTTGAAAAACTATTTCCATACTATTTGTAAAACTCGCCGCAAAGGTACAACTTTTTTTTGATATTCACAAATTTTGTGAATGTTTTTCTTTATTTTTCTCGTTCGGGGTAAATTTTTCTCAGATGAATTATATTCTTGTTACAAATAATTGTTCACAAATTCAACAAATCAAACAAAATTTTATAGTCCACAGATTGCACAGATTTGGCAGAAGATTTTGGTCAACAATTACCGACAATTACCAACAATCAGCAACAATTATCCCAAAGCATCTTCTATAATTCGACATCAGCCCTGCCGTTGCGGGCAGGGCTGATGTATTGAGTTGAACGAGGGATTAATTGCCATCGTATATAGCTCCGGGATTCTCACTTGAAGATCCACCGCTTGCAATTCCGGTGTTACTTCCAGCAAGGATAATGCTTTCCGTCATCAGTACTTCTACTTGACTTTGAGGTTTCTTATACATCTTTTTCATTTTTTTAACAATTTATACATTATCAAAAGCCTGCGTGCAGGCGTGCACCTGCACGCAGAACTGATTTATTTTACCAACTGACCCTTAGCGTCATACATCTTCTCACCGCGAAGGATGAACAACTCACCATTGATCAGAACCTTGCGGATCTGTGCATTGTCGCCCTGTACGTTATCAATGTCAGTAGTGATAGCCGGAGCGTTCGCGCCACCGATAGCTACACGACGACGGTTAGCCGGAGCCGGAACAGGAGCGCTGACTTCGCTTGAGATATAAGCGCGGTTTTTACCCAGCGTGCAGTTGTTCGCATCTACGTAGATATACTTGTTATTAACAATAATGTAGTTATTCCACAATGCAGATGCGGAGCCGTCATCAACAGTACTCAATGGCGAGAATGTACCAACCAAGTTGTTGTACGAACCAGCAAGTGCTGTTTCTCCGGAAGTGTAAGTAACCGTAATCTCATTTGCGGTCGGCAGGAAGATATACGGACGACCTGCAACAATGGTAGTGTTGTTCTCTGCCTCATCGATATAGATGTAGTTCTCATCTTTGCCTGCGAGGTCAAACAGGGTTGCGCCTGTGATTGTACCGGCCTGCGGCAAGCAGATTGTTCCATAGTTGCCTGCGGTTACATTACGTTGGTAAGAACCGTAGTCCGGAGTACCTTTCTTGTAGATGTTAATCGGTTTCTGACCACCAGCCGAATAGCACGAGAAGATATCATTGCTATTATTATATTGCAAATCCTTCTTGCTTCCGGCAGCAGCTACAACACTTGCAACACCTTCACCGTCAATTTCGATAGTCCACTTGGCATTATTGTTCTCGTAGTCTGCTGCCTCCAATAGGTGGTTACCTGTACCCGAAGTAGCTGTAGTCAGATAGTTACCATTCAATGCTTGGAGAGCGAACTTGCCATCACCAGCATCTACTACGAGGAATGTCTTCGTGCCTTCTGCCGGAGTGAGAACCAGATCTTCAAATGTGCTTTCTACAGCAGCGCGGTTGTTGGTATTCTGACCACCCATTGTCTTGGTCGCACCTTGATATGTTGCACCGATGATAATGCGATCACCTGCAGCAACGGAAGTGGCTTTAACCCAAGTGCCGGAGAGGTCTTCAACCGCCTCAACTGTCATAGAGAGGTTGATAACTACATCATCTGCAGCATCAGCATCATCACTAATAGTAACGGTTGCAGCGAACGTACCGGTTGCAGTAGTTACCGGAGTAACGGTAATCGTACTGTTGAGTTCAGTGAGAGTAGCCTTGTCAATTGAGAAGCCATCACCATCCAGCGTTACAGTAGCAGCAGCTACGGCCTTCAGCGTTACAGAAATACCCTGTGCCTCAACGGTTGCGTTCTGATTAACTATACCAAAGTTGATAGATGCCGGAGTTGCAATGATTTCCGGAGTCGTCGGAACTGTAACGGTAACATTAACGTTCTTGTTAGCCTGTTTGCCTTTATAAGTAGCCGTAACAGTTACAGATTCTGTCTCGGCCGTAAGAACAGCAGGAGCGAAACTCCACTCAATGTCTGCTGCATCAACAGCTACAGGATTTTGCTCAACATCTGCCAGAGTATAGATAGCATTTACGCCTAAACCTGCAGGATCGAACTCATCTCCAGCCTCATATTCCGTAGTGCTTGCATTACCGGTAATAACGATATGATCAAGTTCCGGCAGAACACCACCTTCTTGGTTGATACCATACATAACGAAGCGTTTATCAGTACCGGACGACCAAGAGAATGTAATCTCAGCTTCGGTTGCAATCGGATCAAAGGTGATATACTGATAATGGTCAACCGGATTGCTATTGATAGTATACGGAGTAGAAGCAGCACCTGCAGCATCACCATTAACATCAATGGTAGAAGCACTGAGGTTGGTTACATCGTCACTAGAAATAGAAAGTACGTTAGCACGATCTTTCCAAGTAAATACGTGGAAGTGGAGTGTGTGCGTATATGCCGGAACGGTAACAGTGACCGTACCTGTGTTGGAAGAAGCACCTACTTTCTGTGCTTTATATTCAACTGTGTTGATTACAACCTTGGAGTTGTTCTCGTGGGAATTACCACCACCTACAAAGTCCACATTGCTTGTGTAAACGGTTGCATAATACGGAATAGCATTCCACTTAGCATACAGCGTTACGTCTTCGCTCAATGCAGCACCAGCTACAGCAGGAGTATTGAACTCTGCGTCAGTGTACCAACCACCGAAGAGGAAGTTATCTTTCGTTACAGTCGGAAGCGGATCCGGCAGTGCTGTTGCATCAGCTACATCATCGATATCCTCGTTAGCGCCATTCTCTACATAGGTAATAGAACCGTGTACAATAGCTGCAGTAACCTCTACCGTGAACTCAACAGAGTTAGCGATATAACCCTCACCATCAGGAATAGAAGCAATAATAGTAGCTTCGCCTACCTCTACACCGGTAAGAACATTGTCAGACAAGGATACATTACCTTCGTTGCCATCAACCTTGACGCTATAGGAGATATGATCAATAGCGGCAGCAGGATCGGTAGTAGCCGTCAGAGTCAGGGTCTTGCCTTTCTCTACGGTTGAGCCAGAAGTAATAGTAATGTCTACCGGCGAAGTCTTCGAAACGAATTGTACGTTCTTTGCTTCGTGCTTGGAGTTGTAAAAGTCGTAGTCCTCAGCGATAACTTTGATCTTGTCACCATTGTGGATGTCCAACTCATCAAATTGCTCTGCTTCGCCTGCCTGATTCAAGCATCCATATACATAGATGGTACCGCTTGCGTCTGTCAGGTTGAAGTTACCGTATTTGAGTTTAGAACCCGTTTCGATGTCGCTTGCAATACCCTCCAAGTAGCAGCGCATATCTGCATTACCGGCTGCGATGAACTCTTCTATAGTCTTCAGTTGGATGTCGCCGACAGTCAAACCTGTTACGTTGAAGGCTGCACTTTGAACAGTGTTATAAGTAGCTTTAACGCTAATTCCCGTTTCTCCTTTAGCCAACCTTTCCGGGGTGAACTCCCAGTCTGCATCAGTAACAGCGATAACTTCCGGCTCACCGATGGTATAGTTAACCGTTACCGTCAGACCTGCAGGATTGAATTTCTCGCCATCTACATAAGCTTTCTTAGTCGGTTCGCCGCTTACAACTACGCTCGTAACAGCTTTCGGTGCACCGTAAGTAATGTCACCGTTCTCCCAAGACCAAGTTGCACCTTGCATTGCCAGTTCCCATTGACCTTTATATTCAGTCCACGTTGTGACAAGATTAGTAGCTGATACATAACCATTCTTAACCCAAGTATCAGGAACTTGTTCGGAATCTCCCTGCTTATTGTAGAATAATTCAATGTCATTCTCGCCATCTTTGTCCTTCACATTCAGGTAGAGACCGTAACGGTAGCCCGCATTTGTCTCATATACCTCCGTGATCATGACATTCGAGAAGCTAACAGTTACTTCTGTTCCACTTGCCAATTCTGCTGCAACCAAATCTTCAAGGCTTGCGAATACAGCCGGCTTCTTAGCCTGCTCAACAGGGATAACCACTACAGCCGGATTTGCTGCACCGTTGGTCTCAGGAGCTGTCAGCTTGATATAAGCCGTACGTGCATCGTTATAAGAGGTGTTAGCCTGTGCGTTATAAGCAATATGCTTGTCGTCACCTTCGATAGTAGCCGTCAGCCAACCGCCATCAAATGCTTCGGTGCAAGCCTCATTGTTAAACAGAGCTACTTCTACACCTGCGAGGTTCACATTCTCATAGCTTACGCCAAGAGTACCTTCATCACCTGCTGCTGCCACAGCAATCGAAGCCGAAGCCGGCTCTGCCGTCGGAGCTGCTACACAAGTAGTGCTGTAGTTGGAATAAGTCGAAGCACCTTGAGCAGTCCATTGAACATCTATTTCGTCCAGATAAACAGTTCCATTATTTGAGCGCAAACCTAAGTAGCTATACGAACCAGTTATTACTAATTCAGTACTTGTTCCTTTCACAATTGAACCCAATAATGTACCTGCATTATCTCCATACAAATCTGTTGCTTGAGAATAGGCGGTATTTTTGCCATATACATCAAGCTTTGAGCCATCAGCTCCTTGTGAAGAGTTCCAAGTAACTGTTACCTTTGTAACTTTACCAGCTCCGGTAGTTGTTGTTACCACGCCTGAGTTACTATTATTAGTACGCAATTGAATATATGTACTTGACGCGCTATTTCCAAGTGCACAACTTTGTCCTGCATATACAGCTCCAGAAGTTCCGGTTTTACCAGACCATGTTTTATAACTTGTTCCTGAAAGGCCTGTAAATTCATAGTCTAACACATCCGTTTTAATAATTGCTTCACCCGGAGTCTCATCAGCATAAACAGCATAGAGAGTTACACCTGTTGTATTCTGGAAAGTAAACTCTGCGCCCTTAGAATAAGTTGGTGCGATCGCACACTCCGGATTAGCATCCCATCCCATAAAGGTTTTGCTACAAGCAGCAGCTGTGCTCGGCAATTCAAACGGAGTAAGGATAGAATAATCACCGGAAGCCTGCTGATCTTCACCCAATGCAATAAGCGTCAGATGTGCCGTCGGCAAAGCCTCTGTTACAAACGAACCTGTTGCTGCTACACTCGGACAATAGGTTGCCGGAGTATTCGAGATTGCCTGTACAGAATACTTGTACGTTGTACTTGCGCTCAGCGTCTGACCAATTGTATATTCTACGCCTGTGAATGCATCGATGTGCTCCAACTCGTTGTCTTCTGCGTCATAGATATATACTTTGTATGCATCTGCTTGCTCAATAGCCGTCCAAGCCAATTGAACAGCATCATACGGATAATCCTTACCCGAAACCGTTACAACCGGCTCTGCCAGCGGATCACAAGCATCTTGCTCAAACGTAGCAGAAATAGTTGCTACCCCAGCAGGCATGCTGAATGTGTTAGCATTAACATCTTGTGCTGCGCCGTTCAGCGTCCAAGCGCTCAGATGATAGTTTGTTGCCGGAGTGAAGGTCAGAGTAACCGTTGTGCCCTCGCAAGCCTCGCTCAAATCAGCACTTACAGAACCATTCTCAATGTTATTAGCAATAGTGATTGCATGCTTCTCGCAGCAACTCGGAGCAGAGAGGTAATTATAGGTTGTTATTTCTGCTTCATAATAAATAGTTATTGATTTTAACCATGCAACTCGACCATCGGAATCTGAGCCTTCGTTTGTAGAGGAAAAAGATTTTATAGATAGAGAGTTAGAGTTTGTCTTTGTTCCGGTAAATTCAACATCTACAAAATTATCCTTTGAGAGTTCGGAAGAGGTCGAGAAAGTAGTACTTCCCACTAATACTTCATAAGCTGCTCCTTGAGTTGTACTTTTCTTTTTGGTATTCAATACAACTTTAGTAATGGCATTAGATTCAGAAAGTGTCATTACGAACGAGCCATTATTCTTTTTGGAAGATAATTTCAATCCAGTGGCTCCTTTATAGCACTTGGTGATATCAGAAACACTACTAACTTTACTTGCATTCGTGGTGATATAGGTTATGAAATCGGAATCAGAAATATCAGATGATGCATCAGAGCTATTATCGTCAAACGTGATAGTATAGTCTGATATGCCAACATCTGAGCCAGCTTCTTTTTTATAAACAGCGTAAAGAGTTACATTCTCAGCCGGTTTGTAATTTGCACCAGCGGCCAATAGTGTAGGAGCGGTAGTTGTCTCCGAAGCAACAGCAGAAGCAGCCCAGCCTGCAAATGTCCAACCATCAGCAGAGCAAGCAGGAGTCGGTCCTGCCGGAAGAGTAATACCTGCGCCTGCAGATGCTTCTGTCTTCGAATCAACTGTAGGATTACCCTCACCCGTAGAGAAAGTAACGGTATATTTCTGCAACTCTTTGAAGAGAACAGTAATCGTAGTAGCGGCAGTAATGCCGGTAACTTTCTTGTTCTCGTTGTCAACGGTTCCTGCGGTAGCCGTGATCTCATCAAAAGCATAGCCGTCAGCAGGCTCAATATTGGAGATTGTAATCTCACCACCATCACCATCACCGCAAACCTTGGTATCGCTCAACGTGTAAGTACCGTTTGTCTCTGCGCCTTTGGTTACTTCAACCTCAGAGGTGCAGGCAGAAACAGTCACGCCAGTTAATGAGGTGTTGCGTAAACGCACACCTTTACCAGCTTCTGGCAAATAAAATTTGATCTTAAATTTATAATTTATATCGCCTATTTCCCATGGGGAATTGGTATTTATATAGTTAGAACTTCCCGTGGGCGTTCCTGTAGTGTATGTTTTCTTTACTTCATCATCTTTGTCTAATACATAAATTGTAAGAGCGTGGTTTGTACCACTATTTAGACATGCAACAGTAAATGACAAAGAAACAGAATTATGTGGATCATACAAAGGTGATATCAAATAACTTCCATTAGCTGAAAAGCCTAAATAGTTACCTGTTGATACCTCATTCGAAGACCAACCATTTGGAATAGTGTATTGGGATGTTCCAGTAAAAGAAAACAACGTTTCCGGCTCTGGATCCGCCGCCCACACATTACCCACGCTGAGTAGCATGACCATCAGCAGGGAGAGAAATAGTTTAATTTTTCTCATAATGTTAAAAATTTAAAGTTAATAAAAATTGTTTGCTAAAATATATCAAAGTTTTTGAATTTCATATATATAAGCCGCAAAATAAGTCTCAATTAGACTATCAAATTTTTTTAACAAATCTTCAAGTTCACTATATGAATAGGCATTTTTTTCAACGTACGAAGTCCAAAAGTGGGGAGTTACCACAATTACTTGCCTATTTTCTTCAGCTCCTATTCTTTTATATGCGTGAAGAGATAAACAGGTTCTTTTTTCTTCTCCATTAATTTTACGTACCAATATCGCAGTATGGGGAATCTCAGGTATGCTATTATTTCTGTTGTCATACAAAAGAACATTCCATTCTTTAATAGACTCTCCTTGTTCCTGCTGATGAGATGCGATTCCTTCTACAATCATTTTGAGTAGTTTTTGCGCATCATTAGTCCATATATATGTATTATCGTGCATAATTAATTGAATTTTTTAATATTCTTTCAAAATCTCGTTTTCTGATTGTACTGTCGTTAGGTTGTTCTCAGGACATGGTCCCGTGATGGTCCTGTTCTAAACAGTATATTCACTCCTCATTTATTGCTCCTTTGTACATTGTATTTACAATGATGTGAATAATTTAAGTGCCGATGTTCGGTAATTGTTTGTTATTGTTCTGATCCTTACCTTATTTCTTGTTCGCGCGCATACCTTAATTATATACGCGTATACGCGATCGGGATAGTTATGTTTTTTGCGTGTTCCGTTTAAAGGGTCGTTTAAGCGGAAAGCGCAAAAACGAAAACAAAATCGCATAAAGCGATCTTGTTATTCAAGCACCCAAACCCCAATCATGGAGCCCAGTCCGGATGTTACATGCTGATATGTTGCATTCTTTAGCATACAAAAGTAGTGTCTTAGCCGTTGGTACTTCTGTTAGTTTTGAAAAGCGGTGCAAAGGTACTGAAAATTTTTGACATACGCAAATATTTTTCAATAAAAATTCAGTTTGTACCCATTATCGTGCATTTCTTGTGGAAGATGTCAATTATTCCACATTTTGCAAAATAGACTTTACATCTGTATTATTTGACGAAGTGTGTATTTTTTTTGCATTTGGGGATATTCCGTTGTCAACTTAAACGACCCTTTAAACGGAACACGCAAAAAACCATAGTCATCCCGAGCACGTATACGCGTGCGATAATAATAAGGAATAAAGAAACGTGCCGCCTGCACTCAATCGGGCAACGATCTTTGACAGACTGTGTACTTATAGGAAAAAACAAAAAAGAAGCAAAAAAGCATAATTCTTGTCTGATTACTTGCGTATATCAAAAAAAAGCAGTAATTTTGCAGGCAAAATTGAAAGTGTTATGCAAGCGACAATGGAACAACCGGTTATGCAAGCCACGGGGACTGTCTCTATGGAGCAATGGGAGAATCTTCATTCCGTCGAGGAGTTGGATGCCTCACTCAAAGCAATTATCCATAAGCATTTTCACGCATGAAAAGCCTGAGAGTCCGCATCGAAGATGAGGTTTTTGAGGATTTGCGGGATTTTTATGACTACAACCTCAAGAAGCATCCTGCACTGGATGAGGTCACAGTGCTTAATAAAGAGCAACGCCTTATAGATGCGTTAAAGCATTTGGGCGCTTATGCACTCACCGACCATAAAGAAGTCAGACATCTTCCGTGGATCCGTAAAGGGTACAAAGATTATTATGTAGAAGGGTTTCATTTTGGCTACAAAATAGAGATCTTGCCAACCGGAGAACAAGTGGTTGTGGTGTACGAGTCCTGCCACGAACTATTGTTTTATTAAGGAGATCTCCACTATTCCTATAAGCAGCAATTCCGCAAGGAGTTGTTGCTTTTCATATGTACACAGATGCCAAAACACCCACCGTGCCGCCTGCACTCAATCGGGCAAAAGGGTTGGAAACTTTTGTTATGTCAATTAATGTACAAGGGGACGATGTACGATGTACAAACGTTAAACAGCTAATATTAATCGACTCACGGGCGAGTAAGGGGCAAGTAAGGGGCAAGCCGAGGGCAACTCGTGGTTTGGGGATCATTTTTGAACAAACAATTTTTAACTAAAAATATTACAATTATGAGAAAAATTAACTTTTTTAACCGAATGAGGGGCGAAAGCGGAAAGTTCGCGAATACCCCCCCCTATGGATTTAACCGCGCTTCGCGTATGATTCTATCATTACTTTCAGTAATGTTCGTCTGTGTAGGAAATGCGTGGGGAGCAACAAATGAAAATTTCAGTTTTTCATCTCCTTCCGCTGCTGGTTCTGGGACAACGCTGACTTATACATGGGAAGGGACATGTTGTACAATAAAACAAGAAAAAGGTAATTCTACTACTAATGTCAGCACCGATTATAGTACTGCTCCTAGATGGTATCAGAATCACATCATTACATTCACTCCTAAAAGTGGCTATACCATTACAAAAGTTGTAATCTCCACATCTGGTAATAAGAATGGCCAAACGATGACTTTTACTCAGGGAGAAGGTAGTATTTCTTCTTCGGGAAATACAACTACCATTACGGGCTCTTGGACATCTGCTTTTAAATTAAAAATGGGAAGTCAATGTCAGAATCCGACAGTTACCCTAACGTATTCTTCAAGTACTCCTGTTGTTAACAGAACTGTTTCTTGGGTATGTAATGGCTCTGCATGGACTAGCGGTGTTGTAACCGGAAATACGACAGTCGCTTCTGGTAGTAAAATATCTGCAGTACCTACTGCACCTACATCAAGCAATTGTGACAATACAAAAGCGTTTGTAGGATGGACTGCAACAGAAAATTATTCTAATACAAATACTGCTCCTTCAGATCTTTTCACAGATGTTTCGGGTTCACCCGCAATCAGCTCTAATATAACATTCTATGCTGTCTTTGCAAGTGAGAGTATAGAAGGCGGAGACGTTATTGCAAATAAGACAAGCGGATTTAGTGCATCAACTACAGCCCAAACATTAGAAACCGGAAAAACTATCACATACAAAAGTTCTAATGCCAATACATATGGACATCCTCTCCGCGTGTATACCAATAATTCATTCACAATTGCGAATACAGGAACCGGGAAAATATCCAAGATAGAAATCACCTTAGCTAGTGGATACGATTATGATGATCTTTCATCAAATGTCGGTTCTTATTCTTCAGGAACATGGACAGGTTCTGCATCATCTGTAACCTTCACAGCGAGTGCTCAGGTACGTGTTAGCAGCGTAAAAGTGACATACTCTGATATTGTGATAACTAATTCAAACTACGCAACTTCTTGCTGCACACCGCACAATGTAACTATCGGCACTCATGATAACGGTGAAATTTCTGTAGATCCGACTTCGGCTTGCGAGGGAACAACTATAAATGTTACTCTCACTCCTAATACCGGATATCGCTTGGCTTCATGGAGCGTAAATAACGAAGAACAAAATGGTACTTTATTCTCTATGCCCGATGCAGACGCTGTCGTTAGTGCTACATTTGTACCGGAGGTTTACACCATCAGTTATAAAGACGAAGGAAATGCTGATTATTCAGGAAGCAACCTCGCTTCTCTTCCGACATATCACACATACAACACGGCAACGCAATTAGTTGATGGCGTAAGAGACGGATTCAGCTTTGCAGGTTGGTTTACAGATGCAACTTGCGAGACTCCGGCAGGTTCTTCCATTGCTGCAAATAGCAAAACCGCAGATTTCACACTTTATGCTAAATGGACAGCCGAAAACAAAAAACGCGTCACTATTAGTGAAGTTAGCAATGGTACCGTTTCTGTTACATACGAAGGCATGGAATCGCCCCTTACTAATGGTTACAGAGATCTTTCTGATAACACAGTACTCACCATCTCCGCAACTCCGGCTAATGGTTATGAATTAAGTTCGTTGAAAATAGGCGATAATTCTATTGAAAACAATAGTCAACACACTCTAACTGCGGCTATTACTATTTCGGCCACATTCAGTCCAATTAATTATACCATTACCTATCATTTGGATGAAGGTATAAACAACGATAACAATCCTGCTAATTACACCATCGCAAGTGGTGAAATCACTTTGGAGGATCCAACTAAAACCGGTTACTCGTTTGATGGTTGGTTCGACAATGAGAACAAAGAAGGCGATGCAGTTACTGCTATTGCTGCAAACTCGACAGGCAATAAAGAGTTCTGGGCTAAATGGAACATTAATAGTTATTCTATATCTTGGATAACAGACGGAGACGAATTAACTGGAGACTACACCACTGGTTCTGTTGATTTTGGAACTGACATCGTTGCTCCAAATACTCCGACTAAAACTGGATACACATTTGCAGGATGGGATGCTTCTATTGCAGCAACAATGCCTGCAAGCGATGTAACCTATACCGCTACTTGGACGGTGAACAAATATCATGTTTATTTCCAGAATAACGGAGAGATTATTAATGAATTCACTAAAGAAGTAGAATACCACACCGCTATCGGAGACCTGCCTTCTTATGATGATTCTTGCGATCCAACCAGCACAAGCTTTAGAGGTTGGACCACAAGCGTTATCACCATTAAACAGGAGAATGCTCCGACCTTTGCAGCATCAACAAACTTAATGCCTGCTGAAGACTTGTATCTGAATGCTGTTTATGCATCGGAAACCGAAGGCCCGGAAGCAAATGTTCCTGTCTTCAGTCAAAGTGGAACAGGTAACCCGACATCCGGGTACTCGTTAACTCTTGGTGGCGGGGCGGAGTTGCCAAACGGAAAGAGTTATTATCAAGATGGTGGTTCTGGTGCAACCAAGCGATGGATTCAGATTAAGAAGAACAACACATCCTCTGCGATGATTAATACCACACCGAAATCCGTAACCGTTACTGCTACTTTAGGTGGTGGACAAGCTAAAGATCCTCTTGGCAATGGTGTATATGCTGTTTGGATCAACGCAAGCGGTGAAGAAATAGGTGATCCTGTCCTTTTGACCGACAAAATCACAAATGCAAACGGCTCTGGCTTTGAAGCAAACTTACCGGTAGCCAATGCTACTTCGGCTTATGGTGTACGAGTTTACCACACTAAAGAGTCTGGCTATAACGTTCGCTACTATGGCATCAGCCTTTCTTACAAAGTAAGCAGCGTTGATTATAGCGATTTCGTAACTTCTTGCTGTTCTCTGAAACCGGTAACCAACGTTTCTGTAAACGGCACATCTAAAAATAGCGTATCCTTAACTTGGAGTGCTCCTACCGATAAGACAGGCATCAGCAAATTGCAAATTATCAATGCTGCCAACAACGAGGTGGTAACTGATGACATCGACAAAGATGCTCTTACAGGAACCGTAAATGGTTTAAGTGAATGCGAGACATATAATTTCATCGTTGTTTCCGTTGGTACTAACTGCAACGCATACTCCGAGGCTGTTGAGGCACGTCCGTTCGGTAGTCAAAAGACGGTTACGTTCGTTTACAATGATGGTACGACACAAGATGTTGTGGAACATACTTCTTGCGATGCACCGAGCGTTACTGTTCCCACAGATCCGGAGCGTGAAGGTTATCGCTTCATGGGATGGTTTAATGGCGAAAACCAACTGACAGAAGCGACATTCACTCCGACTGAAACCTCAACGACCATCAATGCTCATTGGGCAGAATTATTCACCCTGCATTATAATTACGATGGCGCAAGCGGTGCTCCTGCTGATGAACAATATATCGCAGGCGAAGAAGTAACGCTTCCTGCTAATCCGGTAAAGAACGTTATGTCTCCGTTCCAAGAATGGTCGTTCTCTACACCGGTTGAGGTAGCAGCAGGCAAGTTCCTTATGCCGGCAAGCAATTTGACCATTACCGCTGTATTCGGTGGTCTGCAAGGTCAATGGTTCCTAGTAACAGATGCCAACTCGCTGCAAGCAGGTGACAAAGTAGTTATAGCTGCTGCTGATTACGACTACGCAATGAGCACTACTCAGAACAATAATAACCGTGGTCGCGCTGCCGTCGAGAAGAACGGAACGACCATTAGTGCTCCGAGTGATAATGTACAGATCTTCGAATTGGAAGAAGGAACTGTAGATGGTTCTTGGGCATTCAAAACGCTAAACGGAACGGCAGATAAGTACATATACGCAGCAGGCTCAAGTAACAACAATTATTTGAAGAGCGAGGACACAAAGTCTGAGTCTGGCAATAGTTCGTTTGTTCTTGATATTGAGAATGAAAAAGCAACAGCTCAAGGAACAAGCACAAACAAAGTTCTACGCTATAACACACAAGGAATGTTCTCTTGCTATGGATCTGCAAGCCAAAGCGGCATCGCATTCTATCAATTCCGCGAGGGTACATTCTATAATGTAAATATGCCGGGATCAGTTACTGGCGGTACTATCACCACCAATGCTTCTATGGCAAAAGTTGGTGAGACGGTAACGTTGACTTATACTCCGAAACGCGGTTACACCATCGGCACGTTAACCGTTACCGGAGTAGAAATCACTCCTGCATTAACAGAAGGTATTACCGAGTACACATTCACAATGCCGGATGAAGATGTAACCGTAACGGCTTCGTTCGACGCTCTACCTGCAGTTGTTTACAACTTACTGGAAAATACAAGCGATTTAGCGATGGGACAGAAGTTTGTCATTGTCGGTACAAAAACAGACGGAACTGATCCATATGTGGCAGGTGAAATCGATAATAATGGTCGTTTAGTCGGAGACCAAGTTCTTGAAGGTGCTATCAATACAGAGAACAAGACATTGAGTCTCACCGCAGAGAACTCAGTTGATTATATCTTCGATGGCGAACAAAGCGCACTCAAGATCAAAAATAACGAGAATAAATATCTGCAAGCAGGTAATGCATCCGTAAGCTGGACTACAACCGGTGGAAATTGGACAATTAGCTTTGCCGATAGCAAAACGAACTTGGCTTCAGGAAGTTACAAACTCCAAAGAAATGGTGGTAACTATGAATGGTTTACGACATACGAGTCTGATCAGAAACCTATTCACATTTACACGTTGCCGTACGAGCAAGCTTATACGCTGACTTATAAGAATGGCGATGAGACAATCAAGACTGTAAAGATTGTAGCAGGTTATGAGTACACCATCGTTAACACCCAAACAGGAACCGCTCCTGAAGGATGCACATTCTACGCTTGGACGGATGGTACAAACTACTACCAAGCTGGCGATCAAATTATCGTCAATGCTGACATCACTTTGACTGCTGCTTGGATAGAGACGCTTCGAGATGGATTGTTTGACGGCAAGTGGGGAACATATTGCCCGGCTCAAAATGTGGTAGCTTATGAGGGCGCTACGTTCTACACGATTGCATATGTGGAGAAACAAGGTGAAGTGCCGTACAAAGTATTCTACGACGAGATAGGCGAAGGTGAAAGTCTGCAAGCCGGACATCCGTATATCTTCATCGCGGACGAGGATGCAACTGCTATCAAGGGTGTCAAAGTAGGTGACCCCGCAACAGTGGGAATCAATGATCACGGCTTCATCGGTAAGGTTGAGCAATATGATTTCCACGTGACAGCCGAGAATGTAGCAAACCACAGGTATTACATTGTGAAGGATAATAACATCCGTCTCTGTGGCGAAGGCTGGTTCCGCGTAGGTGCAGAACGCGCATATCTGGATATGGATGCCGGAATCAACACAGTAGCCCATGCTCCGGCAGCCGGACGCCGCCGCGTATGTCTGACCAATAATGCAGTTGATTCGGCTACCGGCGTAGAGAGCATTCAGCCGTCAGAAGTCAGCATTCAGAAGGTACTGATCAACGGCGAACTCTTCATCCTCCGCGGTGAGAAGATGTACGACGCTAAGGGTCAGCTGGTGAAATAAAAATGAAAGGACAAAATTATGAAAAAAATGTATAAGAAACCGATTGTAGGGACAGAAGAAGTTCGCATGGAGTCTTCTGTGTTAACGGGAAGTACCGTGGTGGATAATAGCGGTATGAGCGGAGGCTCTTCTTCTGAAAATCCAATACTTGTAGATTAATTCCGATGCGCCCTTCGGGGCGAAATAATAAACTCAACCCACTTTTGCAGAGTGGGTTGAGTTTGTATAATCACTACTTAAAGTTGCGGCAGATCATAATATTCATCAGAAAAGTTTTCCCCGAACGAGAAAAATAAAGAAAATATCAACGAAACGCTTGAGCAACGGGACGGAGACGTCCGTAATGGTCGCGAGATGGTCGCGGGAGTCTCTGCTGAAACACATTAATCAAAGGCAGCTTTTCCGGCTGCCTTTGATGGGTTATATGCCCTAAATATCCAAAAATAAAGAAAAAAACAAAAAAGTTGCTGAAATATTTGGATTGTAACTAAAAAATAGTTACCTTTGCACAAAATTTGAAATAATGAGTTCCAAAGAAAAACTGATAGTTCGTTTTAAATCCGTACCTTCGGATTTTACTTTTGATGAATTGGAGCGATTGTTGGCGATCCTTGGATATACGATTTCCAACAAAGGGAAAACATCCGGTTCAAGAGTGATCTTCAAAGATGCGGAAGGACACCCCATAATGCTTCACAAGCCGCACCCCGGTAATATCGTTAAGGTGTATGCCCTGCGGCAAGTGTTAGAAGAATTACAGAATAGAGGACTAATAAAATAATCAACTATGAATACGTTATCCTATAAAGGTTATCTGGGAACAGTGAATTTCTCTGAGAAAGATGCATGTTTCTTCGGCAAGATAGAAGGCATCGACGGTCTGGTTAATTTTGAAGGCGAGAGTGTCAGCGAATTGACAAACGCCTTTCATGAGGCTGTAGATGACTACGTGGCATATTGCGTAGCAGAAGGAATTGAGCCCCACAAGAGTTACTCCGGGCAGCTGAATATTCGCATCAAGCCGGAGACGCATAGCCGCATCGCCGCACTGGCCAAACAAGCCGGCGAATCCATCAATGCTTATATCAACGAA
This sequence comes from uncultured Bacteroidales bacterium, assembly GCA_946414805.1. Lineage (GTDB taxonomy): Bacteria > Bacteroidota > Bacteroidia > Bacteroidales > Paludibacteraceae > Colicola. The sequence continues at coordinate 17,867 of CAMKPZ010000006.1, forward strand.
ACACTTGAGCAACGGGTGGCTTTTGCGTAAAATTCAATGTTTCCTGCCTAAATATTTGCATATTACAAATACTTATCCTTATCAGCCCTGCCCGCAACGGCAGGGCTGATGATTAGGGGACAAATGTAAAGTCTATTTTGCAAATTATATTTTCTGCCGGAAATATTTGTGTATGTAAAAAAATTCAACTACCTTTGCATCGCTTTTTAGAAATGGGACGCGTTACATGGGATGACGCGCACAAAAGTACCAACGGTTAAGACACTACTTTTGAAAATGACTAAAGCGAATTCATATAAGACGGACAATTTCTCTTGGTGCATGCCGAGCGCTTGCAATGGGGAAATACGCGTCCAATAAGGGCAAAAACCGCGAACGGGTTTCTGCCCTTTTCTTTTGCTTTATTCTAACCTAAAATCACGACTACCATTCACTTGGTGTTTCGTAGTTGGTGGGAATGATGTAAATAAAAAACCAAACGCTATATGAAAAATTTATTTGCTGTTATGGCCAAGAGACAAATAACCACGAGTCTTAACTCTTATTTGCCTCTTACTTGCCTCCGTAATCTCCGTTACGCGGCGGTGACCCTGTTGCTGGTCATCGGAGTGGGAAATGTTTGGGGAACAGATATATTCAAAGAAACGTTCGCGTCATCAACAGGTACTAACACTGACTTTGGAACAAGCACAACTTCCGATGGCAATGGTACACTGACAGCTGATAACGATAATTGGAGTTTTACAAATGAATATGGTGCAAATAATGCTGCCAGGTTTGGTACAAGTAAAAAAAGTGGTGATGCTACAACTCCATCTATTTCGGTTGTAAATGGAAACAGTTACAAACTTGCTTTTAAAGCAGCACCATGGGCTTACAATGACGCCACTATAACCGTTACAGTAAGCGGAGGTACTATAAGTGGAGTAAGTTCGGCAACATCCTCTACTATGACGACAGGGCAGTGGAATGATTATGAATATACAATCGTTGCGACAAGTACTTCAATGACCATTAAATTTTCGGCTTCTCAAAATCGCTTTTTCTTAGATGAAGTCGTATTATCCACGTTGGTTCCGGCGGTAAAGCGCACCGTTACATGGATGGTGAATGGAGCGTTGTATACTACAGGAGGTCCGACAACAGAAGTTAATGACGGAAGCTCCGTTACGACATTGCCGACAGCGCCTACACCTCCTTGTGGAGACAAGTTCATGGGGTGGACTACTACAGATATTGGTTCGTCGGGATTAGACAGGACATCTGATGCAGCAGCGATTACAGCATTGGGCTTATTCTCTGACGCAGAACATGCTCCTAACGTAAGTGGAGGAAATGTTACCTATTATGCCGTATTTGCGGATGAGGACTAATAAATGAGAGAAAGGATGTATAATGATTAAAAGAAGGAAAATTATGAAAACTTTTGCAAATATACAAAAAAGTGTCATCTCTCATTTGAAGAGCAGCGCAAGGTCAGCGCAAGGTGTGCTGTATAGTATAGGATTAGTAGTGACCCTTTTGCTGGTTGGAACAGGAAATGTGTGGGGCGTCACCATATATTCTAATGCTGGCGCAACAGGAACAACAAATGGAGTAACTGCGTCTGGCAATGTTAATACTAAGAATGGAAACCCATCGCCATCGTTTGGACTTACTAGTAGTAGTAACAAGACTATAACATTAACAGGGCTCAGTTTAAGTACTTATACGGGAATACAGCTAACCTTAGATTACAAGCTGAGTAAAGATAATAATAAATATTCTTCGCTTACCGTAACGCAATATAATAGCAGTAACACATCTATTCAAACAAATAATATTACCGAATCCGATCAGGACTATCATACAAGTAGCGCAATCTCGGTAAAATCCGCATGTGTGAAAATCACAATTGTATGTAATCCTGCCAATGGCTCGACATATAACACATTTGTTGATAATATTTCTATTACAGGAACTGCGGCTGCCACAAAAACGTTCACTTTAAAGGTACCAACGGGAGATGGAACGTATAGTACTCTTTCAGGGAAAGACAAGTCATGGCTGACACAAGAAAAGGCTCTATCTGCTGTTGATTGTGGAGGAGGAACGCTTGCCGGTTCTTATTCAGGATGGCGTGACGGTGAACTTGAATCTCCGGCAGCTTCGCCAGGAACGACCTATAATAATAGTACAGCCGATGCTACTTTACCTTCAACCGGAACCACTCTTTATGCTGTGTTTCAAAACAATGCAGGGAAATTTCTAACCAATCCCGGTTGTGCGACATATACCTTGTACTATGATGCCAATGGTGGAACAGGCGCGCCTTCAGACCAAGCAGGTTACACATATAATGCATCCGTAACGGTAAACAGCAGCGTTACGCCCACCCGTAGCGATTATACTTTCCTTGGCTGGGCAACCAGCAGTACGGCAACAAGCAAGAATGACGCCTACGACCCCGGAGCTTCTTTCTCCATAACAGATGATGTAATATTATATGCGGTGTGGTGTCATGATTTGAGTGCTGCGAGTGCTTTTTCATTGAATACTTCGTCTTTGAGCAGTACCGGCGTGACTATCTCTTGGAGCGCAGTAACAGGTGCAACCAAATACGACCTAAGATTATATGATGAGAATCTGGATTTAATCAATACTTATAGCAATCTCGCATCTACATCCAAATCTTTAACAGGTTTGACTGCCGGTACAGAATATTACGCAGATGTGTTAGCAAAGAACGATTGCAACGACACCTACAAAGCCTCCAATGATCTTGATTTTACCACCAAACATGTGTACACTATCACCTACTATAAGAATGACGGAAGCGGGACGAGTGAGACGGAGAGTAAGACGGAGGGCGTGAATTACACCATCAGCTCGAACAAGTTCTCCCGCACAGGATACAGCCTGAGCAAGTGGAATACCCAAGCCGGAGGCGGCGGAACGGATTATACCAAGGGTGCGACCTATAGCGCTGATGCGCCGTTGGATTTGTATGCAGTATGGAGTCCTGAGAGTTACACCATTACGCTGAATGGTAATGGCGGTTCCGGCAATCCTGCAAGCGTCAGTGCGACCTATGGTGCTGCGGCACCTTCCGTGGGTACACTACCAACGAAAGCAGACCAGAACTTCGCAGGTTACTGGACAGGCAGCGGCGGTACGGGTACGAAGGTGGTTGATGCCGACGGCGTTTGGGTAGCCGGCATCAGCGGCTATACCGACGGCAGTAAGAACTGGATCGGTACAGAAGGCAAGACTATCTACGCGAAATGGGTAGATAAGACCTACACCAACTATCGCACGACATGTTCCGATACATATGACATTGTGCTGCATGACAATAATGGCGGCAGCCATAACGGTAGTGCGAAAGTGGCAGCGGAGGGAACGACGCTGACCAATATTGCGGCTCCGACGCGGGACGGATATTCCGTAGAGGGATACTACGCAGAAGTTGAAACAAGTACCAAGATAGCCGATGCAACCGGTGAATTGCAATCTGACAAAACCGGTTATACCGACGCCGACGGTGCATGGATGAAAGGAGCCGGCGCAACGCTATACACCAAATGGACGGCAACCGATTATACGATTACTTATGACGGCTTGGAAGGAGCCAGCAACAGCAACCCGACGAGTTATACGATAGAGACGGCTACTATCACTTTGGTTGCTCCGGGCAGCCGCGAGGGTTATACTTTCGCCGGTTGGACTTGCGGCGGTTCGCCCATCACGCAGATAGCGGTTGGCTCGACAGGCGACAAGACGATTACCGCCACTTGGACGGCTAACACGTATACTGTACAGTTCAATGCCAACGGCGGTGGCGGTAGCATGAGTCCGCAGAACTTTACTTATGGCGTAGCACAGAACCTGACGAGCAACGGTTTCACGGCTCCGAGTGAGAAATCCTTCGGCGGCTGGGCAACGAGTGCCGCGAACGCGAATGCCAATCCTGCGGTGGTAGCATACACGAACGGACAGGAGGTAAGCAACTTGACAAGCGAGAATAGTGCCGTGGTTGACCTGTATGCCGTCTGGGTGGACTGCGACTTATACACCGTGACGCTGAACGTGAACGGGAGCACATGGAAGACCGTGACGCAAGGCTCATGCGGCGCAGCAATTGATTTGAGCAGCTATCAAGGTGTGCCGAATTGTGATGATGATAAATATGAGTTTGTTGGCTGGAGTGAAACGAACAGTGCCGCACCGATGTTTGATGCACCGACCATTACAAAGACCTCTTCTTATACACCGGAAAGCGATGTTACATTGTACGCGGTGTATAGTTATTCGGCAAAAGTGGGTACCAAAGTGATGAATACTACCGGATTTGGTGGTATGTTTAAATCCTATATTTTGGTTGCTAATGGGTATAATGTCGCTATGTATAGTGAAAGTGATACTGTTCGCGTCGTTAAATCAGACAATAATCTCGTCATTACGAGTAGCAGAGACCCTGAAGAACTATATTTTGTAGATGGTGGATCCAATAAATGGCTTATTTATTCTCCTTATATTAGCACATTAAGTACTTATGAATACAAGTATTATGAGGCTCCTACTGTATCTTCTGGTGGTTCGTTAGGTACTTATGATGATTGGGACTTTGATGATTGGAGTGTTGGCGAGACAGGCTCATATGATTATGATGCCGTAGAAGCATATATAAAAACTAATTATTCAACTACTGCATTATGGTCAGTAAGTATAAACGAAAGTACAGGAGTTGCAACCATATCTGCTAATTCAAGAAATTGGCTACATAAAACTGATAAAACATTTAAAACATACAGTTCAGCCCAAAGTCCAGTAGCTCTATATGAATATAATGCCTCCGGCACAGCGTACACCACCCAACCTGACATGACGGTATATACCATCACGAAGGGCGCGGAGACGAATGGTACATTTACGATCGCAGAAGGTGTGGCATGTAGCGGACAAGCAGTAGCCGTGAGTGCTACTCCGGCATCGGGTTATGCGTTCAGCGGATGGGAAAGCAGCAACGGAGGTACGTTTGCTAATGCCAGTTCGGCAAGCACCACTTTCACACCGACAGCCAATACAACCGTAACGGCTACTTTCGTGGCTCGTGAGTTACATGACATCACATGGATGGTGAACGGCGCAGCCTATACCACAGGCACACCGACAGGTCAATTATACGGCGGCGATTCGTATAGCACGATGACGCTTCCTACGGCTCCTGCCGATAACACGTTGAGCAATGCCTGCGGCGCAGTAGCGAACCAGTTTGTGGGCTGGAGTACTACGGATATGGGCTTTGCTACCGGTCAGAGCGCACCGGCTAAGTTGTTTACGACTGCAGCGGGTGCAGGTACGGCTTATGGCACGATGGGCGATGAGGATGTGGTCTTCTATGCCGTGTTTGCACAAGACGGCAGCAGCAACTATATGAGCCGTTGCGCAAACACCTACAGTATCACGCTGGACAAGAAAGAGGGAACGGCGGACGGAACGGCAGTAGCAACGGAGATGGGTAGTGCATTGGATATAACGCTTGCTCCGACCTATGCCGGTCACAGCGTGGAAGGCTATTATGCAGAGACCGGTCTGACGACGAAGATTGCCGGTGCTGATGGTACACTGCTTACCGGCAAGAGCGGTTATACGGACGGTTCGGGTAAGTGGACCAACACCACCTCGCCGCTGACGCTCTATACCAAATGGACGGTTAACAGCCATACGCTGACATGGAATACGGACGGCGATGCATTAACAGGTAGTTATACCAAGGGAACCGTTGCCTACGGAACCAGTATAGTAACTCCGGACACGCCGACCAAGACCGGTTATACCTTCAAAGCCTGGTCGCCTGCTGTGGCAGCCACTATGCCGGATAACGATGTAACCTACACGGCAACGTGGACAGCAGACCAGTATGCTATCACTTACAAAGACCAAGGCGATGTGGCTTATTCGGGAAGCAACGGCGATTTGCTGCCGGCAAAGCATACGTACGGGACGGCAACGGATCTGCCCAATGGTGTGAAAGCCGGCTACCGTTTTGACGGTTGGTACCTCACGGACGAGTGCACGGGCGATCCTATTACATCTATAGGCGCAACCGCGTACACGAGCGGCGTTACCCTGTATGCGAAATGGACGGCATCCTATACGTTTACTTTCAGCAAGAACGGCGTGGAGGATGGCACGTTGACGCGCGGACAGGTGGAAGGCGGCAATGTGGTGATGCCGAACACGACTGTGAATTGCGGTCTGTGGACGACCTTTGAGGGATGGGTTACCGGCGATGTGGAAGAGACGACGACAGAGCCTGCAACCATCTACAAACCGGGTGACATCTATGTTGCCGGAAGCAGCAACCAAGTGTTCAAGGCTGTTTATTCGAAGCACGAAGGCGACGCGAGTGTTTATTACGAGAAAGTGACCAGCGGTCCGAAGAGTGGAACGTATGTGATGGTATCTTCGGAGGTATCCGAAAAATACTACACTACAACCGGTTGGAATAGCAGTATATATTCAACAGCTGAGGTTACAGTTTCTGCTAACGGCACTATAAGCGCGGCTAATGCAACTTCAGCAAGTGCAAATGTGTTTACGGTTCATGCAGGCTATGGAGCGAATGCCGGTAAGTTTGCTATTTATGATGGTGCCAAATACATGGCGAGCGGTAGCAGTATAACCCGTCAAGATGCGCATAGTTATACATGGGAACTTTTGGATGGCAGTACGACCGTAAATGGCAAAGATCGCAAACCGGCTGCCGGTGCCATTCATTCAACATCTGCAACTGACTATTGTCTTCAGTATAATTCTGGTCAACCTCGTTTCGCTATGTATGGGAATACGCAAAAAGATGTTTTCCTCTATCGCAAACGCGTAGCGGGAACAACGTATTATACTACTGCGCCGGCAAGTTGTGAGGTGCCGACAAAGATTACGGTAAGTTATAATGACAACAAAGCCAATGCAGGCGACCAGACAATCAGCGGCATGCCGAGCGGTACGACGATTGACTTTACCACTTATCCTGATTTCGCAAGTTATACGATAGGTGCCGCACCCACCGATCCGACGGGTTATCACTTCGCCGGTTGGAATACTTCTGCAGATGGCAGCGGTGACGCATATACAGCAGGCGCAAGCGTAACGACATTCGGCTATACGGAGACGATCACCTTGTATGCCCAGTGGGAGCGGGTTTATACCGTGACGCTGATGGATAACGGCGTAGAGCGTACCCGATTGACGGAGGCAAGCGCCGGTGCCGGAGTGGTTCTGCCAGATGGAAACAACTGTGGCGTAGGAAGCGCGTTTACCTTCGAAGGATGGACAGAAAGCGCAGTGCAGTTGAATGCCGATCCTGTCCGTCCGGCTGCAGCGACCTTACATGCAGCAGGGGCATATGCGCCGACGGATGATATTACGCTGTACTCCGTTTATTCAAAGTCTGTGGACGGTTGTGATGATTTCGCAGCGGGTGTCAGCGGTGCGTATAAAATGTACTATGACGGTTCACAGTATGCAACCACTGACGGAACTTCCGGTAGTTATACAGGCGCCACAAGCGGAACGGCAGAAGTATTTTATATCGCTTATGCTCCTTCGCACACAGGATATACGATTAGCACTTCTGCAGGTTACTTAGGCTGGAACCATGATGGTAGTGAACTCACAAAAGGCAATACTACTCCGTATTATTGGAAGATAAGCGGTAGCAGTTCCAACTGGGTAATTACTCCGGAGCCGAGTGCATACACGAAACAGCTCAAATCTTCGGATGGCAATAAGTTCCAGTTATACGCTGCCGGGACACCCGGTAAACTGCTTCTCCAGAAATCCGCCATGACATACTATTACAACACAGCTGTTTGTGAAGGAGCACAGGTGACCTTCCATGACGGAGGAGGCGAGATTAGCGGAACGCCGACGACACCGGATGGCGCAAGTTGGAATAGTAGTACGCATGTGCTGAGCGGTTTGGAGGATTGCGACAAGATTACAACCTTCCCAACTGCCAATTATGACGGCTGGACATTTATCGGCTGGAGTACCGAGGACTACACCAACAGCGGAAAACATACTGCCGGTACAGACCAATACGGCGTAGAGAACGCAAGTACCGATGAGCCGGATGGATCCATCCTCTTTAAGACGGGTGGCAATTCCTATACGGTTCGCGGAGGAAGCATTGATTTGTATCCGGTCTTCACTCGTTTCCCGGACAATGAGCCGTTTGATATGGAGAGCGGCGGAGATTATTATATCTACTATCTGAAACCCGGTACGGATGACGGTTATGGAAACCCGATACGCGTGTATGCCACCGGTCACGACGGGACACGTTATCTGACAACCGCCACATGCGCTTCGGCAACGGAATTCACATTCACTAAGGATGGTGATGTATGGCATATTTATGACAAGAATACAAGGAAATACATAGCAGGCGTGAACGGCAATGATGCCTTGTCACATGTGCCTGATTTAAGCGGAGAACTCGACGACTGGACGATTACGATCAAGAGCGGCAACCAGTTCTTAGCATCCTGCCAAACCGGAGGACGGTATATCAGTTTCAGCACATCGGTTAATCATTTCATGGATTACAGTGTTACGGCTAACCCGACTATATGTATGCCGGTTTATTTGGGCAGTTGCGAGGAACGTATCTACTCCTCGGAGCCTTATCCGAAGCCTACCATCGACCTGACAGGAGAACCGATGGTGACATCGAGCGTCGGTCAGACGGTTCGCGCGACTACTCCTCTTACCTTGAGCGGTAGCCACTTGGCAGGTGCTACGAAGATTACGCTGACGGGTACCAACCTCAAGTTTGCCACCAGCGCAACGACTGCTCCGGTTGCATCGCTGGAAGTAGCAGTCACTTCAGGCAACGTAGCGGCAACTAACATCTATGTATATTATACCCCGACGGCTACAGAGGATGGCATTGAGAATGTCATCATAACGGCTACGGATGATGGAGATTCTCCTGTAACGAAGAAAGCATCCGTACAAGTACGCCACCTGCCGACTGACTTCGTGATAGCCGCTAAGATCGGCGATAAATGGTACGCCCTGCCGGCTGATATCAACAGCAGCAGCGCCAATACGGCAGGTGTGCTGATTGAGGTTGATAATGCCGGTGACCCGACAGCGGCTACCGCTGCGCCGAAGAACGCTAAATGGGGTCTAAGGAATGTCAAAACGACACGCCAGACGACGAATGGTTTGGGCGATTATCTCACCTTCACCGAACGCGAGACGGCAACGGCTGACAACCAAAAGACCTTGTACAACGGATCGGGAACCGGCATTCAGACCAATGCACAATGGAGCAATTATGCAGCGACTAATCCGGAGAAATACGAGTGGATTCCAACTACTGCGGATTTCAAAGACTACACTCTGACCAGCGCGGCAGAAACACGCACGCTGAGTTTGAATACCAGCGGTGTATTCGGTTCGCTAACCCAATCGAAAGCATACGACGGCAAGGTACGCCTGCTGCCAGCCTCCTTCTACGAGCCGGCAGAGATGCAAGTGGTGGAATGGAAAGCAAGCAGCGTGGTAGTGATGTATACCGGCAGCGGAACGACCGCAACCACCAAAGTAGGAACCGGCAGCGAGAGCAGCGCACAGACGCTAACGGCAAAGAAGATCGATCACGGCATATTTGAACTGACCACCGATGCGCTCACCGGCAATGCCAACAAGGTACTGACCGTAACGATTAAGAACGGTAGTTCGGCTGTCGTCGGTAAGACTATGCTGACTATTCCGGCAATCGTAAGCGGTTCCAACACTGCTCCGATGGGCATAGATGCTGCGGCTACTCCGGCAACGGATGTAGTTGTCCTGAACGGCGGTACGCTGAGTGCGGCAACTACCAAATATACCTTCAAGAACATCACCGTTTATCCGGGCGGTAAGTTGGTAATCGGCAGCGGCAAGCAGGTAGGTATGGCTTCTCTGACGCTGCGTGGCGGTTCCGCATGGGGCGCTGCCACATATGAGCACAAGTATCCGCAGTTTGTAGTGAACAACGCGACGGACGGTGCATACAGCAACACCTCCGGCGTGATCAACTATGACTACGTGACGACCAAAGACCAGTACTACAGCTTCGTTCTGCCCTACACATCGAACACCACAAATGTGAAATATCCGGCAGAGATATACGGACGTGCTTTGGAGAGCGGAAGTCAGGGTAGTTTCGAGTTCCAGTACTACGACGGAGCTGCCCGCGCAGCAGGCGGCGCAGGATGGCAGGTACTGCCGGAACCGGCAGACTTGGTAGCCGGAAAGGGTTACACCTTCCTCGGTATGCCGCGTAAGGTAGACGCCTACGACGGTACGGATGACACGCATGCCAACACCCGCCAGCGGTACGGAATCCACCGTATCCCGATGAGTGTGGCGGCAGGTGCCGTACAGACCGGTGAGACGACTGACAAGAACATCGCCATCAGCGTTGCACTGGCTTCGAAGAACAACAACTCCGGCTGGAACCTCGTCGGTAACCCGTATATGGCTGAGGTCAACGGATTGAGCAATACCGACATCCAAGTCGGCAAACTGGTTCATGTCGATGACGCAGGCGGTAACTGGACCGGTCGCTGGCAATGGGATCCGGGGTCGGTAACAGCAAGCCAACGGTTCGTGGTTATCCCAAGCAATGACGGCCAGACCTACGAATCGGAGTTGGCATCCGACGCTACCCTACCTGCGTTTAAGAACTTCTTCGTGCAGATCAGCAATGATGAAGCGACCTCTTTGGTCATCCCTGCCGATACGCGAACAGAACAGGCTCTTGCTCCGGCACGCTACACGGACGAGACAGAGCAAGATATCCGTCTGGCGGTTGATCTGGTTAGCGAGACGCGCAAAGACAAAGTGGATCTGTTGATGAACGACATCTACTCTGCGGCATTTGACCAGGACGGCGATTTTACGAAGATGATGAACGGAACGAACTTCAACCTCTATGGCGTCTATCCGGATGACTACCTGAGTTTCATCGCAGTGGATAAGACCACGGCTGCCAGCAGTATTGCCGTAGGATTCCAAGTGCCGTCAGGCGGCGACTACTCCTTGCAGCTCTCCGACCGGGCGTATGTGATGGCGGATGCCGTAGAAGCATTGTACGTGACGGATCATGAGGTATCGCCGGAAGTGACGACCAATCTGTTGGACGGAGCATATACCTTCCATGTGAATAACGCGGAGACCAACAATACCCGCTTCACTCTATCCGTCCGGTTAGCGCCCAAGACGCCAACGGACATAGAGATGGTGCCGGACGAGGGGTTGGAACAGACGAAGCCGGTCAAATTCATCTATCAGGACAAGATGTATATTCTGCGGAACGGAGTGATTTATGATGCAACGGGTAAGAAAGTGAAGGAGGTGAGATTATGAAAAACGCAGTTAATCGTGCCCTTGAAGCTATGAAAGCAATGCGATATATATTGATTGTGATGAGTCTGGTAAGCGTTCTGAGCGTCAGTGCTCATACGCCTATCCTGTCGGACTGGGGTAAACAACCGGTTGCACAGATGTATTCCACTTCAACGATGGCAGGATCGGGGAGTTCATTGCCCCAAGCCGCTATCACCGGTTCGTATGTAACAGGCAGTTATGCCGGTACGTATTCTCCGGCGCATACTCCGGGTGTCCGTCCGAGACGCGCCGTTGATGAAGATGATGAAAACGATAAGCCATCAACGGCATGGCAAGAGCCTATGAACGATCCGCTGGGCGATGCGTTGTGGCCGCTGATGGTGATGGCGCTTGCGTACATCACATTGCGCGTAACGCGCAAACGCTTCCGCGCGTCAAGGCAGTTATAATTTGGCACGAAGGAGCAGATGAAGGTCTGTGCGGGTTTGTGGGCGGTTGTTTGAGACCGCCCACTGCTTTTGACAGAGGGTTTCGGAGAGGCGGAAATACAGCGCCAGTTGCGGGATGATCTGCCATCTCAAGCAGAGGTACGCCCTGCCGCCCAAGCCGTACACCGCCGGAATCGAATAGGCATAAAGCACATCGTGCTCGTACACATAGATACGGTTCGCCCATTCGCGGGCGTCGAAGAACTGGGCTCTGAAATGCAAGGACAGCGGTAACCGCCGGACGCTCACAGGGGACTGAAAATCATAAGAGATGTCCTGATAGAGGGTGAGACCGTAGGAATCCACATAGTTGGCTTCGGCGGTGGTGCGGAGAGAGAGGGCTCCGCGGGTATAATGGAACTGCGCACGGGCGGAAGAGAGGGATGCGCCTTTCTTCCGGGTCCGGAGGCGAAGGGAGAGGCCCCATTGGTCATTGGTGACGGGTGATTGGTCATTGGTGTATCTGGCTTCGGTCATAAAGTCATAGCCGAAAGAGGGATATTCGGGGATGCCGTATTTGGGTCCGGAGAAATAGAAGAGGTCGGCATAACCGATCCACCGCCAGGAGCGCCAACGGGAGACCTCAAACCCCAGATAACCGCCGTTCTCGTCATTGATACGCGAGGTCTCCGAGAAAGCATACCCCAACACGTTGTCGAAGAAAGGCGAGTAATAGCGATAGAGGGCAATGAGGGAAACGCCGGAGGCGGGATAGAAACGGGAGCCGGCGATGAGGGCGAAGCCCCAAGGGCGATTGGTCATCGGGGATGGGTGGTTTTGGGCGGTAGCGAGTTCGGCGAAGGCGTCGAACCAACCATGGTTATATCTGGCGGAGGCACCTAAAACGGCTTGGTTGGTGCCCCGGAAATAATGCATATTATACGCCGCGTCTCTATACGGCCGGACCGAATCCGTCCAGATATTCTCTATCGCCGTCACGCCCAGTTGGAGGCGTTTATGGCGGAAGGTGAGGTTTGCTCCGACCAGATGGTGCCAAACAGAGTCATTGGTCCGTTTCATCGAATAGAGCACCGAGAGATCAAGCCGTGTCTGTTTGCCCCGGTTCCACCGGAGAGTAGCCCCTGCGCCATGCAGTCCTTCGCCGTCCACGGAGGAGTAATAACGGAGTCCTTCGCGCGCCATTCCCGCCGAAGCCACATACATCGATTTGCCGGAATGAAAGACGGGCGCGAGGACGAGTCCCTGTCCGAAAGAGGCTTGGAAATTGCCTGCCACGACGGTATGCAGATGCGGCGCTATATCCGTGAGTTGGAGATAGGCGCCATACTGCAGATCACGCGCAGCGCCTCCTGCCGGACGGTTGAGCCGGGCGCCGAAGACCACTCTGCGGCGGAAATCAAAGCGGTAACTCAGACGCGTGTACACCGGATCGGAGCCTTCATAACCTTCTATATTGCGCGCGTCAACACGCGCGAGGAGTTCATGGCGGGCGTAAGCGAAGACCTCCTTGGGGTAGAATTGGTCATTGATGATTGGCGACCGGTCATTGGTGATACGGACGAAGGGCAGGAGATCACGGATCTCATAATCGGCAAGGGAAGGGATGAGACGGAGTTCGTACAGCGATACGAAGGGATGACGGTCAGCGTAAGCAAGGAGATCATCAATCTGGCGCGGCGAGAGGAAACAGAGGCGGCTGAGTTCTTCCTCCGAGGTATGGTTGAGATCAATCGGCGAAGCATGGATGGCATAGAGATCCGACTGGAGCTGCTCATAATCGGTTTCGCCCAGTTCGGTAGCCGCCGAATAGATATCCAGGATGATGTCATCCAGAGAAGAAGGGGACAAGGGAAAGGCGGAAGGAGTTTGCGCATGCACAAACAACACACCAAATACCATCCATATTCCGACAATCATTCTTTTCACGGTACAAAAGTAGTCAAATATTTGCAAATATGCAAAAAAAGCAGTAATTTTGCAGCGGAATAATGAATAAAAAGCAGATATACCATATTATCGAATGGGTGATAGCGGGAGCGGCGTGCGGGTTTCTGGTATGGAAGATCGCTACCTACGACGACTACGCATCGCTATGGGCGTGTCTGTGCGGGATGGGTTGGCAGCAATGGGTTGCGATCGGCGTCTGCGTAGCGCTGATGCCCGTGAACATGGCGATTGAGGCATGGCGTTGGAGAACGCTCATTCCTATGAGTTTTCATGAGGCGCAGAGGCAGGTGTATTACAGCAAGTTGGCGGGACTGATCACGCCGTGGCGGTTAGGCGAATACCCGGCAAGGGGTGTGTTGATGGAAGGACAACGGAACAAAGGACAAAGTACAAAGGAACTCTGGGCGAAGGTGCTGAGTATGGGGGCTATAGGCAGCGCAACGATGACGGCTGCGATTGTCGCTGCCGGAGCGATCGCGCTACCATTGGAGATTGGAAATTGGACATTGGAGAATGATTATTTATATCTCATAGTGGCGGTGACGGTGCTGCTGGGTGCGACGCTGTATTCCGCACCCCGTCTGCTGAGACGCTGGGCGGTTGTGTCCCATCGATTAGTGGCTGTCAGTCTGGGGCAAAGTTTCGTGCGGCTGGCATGCTGGTGCGTGCAGTTGGGACTGGTACTGTGGGCGTTGGGAGGAATAGGAGGAATAGGGAACATAGGAAACCTAGGAGTCCTAGGGAGAACTCTCACCTATTATCTTTTCGTGACGGTCACACCGAATGTGCCGATTGCGGAAGCAGGCGTTCGCGGGGCATGGGCGATCGTGGTGTTCGGAAGCATGAATGCAGCCATGGCAGGCGTGCTGCTATGGGTGATCAACACCCTGCTTCCCTGCCTGATATGGCCTTTTTTGAGAAAAAAGTAAGAATTATTTGCAAGTTTGCAAAAAATGTATTATCTTTGTACCGGAATTTTGAGTCACACACTCAAGCCTAAGGAAAAGAACGAATCACATTGTTAAAACAAAAGATATACCATGAACATTAATTTTCAGATTCATTATCGTGCCGAGTACGGCCAGAGTCTATGCGTGATCGAGACGCAAGAGTCGATTTTGGGTTGGACGGAGAAAGAGCCGCTGGTGATGAACTGTCAGGGAACGGATTTCTGGCAGGTGAATGTACCGGTGAGCGATTTCGCGGGCAGTATCCATTATAAATACGCGATCCGTCTTCAGGACGGCCGCTATATCTATGAGGCGGGCGAACCGAGACATTTAGATCTCAGCCGTCAGCATTCAGATGCCAGCCGTCAGATCGTAGTGCGGGACGCATGGCAGGCGAGTACGTATGAGGACAGTTTCTATACGACGGCTTTCCAGAAGGCGTTGTTCAGCAGAAAGCATTCAGCCGTCGGCCGGCAGAAAGCGCCGAAAGGCAATATCCGTTTCTCGATAGACCTGCCCCAGATCCTGCCGACGCAAGGCGTAGCGATCATAGGCAACTGCCCCGAGTTAGGCGAATGGAACACGGACCGCAAGCTGGTGATGCGCGATACGGATTTCCCGATCTGGCGGGCGGAGATTGAGCTATCAGCCGGCAGCCGGCAGAAATCAGCTGAAAGACCCGATATCATTGAGTACAAATATGTCGTTTACGATCTCAAGACGGGTGCCACCGTAGATCTGGAATGGGGAGAGAACCGTCAGATCTGGGGCGTAGAGAAAGGTTTGATCATCGAGCAGAACGACCGCGGTTTCCGCCGCACGCAACCGCGTTGGAAGGGTGCGGGCGTAGCCGTTCCGGTGTTCTCCCTGCGGAGCGAAGAAGGCTTCGGCATCGGTGAGTTCCAGGATCTGAAGAAGATGGCGGACTGGGCGGCCGCAACGGGTCAGAAGATGATCCAGACGCTGCCGATCAACGACACGACGCTGCGCCACAACAACCTCGACAGTTATCCGTACAACGCCGTAAGCGTGTTTGCGCTCCATCCGATCTATATCAATATCGAGAAGATGGGTCGTCTGACTCCGGCGCAGAAGAAGAAATACGAGGCGCAGAAAGCGGAACTGAACGCGCTGAAGATTGCTGACTATCAGAACGTATATGGCAAGAAGACCGTATTCTTCAAGGCGCTGTACAAGCAAGACAAGGATTCGCTCTTCGGCAGCGAAGAATACAAAGCCTTCGAGCAGAAGAACCGCGAATGGCTGGAGCCGTATGCGGCATTCCTGAGCAAACGCGACAAGCAGCCGAAAGACTACTATAAATTCCTGCAGTTTCACGCCGACAAGCAGCTGGCAGACGCCGTGGCTTATGCGCACTCTATCGGCGTAGCAATGAAAGGTGATATACCTATCGGCATCAGTCCGGACAGCGTGGATGCAGCCGTTTATCCGGAGCTGTTCAATCTGGACGCGAGTGCCGGCGCCCCGCCCGATGATTTCTCGATCAGCGGTCAGAACTGGGGTTTCCCGACCTATAACTGGGACAAGATGGCGGAGGACAATTTCGGCTGGTGGCAGAAACGGTTCCGCAAGATGCAGGACTATTTCGACGCCTACCGCGTGGATCATATCCTGGGCTTCTTCCGTATATGGCAGATGCGCAAGACGGATGTATGGGGTCTCTGCGGCCATTTCGTACCGGCTCTGCCGTACAGTTACGACGATCTCTGCGCACAGGGCGTTTGCCTCGATTGGGATCGTATGACGAAGCCGTATATCCGCTCGAATTTCCTGGGCGATGTGTTAGGCTACGACACCGAATGGGCGAAGCAGCATGCGCTCCAGACGCGCGACAACTATATCTATTGGTTCCGTCCGGAGTTCGACACCCAGGCGAAGGTTCAGGAATGGGCCGACCGTCTGTTAGGTGACGAGAAACAGCTGAAAGCCAGCGGCTTGAAAGCCGAGGCGGTGAAGAATATCTGCAACGGTCTGATCTATCTGCATTGCGAGGTGCTGATGGTAGAGGACCAGCGGAGACCGGGCTGGCTGCATCCGCGTATCTCGATCTACCAGAGCCATTCGTTCAACGAGCTCTACAGCGACCAGAAAGAGGTGCTGATGCGGATCTACAATGATTATTTCTACCGCCGTCACACCCAGTTCTGGCGCGAGTCGGCGATGCGCAAACTGCCGACACTGATCGGTGCGACGAAGATGCTATGCTGCGGCGAAGACCTCGGTATGGTACCGGCTTGCGTACCGGATGTGATGCACGAGTTACAGATCCTGAGTCTGGAGATCCAGCGTATGCCGAAAGATCCGACGGTCAAGTTCGCCCACCCCGCCGACGCACCATACCAGAGCGTCTGCACAACCGGTACGCATGATATGAATCCGCTGCGCGCATGGTGGGAGGAAGACCGCGAGGTGACGAACCGTTTCTACCACGACCAGATGGGTTGGTGGGGCGATGCACCCAAAGAGATGACGCCGGAGATCGCCGAGTTCATCATCAACCAGCATATGTACAGCCCTGCTATGTGGACGATCCTGCCGCTGCAAGACTGGCTGGCTATCGACGGCGATGTGCGCGTCAAAGACCAGTTCTCCGACCGTATCAATGTGCCGGCTGACCCGCGCCATTTCTGGAACTACCGGATGCATATCAGTCTGGAGCAACTGATGCAGGAAAAGAAGCTGAATGACAAGATCAAGAAGCTGACAAGCGTTCGCTGATGCGCTCCATGAGCCATTGCGGAGTGCTTGTAGCTCCGCAGATACCTACTCGCCCGACTGCCTGACAGCGGGCGAGTATTTCTTTGTCTATGTCGTCGGGAGAGGAGATGAAGATGGTGTCGGGGTTCGCCTCCACACATTTCTCATACAGCACTTTGGCGTTGGACGACTTGGCGCCGCCTACGAAAAGAACGATATCGTTGGATTGCGCGAAGGCGCGGAGATGCGCCACCCTGTTCGCCACATTGCGGCAGATGGTGTCGTGATATTCGAAAGGCGCTAATTGTGCATTGTGCATTGTGCATTGCGCCTTGATAGCCTCTACGAGGGCGTTGAAACCCTCTACGGATTTGGTCGTCTGGGAGAAGAGATATATGGGTCGTGTGAAATCGAGCCGGTCGATCTGGTCGGGCGACTCGAGGACAAGGGCTGTGTTATTGGTCTGTCCCTGCAGCCCGATGACCTCCGCGTGTCCGGGTTTGCCGTAGATGACTATCTGCGGCGGCAGGGGTTCGTCGTTCTTGTGCGCCTCATAGCAAGCGCGGATGCTGTCCTGGAGTGTCTTCACCACCGGACAGGTGGCATCGATGATCTCTATACCTCTCTGACGGGCGATCCAATAGGTGGAAGGCGGTTCGCCGTGCGCCCGCAGAAGCACCCGCGAATGAGGAGGCAGGGAACGCAGATCGTCGTTATCGATCGTCTGCAGGCCGAGCGCTTCCAGCCGCGCCACTTCCTGACCGTTATGCACGATGTCACCCAAGCAGAAAAGAGCTCCGTGGCGGAGCTCCTGTTCAGCTGCGTTGATCGCACGGGTGACGCCAAAGCAGAAACCGCTATGGGAATCGATGGAAATTTGCATTCTGGTCAAACCGGTATATCCGGTTAATCTGGTTTGTCTATTGTTTGGTTGAAGAGATCAATGATCTTCTGCATCTGTTCCTCGCGTGAGAGATCGCTGTTATCGACCACGACCGCATCTTCGGCTTGGCGAAGCGGACTCTCCGCACGGTGCGTATCGCGGTAGTCGCGGGCGTTGACATCCGCCAGCACCTCTTCATACACGGGTTTTTCGCCTTTGGTTACCAGTTCGTCAAAGCGGCGCTGTGCGCGTACCTCCGGACGGGCGGTGAGGAAGAGTTTGAGATCGGCATTCGGAAAAACCACCGTACCTATATCGCGTCCGTCCATGACTATACTCTGATGAGTTCCCATCGCCTGCTGCTGCGCCACGAGGAACGCACGCACCTCGCGGATGGTGGAGACCTCGCTGGCACGGTTGCCGACCTCGAGCGTACGGATGAACGGCTCTACATCTTCGCCGTTGAGGGTCACGTGCTGGGCAAACCCGTCCTGCTTCCCATCAGGGGAAATGACGGGCACTCGCTTGAAGCCGACCTCTATCTGCGGCAGGGCGGCAATGACGGATTCGTTGTCCTGCAGTCCGTGGCGGAGGGTGTAAAGCGCTATGGCGCGATACATGGCGCCTGTATCCACATACGTAGCACCGGCATATTGGGCAAGCGCCTTCGCAATCGTCGATTTGCCGCAAGAGGAATAGCCGTCGATAGCAACGATTATTGTTTTCATATTATTTCTAAGCCCTGACGGGCACGATTATTTCATTAACGAGTTGATATCCAGCGTGAGACCTACCTGGTAGGAGAAATTGGATTTGGTGAGCTGGCTGATAGCGAAGCCCAACCGCGCCTGCTTGATCTTCACACCGGCTCCAAGAGCGAATCCGGCAAGCGAACGCTGGTCTGTGAGCTGGAGTTCCGCCCGGCGGCGGTGGTTATAACTGAGGGCGATATAGAATTTATCGCTCTTGGGCGCCACCTCTATCGACCATATCGTATGGCGGAAGAGCATATCATACCATTTGACATCATGGGGGATGATGTCTCCCGTAGTAGGACTCTTGTCGAGTCCGGTCCACTCGTAGTTCAGATTCCAGGTCTGCATATTATGGATCTGGAGATGGAAGCGAAGCGGCGCATGCTTCACGCGGTAGGTGAGTCCCAGCTGCAGATTGAGGGGCAGCATCTCGTGGTTCGAACCTCCTTCGGAGGAATAGAAACCCTTGATCTGCCATCCTATATTCTGGAGCACGAGCCCCATCTGGAAGGTGGAATCCGGCGTCTGGAAATGCGCTCCCACATCGGCTCCGATCGCGAAAGAGGAATAGCTCTCATAGATCGAATAGACGGGTTTGAGGGTGACGCCGATCTTCCAGCACGGGTGCAACTGGCGCGCGTACATGACATCTATCAATATATCGCGCGCGCCGAAAGAACCGCCCGTGAGGTTGCCGTTCTCATCGGCGTACTGCATCCGTCCGTAGTCGAGATAATGGATTCCCACCGCGAAATAGTTGGGTTTATCGGGTTCGCCGTCTCCGGAATAGGGTTTCTCTATCTTGGACCGACCGAAATTATGCCCGTAGAGGGCGGAGCCGAACATCGTGCCCGGCAGATAATAGGAATAGTTAAGCTGGAGGGTCATATGCGAAGAGGCATGCAGCAAAGCCGGGTTGCACATACCCATCGAGATATCTCCGTCGCTGAGCGACACATTCGATCCGCCTAACGCATTCAGACGCGAGGAGACCGGCAGACTCATAAAAGAGAACACCGACCGCCCTGCCGAAGACACCTGACCGAATGTACAAAGGGACAATGTACAAAGGGCAAGGGACACTATGTATTTGCGCAAAGCCACACTATCGCATGTTAAATCGGGCACAAAATTAGTATAATTTTTTGACATACGCAAAAAAATCTTGCATATTTGAATAAATTGTAGTACCTTTGCAGCCGTTTTTTCACAAAAAACAAGATGAACAAACTATTTTATCAGACACGCAGAGTACGATTCCGTCGGTTCTGCCACAAAGCGTATGCCGCATTCTGTTCGCTTCACCGCGAAGTGACGATCGGCCGCATTGCGGGTTATATGACCGATTTGGAGATGCTCAAACAGGGCAAGAGTGCGGTTCTCTCCGCCTTGCTGCTGACGGGCGGCGTACTGACGGCACAAGCGGATGAAGGGATCCCGGATTCGACGCTTGTGACCGACCGGCAACTTAGTCTTCAGGAGGTGCTGGTGGTTAGTCAAAAAGCTGAAGTCAACTCGGCTGCGTACCGGCTCATTACGCAGGTTTCCCGACAGGAGATCGAGACCTTACCTATCCAGACCGTAGCGGATATTCTGCAATATCTGCCGGGGCTTGATGTGCGTACACGAGGGGCGAACGGTTCTCAGGCGGATATCAGTATGCGCGGCGGTACGTTCGACCAGGTGCTGGTGATGCTCAACGGCGTCAGTCTGTCGGATTTCCACACGGGGCACTACACGCTGAACCTGCCTGTTCCGGTCTCGATGATCGAGCGGATCGAGGTGCTGCAAGGTACAGACGCCGGACTTTTCGGCGCTTTCAGCGGAGCGGTGAATATCGTGACGAAGGGACAAAGGGACGAAGGACCAGGGACCAAGGGCTATGATCTGTCGCTCAAGATGACTGCCGGCATGAACGGGCTGGTCAATCCGGAGGCAGCCGCCTCTATCCATACCGGCGAGACCCGTATCAATCTCGCCGCCGAGTACAGCCGCGCCGACGGCTATTACGCGCCGCAGCCGACGGAGAAAGAGGCCACGGCATGCCGGAACAGCGATCTCAAGATGGCGAATATCTATCTCCAGACCCGCTGGCGGGGACTGGATGTACAGGCGGGTGCGCAATGGAAAGACGCCGGTCTGGGAATGGGTTACGGTTTCGGCAGTCAGGACCAGTTCGACGCCACCCGTACGGCATTCGCTTCCGCCCGCTACGAACACCGGTGGGGTGCATGGCGGATGGATACGCAGGCGGCTTACCGCGCCAATTACGACCGGTACGAATGGCACCGCGGCCAGCGGCTGTACGGTAATTTTCATTTCGCGCAGACCGCTTCAGCCTCCCTCTCCGCGCATTACGCTTCGCGGATCGGAACGACCTCCGTCGGCATCGGTATCCGAAACGAGAACATGCATTCCACCAATCTCGGCGACACAATCAACCCGAACGGACAAGTGCCTAACACAGAGGGTTTTGCGCTGTCGGATGTACGGGTGCTGGATCTGGTGAGAGGAGGAAACAGGTTCCATTTCAACTACTACGCCGGGCAGAGTTTCTACTACAAAGGATTAGCGGCTTCGGTCGGCATCAACGGCACCTATAACACCCGTTTCGGCTACCACATGGCGGGCTGTGCCAATATCGGATACACCTTCCGCCGCGGCGGTACGGTTTACGCCAACGCCAACCGCTCGTTGCGGATGCCTACTTTCACGGATCTGTATTACAACGCCGGCAACCAGTTAGGCAACCGGAACCTCAAGCCGGAAGAGGCGTGGGTGGCGTCCGTCGGATACAAAGGCGATTTCTCCGCAGGGAAAGGCGGCAGATTATCCTGGTCGGCAGACTGGTACTACCGGTGGGGCAGGAATATCATCGACTGGGTTTATACGCCGTCCGACAGCAAGAGACCCTATCACGCCGAGAACCACCGGCAGGTGAATGCCACCGGCGTGGAAGCATCCGTGTCGTACCGGCTCAACGAATGGCTGCGGTGCGTATCGGTTGATTATGCCTACACGTATCTGGATCTGGACCTCAAAGAATCCGGATCGCGCTACCTGGACTACCTGAGCCATAAACTGACGCTGCATCTGGAGCACGGCATCTACAAGGGCTTCGGCGCATCCTGGACCGTGAAATGGCTCAAACGCGAAGGCGAATACAATAATGCCGAAGGAGCGGTGGAGGCATACCGGCCGGTATGGCTGCTGGACGGATCGGTCTTCTGGCAGAACGATTATATCCGCGTCAGCGCCGATTGCACGAACATGACCAACACCCGTTATTACGACTACGGAGGCATCTTACAACCCGGTGCATGGGCAAAAATAAGCCTTATTGCACGATTATACCGCTAAAAATACGAAAAAAAAGCCCGCGCGCTTGCGTATGTCAAAAAAAAGCAGTAATTTTGCAGCCGCTATAGTGTGACAATACTAAATTACTAAAAATATTCATTCAAACACAAACAACTTATGTGGTTAAAAGATTCTTCTATCGGCCGTAAGTTCATCATGGCTTTGAGCGGTGCAGCGTTGGTGCTGTTTCTGCTGTTCCATGGATGTATGAACCTTGCGCTGGTTTTCAGCGAGGAGGCCTACAACACGATTTGCCGATTGCTCGGCGCAAACTGGTACGCAGTGATCGGTTCGCTCGGAATTGCGTTCCTCGTTTTGGTGCATTTCTGCTATGGTCTGTATCTGACCATCCAGAACCGCGCGGCGCGTGGCAACGACCGTTACGCTATCTCCGCCAAGAAAGAGGGCGTGACTTGGGAGTCGGAGAACATGCTCGTGCTCGGGCTCACCATCCTCGGCTTCCTCTGCCTGCACCTCTACAATTTCTGGTTCAAGATGCAGTTCGCGGAGCTGACCGGTATCGAGACGGGTATGTTTGATCCGCAGAACGGTGCCGCTTACGTGAAAGCGCTGTTCACCGAGCCGGTTTGGGGACAGGTGTATTGCGCGCTCTATCTGCTGTGGTTCGTTGTGCTGTGGCTTCACCTCAACCATGGTGTGGGTTCGGCGATGACCTCCATGGGACTCAACAACCTCAAATGGCAGAACCGCGTACGCGTCATCAGCACGGTTGTTGCTACGCTGGTAGTGCTGCCGTTCACCGTTGTGGTTCTGTACTATCTGGGCATGGGAATAGGCATGCTTTGCTAAAATGGTAAATCGAAAAGTGTTCATGATTAAATGGTAAATGACATTATGGCAAAGAAAGAAGAGATATTGGATGCTGCGAAAAAAGTAGCAGTAAAAGCAGCAGAGGCGGCATTGGAGGTAGCTGAAAAAGTGGCTGACAAAGCCCTTGAGGTAACCGAGAAGGTTCAGACCGCAGCCGCAGAGGCCTACAAAGAGGCTACTACTCCGGTTATTACTCCGAAGGACGCGAAGATCCCCGAGGGTCCGCTGGAGCTGAAATGGACGAATTATAAGAACCACCAGAAACTGGTGAACCCCGCTAACAAACGCCGTCTGGACATCATCGTGGTCGGTACGGGTCTGGCAGGTGCTTCGGCTGCTGCTTCCCTCGCAGAGATGGGATTCAACGTACTGAACTTCTGTATTCAGGACTCCCCGCGCCGTGCGCACTCCATTGCTGCACAGGGTGGTATCAATGCTGCGAAGAACTACCAGAACGACGGCGATAGCGTTTACCGTCTCTACTACGATACCATCAAGGGCGGCGACTACCGTGCCCGTGAGGCAAACGTGTACCGTCTGGCTGAGGTAAGTAACAATATCATAGACCAGTGTGTGGCACAGGGCGTTCCTTTCGCACGCGAATACGGAGGTCTCCTGGACAACCGTTCTTTCGGTGGCGCACAGGTGAGCCGTACGTTCTACGCCAAGGGTCAGACCGGTCAGCAGTTGCTGTTGGGTGCTTATAGCGCACTCAGCCGCCAGATCGGCAAAGGCAAAGTGAAGATGTACACCCGTTACGAGATGCTGGATATCGTCCTCATCGCGGATGAGAACGGCGAGAAACGTGCACGCGGTATCATCGCCCGTAACCTCGTTACCGGACGCATCGAGCGTTTCTTCGCTCATGCAGTGGTAGTAGGTTCCGGCGGTTATGGAAACACCTTCTTCCTCTCTACGAACGCCATGGCTTCGAACGGTTCGGCTGCTATGCAGATGTACCGCCACGGCGCATATTTCGCTAACCCCTGCTACGCGCAGATCCACCCGACCTGTATTCCGAAGCACGGTGACTTCCAGTCCAAACTGACCCTGATGTCCGAGTCGCTCCGTAACGACGGCCGTATCTGGGTGCCGAAGAAACTGGAGGACGCCAAGCGTCTGCAGGCCGGTGAAATCAAGGGACGCGACATCCCCGAAGAGGACCGCGATTACTACTTGGAGCGCCGCTATCCGGCATTCGGTAACCTCGTTCCGCGTGATGTGGCTTCGCGTGCTGCCAAAGAGCGTTGCGACAAGGGCTACGGCGTGAACAATACCGGTCTGGCTGTCTTCCTGGATTTCAGTGAGGCTATCCAGCGTCTGGGCAAGGATGTAGTGGCACAGAAATACGGTAACCTGTTCCAGATGTACGAGAAGATTGTGGACGAGAACCCGTACGAGAACCCGATGATGATCTTCCCGGCTATCCACTACACGATGGGTGGTATCTGGGTGGACTACGAGCTGCAGACATCCGTCAAGGGTCTGTTCTGTATCGGCGAGGCGAACTTCTCCGACCACGGAGCAAACCGTCTGGGTGCTTCGGCACTGATGCAAGGTCTCGCTGACGGTTACTTCGTACTGCCGTACACCATTCAGAACTACCTGGCTGACCAGATCGGCGTACCGCGTATGAGTACCGACCGTCCCGAGTTCGCAGAGGCAGAGAAAGCCGTACAGGACAAGATCAACAAACTAATGGCTATCCAAGGCAAGCGTTCGGTGGATTCGATCCACAAAGAGCTGGGTCTCATCATGTGGGACTTCGTCGGAATGGGTCGTACTGCAGAGGGCTTGAAAGAAGGTATCAAGAAGATCGACGCCATCAAGAAAGAGTTCTGGACCAATGTCTATATCCCGGGTGAGGCAAACAGCCTGAACAACGAGTTGGAGAAAGCGCTCCGTCTGGCGGACTTCATCGAGATCGGCCGTCTGATGGCTGTCGATGCACTCCATCGTGAGGAGTCCTGCGGCGGTCACTTCCGCGAGGAATACCAGACGCCGGAAGGCGAGGCTCTCCGTCAGGACGACAAGTTCTCTTACGTTGGCTGCTGGAAATATATGGGCGAGGACCAGGAGCCGCAACTCATCAAGGAGCCGCTGGATTACGAGTTCACGGAACGTAAGACACGTAACTACAAGAACTAAATCGCGTAGATAATGCAAAAATATTGCAGATTTTTGGCAAAACGCTTGCGTATGTCAAAAAAAAGCAGTACCTTTGCACGCTTTTTTCGCGCATTGCGCGTAAATCCCCGGAATGTCCGGTATTTCCGGAATATCCGGTAAACTATTATTAACTAATTAAAATTAACATTTACTACAATGGTAAATCATTATGAAGCTGCCTTCGTATTGACACCCGTTTTGTCTGAGCCGCAGACAAAGGAGGCAGTAGAAAAATTCGAGAATCTTCTCACGCAGAATGGCGGTACCATCCTGAACCGTGAGGAGTGGGGTCTGCGTCAACTCGCATATCCTATCCAAGGTAAAAATTCGGGCTTCTATTTCATTCTTCAGTTTGATGTAGAGCCTGCAGTAATCGCTACCCTCGAGACCGAGTTCCGTCGTGACGAGCGTGTGATCCGCTTCCTGACGACCCGTCTTGACAAGTACGCATTTGAGTACGCCGAGAAGCGTCGTAACAATTTCAAAAAAGAGGAGGCTTAATCATGGCACAGAATGACGAAATCCGCTATCTGACTCCGCAAGGCACGGATCAGAAGAAGAAAAAGTACTGCCGTTTCAAAAAGAGCGGTATCAAGTACATCGATTACAAAGATCCTGAGTTCCTCAAGAAGTTCCTCAACGAGCAAGGCAAGATCCTGCCCCGCCGCATCACCGGTACTTCTCTGAAATTCCAACGCAAAGTGGCTCAGGCCGTTAAGAAAGCACGCCATCTGGCTCTGCTGCCTTACGTAACCGATATGATGAAATAATTGTTAAACCGATTAACTGAAAGGAAAGAACATGGAAGTAATTCTGATTCAAGACCTGGCTAATCTGGGTTTCAAGAACGACATCGTAAAAGTACGTGACGGCTACGGACGCAACTATCTGCTGCCGCAGAAGATTGCTGTCATCGCTAATGAGAGCAACCGCAAGCAACTTGCAGAGAACCTCAAGCAGCAGGCTCACAAGGCCGCTAAACTGCTGGCTGACGCTCAGGCTCTGGAAGCCAAACTGGCAGAGACTGTAATCGAACTCAAGGTAAAAGCAAACGAGGACGGCAAGATCTTCGGTACCGTTACCACCACCGCTATCTCTGAGGCGCTCAAGGCACAGGAGATCCTGATCGACAAGAAGGTGATCACCATCGCCGAGCCGATCAAGCAACTCGGTGAGTACACCGCACAGGCTCGTCTCCATCGTGAGGTAAAAGCAGACATCAAGCTGAATGTAGTAGCTGAGTAAACTAGAGTATTAATTGGCCATCAGCCGTCAGCCGTCAGCCGTCAGAAATACTGAATGCTGAATGCTGAATGCTGAAAGCCCCAAATCGTAGATTTTTATGAAAAAAGGAATTCATCCCGAGAACTACCGCGTAGTGGTTTTCAAAGATATGTCTGACGGTACTCAGTTCTTCAGCCGCTCTACTGCTGCAACGAAGGACACGATTGAGATTGACGGCGTTCAGTATCCGCTGATCAAGTTGGAGATCTCGAACACGAGTCACCCGTTCTACACCGGCAAATCGAAGCTGGTGGACACCGCCGGTCGTGTGGACAAATTTATGTCTCGCTACGGCAATCGCACTCGCAAGTAATCATGCGACAGATAAGGGGCGGACATCAGTCTGCCCCTTATTGTTTTTAATTAACTGGAAACCCTAGTACCCCTAGGTATCCTAGGAACCCTAGGAACCCTAGCCCCATAACACGAAACAGCTATGCAAAACACAACTCTCTGGCGCGCCCTCGGCCGCAATCTCATCATCTCGATCATCCTGTTCGGAGCACTCTTAGGGCTCCTGTGGCTTGTTGAATATATCTTCCTCTCCTTGGGAGAGGGTTGGGGAGAGGTATCTCTCCTCCACTGGCACGACCCCGCCTGGGTGGTAGGCATCCCTGCTTCCGTGATCGGCGTGGCGTATATCCTGACGATCCGCGACCCGCAGAACTACACCGGTTTCTACGCCGGTATCATCATGTCTGTCCTGTTGGGAATACAGTTTATCCTGCAGGGCGGAATAGACAGTGCGTTCCTCTATTTCTTCGTTTTCATACCCTTCCAGATAAAATCGATCATCAACTGGAGCAAACCCGCTGCGAAGAACGATAAGCCTTTCTCTCCGGAGTTCCTGCCCACGCGGTCGGTGATAGCCACCCGCGCGGTCTATTTCCTGATTATCGCAGGCGATTATCTGCTGGCGACGTATGTCTTCCGGCATGACGGAGTGCTGGACAATATAGCAGTCAAACTGCTCAATGCGATCCTCATCGCCTCGTCGATCATGGCGAACTTCTGGCTGATCTACCGCAAGACCGATGCGTGGATATACTGGTTGCTCTACAGCGCCGCCGGCATCGGATTATTCATCATCCTCAATAATGCTTTCTCCATCGTGCTCTTCTCCTTCTTCCTGGTGATCAACGGCACGGCGGGTATCGCATGGCTGAAAGGCACCAAGCCGGAAGATTTAGGATGGATCAAACGATTTGTGGCACGCTAAATGAGAAAATAAGAAAATATGAAAATAAGAAAAGCCGACACTGTATTAAAAGTAACAGAGCCGATGGCGCTGATGGACTTTCTGATCGCTAAGATGGGCGGCATGGCTCGTTCGTCCGTAAAACAATTACTGGGCCAGCGCCGCGTCAAAGTAGGCGCAGGCATCCAGACAAGGCATGATTTTGCCCTCAAACAGGGCGATATAGTGACCGTCTCGTCCGGTCGGGGAAACAGCCAACTCACCCACCCTAAACTCAAAATCGTTTATGAGGACGACGACCTGATTGTGGTCAACAAACAACCCGGGCTCCTCACCGTAGCCACCGCTCCGGGCAGCAAAGAGACGACCGTCATGTCTATCCTCCGCGCGTATGTAAAGAAACAGAACGCGCGCGCGAACATATATGTCGTGCACCGGCTTGACCGCGAGACATCCGGCTTGCTCGTCTTCGCCCGCTCCGAGGAGCTGCAGCACTATATGCGCGAATATTGGCGCCAGTTGGTGACCGACCGCACCTATATCGCTCTCGCCGAAGGAGTACTCGAACCGCGCGAAGGAAAGATCACCACTTGGCTGACGGAAGACAAACGCAATGCCGTCGTCTATTCTTCCCCCGTCGATGACGGCGGCGACATCGCCATCACCAATTACAAGGTGCTCAAAACCAGCCAACAGCCGTCAGCCGTCAGCCCTTTGAGCGGAGCGGTCTATCAATTGGTTGAACTCCACCTCGAGACCGGCCGCACCAACCAGATCCGTGTTCATCTCGCTTCCAAAGGTTGCCCTGTCGTAGGCGATCGCAAGTACGGTCACGGCAATGAATCCAGCCCGATCGACCGCCTTTGCCTGCATGCCAAAGTGCTGGAGTTCATCCATCCCGTGACGGAGAAGAAAGTGCGCTTCGAATCCCCTGTTCCTAAAGAGTTCAACCGCGTATTGCTATAATGCGCCAACGCTTATAATTCTTTCACCAAGACAAAATCGTCCTTCGGGGCGATTTTTTCTAAACAAGTTGCAGATTGTGGCAACGGCGTTGCTACAATTCAATTGCCTCGGTTTATCCTCTCTTGGTCGCACTATCTTACTCTGATGCGCATTGAAAATATAGAGGCGCGCAGTTTCTATGATAGGCAAAAATGCACGATTTATAGAAACAGAGTTTCGGAGACGAGGCTCTGTTTTTTTTGTGCCTGCTTTTCAGCCCGTAGATGCATCAAAATATGCAAAAATCAAAAATACTTTCCTATATATTTGCGTATTATAAAAATTCTTTGTAATTTTGCAGCGCAAAATCAAAACAAGAACACTATGAGTTACATGCAAATGGCACAATTAGACGTGCTCAACCTTGTGAAGGGCATTCAGACGGAAAAGGATTATATCGACTTCCGTAATATGCTTGCGCGCTATTTTGCAGACAAAGCGCAGAAACAAATAGATGCCCTTTGGGAGAATGGTAAGATTAATGAGCAGACCATTGAACAATGGGGTAACGAACGAATGAGAACTCCTTATCGCTATGCGGTACATCGTTCTTGATACCAATTGTCTTCTGCAGGCATTACCTTCCAATAGCCCATTCCATAAAATATGGACTGAAGTGTTGGAGGGTCGTATTTGTTTGTGTGTCAATACGGATATTTTAGAGGAATACGAAGAGATATTAGCCATTAAAACGACTCCGGAGATTGCGCGTAATATTGTGGAAGCGATTGCAAATCTATCAACAACCGTTTTCCAAAACACGTATGTTCATTTTGAATTACTTCCGGCTGATTCGGATGATAACAAGTTTGTTGACTGTGCGGTAGCTTCCGATGCCGAATACATTGTAACAAATGACAAACACTTCAATCCATTAAAAGAAATTCCCTGGCCGAAGGTAGAGATTATTAAGATAGCAGAGTTTATTAAACTTATATAATTCTCGTCACTCACTGACGTTAAACAGGAACCCAGGTCTGTTGTCACCGACAGCGTAAAAAGCGGTGAAAAATATATTAAGATAAGACATAAGGCGCTAACGGAGTGCGTCCAGTGGGGAGAGCGGAGGCAATGGTCGCACTTACGATTTAGCGGAGCTGTATCGTTTCTGCGATCCATTTGCCGAACGCGATTGGAGGTAGTTGCAGCCACCGGCAGGTAGAGTGAAGGACGCCACTGTTTAGTCCAGGGCAAACAAACGTGACAGAAAGAGGTAGACCGTAGGTAGATGATAATTTTTGCACTAAATGATGCCCTGAACATAATAAAAAATAACATTTTGTAAAAAAAACACCTTCTCAACCGAATTTCATAAATAAAAATTTGTGTATGTGAATTTTTTTTTGTAGCTTTGCACCCCAAATTGGGTGCATTGTTCATAAAGATTGTATATGTACCCCTTAATACCAACGGAAATGCTATTAAAACTTTATATTGCGAAATGAAAAATAGTTTTTTCTTTGCAGCTCTTTTGACTGCTCTCTTTCTTTCCTCTTGCACAAAGCAAGAAAGAATTGATTCCAAAGAAACTTTGGTACAAGAATTCGTGCAATTCTGTCAAGGAGAAAATGAAGGATCTCTTGCTGCTTTTCAAGAAAGATTTGCTACTTATGAAGAATCTGATTTTTCTGAAGAACAATTAGAACGATTGAAAAATGCTGCAAGCAAAATCGGATTTAACCCTTTTGCGACATACATGCTATCGCCTGATTTTGAAGAAAACCTCAAAACTTTAGAACAGGAATACCAAAAGTCGGAAGAATAAAAATGATATAATTATCTATGAAAACTAAAACTATCCTTATTGCATTATTTGCTATGTACGCATTTAATGCATATGCCCAATCTGATTATTCATCCTACCTAACAAAGGCGATGGATAAAGTTGAAGCAGGCGACTGTGAGGCCGCGCAAAAATTCTACAATGTTTATAAAGATTTGTCAGGGGATTCCAAGCCATCTGTGCAAGACTTAATAGATGATTGTAAGAAGGAAAATAAAACATATTCCTTAGGGGAAAAATTGGGATACCGTGGCGGATTGACTTTTTATGTCGCGTATCTTGATTCGTCTAAGAAACACGGTTTAGCTGTTGGAAAAAATGGCTATTCTAATAAGTTGACTTCATCAAGTATGTATTGTGGAGAGGGACATTTAGTCACGCTCCAAGAACTAAACAAGATTATCCCAAACAAAAATGCAATCCAGATTAGTGGGAATTATTGGACCTCAACTGTGTCAAAACCATCTGATAAGTCTTATGACATACAATATTATGTAAAGAATATTGAAACAGGGAACACCATGTCTGTAGACTGTATAAATGACAAAAATGGGAAGTACTGGTTATTATATGTAGTCGAATTTTAAATTATAGATATCTATGAAAACAAGAACATTATTCTTAGCATTGCTCTCAACTTTTGCATACTGCGCATATGCACAAACTGAAAGTGCAGAATACCTAAGTAAAGCTATGGCTAGCATGAATTCCGGCGACTGCAGGTCTGCGCTTATGTTTTATAACGTCTATAAGGATTTAGACGGGAAACCATTATCTTCTTTTGAACGATTAATCGAAGATTGTGTCAATGGAAATGATTCAACAAAAACTTTTAATGTAGGAGATGTTATTCGTATCGGAAATGATTTATATACAGTAGCGTACACCACTAATAAAGGGAAGCATGGCTTTGCCATTTGTGAAATGGGATCTGGACCTATAACAAAAGAACTAATAAAAGAAAGAAAAATTCCAACATGGTCTGAGTTTGAAATAATGAAGACTAACAATAGTATTATAAAACTATCTGGCTCATACTGGACGACTGAACCCGCTAATTGTTCTAATTGCGAATGTTATAAAGTATTTGGATTAGGAAGTTTTGGTAATGCACAGGACTGTGCCCAAAATAGGCGCTCAATCATTTATATTCATAGATTCTAGTCCTTATTCACGTATAGAAAAATGCCTCATAATGAGGCATTTTTCTATATAGGTTAAATGATGTATCATCTTATTTTTACCTACTACTTTGTATCTGCTTTTCAAGTGCTTCTATAACTCTCTGCTTACTTTGCAACTGATCTTCTAAGGTAGAAATACGATTCTTTAATTTTTGAACTTCCGCATTAGACGAACCACCACTTTGGTTACGCAAACGCTGATTTTCAGCCTTTAAGTCTCTTACTTGTTTTCTAAGGTCTTCAATTTCCGCATTTGAGCCACCACCGCTAGTATTACGAAGACGTTTATTTTCGGCTTCAAGGTCGCGAACTTGACGCTCTAATTCTTGAATCCTTGCATTGGTGGACGAGCTCCCACTTGGCTTAACGCGTTTAAGACTATCATTCTCTGCCTTAAGTTCACGAACTTGCCGAGTCAAATTATCAATTTGATTGGTGCGAGCATTAGTGACTCCAACATTATACATAATTATACCGCTTAACACTACCCCAATCAGCAGTACTATTATCATTACTATAGGTCGAACTCCTCTACCGTTACCTTCCTTTAACTTCGAAATCTCGGTATTCAGTTTTGTAATCTGTGCGTCTCTCTGCTGAACCTTTTGCTTGAGGTCATTCACTTCAGGATCCTGTGCCCTTGAAGCGCTAGCGACCTGCCCCTTTAGCTGTTCAATCTTTGCCTCGTACTCTTGGCGAAGTTTCTCAAAGCCTTCTTTATTTCCGTTGTTGGCATCAATTACCTGACGGTTGAGGGATTGAATCTGGTTGTTTAATTCATGAATTTGCTCTTCATACTTTCTCTGAGCCTCGGTCGCTGCACCGGAGTATTGTGCGACGAGCTTCTTCTTTTCTTCATCAAACTGAGCTTGCAACTTAGTTAAACGCTCATTAGCCTCTCTGATTTGCTCAGCATGCTTCGCTTTAACAGCATCTAACTCCGCCTGATGCGCTTTGATTAATTTAGCCTTATCTTCACCAGCTGCATTTTGGGCAGCAAGAATTTTATCATTAGCTTCCTTTAGAGAAGCCTGATACTTCGCGTTCGAAGCATCAACCGCGGCCTTGTGGTCTGCCTCAATTTTGGCTATCGCTGCTTTGTGACTATTCGTCAATTGCTCAATGGCAGATTTCTTCTCTGCTTCAACTTTCGCTAAAGAAGCTTTGCTGTCATTAGTCAATTTTGTAATAGCTGCGTCTTTTTCGGACTTGATTCTTTGAAGTTCTGCTTTATGAGCTTCTTCTAACTGCTTCTTCTCTGCAGTCAACTTATCAATGTTAGATTGATATTTAGTAGTCAGCGCTTCTATCGCAGCCTTGTGGTCTGCCTCTAATTGCGCCTTCTCTGCAGCAGCTCTTTCTTGGATATCCCTAATATCCTTACGACACTGCTCCCTTACGACATCAATCTGATGCCGTAATTCATCTTCTCTTTTCTTAAACTCCTGCGCCGTTGTATCGTCTATGTGGTGCAGATAATTTAAATAATCACTATAATCAGCCATAAATGTAAATATTTATCGTTGTCTGTTTATCATTTGCGCTAATATGTTGGGGTCTATTTGTTGTCGAAATAGTTCGTGTTCCCCAATGCCAGTTCCAACTGGACCAGTCCCAGCTAATGAGGCTATCTTGCGATCATAATCATCCAGTAATCGCAAGTAGTCACATGCAGCAGATTGATAGTCTGCTGCAGTCCCAATAAGAGGATTGAGCCGACGATCATAGTATGCCCTCTGAACTGGGTCATGCCATCCCTGTGCAGACCTACTCATTTGGTCTGTGAATGCTCTACAGGCAGAGGTTATATTAGATATACTATTCATTTGATTCGTTATTCTTATACTCGTCGCTTATCTTCCTTATGTCGTCCCAAAAAGAAGAAGGATTGCTAGTTACATTTCCTCGATTCCCAAAAGGTGAACGAGGACGGTCAGCTTCTGTTATCGGACGGTTCGGTGCTGGATTTATACGCTCGTTTTGCGGGCCTCGTGGACGCTCCGTTATAGGGTTAGGCTTCGGCCCATATGACGGATTGGGATTCATTGGCGGACGAGGACGAGGTAAGTCTGCTCCTCTAGATATTGACGATGCAGATGCTGATGTAGTGGAGGGGAATGTCCCAGAGGTTCCTCCCGAATGAGAAGCCATGGAAGATGGAACCGCGGTTGAATTATGCTTTTCGACCATCTCTTTAGCAGGACCAATCTTATCTATGGCTTCTGATGTCCTTGTTTCAAATTGAGAAAACTTCTCCTTGT
The DNA here is from genome assembly GCA_946414805.1 of uncultured Bacteroidales bacterium. Lineage (GTDB taxonomy): Bacteria > Bacteroidota > Bacteroidia > Bacteroidales > Paludibacteraceae > Colicola. Next base: position 52,035 of record CAMKPZ010000006.1, read on the forward strand.
GTATATACCTTTTGGACCGAGCATCTGAAATCATTTGTCGGCAGGTATCTACATCGCGACGGCATCTATCTCGAACAGCTTTGCAACGAGCGACTCGTGCTTCTTCTGCCGAGCAATCTGCTTGCTCCCAATGCCAACCATCCCCGTCGCGATCTTTTACCAACACGCGTTTGTTACGTTGGCGTTCCAACGCTCTTTCTGCTCGCTCCAATTCTTCCTCTGCTCTACGCAAACGCTCCTCTAATATCTGAAGACCGCGCTCAAAGTTCTCGAAATAGAGATTTATAGTATGCTCTATTTCGCTGTTGGCGTCTGCCATTTGATGACCAAAACGACATATGCCTTCCTCAAGGTCATTTATAGCTTGTATTTCTGCGAAACCGCTGTCTGCCATCACTTACCTGGATCTATACCTTGACGCTTATACAGAACATTGATCGTGTCTTGCAAGTGCGTCTCTGCCCATCTCCTATATGTAAAACTGATATTCTCTAATTCCTCACTATAGCTCATGAAAGAACCACGAAACTCATCAAACTTGGTATCTTGCCAATAGTTTGAGGCAACCATTAGACCTTCTTCAATTTTCTCATGAGCATTATTGAGTTCACGTGCCAAATCCAATATGTCTTCCTGAAATTTTAATAAATCAGGTAGGGAAATATTTCCAAAGTTATCCATAGTAATCTAATTTTAATAGTTAAATAGTGTCTTGTAATGCCAAATACTCACGCAAGTTCATTTCAATGTCAGTCAGAAACTCTTGCTCAAACACGTCAACGCGTTGGAAAAGAGGTTCCAATCGCTCTTTGTCCTTCTTGAACATTTCGTAGAACTTCTGAAAGTTATCATCTTGCCATGTCTTGGCCACTTGGTCGATGCTATCGTTCGTCTCGTCTAAACGATAGCGCAAATTACTGGACAACTCGCGGAAATCTTCGCGCAGTTTCTCAATAGTTTGTAAATCAAGAACTAATCCTTCTGTTTCCATAATATCATTAATTATAGGGTATCTAATTCATATGGGCGGAATTTAATGTAAACATTATCCTTCTTATTAAAATAGAAAGCTCTATTTAAAGACGATTCTTTGCCTTCAACAGATAACTCATTGGCTTTTTTAGAACTTACTATCTTTTCTGAGTCTTCACTACGCATTTGTAGAGCAATGCGATGGTTGAAGTAATCATAAGCTTTACCGGAGATACGTTCCGTCAGGCTCTTTAAAGTGTCTACTTGAAGAATAGTATATACGCCAACGCGTGGCCCCTGTTCCAGAATTGTTGCAATTGCAGCGACATCCTCTGATCCTTTGTAATTCTTTGTGAACATAGAGTAAGCGTACTGCAGAGCAACGATAGTGATATAAATATTCTCCCCCTTCTCTTCAGGATGCTGTTGACGATACTCAATTTGTGTCTTTATACGTAACAACATTTTAGAAGCTTCCTCAGCATTCGAAATCACCACATCATCACTACCTGTATAAATGGCTTTTAGTGCATTATGATACGGATCGTCTTGTGGAGTATAATTGAAAAACATAAAGCGTGCCCCCTCTTGAGTATAGAAAGAATGTAAACTACGAGCGCAGTTTATAGCTATGCGTTCAGAGACCTCAGGCTTGCCGCCAATAATCAAAATATTATCATCGCTAGCAGTCATAGTGAGCGATAAAGGCACATGCACATGTTCTTGAGAAATTTCAATATTCTCACCTAAATAAACTTTGACATTCTTAGGCGATGCTAATGGCACAATATCAGCTAGAGATTTATTATCGCGCAGATAAACTTTTGCGTCACTCCTAAAGACAATAGTGTCCTTATATGCCAATCCATCTGACAACGCGATATCATACAGGGATTTTAACTTTGGACGAAGGTTTCTCGGTGAAACATAATATGACCGAAGAGGCTTATTATAGTCTTCAGCACCACCGCGCTTGTTATAAACACAATCTCCGGTATTTACAACCAACTCGGATGGCTCGTGCCCCTTGAATATGTTATGACCATCCGAAGCGTTCCATGCGAATGCAACGCGATTACCAATGTCACCAAGGTCAATTTTCGAGGCATACGGGCCAATGGTCTGCGTGGCAAGAATCAAGTTGATACCAAACTTGCGGTATTCTTTTACAATTATCTTTATAATTTTCTCAGCCTCTATCGCAATTTTGTCATATTCGCCTTCAAAGAACTTTTGGAACTCGTCCACTACTAAAATTACACGGGGAAGAGTGTCTAGTTTGTGATCTACACAATAGTCCCAATATTCGGCGAAATCACTTACACCAGCATCACTAAATAATCGCTGACGATTCCGTCCTTCATCGTGAATTCTCCTTAATACGGAAATACCAAATTCCCTTTCACTTTCAGGGGCAATAACTTTTGCATGCGGGAGTACATATGCTTCACTCTCTGAAAGACCCTTGGGTGCGTATACGTTAAATTCTACACCAGAAAAGTCTATCAAATACAAATCTACTTGCTTCGGAGAATAGTAGTATGCGGTACTCGTAATAAGGGTGTTCAAAAATACGCTCTTACCAGAACCAGGCATACCAACAACAATGGTAGCATTTTGAGCATCCTTTTGAGTAATCTCTAGAGAAACTTCTTCGTTCGCTTTATCTCTGCCGACTGGAATCATCATAGCGCGAGCAGAATTACGTGCCCATAATTCCTCTTTGCTTTGAGGCAAATAGTCAAAAAGAGCAATGGCTTGTAATTTCTCTTCCGCATTTTCTTTTGCTTGGATCTTACGATATACTGCGTCCAAATTGTTTAACACACGAATATTATCATCCAGATGTAGCGTAAATTTGCGGAAGAATTCTTCGTTTGCTATATTGTGTATTTGATAAGAACCAAATCTACGATAGATTGTTGTTATGTCATTCAAAATATGATAAAACTCCGGAGGATCTTCTCTGCCATTTGTAGCAGGGACATATTCCGTATCATAACTCATTAAAACATATACACCAGCTTGTTTTCCATTCTTGAGAATCTGCTGAAGCATCTCGAATTGGTCGCGAGTGTAATTATTTGGGAAATCAGAAAGAACTAAAATCGTATATGGCTCTTGGTGGTCGTTTTCCTTATTATAGTCTACCAATGTTGAGTTCTTATATTTGAAACCCAACACTTTCTGAATAACGGTTGGAATTAGATTCCGAACATTCATGAGAGCAGTAGAAAACTCGCGTGAATCAGTTATTATACTTCCGCCGGTTATCTTCGAAGATACGTTCGATAAAGCAATGAGATTTGAACCAAGCCCAATAGGATCATAGGCGATTACATGGCAAAGGCCTTTGGGTAAAGCAGCTGCAAGGTGTAAAACCGTTGTTTGAAGAGAGTTATTTATCAACTCTTTATCGGAACTATCATATAAAAAACAAATTCCAGAGAGTTCGTCCAATGGCAGCAAAGCCGGTGCCTTATGATGTTGGTTAGGAGAGTACTCCAAACCTTCAAATACACCAACATTAACTCCTTCAAAAGGAAAAACTTTATTCACTTCAGCACCCCATTTGCTGACGTTATTTGAGTTGGCTGCTGTTTCCTCTGCTTGCGCGTAATATTCACCTATCTCAATCATAATAAACCGAAATTAACGTGCAAAATTACAAAAAATATTTGAAATATACAATTTTTTTAGACTAAAATTGAAAAACTCTTCATTTTTTATTAAAAATGAGACGGTTCTTGGCATTTTAGTGAAAAATTAGGTGATTTTTAGAAACACGTCATCCGAAATGGATATCTTAAAAAATGGCTGCCAACTTGTCACGAGCCGGCAGAACGCCTACGGGTATATAGTATATGCTTTTATTTATGGTAATTCACATGTTACAGATGCTTTGTCTAAAGAGCCATAAACATCCAAAAGAATTTTTTCTATGATAGAAGCTGCATAATCAGGATCTGCGGGACATACTAATTGTTGCTCCCCATTATCACTAAAACAGTTTCCTTGACCAAACATCATTCCTATCTTTGTCATCCATACAGGATGATTAGGATTTATATAAGAATGGATTGTATATCCATAATTATATTGTACTTGCAGCGATAAAACTTGGATGACTATTTCATCACCAATTTTAACATCAATTAATGAATAACTAGATAAATGGTCTGCTGGGTGCTGCTTCGACCAAACATAAGATTGAGACAACGAGTTTTTAAGTTGCTCAATAAATGAAACATTCTGTGCCATATATATATTAGTTATATTAGTTATTATATATTAGTTATAAAGATTGCAAACAATTTTGCGTTGCAAAATTACTCAATATATTTGACATGAGCAAATATATCGCTCACTTATTCAAAGAATTGTCAAAAATTAAACGGAAAATGCAATTTTCCCACGCGTTAGGGATTGGAAGGGCTACGGTATTGTGCAACAATGCGGAACTTGTGAACCCCTGCAAAACCCGACCGGGTTAGCTCTGGAGATGAAAGGATCTGCAGAACTATGCCGGGAACGCCCAAATAATAACAGTCGGACAAAATACTACGACGACATTCATACAACAGATAAGGATGCCCGTCATCCGGAAGAACTTGTGCCCCGTCACACAAAAAAAAGAGCAAAATTATGTATTACGAAGACTATGAAGACGAGTACGCCGGAACTTACGCCCACGATGTAGCTGGTTTCTCGGATGAAGACATCGACACCATTTTTGATTCCTAACCGGATGCCTATTGGAATATAGATTAACAATGAATCATAAAAGGGACTAATTAGCTAAAAAATGTGAACGTAATCGCAAAATCTACATGAATTTTGTGGTTAAAATCACAAAATCTTTATAAAATATTTACATATATCGAAATAAACGTACTACCTTTGCACCGTGGATCGGACAATATGTGCACAATTATGTCCTTTGCATTGGGCAAAAAACACTCTCTAATCACTTTTTTTGCTTAAATGTTTGCATATATGCGCAAAAAGTTGTACCTTTGCGCAGAATTTTGAACATTAAGCACAAATACACGTATGAAAAGAGCACTATTGCCTAAGCACGAAAGACTACTTCATGATTTAGGAGAAAACATCCGTTTGGCTCGGTTACGGCGTAATCTGCCATCCGAACAAGTGGCGGAAAGAGCCGGTATAGCGCGCAACACCCTTATCAAGATAGAGAACGGCGATGAGGGAGTTGCGATAGGCTATTACCTGCGTGTGCTCATAGTGCTCGGTTTGGAAGAGGATTTGCATTCCGTTGCGCAAGATGATATCCTCGGCCGCAAACTACAAGACGCAGGGCTAACGATCTCCAAACGCGTGACCAAAGCCAAAACAAATGGGCTATGCACTACCGCATCCCCCGCGAAGAACAAGAACTAATGGCACCGGCATTCAGAGTGGAATAACTCTTTTGTCAGGGACTTCCGGATTTTCCGGAAAACCCCAAAAATTCCCCCTCCCTCTTGCATTTCTCAAAAAAAAAGCAGTACCTTTGCAGCCGAAAAAAAAGCTTCAAAGAGATTCACAACACTAAAACATATCAACCATGAGAAAGATCATTACCTTTGTACTTTGTACTTTGTACCTTTGTACCTTGTCTGCCGCTCCGCGGCGGGTACACACCATCGGCGACAGTACGATGAGCGATTACAAACCCGCCGCCACGCCCAAGAGAGGCTGGGGAATGTACCTGCAGGTGTTCTTCAATCCCGATTCGGTCGAGGTCAACAACCGCGGCAAGTCCGGCGCCTCCACCCGTACCTTCTACGAGACGGAGAACCTCTGGCCGTCCGTGAAACAGCAGATGCACGCCGGCGACTACCTCATCATCCAGTTCGCCCATAACGACGAGAAATGCAAGGGGGAGGATGTGTATGCGGAGAACGCACGGCTGCGTGCCGAAGGCAAGGACACGCTCACCGACATGCGCGGTACGGAGCCCAACACCACCTATAAGATGTATCTGCGGCGTTTTGTCTCCGAGGCGCGTGAGATGGGTGTCACACCCGTTCTGATGAGCCCTATCTGCCGCGCTTATTTCAAGAACGGCAAGATCAACGACGAAGGGCAACACAAACTGGATGTACAAAGGGACAATGTACAATGTACAATGGACAAAGACTATGTCCGTTGTATGCGTGAGGTGGCGGAGGAGATGAATGTGCCGTTCCTCAACATGACGGAGAAGACCCGCGAGATGTACGAGTTTGCCGGACAGGAGCAATGTATGGCGCAGTATTTCAACTGCGGCGACAAGACGCATACCGGCAAGGCGGGAGGCTTCCTGAACGCCCAACTGGCATACCTGCTCATCCGGAACTGCCCGGAGCTGAAGGAGCTGCACCACCTGATCGCCCTCCCGCCGGTAGAGACCAGCGCCGCCTATATACGCGCGATCGAAGAGAGAGGCAGACAAGCGGCTTTTGCGGCAAAAGGAACGCCGATAGAATTAAAAATTAAAAATGAAAAATTAAAAATTAAAAATTTAGAGCTTGCCAAGAAAGGCTATATCGCTGCAGGCGGACAATGGCCGGCAGGCGAGATTGACGAGGTCGCCAACCGCTATATCGATTATTCCGTCAGTGCGGACAAGAAGAAAGGTACGGTGATCGAGACCATCACGCTTCCCGTCAAAGCCGTTGGCGGAGAGGGTATGAATATCCATATCAACTACGGTTTCGGCGACTCTTTCTCCGAGGTGACCACCATCTATGAGAACACCGCCCTGCCGAAAAACAAACAGATCGTTGTCCGGCTCGACCAGCCGGTCCTCATTCCCGCCGGTCAGACGCTCCATATCCGCGTCCTGCCCTGGTACGACTCCAACGGCAAACCGCAGGGCAAGAAATATCTCCACTTGGGCGACCTGACCCTCAGCGGCAAGATTCTGAAATGAGAAACAGTTGTCTGTATATTATTATTGCATGCATCATAGCATCCTGCGCGCCCCGCTCCATCCGTGAGGCGCAGGATGTGGTGGCGCAGGCGGACAGCCTCTGGCAGGCGGGACAGATGTACGGTATTGATGCGGGCGACAGCACCACCCTCGCGCAAGCGTATGAGACGCTGAAGGAGCATTCAGTATTCAGCCGTCAGCAGTCAGAATACGCCCATGCCTGCTATCATTACGGCCGTCTGCTGCGCGAGAAAGGCGATCCCGCCGAAGCCATGCAGGCGTTCATTGATGCCACCCATTCCGGTACAAAAGACTATCATATCTTAGGGCGCGTCTATAGCAATATGGGCTCTATCTGCCATCTGGCAGGAGAATTTCAGTTATCGTATGATATGTACGAGAAATCGGCTCGTGTTTTTTTGCAAGATGGAGATACTTTATCCTATTATTACCTGCTTAATGATATGGCGTTCGAACTGGCGGAGAACAAAGATTTCAGTTCTGCCAATAAATTATTATTGAGCATTAATGACTGCTGCACATTCGCTCCAGTGTTAGCGAAATGTAATGAGACAAAACTCATTTTATATAAACATACCCATCAATATGATTCTATTTTGAATTATACAGACTCATGCCTCATAGTCCAGACACCTCTTGTTTATATTTCTAAAGCACAGGCATTTTACTATTTGAATAAATATGATTCTGCGATACACTATGCACAAAAAACATTGTTATATTCTAATGACTTATATGATCTTAATAACGCTTATTATCTTCTGATTCATTGCGATAGTATCAATAACGGAATGCAAGTATATACATTGAGTTCAAAGAGGGCAGATGTCCAAAAACTATTAGAAATCCGTCAGGGGAGACTATCTCAAGCCGCTCAATTATTAGAGCAGGATTTAAACCACAAACCGGATCTTCGATGGTTATATGCTATAATCGGAACATTAATTATCATTAGTTGTCTAATCGCCATCTACGTATATCAAAAGCACAAAAAAAAGGAACTGCTTACGCAAAAAATAGATGTCTTGAAAGAAACTGCCAGTACAATACAAGAGCAGAAGAAAATATTGACAGAACGCTATTTATCGAACCATAAATATATAGAAGATGAGATTAATAGCCGATGCTCCATGTTTCAAACAAATGATATGATCACGAAAATTTTAGCATGGAAAAATTACCCCAAGATGTGTAATATTGTGGATAAACGTTTTTATTTTCTTGCATCGAAACTACGTGAGAGGTATTCTCTGAACGAGATAGAGGTTCGCATATGTGTACTAACCTTGTTGGATTGCGGATACGAGAGGATGGCTGAACTCCTCTACCGCTCTTCCTCCAGTATCGGAACTCTTAAAATGCGTGTCGCAAAGAAGTTAGGGACTACATCCAAAGAGATGAGGCAGTATCTTATTGATAATGTGTGTATTAGCTAAATATAAAGAATAAATTTGTCTATTTGCTAAAATACTTATTCTCCTGTATATCAGGAATTTGCCTATTTTAATTTGTCTATCTAAAAATTTGGTCAGACTAAATAAAAGCAGTAATTTCGCAGCCGGAATCACATGACGAGTGGTTTCGGCTATTATTTTATTAATGACTAAATTTTAGAGTTATGACAAACAAAATTCTTGCAATGGTGTTGTGTGTAGTTCTTGCAATACCGTGCGCACTCTGTGCATCAGAAACAGAGATTCTGTTAGTGGAAGTAGTAGAAATGGGAACTATCGAAGGGGATATCCCATTAGATGGCCCAGAACAATCGGGTAACAATCCCACTCGCCCCAGAGATTTCCGTGCAACGATTGACGGGACTACGCTGACGGTCAGCAAACAGGAAGCCATGATCCCATCCGCACAGGCGGTAGTGGTAAACGCCTCTACCGGAGCGGTTGTAGCGAACCAGGAGTTCACCACCTCTTTCACGGACAACATCACTTTCTCCGGCATCTATGTCCTCCGCATCCATACTGCCGGCGGCGACCTCGTCGGACAATTCATTGTACAGTAATACACTTAATTATTTAATTAAATAAATATGAAAAATAGAATTCTTTGTGGAGTAATGTCATTATGTTTGTGCTTCATAATTCAAAACACTTTCGCACAATTAACTATAGAAAATAACGGCAATGTAACATTGGGAAAGCAACTTGCAATCGGAACCATTCAAGAGGACAATATCAGTCTCAATTTGTATAAATATGTGTATACATCCGTTAAACCTTTTTATGGAGTAAGAAGCATTTTGAAAACTGCAAATAGCATGCCGATAGGAGATAGTTTTGCAATACATGGTCATACAGATGCTTCCGATTTTAATAGTAGTAACGTTTCTAACTATGTAAACAAACTGATCGGTGTTCTTGGGGAAGTATCCGTTAAATCCTCGATGGCGCAAGAAATATTTTGCGCTGGAGTTGCCGGTGTTGTAAACAATTCCGGTATTGCCGTATATGGAGCCATCAAGCAAGGATATGCTATTCCTACATTTTCATTAGGAACGTATGCCGGATATTTTAGCGGTCCGGTTAAGGTTACAGGAGCCATTACTGCTTCTTCTTTCGTTACGCTGAGTGATGAGCACCTCAAACGAGATATTGAAGGGCTTCAACCAGAAAAAACACGCCAAGTAATCCAAAGTTTGCGTCCCGTTTCCTATTATTATAACACAGAAGACAGCGTTCACTTTGTCCATGATCCGAATTCGAAAGGACAAGAAGGAGTACATTATGGGCTCATAGCTCAAGATGTTCAAAAAGTATTTCCTGACATTGTATATGACAATGCCGGCGGTTACTTGTCCGTTAACTATGTAGAACTCATACCCTTATTGATTCAAACCGTACAAGAACTTTCTGCAGAAATAGCTGAGTTAAAAGAAAATAATGTCGAGCGAATTAATGCAAGACAGAAGGTGCAAACGCAGGCAGAGCCCAAAGCTGTCTTATATCAGAATAATCCGAACCCATTTACCACTGACACAGAGATAAAATATCGGCTTCCTGCGACCACTCAAACGGCTGCATTGTATGTATATAATATGAACGGTCAGCAGATTGAGACATATCCTATTTCTTCTTTCCAAGAAGGAACCATTATTATCTCTGCTGGAACTTTGGATGCAGGTATGTATCTCTACTCGCTTATTGCTGACGGTCAGGTTATTGACACTAAACGAATGATACTAACGAAATAGATATAGTCTAATATGAAAAGGTATAATCTACTATTATCCTTCTTATTAAGCAGTATATTTGGATATTCTACTATTTATGATCAACCTGCCTTTCATATTCCAAAGGAAAAACCATCATTTCACCTTTTGAATAGAAGTTCAAACATCAAATTGACATCAGATACAGTTATTATTATTGACTGTAAGCAATCTGTGTCTGGAATAGGTATAAGTGGTAAATCCATTCTTAAAAATAAAGATGCTGTCGTTCGTGTGTTGTTTTTCGACAAAGAAGGTAAAGAGTATCTGATATTTGAGGATATATATATGTTTCCTGACGATAATGTGCATGAGTTTTTCAATGTTGCTATGGAAACAGCGTTGTTGGAGAATATAGAACCTTGCGTAATAAAAATATATGTTCAAGAAGCTCAAATTGAGTTAAACCAAATAACATGTATAGTTAAAGAAAATGAACGTTCTCTACAAGAACTAAAAGAAAAACGGCGGGCAATTCTTGCAGCGCAAGAGGAATATTTGATTGCTAGGTGGAATAGGTTGAATTATCAAACAGGACAGTATTGGATTGCGGGGAAAACATCTATTTCTGGATGTCCCTACTCTGAAAGGAAAAGATTTCTTGGGGCTACCAATGATTATTTTCTATCAGATGGAATGGAGTATTATATTAGTGGTCTCTTTGTCGTAAAAGCGCACGGTAATACTACAGTAACAGAGAATCACATAGAGAAAAATCTCAAAAAAAAGCAAACTGAGACAACAATATATGCGGATAGTTATGATTGGCGTAATCGGCATGGAAAAAACTGGATGACTTCTGTAAAAAATCAAAATCTCCCGGTGAATCATACAGGAAGTGGCGGTTGTTGGATATTTGGGCCTGTGGCAGCATTAGAGAGCCATCTCAACTTATTTTATAACAGATTACTTGATTTAGATTTATCGGAACAAGCAGTAGGTTCATGTTCTACTTTAGGATCAATGCAGACGGGAGGTTTTCCATATTATACATACAATTATATTCAACAAAATGGTTTAGTTACAGAAGATTGTTTCCCATTTCAAAATAGCGACACTCTTTCTTGTGATAGTATGTGTTCGAATCCTGAAGAAATCGCACAAATTTCAACCTATCGCAGATATTATTACGCAGATGCTAACACCTTAAAAATGGAGTTAATTAATAATGGTCCCATTGCTTCTGGAATCAGTAGCGCAAATATTCATCATGTCATGTGTTTATGTGGATATGGTACAGTTCACGCTGGAGATCATATAAAATACGTTCACCCCTCTTATGGTACATATATAGATACTATAATCCCTGCCAATAGTGATTTGATAGGAAAAACCTATTGGATATATAAAGATAGTGGAGGAACATTTAATGGATACGATGGGTATAAATCTATAGTATTTGAATCGGAAAGTTCACATCAATATACAACAGCCCTATATTATCCTGTTACTATATCCACATTATCTACAGATGACATTATTTGTGAGGATGCAGATAATGATGGGTACTATTTTTGGGGATTGGGACCAAAGCCCAATACATGCCCGATTTGTTGTCCTGATACACCTGATGGAGATGATTCTAATCCCCTATTAGCCGAAATGGATAACTATGGCAACTTCTCTGATTATGTGTTCCCCTATCCTACAACAACAATCAGTAAAGACACAACATGGAATATTAATACAACCCATTGCGGGAATATTATTATTACCGATAGTGCCACACTCACTTTAACTGCAACTTTAACAATGAATCCAGCAGCTAAAATTATAGTAAAAAATGGAGGAACATTAATTGTGGATGCGGGTATTATTGATAACGCAACTATTGATATTCTATCTTCAGCGTCAATACAAATACTGCATAATGGTATATTGTATTTGAAACATTTTGGCAATCTTAATGTACGATTGGGTGCTAAAGCCGAGATGAGATACGGACATGTATTACTGCAATAATTTTATTTTTCTTGCATATGTCAGAAAAAAGCAGTAATTTTGCAAAAAATATCACAATCATGGAAAAAAAATCAATTATGGGACTGGTACTAATTATAGTCCAATCCATCTTCACATTAAGTTACTCTAATGAACCTAAACAAGCTACCATATGGTATTGTATAAGTATGTATCAAAATTTGTCAGGATTTCAGTCTTCATCTTTTTCCTCATCCTTTTCTTCAGTTACATACTTATTGCAAGGGGATACTATATTTGGCGACATACGCTATACAACTTTCTGTGGAGAAGATGGAACATTCTGGGGAGCTATGCGCAAGACAGATGATGGACAACAAGTGTACTATCGTCCAGGAGAAGGGCATGGGAAATTTCCTACAAGCTTGGGAAAAGAATATCTCCTGTACGATTTCGGAGTGAAAGAAGGTGATACAACTATTGTGTATAGCGGATTCATGGATACTGCTGATGAAAATTCCGCACCAGATACCCCGGACGAGTTTGTCATGGATTCTATGGTGGTTGTGTCCATACAAGTGATTGATGGTAGGAAACATGTGCAGATACAAAATATACATGCATCCATGCAACAGGTAGAATGGATTGAAGGTATAGGAACCCGTAATATTTTATTCACTACTGACCGAAATCGGTCTGCGGGTAATAATTTTGGTTTGTACACCTTATGTGCAGCCGACGATTTAGGCAATATTCTTTATTCCTTTGACACGGACCATTTAGGTATCCATAACGATAATTGCGAAGGGAAAACATTGGCAATAGAAGAAATTCCCGTTCCCAATCCAATAGCATCCAAGATTCTCAGGAATGGTCAAATCCTCATTCTTCGTGGCGACAAGACCTTCACCCTTCAAGGTCAAGAAGTGAAATAAATTTGCATATACTGAAAATATTTTGTGATTTTGCAGCATCCAATAGAAAGTTGAATATATTTAAATTTTTACAGATATGAAGAAATTATTTTTATATGCAGGTTTACTAATGGCTGTCTGTCTCGCAGGGTGCGACACTCCGGAACAGTTAGAGGGTCTGAAATACTCGTTCAGTATTTTCCGATATACCGACGAATCATACAAAGAGAATATCATTACTATGACTCAAGAAAGCGGAGTTCCTGAGATTCAAAGGACTAACGGCATTTATAATTTCCCGAAACGCAAGAAAGATGCCCCTTATTTCAGAGATCCTGCTCAAACGGATCTTTCCGAGTTTTACTTTGACATTTGTGAGTTAGCGACAGAAGAAAAAGTATTGCCCCTACACGATGGCTACTATACTTATTTTCCGTACACAGCTCTATCGTGCAACTCGGGAGAACCGGTAATGAGGGACTGTAAATGGGAAGACATCTGTTCTGTCGATGTGTCAGCACTGCCCGAGATTTGCCCGGCTGAAAACATCTATGCTGAGATTAGATCTTTCCCCATCCAAACGCTGGAGAAGAAGACCGGTAAGTCACGCAAAGAAATGACGATTGAAGACATAGAAAAAGCCATCAACGAGATCATTGATAATGGGGAAATAGACAAATACGGCGAAAAAGTGCCTAATATCTCAGCCTCTACATACTGAGCAGAAACTCTTCCTCCCCAATAAACGCATTTATATCCTCTTGTATTTGCATATTTCATAAAACAGCAGTAATTTTGCAGGCGAATTAACATTAAAAATCATTTATACTAAAAATCTTTTATTATGAAAAGGGAGTTAATATTTGTGCTATTGGCATGCATCTGTAGTCTGAGTAATGCACGTGACCAGAATTTACAATCACTTTGCGATAAGTGGAATATACTTGGTATTACCAATGTAGATGGTTATGAACGGTTTCATACCTTTACACAGCAATTGGCTACAGATACGATTATCGGCAATATGCGTTATTTGAGGTTAGAACAAAATAACGCATATCTCGGGGCTCTCCGTGAGGGAGATGATAAAGACATCTATTATATTCCCAACGGTACAAATCATGAATATCTTCTTTATGCGTTTAATGCCAGTGCGGGCGATCGCTTATCCAACCTATGGTATGGCGGAGATTACCAAAGCTGCCCCTATGGTTACTCAGCCACCATCAAGGGGATATCAGAGAGCACGCCCAAGGTATTTACAATAGAAGTGGAGTATCCCTCTTCGGACTTTATTATTCCATATACAATCTACTGGACCGAAGGAATAGGTATGGCGGATGGCCCTACAGGGCAAGATTGCCCAGGCCCTATGTGCGAAGGGGATTATGGACAACAAATACTATGTGCCTATAAAAACGGCGAGCAGGTATATGCCTCTGAATACGCAGAACAATATGGGTGCAAGTATAATTATGATCCTCTGCAAGACATAGAAACAGTGATGGCGGGCTCTTCCTCTGCCACCAAAATCATCCGTGACAGGAAGATTTACATCCGCCGCGGGGAAAAGGAGTTCACCTTGACCGGACAGGAGACAAAGTAAATAACCACGCCCGGCATCTATGCCCTCCGCATCCATACCATCACCAGTACCGAATACCTGTTCGACGGTTCTGTGGCGCAGCAACTGACCATGCAAGGGAGAGACAATGACTTTGTGCAGGAACATTACCGCTATATCTATGATCATGCAGGACGACTATTGAAAACCCTTTACCGGCTCAATAATGATGAAGAAATACTTTTATCTTCATTTTCCTATGATGAAACGGGGCATTTGGTACAAAATTTGTTGCACAATTCACAAGATACAATAGCGTATTCCTATGATATACGCAATATGCTGACAAAAACGAAAAACAAACATTTCTCCGAGAGGTTGTTCTATGCGGACAGCATTTCTGATTTTTCTCATGCCACACCATGTTACAATGGCAATATCGCTGTGGCACAAACCTTACGGACGGACACCTCTCTCACATTCGTTTATTCCTATGATCAACTGAACCGTTTGGTCGAATCCGAACAGGAGACAGGCGGTCAAACAAAACCAAGCGAATGGTTCCGGTATGACAAGAAGGGAAATATCCTGCAACTGCAACGTTATAGCGGAAACCGCTTGATTGATGACTTGCATTTTTCTTATCAGCAGAATGGTAATCTGTTACTATCTATTATAGATCAAGGAGAGGATGCCGATTTGTATTCCACTATCGAGTATCATAATGCCGAGACCCAGGCGGATACGATGATGTACTATGACGCCAACGGCAATCTGATACGCGATCTGAATAGAGGGATTACGGCTATCCGATATAATATCCTCAATCTGCCCGATACTATTCTGTTCGCTAATGGCAACCAGATTGTGAACCTATACGATGCGGCAGGTAAGAAATACAGATCTATCATTTATACAAATATAACTACTGCCATTAGTCCGTATTATAATATAGCGCATCATGCCATTAATACGGATTCCATGGAATACCGCGTTACGGAATATGCTAATAATGTTGAATACTATTACACTTCGCGTGACACCACACAGCGCATCTTTAATGCAGTTGGCTATTATTTTGATGGTTCCTACTACCATTATATCAAAGACCACCTCGGCAATATATGTGCCGTAGTGAACTCGACAAGGGATTCGGTCATACAAAGGACTCTCTACTATGCATCGGGCGTTCCAATGGCACAGAGCTGGGGCAGAGAAACGCAGCCTTACTTATACAATGGAAAAGAGTTTATCGAAGCGCATGGGTTGAATGAGTATGATAGCCAAGCACGCATGTACTATGCGCCAATAATGCGCACCACCACAATGGATCCATTAGCGGAGAAATACTATCATATCTCTCCTTATGCATGGTGTGGAAATAATCTTATCGCTTTTGTAGATCCTGATGGACAATATTATTATGATTGGAATGACCATTGCTACCGATCAACGTACACAAATAACGAAGTGTCGTGGAGCGAGGTGCTCTGGAACGAGTTTATTGAGCCAAGACCAATAAACCAAATCGGGCCATTACGCATGGTGGGAGAATTTGGGCTCGGCAACGGAGTACAAGAAAGAATTTTGGGTTCTGACGATAACTTTACACAGCAGTTTACTACCAATAACGAGCGGTTGGAAGGAATCTATAATTCAGTTGCAGAAGCGATATTTAACAGAGGTTTCGAAAATAGTGCAGAAGATGAAAACGGAACAAAAGATGGCAAATATGATTATAGTTTAGGTTCTAAAGGTCAGTTAGATAAATTGGGTATTATGGCGCATGATTTGGCAAATGCTGCTGGTAGAGCATTTAATAAAGTAAGCCCGTTTGGTCTTACAGTTTCGACTGGTAATCTTGCTGCTTCGGTCGTAGGTTCATTCAGCGTAACATGGGAATTAGAACGATATGATAGCAACGGAGATGCAATCGTTACTTTTCACTTGATAAATAACATGTCTGCTGCATCGGCAACGAGACCGCCTCTTGTAGGATATACAGATTTTTGGAAAGACAATGTGGGACCCGTAATTAATAAGGTTGCTAACAGCAGATGGAATTTCACAGGTTTTATGCGCACTGTGAAGATCAATATGACATGGACAACAACAATTCCAAATCCGAATAAGTGATGAAAAGAGTTTTTATTATAACAAGTATATTCACAAGCCTTCTGCTTTTAACTGCATGTACTCATACAAAATGGGAACATAAAGAAGATTTAATCGGAGTGTGGGTGCCTCGCAATGGCGATAGTGCAAAAATTGTTTTTAATGATAATGGTACATGTTATGTAGATGTTCCAACTGATATAGATCAAGGTTTTTGGGGAATAGGCTCACCTTTTGCATGGGGTGGGAATACTGCATTTGACTCATGCTATTCGAAGATGGAAAGGTGGAAATTCTTTGGCTACTGGAAAATTAAAGAAGCTAAACAACGCGACACATTTTTAGATATAATCTCTAATACTTGGTATTCGTATAGCATAAGAATTAGCCCTTATCGTGAATTGTTAGGATCGGATGAAGAATCCATGTTTTTCATGAATAATTCAGATGCAGTGGATGTTTATTGGATAGAAATTGGTGCATGGACAGAATCTTTCTTTCCGCCTGCCAGATTGAAGTATTTATATCACTATTCTGCAGATCCAGATTGGTCATATGATTTTTGCAAGGAAGGAAAAAGAAGACTAAAACTTGCCAATATCATTGATTGATCTACGATCTCATGGAGTTGATTAAGTAAAAACAAACTCAGTTTTGCCACCGATTATTCCATCGAGGGAAATACACTGACCATCGATTCTTTTGCACGTGACGGAGGGATCAGAACTCTGTATATCAAACCGCTGGTATTGCTGAAGCAATAATCCCTACTATTTCAAAAAAACACCTTTTTGGTACGACTTTTTGATAAATTCCTCACCTTTTTTAAGCGACTTTCGGCTGCAAAGGTACACTTTTTTTTTGATATACGCAAGATACTGATAGCGGAAAATTCATTTTTTATTCACTTTTTCGATCATGGTAGAGCAACCGCCCACGATTTTGTGGTCGCTCAAGTCAAATAAAAGCAGTAATTTTGTCGTCGGACGCGCTACGTTAGCGTCCGTCGGGGTCCCCAAGAATAGGGATATTCAGAGAAAAATGATACTATCTATTGTATATTTCAAAAAATAATTGTAATTTTGCAGCATCCAATAGAAAGTTGAATATATTTAAATTTTTACAGACATGAAGAAATTATTTTTATACGCAGGTTTACTAATGGCTGTCTGTCTTGCAGGGTGCGACACTCCGGAACAGTTAGAGGGTCTGAAATACTCGTTCAGTATTTTCCGATATACCGACGAATCATACTGAGCAGAAACTCTTCCTCCCCAATAAACGCATTTATATCCTCTTGTATTTGCATATTTTATAAAACAGCAGTAATTTTGCACTCCCGCAGCCCACCCTCTGCGGGGGTGTTTTTTTAATATAACTATCAAAACCCAACAGTATGAAAAAAAAGAAATCTTCTATCTCTTGGAATCCACGGCAGAGCGTCGTGCCCGCCGTAACCGTGACATCAAAACCCTCTTCCTGCATCTGACAGCGGAAGAGGGCTTTTCGTTTATGAACGCCTATGAGGCGGTGGGGTATCAATTTTACCTCTCCGCCGAACAAGTCCGGCAGATAATTGCACGGCGGTTTACCTGAACAATAGACGCAAGTCCGTTTGTAGGAAATCAGTAAGAGGAATCCCCTCGTTTCCTACAACAAAGGCTTGCAGCGGTTTGTACTTGTTGCTAAAGAGATGAAGTCCGGCATTAGTGCGGGCGTTATTACTTTTCACCTCAATCGCCACTATAGACAGCCCGCGCTGAAGAATAAAATCTACTTCGGCGTTATTCTCCCGCCAATAGTAAACCTGCATGCGGTGTTTCTCTGCCTGAGAAAGCAGATAACTACCTACTGCCGATTCCACTTGGCGTCCCCATAAGGCGGCATCGGTTCGGACGGTAGCAAAAGTAGTTTGGTTATATACATTCATCAGGGCGTTATCAAACACCTGCAGTTTCGGCGTGCTACTATATTTACGTGCCTTATCGCGAGCATATTTCTGCAAGCCCGATACCAAGTTGGCTTCCGAGAGCAGTTGCAGATAGTTGGCTAACGTGGTGGCGTTGCCTGCTTCCTGCAGGTTGCCTAACATTTTCCGGAAAGACAATTCTTCTCCCGAGTAGGCACAACATATTGTGAATAACTGACGCAGCAAGGCGGGTTTATAGATATTACTGGTTTGCAGTACATCTTTGTTGATCGATGCTTCTAATATGGCATTCTCTACATAGTTGCGCCATCTGTCTTCATCTGCTATCATCTCCGCGGCACCGGGATAACCTCCATAATAAATATACGTGTCGAGATCCCAACCGAATGCCTCGTGCATTTCAGACCATGTCCAATGAGTCATACGGATGAGTTCAAAACGTCCGGCTAAAGACTCTGTAAGACCATTCATAATCATCAGACGGGAAGAGCCTAAAAGCACAAGTTTTATAGGCAGATGATTAAATGTATCAAGATCCCATTCCTTTTTGACACGCTCAGACCAGTTGGGTATTTTCTGTACCTCGTCAATGACTACTATCAACTGCTCAAGCCCTTGGGACTGCACCATCAGTCTGGCTGATTGCCACTTTTCCGCCAACCATTCATCGGAAGCAAAGATATTATCTGCCGAAAAAAACAGATGAGGAATGTCTATCTGCTCCAAGGCTTGGGTTACCATCGTTGTTTTTCCTACCTGACGAGGTCCAACGATCACTTGAATGAACTTTCTTGGCTCTTTCAGCCTTTCGGTAAGTTCCTTAATTTCAACTCTTTGTATCATGGCAATCAAAAATGTTCAAAAGTCAAACCAAAAATGTTCAGTTGGTGAGTCATTTTCCGTTTCCGGCTGCAAAGGTACAACTTTTTTTTGAGATATGCAAATAAAATTAACACAAAGTTGTGTGACACAAAGTTGTGTGACACATTAACAAATAATTGCACGGCGATGTTAAAAGTGGTGAAAACCACCACAATGGTTTCGCAAAAAAGCAGTATCTTTGCAGAAAATTTCAATCGCATTATGGCAAACAGACAGGAAATCGTGTGCTCCTATATCCAGGAGAATTATGTGGAATCCGGACGGCTCAGGCATGATGTGGTGAGTAACAAGATCCAGATCAATGAAAGCCCTCAGCCGTCAGCCATCAGCCATCAGATTTGGCGGGATATCACGACGGCAGATGTGAATGATATCGTGTGCGACTGCTCGGCAGTGAGCGGGCTGAGTATCAGCGCCAAAGAGGTGCTGGCGGTGCTGCAGAGCCATCGTATCCCCGATGTCCACCCCTTGCGCGAATATGTGCTTGCCTGCCCTCCCTATGACGACAGCCGACCCGTGGACTGGATCGGGTGGCTGGCAGGACGGGTGACCGTGGCAGGCGGCGAGGAGGAGCAGAAGCTATGGGTGAACAGTTTCCGCAAATGGTTCGTGGCGATGGTGGCGGGTTGGCTCTGCGACGGTGCGGTCAACCAGCAGGTGCTCGTACTGGTAGGCAGGCAGGGGATCTTCAAGACCACCTGGCTGGAACACCTGCTGCCGCCCGAGTTGCGCACCTACGGCTGCAAGATGGCGAACACCCCCACCCTTAACAAAGACGACCGTCTGCGCATCGCCGAATACGGTCTGATCGCCCTGGACGAGATCGACGCCATGGGTCCGCGCGAACTGAACGTGATGAAATCCGTCATCACCGCCTCGGATGTGTCGGAACGGGCTGCGTACGGCTACACCAAGGAACGCAGGCCGCGACTCGCCTCTTTCTGCGCATCCGGCAACAAACAGGAGTTCCTGACCGATCTCACCGGTAACCGGCGGTGGCTGCCTTTTTTAGCGGAGACGATCCAGAACCCGTTCTATACCACCCTGCCCTACGAACAGATCTACGCGCAGGCGAAGTACCTGATTGACATGGGTTTCCAGTACTGGTTCGATCTGGACGACATAGAGCAGATAGAGGCGCACAACGATGATTTCCGTGCGCAGGAGAACGAAGAACAGCTTCTTGCCGTCTGGTTCGACATCCCTGCCGACGACAACGGCAAGTTCATGACCACCGCCGAGATCTCCGACATCCTCGTCTGCCGCGGCTCCATCAAGAAACCGATGAGCATGGTGCAACTCGGGATGTTATTAAAGAAAAACGGCTACCAAAGCAAGCAAGCAGGTACTGCCCGAACGAGAGGATGGCTGGTAAGAGAACGGTCTCTTGAAGAGGTGAACGCGAATAGAAATATAGAGGGAAAGGGTGAACACCCGAACACCTGAACACCCTACTATATAAACTCACACACACGCGCGTGTGTGTATATTTAGAAAAAAGGGTGTTCGGGTGTTCAGGTGTTCGCCGCGAAGCCGGCAGCCCGCTCACCTCCGCTCCTTAATCGTGCATAGATGCACGATGCAGAAACGCGAAGTAACCGGCATGCCATGCCGGGGAAAAGAAGAAGAATAGCGCGGGGTTGAAGACCCGCGAAGCGGGGAAGAAGCGGAGAGCGCGGGGAAGGCGGGGAAGGACACCGGCATACCATGCCGGGGAAAAGAAGAATAGCGCGGGACAGAAGACCCGCGAAGCGGGGAAGAAGCGGAGAGCGCGGGGAAGACGGGGAAGGACACCGGCATAATATGCCGGAGAAATAGACATTGTACAGAGGCGGACATTGTACAGAGGCCGGCATGAAATGCCGGGGAATGAACATACAAGAGAGACGGGACGGAGATGTCCGTAATGGTCGCGAGATGGTCGCGGGATTGACACAAGAAAGGAGGGGAAGGACACCGGCATCAAATGCCGGGGAAAAGAAGAAAGAACGCAGGGCGGAAGACCCGCGAAGCCAACGAAGACAAAAAGAAAGACAACAGAAAGAAAAAAAGAAAGACAACAAAAAGAAAGACAAAATATGAAAGCAGAACTGATTATTCCCATTGAGGGGCTGCACGGCAAACTGAGAGATGACGGATTTTATTTCCGCAAGTACCGTGGTCAACAGATCGTACAGCGATGTCCCGACCGATCGGGTCACATCAAGACAGCCAAAGAAGCCGAAAACCAGAAACGTTTTGCCGAGCGGTATGCCGGCAGACATAGTATTAACCATTAAACAAAACGTATTATGCCAAAAGTAAAAATGATGGCGGGGATCGCCTCTATCTCCGGCAAATTCGGAAACATGTATTTCCGTACCGACAAGAAATCCGGGCGGGTGTCATTATGCAAGATGCCCAAGCCGAGCCGTCCTCTGACGGACCAACAAAAGCTCCATCAGGCACGGTTTGCCGCGATTGCCAAGATGGTGAGGCAGATGCAAGCCGAAGGGAGCAAGAAGAGCAGAAAACAACTATGGAAAACAGCGAAAGAGCGGTATGATGCAGCGAATAAGTAAAGAAGAGCTGGCGGAGCGGCTAGAGCAGGCTATCGGCGCCAAAGTGGGTATAGAGGGGCTGAACACGCTGCTGTACGGATGGAAGAAATTCCGGCATTACGGTGCCCGGTACCTCGACGCGCTCAAGCACCGCGAGTGGTTCTACATCACCGAGGCCGCCGATTTCAGCGAGTACGCCGGTTATGATCTCACAGGAAAGTGATTGTGCTCACTTTCGCGGGGCGCAATAGTTGCGTATATCGCTAAAAAGCAGTACCTTTGTCGTCGGAATTGGAGATCAATGACTGCGTTACTACGTAACTTGTATAATTGTCTCAATTCCTCCTCTCCCCAACGGACGCACTAGCGCTAGCGCCCGCCGGGGACCCCGGGGAATCTTTTCGGAAAGATAGGATAACGGTCAGTCGGGGCGTCTATCGCCTATCCTCAGTCCCGACGAACCGGAAAGGGATATTCCGAAAGACAGCCGGATGCAAAAAACCTAAACCTAAACCAAAATGGCAGCGATCAAACCCATGGCGCTCATCGAATCGATGAGCAAGAAGGTGTGCATGCACTCCGATGTGTATTTCCGCACCAACAGACAGACCGGCAAGACATATACCGGCAAGATCTGCTACCCGTCGGACAAGGAACCGTCCGCCGCACAGACGAAAGCGAAAGAGCGTTTCGCCAAAGTGGCAGCGGCTGTCCGTGCGGTTCTCGCCGATCCGACGGAGAAAGCCAGACTGAAAGCGGAGTACAAAGCGCAGACGAAGATCGGTTCGCTCTTCGGCTATGCGATGCACAAACTCAGTCCGAATTACGATTCCGACGGAAACGTAATCGGAAATTAAAAATTAAAAATTACGAATGATGACACGTAAAGAAATCCTGAAAGTAGTTATCTCCGTGCTGATTGCGGCGCTGACGGCTTTGGCGGCGGGATTGGGACTGACCTCCTGCAACGTGACGCGGAGCATCACCACGCGGAGTGAGGCATGGCAGAAAGGCGACACGAGCGTGGTTATCCAGACCAAGACCGTCGAGACCTATGACGCCTCGAAGAAACTCTGAAAAGAAAACGAAAATGCGGCAGGACGGCTACCGATGTAGCCTAATGCTTGGCGGCTAAAGGTTCCTTGTGAGCAAGCTCCCAATGCCCCTATAACCGCGAAGCATTCCGCCCGACTTCAATAAGTCGTCCGTCTGCCTTACAAAAATAATAAAAAATAAGAAAAATCTATGCAGCGCGAAGCGATGGACAATTCTTAGCCCCCAAGGGGCACGATTATTACACAATGCACAATGCACAATTCACAATGGACAATGCACAATTCACAATGGATCCGCATGGTATTTTCTCATTTTCCATCCCGGAGGGATATTTTTGTAAGGCGGTAGTACGGCACCATTGCGTGCCGGACGGAACGGGGCTTGGGGCGGCGGAACGAGGAGCTTGCTCATCGGGCTGACGAACCATAGCCGCGTAAAGGCTCTTCGGAGCCGAACCGCCGCATTTTCGATTTACTAAAAAACATTATTAACCTAAACCTTTAACTAATTATGGCAAAAGTAGGATGGAGTGCCGGAATAGACTATGTATCCGGCGCATTGGCAAAACCGAGCAAGAGCGGTCAGCACTCTTGCGCAAAGATGCTGCTTGGCACCCACCGCGTGGCGGAGACGACCAGCAAGAGTTGTACGCGTCTGTATCTGCGCAACCGGATCGAGCGTTCGACCGCACCGACGGAGAACGAGATCGCACAGCGTCTGAAGTTCGGCACGATCGCCAAGGCGGTCAACGCCCGCGCCAAAGACCTGACGAAGATCACCGCCGATCAGGAGGCGTACGCCGCCCAGAGCAAGTACACGACCATGAAGTCGTTCCTCTGGAGCCTGGAGAAGGCGGAGTACGAGGCGAATCACTGATTCACAATTCACAATTCACAATGCACAATTCAAAATTAAAAATTAAAA
This sequence comes from uncultured Bacteroidales bacterium, assembly GCA_946414805.1. Classification (GTDB taxonomy): domain Bacteria; phylum Bacteroidota; class Bacteroidia; order Bacteroidales; family Paludibacteraceae; genus Colicola. Next base: position 76,013 of record CAMKPZ010000006.1, read on the forward strand.
ATGCACAATTCAAAAAGAGCGGCCCGAAAGGTCGCTCTTTTTTAGTAACTTGTGCGCCGGTTGCGGCGTTAGTAACTTGTGCGCTGGGTAGCGGCGTAGCTGATCTTCAAGGCGTACGCTCTACGGAGCTCCTGCTTGATATCCGCGATGATACCCATCTTGGTCTCCTTATCCGCCTTGATCGAGACGGTCATAAGACCCTGATCGCTCTCCTTCATGGAAGAACGCTCGTTGATGATATACTCACCGATCTCTTTCGCCTCGGCGAAAGCGTCATCGAGTTGGATACGTGTCTCCGCACCGTACTGCTTACGGAACTCAGCCGTAGGCGTACCAACGTAAATATAACGCACGAGGGATTTCTTCTCCAGCTTGGTCAGCTCAGTTGCCTGCGGGCTCTTGAATTGAACCTTGTAGGTAACCTCCTTCATAGATGTAACGGACATGAAGAAGAAGAGCAGCATGAAGATAATATCAGGGAGTGACGACGTATTGAGCGCCGGCATCTCACGTTTTTCATTTCTACGTATCTTAGCCATATCAATTACCGTAATTTTTAGGTTCAGCCTCTGAAATCTTCTGAGGATAGATCTTCTGGATCTGTTTCTGCTGGTCCTCTTCGAGTTCGTTATAGCCTTTGTGGAAATACTTCTGCGCGCATTCTTCACGCAGTTCGTTATAAGCCGCTACGAGTTCGTTCTGGACATTGAGGTAAGCCTGATACTGTGTATCGACGTCGTTCTGGACGGAGATGACATGGTCCTTGGTGTAGGCAACGGTACCGATGGGGGCGCCGAAATCCTCCTCCACCAATTTCGGATAGTAGTCGGCATTATTCTCATTCTTGATGAACTCTTTGGCCTTGTCCTTGAGTTGCTTCACATCCATCAACTGGCCTTGCACCATCAGTTGGTTAGCAGAGTTGATCTTGACCACCAACAGGTTACGCTTGTTGATATCCTTATCCTCGACCTTCTGATCGGGCGGGATAGGAGCAGGCAGACGGCGAGCCAGTCCCTGGTTAACATCCATAGAGGTGGTGACCAGGAAGAAAATCAGCAACAGGAACGAGATGTCGGCCATGGAGCTGGCGTTGATCTGTGGGACTTTCTTTGCCATGATAAATGTGATTTACTTCAGTCTTTTAGTATGAATATAGCCCCAAAGCATCGTGCAGAGCGTAGCGGCAATAAGGAAATAGCAGCCGAAGATAACGGCGTCGGACATCTGTGCCCAGAATCCTACGTTATCGGAGCCCTCATAACCGATGATATCGACTTTTTCCGGACTACCGAGGAACCAGCAGATGCAAGCCAGCACTACGAAGCCGCAAACGACACCGAGGGTCATATAGGCTTTGCGACGGTTATATTTCCAGTTATTGACGAAATCAACGATAACGACGCAGAGCGTGATCAGAACCACGAGTCCGAAGAGGATGTAGTTCCAAACGAGGAAGGCATCCGTGAATTTCGGGATATCCAGAAAATCACCCGCCACCTCGAGACTACCGTTGGAGCCGCCGAGGAAGAACATCGCGATAAAGACGATGCCCAGCGCGAGAAGCGTCCAGAGGGTAATCTTAGGGATTAATTTATAGTTTTTCATAAAGTAATTTACAATTTAATGATTTAACAATTTACAATTAACATTGCTCAAGCAATCCGTAAAATGCCATTATAAATTACTTCTTCTGAGCTTTGTCGTACTCAACAACGAGGTCGAGGAGGCTGATGGAGCTGTCTTCCATCTCGTTAACGAGTCCCTCAACGAGGGAGAGGATGTAGTTATAGAACAACTGGAGAACGACAGCGATGATCAAACCGAGGAGGGTGGTCAACAGAGCGACCTTGATACCGCCGGCAACGACAGTAGCGGAGATATCACCTACCTGCTGGATCTTATCGAAAGCCTCGATCATACCGATGATGGTACCCAAGAAACCGAGAGACGGAGCGATAGCGATGAAGAGCGTGATCCAGGAGAGGTTTTTCTCGAGCAGACCGAGCTGAACGCCGCCATAGGAAGCAACCGTTTTCTCAACGACCTCGATACCCTCGTCATAACGGCTCAGACCCTGATAGAAGATCGATGCAACCGGTCCGCGTGTGTTACGGCAAACATCGAGAGCTTTCTCGATACCGCCCTCTTTGAGAGCTGCCTCTACGTTAGCCAACAGTGCTTTCGTATTGGTCTTGCTAAGCGACAGATAGATGATACGCTCGATGCAGAGAGCCAAACCGAAGATGAGCGTGATAAGCGTGAGCGCCATAAAGCCGGCACCACCCTCGATGAATTTCGTTTTGAGAGTCTTGTGGAGAGCGACCAGGCCGCCAGCCTCCTCAGCCGGAGCTTCGTCAGCCACTACTTCTTCAACTGCAGGAGCAGCTGCTTCATCTACGTTTTCTACAGCGGCTTCCTCAGCAGGAGCAGCTGCCTCTTGTGCCATTACTGCTGCGCTACCAAATGTAAGCATAGCCAGCACGGTAAGGGTTGCAAATACTTTTTTCATGAGATAAAAATGTTAATTAGATAATTATTTTGTGTTTATTGATCTATCGGTTAATGTGTGGGGGCTCTCCACGGGGATTCTTTCACCGGCTCGACGCTCTCCACGGGGATTCGGACTTCCGCCTTGCTCCGCAATTCCCCCGAATCCCCACAGTCTGCCACGGGCATCCTGTGCAATCCATTGCCAATGTTTGCTTGCTCAAGCAAGCTTGGACAGACAAACCTTGTCAATGTCTTGCGGAGAGACGGGGATTCGAACCCCGGAAACCCTTTTGGAGTTTACACGCTTTCCAGGCGTGCCTCTTCAACCACTCGAGCATCTCTCCTCGCGTTCGGCAACAAGTGTGCAATTGTCCATACCGCTCCGCTAAATGGACGGGCAACTTGTGCCTCCGCTCTCCCCACAAATATAAAATTTGCGGGGACCCCTTATTAGGGGATTTCGCTAATCGGCTACAAAATTACTGCTTTTTTATGACATACGCAAGAGTTAGGTCACTTTTTTTGAAAAAAATTAGCGTTTTAGCCCAAAAAAGTGCCTTGCGTTCGTATTTGTTTTCTCAATTATCGTCTCTTTAGTGCATTGGAAGGTGTCCGCCAGGCGTTGTGCGACATGGTCCATGAAGCGGCTCTCGTTCCTCTCTCCGCGATGAGGCACGGGTGCCATATACGGTGCATCCGTCTCGAGGAGAAGTCGGTCAAGAAGGGGGAACGTGTTGTTCAACTCCGCCAGTGTGCCGGCGAGTTTGCAGTTTTTGAAGGTCAGCACGCCGCCTATTCCGAGACAGAAGCCCATATCCAGGATCTGCCGTGCCGTTTCGGCGCTGCCGTTGAAGCAATGGAAGATGGCGCGCAGAGGCGCGATCTCTCTAACGATCGTAAGGATATCCTCCGTTGCCTCGCGGTTATGGAGGATGACGGGCAGATCCAGTTCGCGCGCCAGAAGCAACTGGCGGCGGAGCACCTCTTTCTGCGCCTCCTTATAGGTCTTGTCCCAGTAGTAATCCAGTCCTATCTCACCGATCGCCACCAGTTCGTTCCGATGCGTACGGATCGCCTGTTCGATGATCCGCCATTGCGTTTCCCAGTCTTCTTTGACCTCCTCGGGATGCAGTCCGAGGGCAGGATAGCAGTAGTCGGGATGGCGGCGGCATACCTCCATCACAGAGGTGAGAGAAGCCACATTCACACCGGGCACGATCATAGCCAGCACGCCTGCTTCCTGCTGACGCGCGATCACCTGTTCGCGGTCCGCATCAAACGCTTCTTCGTCAATATGGCAGTGAGAGTCGATCACAATTCACAATTCACAATTCACAATTTACAATTTACAATTTACAATTTACGATTTAGGATGGAACTGTCGCCGTAGGAGAGGAAGCGGAAATCATGGGCGAGGGCGTAGTCATAGATCGTACGCCAGTCGCCGCCCACGAACGCACTCACGAGTAACAGCAGGGTCGATTGGGGTTGATGGAAATTGGTGATAAGCTGGTTCACAAGACGGAAGGTATAACCGGGTTTGATCATGATCTGAGTCTCGGCATGCAGTGTCTGCTGGTGCGTAGATGCCAGATAACCGACGATCGCCTGCAGCGCCTCGCGGGTAGAAAGCGTGTACTCTTTCTCGTAGGGTTCGAACTGGTCCACATGGATTTCCCCGATATTCCGATATTCCGATTTATCGATATTCCGAAGCTGGCAGCCGATGAAATAGAGGCTCTCCAGCGTACGCATGGAGGTGGTACCGACGGCAACGATCTTCCCGAGTTTACGGATCAGATGTTCGATCGTCGTTTTGGGTACGGCGATGATCTCCGTGTGCATCGTATGTTCGTTGGCGTCCGCGGTCTTCACCGGCAGGAACGTACCTGCGCCGACATGCAGCGTCACCTCGTCGGTCTCTATCCCGCGCGCACGGAGGTCGTCCAGCACGCGCCGTGTGAAATGGAGTCCGGCAGTAGGTGCAGCGACGCTGCCTTTGATCCGCGAATAGACGGTCTGATAAGTCGTCTTGTCGCTCTCCTCTGTCTTGCGGTTCAGATACGGCGGGATCGGCAACTCGCCTGCGGCATCGAGTATCTCCGCAAACGTGACGGAGGGGTCGTTCCATTCAAAACGCACGGCATAGGTGTTGCCCAGCGTCTCCTGCTTATACGCCCGGAGGGTCCATTCGCCCGCCTTCAGTTCAATCGCCTCATCGTGCCATTTCCTGGCATTACCCACCATACATTTCCATGTACAGCAGGAGGAGGCAGAGAGGGAGAGCTGGTAGTCATGCGGCTCGATCGGCTCCAGACAGAAGACCTCGATCCGTGCGCCGGTGGGTTTATGGAACTGCAGCCGCGCCTGTATCACGCGCGTGTTATTATATATAAGGAGTGAGTCCGGCGCGATGTGATCGCCCACATTGAAGAAACGGTCCTCGGCAACCTGTCCGTCGCGATAGACCAGCAGTTTGCTGTGGTCGCGCTCGGCAAGAGGATACTTGGCTATCCGCTCATCGGGCAGCGGATAGTTGTAGTCAGCAATATATATCGGTGTGTCGTTCATATATGTTTGTTGTGCCGTATGAAGACGGCAGGCTTTTAATTTTTAATTCGTAACTTAAATTTCCTCGTTGAAGATTTTTAAGAAAAAAACCTATAAAACCCCTTGCCGTTTGTAGCCCTGCGGGCTGCTGTGCCTTAGGTCGCTTGAGCGTCATTGTAAGCAAGCTTCCATGCCTCTCAATCGCCCTAATACACACTCCTTACGGAGCACAAACGACTGCGGACATAAACATAAAAAACATATTATTTACCATTTGGTCATTTTATGAAAATTGTTTTTTGTGTTTATTTCCTTTGAATACTTTTACCCGCAAGGGTCGTGGATTAGTGATTAAAACTATCCGGGAGTTTACTCACGGGGAGTTTTAAGCAGTAATACGCGTAGGAAGCAAAGCTTCAAAAGGATTCAAAGGGGTTTTGTATGTTTTTTTCTTTCAAAGACCACGTGGGAAAGTCTAATTTCCCCTTGAAGAGGTCGTAGCGGTTGAATTGGCAATCGAGTTCGCCGTTCAGCAGCCGGTATTTCCCGGTTGGTTTCAATCCGATACATTTCATTGCCGCCTCGTTGGAGGAGATGATCCACGCCGTAGCTCCGGCGAAATGGTGCTTGAGGGCGGTGCCGATCTTGCCGTAGAGGAGCTCCATATCCCTGTTGGATGCCAGGCGTTCGCCATAGGGAGGGTTGAGCATTACCATCATTTGCTCATTTTCACATTTACCATTTTCACATTTGGCATTTTCACATTTACCATTTTCGCATCTGATTTCCTCCATGCGGATCTGGCGGAGGGTGATGTCTTTCTGGACGCCGGCGGCTTTGATATTCTTCTGCGCCTGCTGCACGGCAAAGAAAGAAGCGTCGGAAGCGTAGATCTTATGGTTGAACTCGCGCTCCGCGCTGTCGTCATTGTAGATATCGCTCCAGAGGTCCGCATCGAAATCCCGCCATTTCTCGAAGGCGAAACTCTGCCGGAAGACCCCGGGTGCGATATTACGGGCGATGAGCGCCGCCTCTATCGGCAGCGTGCCGGATCCGCACATAGGGTCGTAGAAATCGCACTGGCCTCTCCATCCCGCGATGAGTAACATTCCCGCCGCAAGGGCTTCGTTGATCGGTGCTTCGGTGTTCGCCACGCGGTAACCGCGTTTATGGAGGCTCTCGCCGCTGCTGTCCAGGGAGACGGTAAGGGTCCCGGCACCGATATGCACATTGATGCGTATATCCGGATCGGCGGTATTGACATCGGGCCGCCTGTTCTCTTTCTCCATCCAGTAATCGGCTACAGCGTCTTTCACGCGATAGGTAACAAAACGGCTGTTTCGGAAAGTATCGCTATAGACGGTGGCGTCGATAGCGAAAGAGTTCTGCGGAGTCATATAGCGGCTCCAATCGATCTTCCGGATCTCCTCGTAAAGGAGGTCTTCGGGTTTCAGGTTCTTCGCCCTGCGTGGCATGCGCAGCTCAGCCTGATGGATAGGCATCAGTACGCGGCTGGCGGTACGGAGACAGAGGTTCGCCCGATAGAGCAAAGCCCAGTCTCCACGGAAGCGCACGGCTCGGCGCTCTATCTGCACCTCGTCCGCTCCGAGTTCGATCAACTCCTGCGCCAAGACTTCCTCCAAACCCTTGAAGGTCTTCGCTAACATCAAAAAAGAAGCCTGCCGGTTCATTTTTTTATCAAATTATTTGTGTATTCCAATTTTTTGTAGTACCTTTGCACCCGCTTTGGGAAAGATGGCAGAGTGGTCTAATGCATCGGTCTTGAAAACCGACGTACTGAAAGGTACCGGGGGTTCGAATCCCTCTCTTTCCGCTAAAAACAGTAGGAGTTGCCTTAGTAGGAACTCCTACTATTTTTATTGAGAAGGCAGGGCCTTCTCACGCCCTCGGTCGGGGGGTCTCCGCCGCTTCGCTCTGTCGATTATACCTGCGGTATTCTCGTATCCCTCTCTTTCCGCTAAAAACAGTAGGAGTTGCCTTAGTAGGAACTCCTACTATTTTTATTGAGAAGGCAGGGCCTTCTCACGCCCTCGGTCGGGGGGTCTCCGCCGCTTCGCTCTGTCGATTATACCTGCGGTATTCTCGTATCCCTCTCTTTCCGCACTAAAATCAGTAGGAGCATCCTTTAGTAGGCGCTCCTATTTTTTTATCTGTATAGGGAAGGAGCCGATGAGGTTTCCGTCACAGAAGAAATCGATGGTGTAGAAGCCTTTCTGCACCTTCTCTTCTTCGGAGAAAGCATAGTAGCACACGCCTTCATAGGTATCTCCGCTGTATTCGATCTGCCGGGTGAGGGTATAGGGTATCTCGCCGCTTTCGAAAGCAAAGAGGCGTGTCCCGTCTTCGCCCAGGAGGTTTCCCTGCGGATCGATGATACGCGCATAGAGGTCCTTCAGGCCGGGTTCGCATGTGATATTCTTGGCGATCACGAAATCGAACTGCAGTTTGCGGATGTTACGTGTGAGGGATGTCTTGCGGTCGTTCTTATTGAGGGTTGTCACGGAGCAGGAGACCATCTCGAGCATCGAAGCGCGTGTGACGGTCTCGGAGAGTTGCGAATTGGCCATTGCCAGTTGCGAATTGCGTTCCTTGACCTCTCTGTTCTCCTGGCGGACCTGTATATTCTCCGCCGTAAGGCGCGCGTTGGTCGCATTGAGGCTGTCGATCTGGCGCACATAGTCCTTCATGACCGAGCGCACGGTAGCCAGTTCTTTCTTGAGTTCCGCGATCTTGCGTGCATTGGAGGCTTTGGTCTGGCGCAGCTCCTCCAGAAGGTCCTGTACGCGCTGCTGCTCACGGCTCAGGAGATCCTGCAAACTATCGTTGCGGATGTCCATATTCTGATAGCCGTCGAACTGGATCGCCAAATCCTCGTACTCGTTCTCCAACTCTTCTTTCTCGATGGTCATCTGCTCCACCAGTTCGTTCAACTCGACGCGCTGGTTCAGATTCCAATACACCAAGCCTCCTGTGGTCAGCAGCAGGACCACCAGAAGGACTACTAATATGACTGATGATTTATTTTTCCCTTCGCTCATAATAACGGGATTACTTTCTCTAATTGATTCGATCTGCTGCCCTTGAGCAGTATCCGGCAGCCGGCAAGCGGCTGTTTCTGCAGACAGGCGCAGAGCGATTCCACATTCTCAAAAACAGGATACGGAGCCGTCGTTTGGCAGTATTCGTCCCCGACAAGCAGCACCTTTTCCGCCTTCCGCTCCAGCAGCATGTTCACTATATTCTGGTGCTCGAGACGGCTGTATTCGCCTAACTCGCGCATGGCACCGAGGATATAGGCCTTCGGCATTTGAAGATCTGAAGGTTTGACGGTTTGAGGATTGTCAAAGGCATTGATTGCGGCGGTCATGGATGTAGGGTTGGCATTATAGGCATCGACCACGACGGTGTTCTTGTCCGTCCGCATCAGTTGGGAGCGGTTGTTGGACGGCACATAGGCGCGTATGGCAGCCAAGGCATCCTCCTCGCTCACGCCGAAATAGCGTCCCACACAGACCGCAGCCGAGATGTTCTCCGCGTTATAGCCGCCTACGAGATGAGTCCCCTCCGGCATAGAGCCGGTATGGTATAAGACCGGCTTCGCCTGACAGACCGTTTCACTGACAGACCGTTCCACTGACAGACCGCTTGCCTTGCAAGCTGACAGATACATCTCCTCCAGATGGGGGTTATCGGCATTGCGGAAGATGATGCCGTTATGTGCGACGAGCCAGTCGTACAGCTCCGCCTTGGTGCGCATCACGCCTTCGAAGGAACCGAAGCCCTGCAGATGGGCGCGTCCTACATTGGTGATCAAGCCGTAGTCCGGCTCTGCTATCTCCACCAGTTCCTTGATATCGCCCAGATGGGAAGCCCCCATCTCCACTATCGCCATCTCGTGCGCGCGCGTTATAGATAATAAGGTGAGGGGTACGCCGAGCTGGTTGTTGAGGTTGCCCTGTGTGTAATACAGGTTATATTTCGTAGAGAGGACCGCGGCACAGAGTTCCTTTGTCGTCGTCTTTCCGTTGGTGCCGGTGATGCCGAGGACAGGCAGCCCCAGTTCGCGCCGCCATGCGCGCGCCAGATCCTGCAGTTCAGCCAAGGCATTTTCGCCGGAGATGATATATTCCGCTCCGTCTTGACGGGCTTGATCCACATAGTCATTGCCGTCAAAATGCTCACCTTTGAGCGCCACAAAGACAGAGCCGGGAGTTACCTTCCGGCTGTCTGTGGTGACAACGAGCGATTCTTTATTTCTTATTAGGAAGCTCCAGTCCATATCCTTTTCGTTTGTCTTCTACTTTGAGCAGGAATGTGCAGAAGAGAGCCAATAATCCGAATGCAGCAAAGATGAGCATCGCTACCTTAAATCCTTGCGTCTTGTCAATCACCCATCCAATCAGCAGCGGCACTAATGCCAAACCGATGTTCTGCACCCAGAAAATCAGACAATATGCAGAACCTAACACTTTCTCATCAATGATCTTCGGAACGGAAGGCCACAAGGCGGCAGGCACTAACGAGAAGCTGACACCCAAGATGACAATCAAAGTGGTAGCAAGCCATTTATACGGATACAAGGGCAATAGGAAAGCAAAGCAGAGGTGGCAGAAGAGCATGATCAGCGATCCGCCGATGAGCATTGTGGCGCCTTTTCCCTTGAAATCAATGAACGCACCCAGGAACGGTGTCAAAGCCATTGCCAAGAAGGGGAAGAATGCAAACATATCCGCTGCTGCATCGCGCGTCAGGTACTCGCCGTTAACCATGATCGTCTCGCTCAAGAACCGGACAGCGTACTTCTGGAAGGGGAAGATACCGGAGTAGAACAATACACACAGCATCGAAACGATCCAGAACATCTTGTTGGTAAAGATCGCAAACAGGTCACTAACGTGGAACTCTTCGGTAGGATCGATCTCAGCGGTCTTCTCTCCTACTGCTACCAACTGCTTGTCAAACTTCGTATCCATGACACAGAAGACAAGGTAGTTGATCAAACCGATCAGCAAAAGGAGGGTTCCGAATGCTACAGGGGCAAAGATCGAATGATCGTAGTAATTGGAGATACGCGGAATAACGAGCATGGTAGCGGTAACACCCAAACGGGCAATCGCCATCTCAATTCCCATCGCCAATGCCATCTCTTTGCCTTTAAACCATTTCGCCAGAATACGGCTCACGGTCGTACCCGCCATCTCACAACCGCAACCGAAGATAGCAAATCCGACGAAGGACAGTTTGCATGTAGCCGGCATGCCGGTCATCCAGGTTCCCAACCAATCATGAAAAGCTGTACTGCGGAACGGATCACTCAATGCGTACATCATTACCGCAGCACCGATTACCATCATCGATGCAGACATCGTTCCCGCAAAGCGAACGCCTTTCTTATCCAATATATATCCGGCGATCAACAGGAAACCCAATACATTGATGATGTACTCGCCCATGAGGAAAGTACCGTAGTTCGTACTGGTCCATCCAAACAGACCACCTTCTGAAAACGGCAATTCGATCAATTGCTCCAATGGCGATAAGATATCCGCCATCATGTAAGCAAAGAACATCATCGAAGCCACCAGAACAAGCACCGTCCAGCGTGCCAATGCGCTATCGCGCAGTGTTTGTTGTATCTTTTCTGCCATAATTGTAGGAATATGAATTTTTCTTTTTGAGCCATTCCGCTTTTTTCTTCTCGTATTCGGCGTAATGGGTTTCCAAATAACCATCTGCCATAATGTACAAAGGGACAATGTACGATGTACGAAGGACTTTTATTTAATTCCCAGTTCTTTTTTGACAGCCGGCGTGACATCCACGGCATCCGGTCCGATATGCACCATTGCAGCGGAGTCGAAGATATAGGTATATCCGTCGCGTGTTCCGACAGCCTCAATAGCCTTGGTCATTTTCTCATGCACCGGCGTGAGCAGTTCCTGCTGCTTGCGCTGGATGTCCTGCTCTGCGGTCTGGTAGAAGAGCTGGATACGCTGCTGCATCTCCTGCAGTTCCTGCTGGCGGATCTGTTTTACCGCCTCAGCCATCGTAGCCTCCTGAGCCTGATAATCCTGGTACTTCTTCTGGAACTCCTCGTTCATCGAAGCCAACTGATTCTCATACTGGCCCTGGATGGTATCCATCTTCTGTTTCACCTGGTTCACCTCGGGCATCTGCGCAAAGAGCTCCTGCGTATTGATGTGACCGAATTTCTGTGCGCTGACAGCCAACGGCAAGATCAGCATCATTGCAATAATAAATTTCTTCATTGTTTTGATATTTTATGATTTTTGATTTGCTTGTTAGAAAAATGTTCTATGGTGAGTTATTTCGCGCCTAATTTCCGGAGCACCTGGTCGGACACATCCAGTTTGGAGGACATGTAGATGAGCGAAGGGTCGGCGGCACGGTCCTTGACGACATCGATCCGTTTCTCGTTCGCCAGATCCTGAATGGCATTATAGATCTCGTCCTGAATAGGCTTGATCAACGCCTCGCGTTTCTTGTACAGTTCCCCTTCCTGGCCGAAATACTTACGCTTGAGTTCCAGCACCTCCTGCTCTTTCTGCACGATCTCCTGTTCGCGCTGGGTTCTCATTGCCTCGGAGAGGAAGATCTGCTCGGTCTGATAGTTGGTAGCCATGACGCGCGCCTCCTGCTGCGCCGCTTCAATCTCTTTCTGCCAGCGTTTGGAGAGCATCGACAACTGTTCGTTCGCCTGCTCATACTGCGGCAGATTCTTCAGGATATACGCCATGTCGATATAGGCTACTGACTGGTCTTTGGCAAAAGCCATGCCAGAAAGCAGCAGAGCGGCAATTATAATTGAGAATTGATAATTGAGAATTGAGAATTTTTTCATTGTTGTCTGGTGTTTTATAGTTTAACTATTCGAACTAGTTTATCTAGTTTTACTAGTTTTATAATTCTTGTCCGAGGACGAAGTGGAACTGGCTTCCGCCATACTGTTTGGAGCCGTTGATATCGTCGAATCCCCAACCCCAGTCGATACCCAGCAGACCGAACATCGGCAGGAAGATACGCACGCCGACACCGGCTGAACGCTTGAGGTTGAAGGGGTTGTAATCCCTGATGTCCGAGAAGCAGTTACCCGCCTCCACGAAGGCGTGAGCCCATATCGTAGCGTTCTGCTCCAGCGAGATCGGGTAACGGAGCTCCATCGTGAACTTGTTATAGAGATAACCCATGTTACGCCCCGTAGCCACATCGTAGGGCGTCAAGGAGCCCGACGAATAACCGCGCATGGAGACATACTCGGTCGAATAACTGGTGTACGCCGACATACCGTCTCCACCCATATAGAAGGACTCGAACGGCGATTTCGCATGCTGGTTGTAATGGCCCAGATAGCCGAACTCAGCCCTTGTCATCAGCACCAGTTTGCTGTCCCTGGTAAGCGGCGTGAAGACCTTACCCGAGAATTTCCATTTATGATACTCGATCATGTGGTATTTCTCCGAAGCGGTCATCTGCGAGTAGTCCTTTCCGCTGAACAGCGACCAGGGCGGAGTGATCTTCAATCCCAGCGTGAACTGGCTGCCGCGGCGTGTATAGATCGGGTTGTCGATAGACGAACGCGAGATCTGGAGGTTCAGCGCCAGGTTATGGGACGTACCGTCCGAGATCAGGAGGTAGGGCCAGTCCTTCATCATATACATCTGATAACTGATCTCGCCGTAGAACGTGAAATAGTCATCCGGCCATCGGAGCCTCTTACCGTAACCGATCGAGATACCGAGCGTACGCAGGTATTTATCCTTATCCGCCTCCGATTCCGCCAGCTGCTGGTAATAATTGCTGTTGCCGGAATAGTAGTAGTAATTGGAATAGGTGTTATAGAGGTTCTGGTACGCCTTCTGGTAGCGGCTCGAATAACCGGTCTGGTTAGCGAAATAGATGCTGGCGGAGAGGCTGTTCGGACGCTTGCCGCCCAACCAGGGTTCGAGGAAGGAGATCGAAGCGGAAGTATAATATATACCGTTCGTGCGCGCGTTAATAGAAAAGGTCTGCCCCTCGCCCTGCGGCACGATGCGGTAAGATTTCTTGTTGAAGAGGTTCTGGATTGCGAAGTTAGTGAACTTCAGACCTAACGATCCCACCAGACCGGTAGCACCCCATCCGAGCGAGAACTCGATCTGGTCGGACGATTTGGTCTCCAGCTGGTAGGTGATATCCACCGTTCCCTCCTCGGGGTTCGGCTGGATATCCGGCACGAGTTTCTCCTGGTCGAAATGCCCCATCTGCGCCAACTCACGAAGCGAACGCATGATATCCGATTGGGAATAGAGCTGACCGGGTTTGGTGTACAGTTCACGGCGGACAACGTGCTCATAGACCCTTGTGTTTCCAACGATCCTGACCTCATTGATCGTAGCCGGTTTGCCCTCGTACATACGCATCTCGAAATCAATCGAGTCGTTCTCCACATTGACCTCCACCGGCTCAACGTTGAAGAAGAGATAGCCGCGGTCGGTATAGAGTTTGCTCACCGCGTCGTCATCGCCCGTGAGCCGGTCGTTGAGGGTCTTGAGGTTATAGACATCGCCCGGCTTGACACCCAGCGTAGCATCCAGAAACTCATAGGGATAGACGGTGTTACCCACCCATTTGACGGAGCGGATATAGTATCTGTCGCCCTCGCTGATGGTCATATAGACATCCACGCGGGTCGGATCGTCCGGATTGGGCACCACCGAGTCCGCCACGATATAGGCATCGCGGTAACCGTACTCGTTGTATTTCTCGATGACCGCCTGTTTGTCTTTCTCATACTCCTCGGTAACGAATTTCTTGGTGCGGAAGAGGTTGATGATATTATTGTCATTGGTCTTCTTCATCGCCTTGTTGATCTGCAGATCCGTCAGCGCCTTGTTACCCGTGATAATGATCTTTCCCACTTTCGTTTTCGCTTTCTTATCCACTCCGATCAGCACCTTCACGTAGCCCGGATGGTCCTGATCGTTACGCTGGATGACATGCACCTCCGCGTTATGGAATCCTTTCTCCGCCAGGTATTTCTTGATGACCGTCTTGGCATGATCCTCCAGGTTCGGCGTCATCTGCGAGCCCTGACGGATACCGGCTTTCACCTCTACATCCTCCTTCTCGCTTTTCTTGAGGCCTTCATACCTCACTTCGCTGATACGCGGGCGTTGTTCCAGCGCGATGACCAACCAGATCTTATTGCCTTCTATCTTCTTGGCGCGGATCTTCACGGACGAGAAGAGACCTTGTTTCCAGAAGCGTTTGATCGCCTTGGTGATCTGTTCGCCCGGCACTTCGATCCTGTCTCCCACAGCCAATCCCGAGAACCCGATCAAGACGAAGTCCTCGTAACTGTCCGCACCTTCCACCTCGATACCGGCTATCTCGTAGGTCTTCCGCGTCATTCCGTACTCGATCTCCGGCACGGACGGGCTCACGATGCTATCTTCCGCCCAAGCGAACACCGATAGCACAGCGATACATAATATACTGAGAATTCTTTTCAACTCTTACTCGTGATTTGGTTACTTACTGACCTGTTCGGATGTCTTGCCGAAACGTCTCTCTCTCTTCTGATAATCGATAATGGCCTTATACAACTCTTCCTCCGTAAACTCCGGCCAGAGGCAGTCGGTGAAATACAACTCGCTGTACGCCAGCTGCCAAAGCAGGAAATTGCTGATCCGGTATTCTCCGCTGGTACGGATCAGCAGGTCCGGATCGGGCATCTCGCGGGTGGTCATCAGTGAGGATACCAGCTGCTCATTCACCTCTTCGGCACGCAGCGTACCCGCTTGCGCGCGACGGACAGCCTCCTGCACAGCCGCTGTGATCTCCCACCGCGCCGAATAGCTGAGCGCTATCACCATCGTCAGCCCCGTGTTACGGCTTGTCTGGTCGATACAGCCCAGGAACTTAGCCCGTGTGTTCTCCGGCAGACGGCTGATATCGCCGATCGTCTGCAGACGCACGTTGTTCTCCATGAGCGTAGGCGTCTCTTTCGCAATCGTATCGACCAGCAGCGTCATCAGCGCATCCACCTCCTCTTTCGGACGATTCCAGTTCTCGGTAGAGAACGTATAGAGCGTGAGGTATTCGATCCCCAATTTGGTTGCCGCTACAGTGATGTTATGCACGGTCTGAACGCCCTGTTTATGGCCGAACATACGCGCCAGGCCCTGTTTCTTCGCCCACCGTCCGTTGCCATCCATGATGATTGCAATGTGGCGCGGCAAACGATCCTTGTCTATCTGTTGTGTATAATCCATAGTCTTTTTAATAGTTACATGTGCGGCATTCTCTCCCGGATTTGCCGAACTCGATCACGATACCGGCGGTAAGCATACCCGTCAGATCGCAGTTCATCCAGTTCCAGCCGTTCAGCTGGTGTTTGTTATCCAGCGTCTCGCGGCCCTCCAGATTGTCCGCCATAAAGATATTATGCTGCCATGCGATGTTCAGCCCGCAATGCTCGGAGAACTTCCATTTGAAGCCTATTCCCAGCGGGATATATGCCATCGCGTTAGTTTTTGCGTCACCTAATCCGTATACACCGGCACCCACCCCCAGGAAGATATACGGCGTATATGGTCTGATCCGTTTGTCCAGCCGGTTGGCTTTCCCGAAACGGAAGAAATTAAACTCCGCCATCACATCCACATTCACCATCTGGCTCTGCCATTTGGTATCCAATTTCTCACCCCGGATCGTATAATCGTTTCCCGTGATCCGCTGGCCGGAAGCCTTCAGCTGCAGCGCCCAGCGCCGGGTGAACTTATACCGCAGGTGCACGCCGTACGCCTCACGCGGATGCATGAAGATATGCGGCGCAGCATCGCCCACATAATAGCCGCAGCCGGCTTGCAGGCCCAACTCGCATAAGTACGGCCGCTCCTCTGCGTACACTCCGCCTCCCAGGCACAAAAATAATGCCACGAGAATGCTATATCCTATTTTTTTATCTTTTCTCACAAACGACTCACCCTTTGATCAACAGTCTGAACGCATCCGTCACTTTCTTCACCGGCACCACCTGGATCGTGAACCGCTTGGCATCCACTTTCTGGTCCGCCGGAACCAGGATCCGCGTGAAGCCCAGTTTCTGCGCCTCCGCGATACGTTGTCCGATGCGGTTCACCGGCCGTATCTCTCCCGCCAGCCCCACTTCGCCGCAGAGGCTTGTCCCGGGGTCCAGCGCTATATCCATATTACTGCTCAGCACGGCAGCCAGCACCGCCAGATCGATTGCGGTATCCTGCACCCGCATGCCTCCGGCTATATTGAGGAACACATCTTTCTGCAGCAGTTTGAATCCCACGCGTTTCTCCAGCACCGCCAGCAGCATATTCAGCCGTCTGCCGTCAAAACCTGTCGACGAGCGTTGCGGCGTGCCGTAGGCAGCGGAGGAGACCAACGCCTGGACCTCGATCAGGAAAGGTCTTACGCCCTCTACCGCCGCAGCGATAGCGATACCCGACAAGCCCTCGCGTGCCGTTGAGAGCAGTAATTCCGAGGGGTTGCTCACTTCGCGCAGGCCGTCCTGACGCATCTCATAGATCCCTAACTCCGAGGTTGAGCCGAAACGGTTCTTCTGCGCCCGGAGGATACGATAGGTATAATGCTGGTCTCCCTCGAACTGGAGCACGGTATCCACGATATGTTCCAGCACTTTCGGACCCGCCAGAGAACCCTCTTTGTTGATATGTCCGATGATGATGAACGGTATATTACGTGTCTTGGCGAACTCCATTATCCGCGCCGCACACTCCCGCACCTGGCTCAACGAACCGATCGTAGCATCGACCGCATCCGTTCCGATCGTCTGGATCGAATCGATCACCACCAGTTCCGGTTCCAAGTCCTTCACCTGATCCAGAATACGCTCCAGCGAAGTCTCGGAGGAGATATACAGGTTCTCTGCATTCCCCGCCAGACGCTCTGCGCGTAACTTCAACTGCCGCACGCTCTCTTCGCCGGAAGCATAGAAAGTCTTGCGTTCGCCTTGCTGCATGAGCACCTGCAGCGCCAGAGTCGATTTGCCGATACCCGGTTCACCGCCCAACAGCACCAGACTTCCCGGCACCAGTCCTCCTCCCAAGACACGGTTCAGTTCCCCGTTGCGCATATCGATCCGCATCTCTTCGGTAGCGACGATCTCCTGAAGGCGTTTGGGCAGACCGGCTGCGCCTGACAGACCGCTTACGCTGACAGACCGCTTCGCCGTAAGACCGCTCCGCTGTATGACCTCTTCTTCGTAAGTCCCCCACTCTCCGCAGACAGGACAACGGCCTAACAACTGCGGCGATTTGGCTCCACAGGACGAACATACATATTGAACAGAAGACTTTGCCATGGGTAATCGGTGACCGGTGATTGGTAATTGGTGACTGGTGATTTATAACTCTATTACATTATTCTCCTCCGCCAGAACAGTGTTCTCAAAGATCGGTTTGGCTTCGTTCAGGAAGAGACTATGATCCTCGATCCGTGCGCTGTAATGACCTAATATCAGCTTTCCCACACCTGCTTTCTGCGCGATAGTAGCCGCTTCGGCTGCCGTAGAGTGCTTCACCTCGCGGCTCCGCTCCGCCATCGACTGCAGGAAAGTGGACTCGTGGTAGAGCGTATCCACGCCCTTGATAATCGGGATGATCTTCTCGCTATACTGCGTGTCCGAGCAGTAGGCATACCGCTTGCGCGTCTCGTAGTCAAACGAACCGTCCTCCCTCTTCACGCGATGGGTCTCCTTGAAGAGAAAACCGCAGGTAGGCACACTATGCTTGAGCGGAACCGTCTCCACGCTCACCGTCCGATCTTCGTAGATCACCTCATGTTTGCGCGGGTTGACCGGATGGAAGATGATCTCGTACAAGCGGTCGTTGGCATGATAATCCAGCAGCGGACGGAGCAGTTTCTCCAGATCGGGATGCGCGTATATATGCATCGGCTGGGTACGTTTGAGCATGCCCAAAGTCGTCAGCAAGCCGATCAGGCCGAAGCAGTGGTCGCCGTGCAGATGGGAGATGAAGATATTATACAGCCGCGAGGTATGCACCCCCAGCCGCTGCATCGTCAGCAACACTCCTTCGCCGCAATCCACCAAGAATGATTTATCACACAGTTCGACCAACTGCCCCGAAGGGGAAGTGGTCTTGGTCGGTTTGGCGCTTCCGCATCCTAATATGGTTACCTTTGCTTCGCTCATTGTTTATTTTTGATTTCCTAGGGTTCCTAGGGTGCCTAGGGGTCCTAGTTGTCCAGGTTGCCCAAGCGATCGAGGATTTGATTGCCGAGGGCGGTCTTTTTCGCGATATGCTCCAACACTGCTTTCACGAATGAGTTGGACTCAAAACTGCCGCGCACTTCCTCAAAATCCGCCTCCGCCTGTTCGCGGTCTCCATCGACACCGAAACCGGTCTGGCTGTTGAGATCAAACTCTTTGCGTGCATCGTTGTAAACCATCTTATCGAGTCCCACAACCGCTTCTTTCCATTGCTGAACCGTTTCGCAGAGCTGTTCCAGAGTCACTTCCTCCACACTGCATCCCCATACTTGCTCCAGTTTGTCCAACGCCCATGTCCACTCGTACGAGTAGTAGTGCGCGTGCATCTCCTGCAGTTTCGTCTGGATGGCAGCCAGAGTCAATCCACCTTCTTCGATCCCGTTCAGAAGATTGGTCACCTCGCTTTTCGGCGCTAACATTCCCGCCAGATCCACCCAGACTCCCAGGCCTATCCGGCTGTCCGGACGAAGCGCGGCACGCACCTCTTCCATCGTCCGCCATTCGCTCTTCTCCAGGCGGCTTATCAGACTGTTACCCAGGAACTTCTGAATACCGATCGTGTATAACTCGCGTCCGTGGCGAAGCGACGAATTGCGGATCTTGCAGTTCTTATAGCCATACACCTCCGTGTTCTCGCCGCTCAACGCCTGCAACTCATCCAACACCTCCCGTCCGCGCCACATTTTCTGCACCGTGTACGGGCTGAGCAGATTGAAGTTGATACAATCCAGCTTATTGGGATCCTTGCGGTTATCGCGTTTCGGCCATT
This sequence comes from uncultured Bacteroidales bacterium, assembly GCA_946414805.1. Classification (GTDB taxonomy): domain Bacteria; phylum Bacteroidota; class Bacteroidia; order Bacteroidales; family Paludibacteraceae; genus Colicola. The sequence continues at coordinate 95,134 of CAMKPZ010000006.1, forward strand.
TCTGCGCATCGCGGATCGTACCCACCGTACGGAGGTTGGCGCCCGGCACGAGATAACTCTCCGAGTTGTTCTCAATCAGATAGGAGAACGGCAGATCGGATGTATCGGCATGATGGGTGTGACGGCCCATGACCAGCGAGAACGCGCCAACCTTGCTCGGCCATAACAGATAACTGTCGCTGGTCGTCTTGGCTCCGCGCTCCGCCACGCCCTGATGGATCGGGCCTAATTTGTACATATGGTTCGACTGGTTAGAACCCGAACCCGCATTCAGGAACGAGAACATACCTGCGATAAGCAAGGTGCTCTTATGATGGGTCACGGTGTAGGGGCCTGCGAAGATCGCACACGCCTCTCCGTGCATTCCCTGGCAGTTACTGAAGAACAGACTCTCGCACGCGGAGTAATGTTTGTCAAAGATACAACCCTGGCCCACGAAGCACTTGTCCACCAGCGTACTGTCACCGATCTCCACGCCCGAAGCAATGATAAAATCCACGCACTTCACGCCGCTCCCCAGACGCACCGGCGCCGCCTCATTGGAGTTGATCGTACCGTTCTTGAGACGGCTGACACCCGTCAGCTCGGCATAATCGCCCACACGCACGTTCTTGATCGAACCGCAGTTGAGTATCCGCACATTATCGCCGATATAACCATGATCCGACGCCTGCGCCTCGGCGTAAGCATCGATCATCCATTCCAGTTCACGGATCATTGCCGGACGGTGACGGTAAAGCGTGAGGATATACGCCAGGCTGGCACTCAGTTCGTTGAAGATCGGAATCTCACGTCCTCCGCCTTCGTTCATCACCGGCACACGTACGCCGTTGCCGAACGCAGTGCGTCCGTCCACCAGGATTGCGTTCACGTTCTCGATACAGGTGTTCGCACCGATATGGTAGTTGGCGATATAGTTATGGATGTTATAGAGATGCGCATCGTCGCCCACCTCGCAGTTATGCAAAGTGGCGTTGTAGATACCCGTATGAACGGTCAGTCCACCCGGCAGTTCGATCTCACGACGGAAAGCGCCGATCCTGTTCTTACCCGAGAAATTGGTCTCACGGACATAGCGGGCGTCAAACGCCTCCGCCACCTCCACATCGTTCCAGTTCTTCGCCGAACACCCCTGTGCCTTCAGTTGCGCAATCTCTGCGCCCGTTAATGAGCGGTAGTTCATCTTCGATTATCAGTTATCCGTTATCAATTATCCGTTATCAATCGTTCAAGAGCATCGGCATCAACAGCATCAGCACATCCTCGTCTCCCTCCGCCTCAGCCGGCAGGATCAGACCCGCACGTGCAGGATCCGCCAGTTTCAGCTGCACATCCGCGCTGGCGATCGACGAAAGCAGGTCAATCAGGAAAGGAGCCTTGAAACCGATAGCCATCGGCGTACCGTTGTAATCGCAAGCGATCGTCTCCTCCGCGCTCGTAGAGAAATCGATATCCTGCGCGGATATCTTGATCTGGTTCTCGCTCAACGCCAGGCGCAACTGCGCGGTACCGTTATTCGCGAACACGGCTACGCGCTTGCAGGCGTTGATGAGCGTCTGACGGTCCGCCGTCACGACATTCTGGTTGCTCTGCGGAATAACGGCGTTGTAGTTCGGGAAACGGCCCTCTATCTGGCGGCACACGATGATCGTATTGCCGAACTCGAAACGTGCGTTCTTGGCTCCGATCGTCACCTTTACATCACCCTCCTCTTTCGCCAAGAGGTTCTTGAGCAGACCCGCCGGTTTCTTCGGCAGGATGAAGTTAGCCACCAAGCCCGGCTTAACGCTTGCGTTCGTATAACGAACCAGACGGTGAGCATCGGTAGCGACCATCGTCACCTTGTCCTCCACGATGTCGAAATAGATACCGTTCATCACCGGGCGCAGGTCATCGTCGGCGGTGCAGAAGATCGTTTTCTCGATCGCGCTCTGGAGCACCCCAGCCGGAACAGCCAACTGACGGGCTTCCGCCTCCTCCGCCGGCATCTCCGGATACTCGTTGCCGTTCACGCCGACAAACGAATAGGTACCGTTCTGGCTTGCCATGCTGACAGCGAAATTGTTCTCATCGATGGTGAAAGTCAAGGGCTGCTCACTGAACTCCTTGAGCGTCTCCAGCAGCAGTTTGGCAGCCGAAGCCACTTTACCGGTTCCCTCCACGCTCTCAACCGCCACACTCGTACGGATCGTTGTCTCGCCGTCCGAAGCGGTCATCAGCAGCTCATTGCCAACCAGATCAAAGAGCACATCATCCAGAATCGGAAGTGCGTTCTTATTGTTAATTACACGGCTCACAGCCTGCAGTTGCGAAAAGAGTTTTGAACTCGAAATAGTGAATTTCATACGCGTATATTTTTTAATTATTTTTTACAATTTATTGTAACTCGTACATTTTAGCGTGCAAAAGTACTAAAAAATTTTGATATATGCAAATATTTTTGTAATTTTGCAGCAAAAATCATGCGTATCGGTATTTTTGACAGCGGTTACGGCGGCTTGACGATCCTTAGCGAGATCCGGAAAGCTCTTCCCGAGTACGATTATCTCTACTTGGGAGACAATGCCCGTGCGCCTTACGGCACCCACTCTTTTGATGTCATATACCGCTACACCCTTCAGGCTGTCAGATACCTCTTTGAGCATGACTGCGCACTCGTCATTCTGGCATGCAACACCGCAAGCGCAAAGGCGTTACGAACCATCCAGCAAAAGGATCTGCCCCTCATCAACGGGCAAAGGGCGCACGACCAAAAGGTAAATGTACTGGGTGTTATCCGCCCCACCGTCGAAGCCGTGCCGGCTATCACGAAAACAGGGCATATCGGCATTCTCGCTACGCCTGCAACGGTCAGTTCCGAGTCTTATGTGCTGGAGATGCAAAAACTAACTAACAGTCCGCAGGACGATCTTACAGCAGCGCGGCCTTGCAGCAACGCGGCCTTGCAGCAACGCGGCCTCGTTGTCGCCCAACAGGCTTGCCCGCTCTGGGTTCCTCTCATTGAGAACGGCGAACACCTCAACCCCGGCGCAGACTATTTTGTGGATCTCTATCTGCGACAGCTACTGGAGAAAGACCCGCTCATCGACACGCTCGTTCTCGGCTGCACCCATTACCCGCTCCTGTTACCCAAGATCAATGAATGGCTGCAGTCCTACAGCGGACAAAGCAGGCGGTCTAATCCTATTACCGTTATTTCCCAGGGTTCGCTCGTGGCGCGTTCCCTCGCAGATTATCTCCGCCGTCACCCCGAATACCGAGAGCAACTCTCGCAAGGCAATTCCTGCCGTTATCTGACGACAGAAAATGCGGAGCGCTTCTCGCAATCCGCCTCTCTTTTTCTGGCTTCACCCGTTTCAGCCGAACGTATCAATCCGGAGTAAAAGTGTATATATACATAGTATATATACAGTAAAAGCATGTGACAGACAAAACAACGGGCTCATCCTATGGTGATCCTATGGTGATGCTATGGCGGTCTTATGGTTTAGACAGCACTCTGACAGGGGAAGGGCGGAGGGAGAGCCAAGGAAGGGCGGAGAGAGAGTGCGAGAGGAGAAGAAGAAGGGCAGAGAGAGAGTGGAGGAAGGACTTTGTTCTATTTGTGTCCTCCTCCTAATCGGTCTTCCTGATCGTAGTCTCCTACATTACGGTACTTATGTTGCTGGTATTGGCCGAACCGCCATGTCACGCCTATTTTGACTTTTTGAGAATAACTGATACCTTTAGCGTAGGTATAACAGCCATTTGTTAATCCGACAGATTGTGAAGAATAGACGGAAGAACGGACTAAATCGTTCACATTGGCACTGATGGTCAGTCCATGCTGTTTCCATGTTTTCTTGAGACCTACTCCGATATCGTATCCTCCGCTCCAACGATTATAGTCTTGTGCAAACGGGGTTGCTCCTGACGCATCTACGGCGATCTGCCATTCTTTCGGCAGATATGCAGTCAGTGTACCTTGATAATGAGAGAAGAATGTGTGTTTGGTTCCATAATTGGCATCCTGAGTTACATCCGCCTTACTAATATTATCAAAGAGCCCGATATTGGCGGTCAGTGCAAGCCATGCGCCATCGACAGTCCGTTTTCCATTTTCGTCTGTGCTGAATTTCGGAACGACAGGGATTTCAGTAAGAGAGACTGTTCCTCCCGCCTGCATGGTTGTACCGAAATTGACATAAGTGTATTTGACATCTCCGTTATCCATCAACTCCGGTCGCTCTGTGAGGACGCCGGCAGAATGGCTAAAATCAGCTTCAATGCTGACATATCGGCTCCAACCGACACTAAACGCCACTTGATTCGTGAACACCGGTTTTAATTCGGGATTTCCGCAAGTATATGTATGTGCATCCATATAAGTTACAAAAGGGTTAAGCGCCCAATATCCGGGACGATAGATGCGGCGGGTATAATTCAGACTCAAAGCCCATTTATCTGTAGGATTGTATCCTATAAATGCAGAAGGGAACAAGTTGAAGTAGGGTTTTTGCCTGACCGTTTTACTTTCCGTTTCTTTATGATAGAGTCCATTATTTGCAGCCAATTCTCCCCGCAATCCCAATTTGGCATTCCAGTGTTCCCCGAATTGTTTGGAAGCCGAGATATAAAGGGCAGCTATATGTTCCGTGTAGTCATATGATGTATTGGTTGTGCTGGAATAGGAAGGCATGACAGAATCCTCGACCATAGCATTATACGTGTGGCTCATGGTCCATTTGGCTCCACATTCGATCATTCCAGTCTTCCAAAATGCGGTTTGGAAGTCCGCTTTAGCAGAGATGATATCTACTTTTTGGGTTGTTTCCACCCCCAAATGATCCGGCAAGCGGTTTATAACAGCATCATTATTTATCAATATTTTATTGTTTTGCGAAGTGGACATTGTTCCTCCAGACCGACTATAATCCACATTGACTGTCAACTCTCTATTCAAGGAGTCATTTATGGTAAATGTATAGTTCAGGTTCGCGGAATACCGCGGCCAAGATGTCTTTCGAACCCCAGAAGAAACAGCATCTTGTATCGTGTCGTTCCCTAATGTGACCAACGAATGATCATGCTCATTCATATTGAAATGATCATCATACTTCATGATAGGGACATTCACTATAAAACCGAATGTATGCCGATCAGTAATATACCAATCGTTTGTTAATCTGGCGGAATAGTATCGGAATGCGTTTTCTACAAAATTCGAGCTTATGGTGCGCATGGTGTCACCGAGGAAGGGCATTTGATACAAGCTGCTATCAAAATCTGCCGAAGAGGAATACATTTGTGACAGAGCAAGAGAAGTATAAGTTTTAGCACCTCTATAATTAAGATTAAAAGAAACGCGGTCTCCCTGATAATATTTGTCCGGCTCCTTGAAATACATACCGCTATATGAAGCCGCCAATGTCCCGTTCAATCCGGCAGACTTGTTCTTTTTCAATTTGATATTAATAATTCCTCCTTGACCAGCAGCATCATATTTAGCGGAAGGGTTGGTTATGATTTCAATCTTATCTATCGTAGTGGCATCCGTTCCTTGCAGCAAGCCTCTCAGCTGTTCCCCACTCATATAAGAAGGTCTTCCATCAATATACACAGAAACAGTTTTTCCGTTTACAGTGACATTGCCATCTTTGTCCACAATAACACCCGGGGCTTTCTTCAACATATCTTCCCCCGAACTACCAACAGCAAAGGGACTTGAACTTACATTCATAACGATCTTGTCCATCTGGCGTTGGATAATGGGTTTATTCGCTTTTACTTCTATTTCAGAGATTGCGTTCGTCTCTTCCGTCAGATATATAGAGCCCAAATCCGAGTTATCTTTTGTCACTTCCAGCGTACGGAGAGTCGTATTGTAGCCGACAAAAGAAACTTGAAAAATATACGTTCCTCTTTGAACTTGCAGTTTGAAATTACCATTATCATCAGAGATTGCTCCATTATACAAAGTGCTATCTGTCCGCAACAGAGAGACGGTGGCGTACGGAATAGCATCATTGGAAGAACGCTCACGAATGGTACCAGTAATGGTTTCCGCCATAGAGAAAACAGGAGTGAGAAGCAGCAGAAATAATAAATTCTTTTTCATATTGGTGTTTTATAAAAGGGCGTCCTTATTTCAACCTGAGGCTGAATAAAAGGTCCTTTGCCGGAGTAAGTCATGTCTACGTATCACACGCGAAAGTTTTTGGGGGCGGTTAGCCGACGGAGCCTTCGAGGGAGACTTGGAGGAGTTTCTGCGCCTCAACGGCAAACTCCATCGGCAGTTTGTCCATCACTTCTTTCGCATAACCGTTGACGATCAGGCCTACGGCATCCTCCACTCCTATTCCGCGCTGACGGCAATAGAAAAGCTGGTCGTCGGAGATCTTGGAGGTCGTAGCCTCGTGTTCCACAACGGCAGTAGGATTGAGTATCTGCATGTCCGGGAAAGTGTGCGCGCCGCACTGGTCGCCGAGCAGCAGGGAGTCGCACTGGCTGTAGTTACGCGCGTTGAGCGCATTGCGTCCCATCTTCACCAAGCCGCGGTAAGCGTTCTGGCTCCTGCCCGCCGAGATACCTTTGGAGATAATCCGGCTGCGGGTGTTCCGCCCCAGATGGATCATCTTGGTACCCGTATCCGCCTGCTGGTAGTTATTGGTGACGGCTACGGAGTAGAACTCCGCCGAAGAGTTGTCGCCGCGGAGGATGCAAGACGGGTATTTCCAGGTGATAGCCGAGCCTGTCTCAACCTGGGTCCAAGAGAGGCGTGCGTTCTCGTACGTGATACCGCGTTTGGTAACGAAATTGAAGATACCTCCCTTGCCGTCTTTGTCTCCGGGATACCAGTTCTGGACGGTTGAATACTTGACTTCGGCATCCTTGTGCACGACTATCTCAACGATCGCCGCATGGAGCTGGTTCTCATCCCTCATGGGCGCCGTGCATCCCTCCAGATAACTGAGATACGCCCCTTCGTCGGCGATGAGAAGGGTACGTTCGAACTGTCCGGTGTTGCCTGCATTGATGCGGAAATAGGTGCTCAGCTCCATCGGGCAGCGTACGCCCTTCGGGACATAGACAAACGAGCCGTCGGAGAAGACTGCGCTGTTCAGCGCGGCATAGAAATTATCCGCAGGCGGCACAACCGAACCGAGGTATTTTCTGACCAGATCCGGGTACTCGCGCACCGCCTCCGAGATGGAGCAGAAGATGATCCCCTTCTCGGCAAGCGTCTTGCGAAAAGTGGTCTTGACGGACACCGAGTCCATGACCGCATCCACCGCCATGTTTCCAGCCAACGCCGCACGTTCCTCCAAAGGAATACCCAGCTTGTCGAAGGTCTTCATGATCTCCTTGTCGATTTCATCGTCCGCTTGCGCGCCTTCGGCGGTTTGAGAGTTTGAGGGTTTGGATTTCGTTTTCGGGGCGGCGTAATAGGAGATCGCCTGAAAATCAATCTCAGGAATATCCAGATGCGCCCACGCAGGCACCTTCATTGTCAGCCATTTACGGAAAGCTTTGAGACGAAACTCCAAGAGCCATCCGGGTTCATGTTTCTTGGCGGAGATCAAGCGAATGACCTCTTCGTTCAACCCCGCAGGAACGACCTCGGTCTCCACATCGGTAGTGAAGCCGTACTTGTATTCCTGAGTGGTAATGTCTTGAATGATATCTTCCATTGTTTCGTCTTTCCATAAAATAGAGCCGCCCCGTAGGAGGGCGGCTCTGTGAGGCCGGTAGCGGAGTCAAACCGCTCTATACGGTTTTGCAGACCGCCGACTAAATCGCTCATCCAACCGGCCAAGTCCTTTACCATTTGGTCATTTGCCATGCACCATTTAGCAAAAGCGGGTGCAAAAGTACTACAATTTTTTGAATTGTGCAAATATTTTGGCAAAAAAATGCATTTATAGGTGCATAAAATCCTAAAAGAGGCACAAATCGGCGTCGGAGATCGTTCCTTTCGGGCGTTTTTTGCCACGGGAAGGAGGAACAGGAAGACTAGGAATCCTAGGGGTACTAGGGATACTAGGAGTACCAGATTTATCGGGACGGAGGACGGCGAGGATGAGCGCACGCGTCTGATCGTCCGTCCATTTGCACTTATCCACAATCCACTCCAGATAACTCTTGTCCACCCGCATCATCGATTCGATACTCTCTCCCTTATGCGCACCCTGGTTGAGATAGTAATAGTTTCCTTTCTTCGTCAGCCACCGGTCAAAGGAGACAAAGGCGAACTCATCCCGTTGCGCCCACTCCCATCCGTGCGTCTCCACCTGCGCCTTGAAGACCTCAATCGTAGCCATCACGTCATCGAGCGAGTTATGCGCACCCTCGAAGGGATGGCCGTAATAGCGAGTATATGCCGCCGTCAGATTACAATGGTAGCGTTCGCCCGTCTCCGGATCAATCCGCCCCGCCATATGGATACGTTCCAGCAGCAAGGCGTCGTACCATGTGCGGTGCTCAAAATCAAAAGTCAGATGGTAGCGTTCCAGATTATAATGCAGGATCGGCGCATCATAGCCGTTGCCGTTGTATGAGAGGATGTCACAGCCGTCCGTGAAGGCAATCAGATCGTCGTACACCGACCGCAGCGAGACACCGTTCTCCAGCAGGAAAGCCTTGGAAATATGGTGCACCGCCTCCGCTTCCGCAGGGATCGAGAAGGGCACTTCGGGCAAGATATACCAGTTGCGCCGGTCGACGGGCTGCCAGTTATCCGTATCTATCTTCACCAGCGAAAGCTGGATAATATGGTCCTTCTGCACATCCAGACCGGTAGTCTCTGTATCAAAACAAACGAGGAGCATGGGGGGATCGGGGATTTTATTCGACATAGAGGACGAGGCCTTTGAGGTATTCGCCTTCGGGATGGAAGATATTGACCGGATGGTCCTGCGGCTGGTGCAACTGGTGGAGGATCCGGACCTTTCTTCCGGTCTGCGCCGCAGCGCTGAAAACCGCCAGGCGGAAAGCCTCTTTATCCACCGCCTGGGAGCAAGAGAAAGTGAACAGGATGCCTCCAGGGCGGATCATCTCAATCGCCTTGGCGTTGATCCGCTGATAGCCGCGCAGGGCATTCTTCACTGCATCGCGATGTTTGGCGAAAGCAGGCGGATCCAAGATGATCAGGTCGTAGGTACGCCCCTGCGCCTTCTGCGCGCTGAGGTACTCAAACGCATCCGCCACCACCGCTTCATGATTGGTTGCCGTCGGAAAATTCTTCGCCACATTGACATTCACCAAGTCAATCGCTTTCCGGCTCACATCCACGGAATCGACTTTTCTCGCCCCACCGCGCAGGGCGTACAAAGAGAATCCGCCGGTGTAGCAGAACATATTCAGCACATCTTTGCCGGCTGCATACCGCTCCACCAGCGCCCTGTTCTCCCTCTGGTCGATGAAGAATCCTGTTTTCTGGCCTCTCAGCCAGTCGATGCGGAACTGCAGGCCGTTCTCAATGCTCCAGAACTCCCCGGAAGAGATGTCTCCCGCCTTCAGCCAGCCTACTCTCTCTCCCTCTATCTGCGCCTTGAACGGCAGCGTGTCATCCGATTTATAATAGATATTTTTCACCTGCGGCACGTTCGCAGCAACCGCTTCGGCGATTGCTTCCCGACACCGGTGCATACCGACCGAGTGCGCCTGGATCACCGCCGTGTCCGCATAGATATCCACGATCAGCCCCGGCAGCCAATCGCCTTCGCCGTGGATGAGACGGAAAGTGTTGTTAATTGAGAATTGAGAGTTGAGAGTTGAGAATTGAGGATCGGTGATTAAGCCCAACGCCTCTCTCATTTTATACGCCGCCCTGATCCGTTCGGACCAGAAACCGGCAGGCAGTTTGTCCACGCCGAACGCCAAGATACGTACAGCGATCGAGCCGACCTGCCAGTGACCGACACCCAGCACCTCGCCAGCACTCGACCGGACGCATACCAGTTCGCCCTCCTCCGGCGCTTCGGACGGATGCGAGGCATCCAGCACTACACGGGCAACCGCTCCGGAGAACACCCAGGGATGAAAACGCTTGAGCGACTCCTCTTTACGGGGTTTCAAACAGATCGTCGTCATTCCACACCGTGCGTTAATTCGTGATAGGCGTGCAGCGACAGGTTATCGCTCACGTATTTGAAGCTATGCAGATGCTTGAAGCCCAGCGCCGCAATGAAGGCAAGCTCCATGTCAAACACACAATCCTTATAGTCCGAAGCCAGCACAAAATCCGTATTCGTATAACAAACGGCCTGGACAGGACGGTTCGCGCCCTTCCAAGGCAAGGTCTCCGGATGCAAAACCGGCTCCGCATATGTCACGTTCGGATGATTCAAGCGCACCTCCGTCACCTCCACCCAGGAGTTCAGATCGAAGTTCGCGCTCCCGGCATAACCGATATTGAACACCTCCGCCTCACGATCCACATCCGCCAGACTACGGATGATATTGATACCTCCTACTCCGGTGAAAATGATCTGCGCATCACTCAGATCCAGACCGAACCGCTCCTGTGCTTTTTCGAGCAAAGACCGTTCGCCTTCTTCCGCCATAAAAATGATTTTCGCCATAAAAAGTCAAATTAGGCTGCAAAATTACAAAAAAAATAGCACATCTCAAAATATTTTTGTATTTTTGCATATGATTTACGGATATATTCGCGTAAGTTCCGAGAAGCAGACCGTCGAGAACCAGCGTTTTGAAATTATAGAGTTCTGCAAAGTAAACAACCTCCTTATCGACGGATGGATCGAAGAGACGATCAGCGGCACCCAGGCCTTCAGCAAACGGCGGCTGGGGAAACTGCTGAAGACCGTTCATAAAGGAGACACGATCATCTGCTCCGAGTTGTCGCGGCTCGGCCGATCGCTATTTATGATCATGGAGATCCTCAGTATCTGCATGAAAAAAGAATGCCGCGTATGGACAATCAAAGACAAGTACCGTCTGGGCGATGACCTCCAATCCAAAGTTCTGGCTTTCGCCTTCGGTCTCTCCGCCGAGATTGAGCGAAACCTCATCTCCCAACGCACCAAAGAAGCTCTGGCACGGCTGCGTGCGGAAGGCAAACCCATCGGTCGCCCGAAAGGTGCCCTGTCCGATAAGAAATTCTTCAAACTACGCACCAAAGACAGCCTCCTCCGCGCGATGATAGCCGAAGGTCTGTCATTCTATCAGATAGGCGAAGAGCTGCATGTCAGCCGCAACACCGTTGTACGTTATTACAAGCGTTTTATAGAGGAATAATAGCCTTTTCAGGCAAAAAATCTTCTTTTTCTGTACTTTTTTGCCAAAAAATTTGGTTATATCAAAAAAAAGCAGTACCTTTGCACCCGCTTTCGTTTCAACGGAAGATTTTGGCGCGGAGTAGAGCAGTGGTAGCTCGTCAGGCTCATAACCTGAAGGTCGGTGGTTCGATCCCATCCTCCGCAACACTATGAAAAGACTTATTCTTTTTCTGATTATCGGCACGCTCTCCGCTCACGCGGTGGAGCGTGTTTCTTTAGAGCAGCTCCAGTCGGATTGGAGCCGGTATACCAACCAGACCGTAGTGATCACCACCCCACTTGTCGTTTGCGGCAGTTTCTATGATTCGTTAGTGCTGGCACCGGAACGCCTTTTCTGTCCGGAAGAACGCGCCGTGGGTCTGGCGGACGGAGACAGCACGGCTTACTACTCTCTCGCCGAGCATAACCGCAACGCGAGCATATGCGTACACCTGCGTAATAATTATTATGAGGTGCGCACCGGCGATCTTGTGCGAAATCTAAAGGCGCGCGTGACGGGCGAACGGCAACTGCTCACCGGCGGTTCTGTACGCACCCGTCATATGGCGAAAGACCGGCTACCCAAACCGCGCAAAGGAGAACTGCGTATCGTAGGAGCGAATATCGAGAATTATTTCGCGGACTTGGGCGGCTATGCCCATAAGCGGACGACACGCGAACAGCAGGCTCTCAAGACCCGCAAAGTGGCAGCCGGACTGAAAGCCATGCACGCCGATATCATTGCCTGCTGCGAGATGCAGGTGGGCGACAAAGCGCCGCAGATGCTACTCGAAGCCCTTAACAAGAACGGAGGCCATTACGATTATATCACCGTTCCGATGGCGAACAAAGACCGCATAGGCGGGTGTTTCATCTACAATACCGACCGCGTACGGGCGTACACGGAACCGCTCTCCGCGTACCGCGACACCACCGATCATTATTATTCCCGGATGTTCGCCGTCGGTTTTGAAGAGACCGCTTCCGGCAAAAGACTGATCCTCAGCGTCAATCATCTGAAATCCAAACGCCCGGGCCGCACTCAGTATGACACCAATCTCAAGCGTCTGCAGAACACCGATTCGTTGCTGGCAATGCTGCCGCAAGCCGTTGCGCAGTTCGGCGACCAAGATATCCTGCTGTTAGGCGACTATAACTGTTACAGCCAGGAGCAACCGATCCAAACAATCCTTCGCGCCGGATACCGAGAGATGCTTCCCTTGGGTTCGTCCGCCGATTATTCGTATTCCTATAAAGGCGAGATCGGTTATCTGGACCGTTGTTTCGCTTCTCCCTCGATGGCGCCGCAGATCGTGCGTGTCCGCCCGTGGCATGTTAACGCCGATTGGTATTACCAGCACGGCGCCTACAAGATGAAAGACAAAACGATGCATCGCTACGCCGATCATGATCCCATCATCGTAGATGTCAGGTTGGAGTAGTAGAAAGTCGAAAGCAGAAAGTCGAAAGTCGAAAGTCGAAAGAAAGGCAGCCGTCGGCTGCCTTTCTTGTGATCCCGCTGGGGCTCAAACCCAGAACCTTCAGAACCGGAATCTGACACTCTATTCAATTGAGCTACGGGACCGGTGTTTATCAATCTCTCCGTCCTCCCATGAAGACGAGGATGTAATAAACGAGTGTGGCAAGCGAACTGAGCGCTGCAACCACGTATGTATAAGCGGCACTATGGAGCGCATCGCTGGCCATTTCGGTAGTATGATTATCCGTTATTCCTGCTTCGCGGAGCCAGTTGACGGCGCGGCGGCTGGCGTCCACCTCCACCGGAAGGGTCACGAAGGAGAACAAGGTAGTGGTGGCGTACAGAACGATGCCGATCAGCAACAGTTGCGGAAAGACATTGATCAGCAGCAGCCCCGCCAAGAGGAGCCAAGTCATCCAATGGCTGGCGAAAGAGACCACCGGCACGAGCGCCGAACGCATCTTGAGCGGCGCGTACGCCTGATCGTGCTGCAAGGCGTGACCGCACTCGTGAGCCGCTACCGCCGCAGCCGCCACGTTTGCCCCGTGATACACATCATCCGAGAGGTTGACGGTCTTCGTCACAGGATTATAATGGTCGGTCAACTGCCCCTTGACACAGGTGATCTTCACATCGTAGATCCCGTTCTCCTTCAGCATCTTCTCCGCAATATCGCGCCCCGTCATGGAGAGGGGTTCCTTGGAATACTTGCGGAACTTACGCTCCAAAGACGCCGATACCAACCAGCTCGCCAACGCGATACCGATAAATATCACCCAGTATATAACTGTCGGATCAAAGGTCTCTACTGTTTCCATTGTTATTTTGTTTTTTTACCAACCGGCGGCAGATCTTACATTCCCCGTACACGAAAAGCGAGAAGTGCTGCATTGTGAAATTAGAGTATTTACGCTCCTTCACCAAGCGTTCGACCGCTTTATCCTGAATCTCCGTCACCCGTCCGCATTTATGGCAAACGACCTGCATACGGATCTGGTTACCGGACATCAATTCGTATTCCGTGGCGCTCTTGCCGCGCTGTCGATTAGTTGCATGCAAAATCTGTGCCAAAACGAACACATTGAGTGCATTATATACCGTTCCGACAGAAATTCGCTCTTCCTGACAGGCTTTTGTCAGTTGGTCTGCCGTAAAAGGCTGCGACAACTGACACACCTGCTCCAACACCATATTCCGTACCGCAGAGGGACGCATCTCGTGTGCTTTGAGGTATGCGCTCAACTGCAACAACGCCGCCTTATATGACTTCGCGCCTTTCATCTACGCCGGTTTTGTCTTATATCTCCTTTATATACGCGCGGTGGCGTTTATGCACCTTATGGTCAAATTGCGTAAAGTTGGCAATATTCTTCGCATTCGTTTCCAGAATATTGGTGGTCTCCAGTATCTGAATGCCGTATCGGTTGATCACCGGGATCTGATCCTGGAAGAAGAGCGCATTCAGGCCCTTGTCCTGATAATCCGGACGGATGGCGATCAGCAGGAAACTGAAGGATTTCATTTTCTTCGCCTTCAGCGCTTTGAGCAGGTGGTACCATCCCATCGGGAACAATTTGCCGCCGCATTTACGCAAGGCATCGCTAATATCCGGCATTCCCAGTCCCACGCCCACGATCTCGTCTTTCTCATTCACCACCAGCGTGACGAAATCGAAATTGAGGATCGGGAAATACATGTCTTTGTAGTAATTCTTCTGCTTGACGGTCATCGGCTGGAAGTTATACAACTTCTGGTACGCCTCGTCAATCACATCCATATACTGGATACCGAACCGGCGCACCAGTTCGCGCGAGTTCTTCACCTTCACGGTGTGCACATGCGACCGCTGCTTCACGATCTCCGCAATACGATCCAGCCGCTCCGGCACCGTTTTAGGCGGATAGACCTGAATCTCAATCCAATCGGCATCTTTCCTCAGCCCGTACGCGTCCATGTGACGCACATAATACGGATAGTTATAGAGCGAAGCCATCACCGCCGGATATTCATATCCCTCCAGGAGCAGTCCCTCGTGGTCGAAATCCGTGAATCCCACAGGGCCGTTCAGCGCATCCATACCGCGCTCTTTCCCCCAAGCAGCCACAGTATCCAAAAGGGCTTTGCTGACCTCCAGATCGTCAATAAAATCAAACCATCCGAAGCGCACATGGCGGAATCCCCATTTCTCGTTTGCCCTGCGGTTGATGATGCCGGCAATCCGTCCGACCGGTTTGCCCTCGCGGTAAGCCATCCACAACCGGTATTCGCACACCTCCAGCGCAGGGTTCTTCTCCGGCTCGAAACAGTTCATCTCATCGAAGAAAATCGGCGGGCAATAATACGGATCACCTTTGTATAAATCATTCGCGAACCCGATAAAGCGTTCGAGCTCTTTTTTCGTATGTATTTCGCGTATTTCAACAGCCATTTTTCAGGTTTTTGACAAAAAATCGTGCAAAAGTACAAAAAAATTTTGATATGTGCAAAAAAAAGTGTAATTTTGCAGCCGTTTTCACCGAAAGAAGGGGCTATCTGGTTTTGACAGCAGGTAGAATGGTGGTGTAAGCACGCCGAGCATTGAGGATAGGCTCGTAAATATCATCTTCGAATTATAACTGGCAACACTTCTTATGCTCTCGCTGCCTAATCGAAGTACAGTAGATTAGCTTATTCGGGCGCCAGGCGCCTGAACGGGACGTCGCTCCAAGCCGAGTCTGTGGGCTGAAGGATCAAGCGGCGCAGAAATACACAGAATAGGAGTCGCAGGCTGCGATACGGCTCCGAAGTTCAAGCAGATAAGCCGGCAGTTGGTGGCTTGGGTCTTGCTGCCGGACGAAAACAAAGGCCAAGATAAGCGTGTAGAAAGCATTATTGTTCCTTGTTTGGACACGGGTTCGACTCCCGTTAGCTCCACATCTCCGATTAAAACGCACTCCGTTAGCGCTTTAATCGGTTTCAAAAAAAACGGGATGCAAACGAGGGGTATTAGCTCAGTTGGTAGAGCGCAACGTTCGCAATGTTGAGGTCAGGGGTTCGACTCCCCTATGCTCCACTTCGTTCCGCAGGGGGTCTCCCCGGGTTCTTAGCCCTAAAGGGCACGATTATTGCCAGAGGCAATTTTCGACTCCCCTATGCTCCACACTAAAGGCTCTTGATATATTTATCGGCTTCGATAGCGGCTTTCGCGCCGCTGCCGGCTGCTACAATCGCCTGGCGGTAATGCGGATCGGCACAATCTCCTGCTGCAAAAACGCCCTCCATTTTTTCATTTTCACATTTACCCATTTCCGCATTTCCGCATTTGAAGCATTGTGTGGAGACTCCGTCGGTGAGGATGTATCCTTCTGCATCGCGTGCAATGAAATCCTTGAAAAGATCCGTGTTGGGATGGTGACCGATAGCCAGGAAGAAACCGTCGATCGCTATATGGCGGAGTTCTTCGTCCGGTTCGCCTTTGCGGTACACAAGATCGGCTCCCTGCACCTTTGTTTCGCCTGTCAGTCGGAGCGTGTTGTGCTCGAAGAGCACTTCGATCTTCGGGTTATTGAGCACACGCTGCTGCATGATCTCCGAGGCACGGAGGTAAGGCTTGCGGACGATCATATATACCTTCTCACAGAGGCCTGCCAAGTAATTTGCTTCCTCGCAAGCGGTGTCTCCGCCGCCAACAACCGCTACGGTCTTCTTGCGATAGAAGAAACCGTCGCAAGTGGCACATGCACTCACGCCGCGGCCTTTGTAGGTGCGCTCGGACTCAATGCCGAGGTATTTGGCAGAAGCGCCAGTAGCGATGATCACGGCATCGGCTTCGTACAGGTCCGTGTCTTCAACCCATACTTGATGAGGTTTGCGGGCTTCGCCCGTGTTTGAGGTTGTTTGGAAGTTCACCTTTGTAACAATGCCAGAAACAAAGGTAGTACCGAAACGCTCCGCCTGACGCTTCATGTCGTCCATCATCTGAAACGGCTCTACGCCGTCCGGATATCCGGGGAAATTCTCCACTTCCGTTGTGGTCATCAACTGGCCGCCGAGTTGCGGTCCCTCAATCAGCACCGGCTGCAGGTTAGCGCGGCCGGCATATATAGCAGCAGTGTACCCCGCAGGGCCGCTGCCAATAATCAGACATTTGGTTCTCATATCAAAATCTCAAATCATTTACAAATGTAGTTTCCTCTGGTTCGATCGTGTACCGTCCTTCGGAGGTTACGAACGCAGGGTTCATCAGCCGCAGCGTTGTTACTTTTTTTCCTTCTTTCACCGTTGCCTCTACCGGCAGCAGGCCTTCATTGCGCACCTTCAGTGTGAAGCGGTCCACTCCGGTGTTCTGCTCTTTGGGCGTCAGCGTTATGGTTGTCTGCTTGCCGTTCGCAGAGGTCCGTTCGCTTACCGTGCATACATCCATCAGTGCTTTCGCGAAGAGGAACGGATTGGCCTCCAGCAACTCTTCTTCCGTCGGACGGGTGAGCGTCAGTTCGTCCGTTTCGGCGGAGTACATATACATGGTATTTCCGTCGAAGGCAGCGTCCGTAGCCTCCATCGACAACGCGAAACAGCGTCCTTTCATCGTGATTGTTCCCGGATAGTTCATCGGTGCGTCCGCTTCTTCAGCGACCGTCACGGTGAACTTCGACTGGAGCGTTTTCTGCTCCAGATTCGTCAAAAAAGACGAAAGGACAGTTAATATAGTTAATAACATTTTCATTTATTTCCAGATACGACTTTATATCGACTTAATCTCGACTTAACCTCGACTTAACCTCGACTTGACCTCGACTTGACCTCGACATGACCCTTACTCGCTTCCTGCCCGTTAGCGGACTACTTGACACCCAACTCTTCCAACAGCTGATCAAGCTGGGAGAGATCCTGAATCAGCACGTCGCGCCCCTTCGGACCTTTGTTCGGACCTACGATACCTGCCGCCTCAAGTTGGTCGGAGAGTTTGCCGGCACGGTTGTAGCCTATTTCGAAGGCTCTTTGCAGACGTGAGGTCGAGCCCTCCTGCTTCGTTACTACATAACGCGCTACATCGCCGAACATCGGATCAAGGCGTTTCATATCCACGCTGCCCGGTGCAGCCGCCTCGCTATCGCCGCCTTCGCCCACATACTCCGGCAACTGGTACGGCTCGGTGTAACGCTGCTGTTTGGAGATATGTTTGACGATCTCGTCCACCTCCGGCGTATCCACGAACGCACACTGCACACGGGTGATGCTTGCGTTGCCGGCATAGAGGCTGTCGCCTCGTCCGATGAGCTGCTCCGCGCCCTTTGCGTCCAGCACGGTACGGGAGTCAATCACAGACTGCGTACGCAGGGCAATACGCGTAGGGATATTCGCCTTGATGACACCGGTAACGATATTCACGGACGGACGCTGGGTAGCGAGGATCATGTGCATTCCCACGGCACGCGCTTTCTGGGTGATACGCGCGATAGGCGTCTCGACCTGTTTGCCCGCCTGCATGATGAAGTCTCCGTACTCGTCGATGATGATGACGATATAAGGCAGGTACTGGTGGTGCAGGCTGTCGCCCACGAGTTTGTTCGGGTTCAAGCGACGACGGACGAACTTGTCGTTATAGTCCTCGAGGTTACGCACACCGGCGTCCATGAGCAGTTTGTATCGGTTCTCCATCTCGATCACCAGCGAGTTCAGGGTGTTCACCACTTTGTCGCAATCGGTGATCACGATCTGTTCGGGATCAGTGTCCGGCATTGCCGCCAAGTAATGTTTCAGCAGCGGTTTATACGGCGCGAACTCCACCATCTTCGGATCCACCATGACGAGTTTGAGCTCCGCGGGGTGTTTCTTGTAGAGCAGCGAAGTGATGATGGCGTTGATCGCTACGGATTTACCGGTACCGGTTGCTCCGGCCACCAGCAAGTGCGGTGTCTTCGCCAGATCGAACATAAAGACCTCGTTGGTGATCGTCCGTCCGTACGCGATCGGTAGACGCATCTTCGTCTCCTCCTGGAACCGCTTGGAGGCGATCACCGAGTGCATGGAAACGACCTGCGGTTTCTCGTTCGGCACCTCAATACCGATCGTTCCCTTACCCGGCATAGGCGCGATGATACGTATTCCCGTAGCGGAGAGACTCATCATAATATCGTTCTCCAGCGCCTGGATCTTCGCCACGCGGATACCCGCTTTCGGCACGATCTCATAGAGCGTGACGGTCGGTCCGACGGTTGCTTTGATACTATCAATTTCTATGCCATAGTTGCGCAGTGTCGTCACGATACGTGCTCCGTTAGCGCGTTGTTCGTCTTCGTCGATGACCGGCGCCGCCTCGTTGTCATAGACCTTCAGCAGGTTCAGAGACGGGAACTTGAAGAACTCCAGATCTTTCCGCGGATCGTAGGGACCGAGTTTCTCCAACAGTTTGTCGGGGTCTTTGGTATACAACTCATCCTCCGTCACATCCTCGATCTCCAGATCCGGATCTTTCTTCTCCTCCGGTTCGCCCATCGGTATCGGGGCGTCGCCGAGCGGCTCGTTATCCTCGTCCACCAACGGTTCCTCCGTCTCAATCTCCGGTTCTTGCGCCACCTCCGGTGCATCGGTATTCTCGATGGTGAAAGTCGGAGCGGGTTTCTCTTCTATGTCAACCGGCAGATCGATCGTCACCTCGTTAGCAGGCTCCGTCCCGGGGAAAGGGGTATCAGGAGAATCAGGAACACCAGGATCACCAGGGGCATCAGGTCTTTTAGTGAACAGCCCTGCAAACCACGAGCCAAACGCCTTGCAGCGGTCGATGAACTTCGGATCCGTCACGATAAGGAAGATCACCAGCGCCGCCGCCAAGATCAGTACTGTTCCGATCAGGTGTACATAACTCGACAGCCACCCGGCGAAGGCTTCGCCGAACCGTCCTCCCCAGCGGAATGTGCCGTCAACCAGAAGCTGCTGGCTGTAGCCCAACACGACCGATCCCCATAAAGTCCAGAAAACGGTGTGACAGAAGATCCGGATCGCCGGTATATCCTTCAGCGCGTGCATGATCCGCAGTCCGTAGACGCCTAGCATCAGTACCAGCAAGATTGACACCAAACCGAACGACCCGTCTATCATGAACCGCGCCAACCGCGCCCCGGGCAATCCCAACATATTACGGATCTCGCCGCGGCTTGCCACCTGCTCGGCGTGACTCTGCGCCAACACCGACTGATCGGCGTAACCCGTAAAGAGAAAGCTCACATACGACAGCAAGGCAATCACGGCAAACAGCAAAATCAGAACGCCGACGATCATACGCGTCTCGCGCGCCGCCAGATAGCGTTTCGTTATCTCCCACCAATTGGCTTTCTCCACGCGGATGGAACGTTCGCGCAGACCTTCGTCACCCATTGGATTTTTAATCTTTGAGGTTGTTCGGGGCATATTAACACAAATTAGCGTGCAAAAGTACAAAAAAAAAACGATATTCTAAAATCAAAGGTGGATTATTTGAATTATTTTGTGCAAAAATGTTCTTTTTCTATAATAATGTTCGCGCGCACTTGCGTATATAAAAAAAAAATTGTACCTTTGCACGCTTTTTATGGCTATGAGTGAAGTTATTCGACATGAAGGAGTAGTGCTTAGCACGGATGGCAAGATGGCGCACATCGTCATTTTGCAGGCGAGTGCATGCAGTGCCTGCAAGGCCGCCGGTCTCTGTATGTCCGCGGACAGCAAGGAGAAAGAGATGGACGCATGGATGCTCGAACCGATGCAGCCGGGCGACAAAGTGGAGGTAATGGTGCAGGAGCGGTTGGCGTGGAAGGCGGTTTTCTTCGCGTACATCCTGCCGTTCCTGATTATGATGGTGCTTATGATCTCGCTCCTGTGGCTCACCGATTGGAGCGAATCCGTCGTCGGCGCCAGTGCGCTGGTTTCGATCGCACTCTATTACCTCTGTCTCACCCTTTTCCGCAGCCGTTTCAAGAAGCATTTTTCTTTTACTGCACGCAAGATTTAAAATTATATAATAACAAACAAAAAACACATTTAACATGAGTCTGATTCTGATTTCTATGGGAGTGTTGGGTGTAACGGGTCTGGTAGCCGCCGTGCTGCTGTTTATCGTCAGCCAGCTCTTCAAAGTAGAGGAAGATCCCCGAATTGACTTGGTTCAGGCCGTGCTGCCCGGTGCCAACTGCGGCGGTTGCGGATTTGCCGGCTGCCGCAATTTTGCGGAAGCATGTGTCAAGGCGGGAGGCATTGAGGGTCTGGCGTGCCCAGTGGGCGGCGACCCGACAATGGAGGAGGTAAAGAAAATTCTTACCCCGAGTGATGAAGCAGCAGCCGAAACTCCGGCTGAGAGCGGAGACAAGAAGGGCTTCGATCCCGCTGTGGCTGCGAAGATTAAAGCGCTGCCTACGCCAAAGGCAGCATTCCCGTGCCTGATCGCTATGGCACAAAAATCGTAAATCGTAAATGAGTAAAAGGTAAATGGATTTATGAGAACATTCAAAATAGGCGGAGTTCATCCGCATGACAACAAACAATTCTCCGCACACCAGCCTATCACGGAGTGCCCGCTGCCCAAGCAAGCGATTATTCCGCTCGTGCAGCACATCGGTGCACCCGCCCAGGCCGTTGTGGAGGCAGGTAAGAAAGTGAAAGTAGGCGAACTGCTTGCGAAAGCCGGCGGTTTCGTCAGCGCGAACATCTGTTCGCCGGTGAGTGGTACGGTTTCGAAGATCGGTGATTGGACCGACGCTTGGGGTGCCCCGGGTCAGGCTATCGTCATCGATGTGGAAGGCGACGAGTGGATCCCGGAGATCGACCGCACGCCCCAGATCGTCCGCCAGTGTACGCTGGAGCCGAAAGCGATCATTGACAAGATCGCGGCTGCCGGTATCGTAGGTCTCGGCGGCGCTTGTTTCCCCACGCATGTCAAACTGCTGCCCCCTCTGGGCAAGAAAGCCGAAGTACTGATTGTCAACGGCGTGGAGTGCGAACCGTACCTCACCTGTGACCACCAGCTCATGCTCGAGCACGGCGAGGAGATCATCATCGGTATCAAGATCCTCATGAAGGCCCTCAGCGTTGACCGCGCCATCATCGGTATCGAGAATAACAAGAAAGACGCTATCGAGCACATGCAGAAACTCGCTCAGACGAACCTGGGTATCGAGGTTATGCCGCTTCAGTTGCGTTACCCGCAGGGCGGTGAGAAACAGCTCATCGACGCTTGTACCGGCCGTCAGGTGCCCTCCGGAGCACTGCCTATCGAAGTCGGCGCCGTAGTGGACAACGTAGCTACGATCTATGCCGTATATGAGGCGGTGCAGAAGAACAAACCGCTCATCAGCCGCGTCATGACCGTCACCGGCAAGAAGGTTGCCAAACCCGGCAACTACTCCGTTCGTTTCGGTACGCCGATCGAGGAAGTGATTGCTCTGGCAGGCGGTGTTCCGGCTAACACCGGTAAGATCATTGGCGGCGGACCGATGATGGGACGCGCAATGGATCATATCGAAGGTATGCCGGCCAACAAACGCCTCTCCGGTCTGCTCTTCCTGTCCGAGGAAGAGAGCGTACGCCCGGAGGAAGAGAACTGTATCCGTTGCGGCAAATGTGTTCAGGCATGCCCGATGGGCTTGGAACCGTATCTGCTCAGCCGTCTGGCGGAACTCGAGAGATATGACGATCTGGAGAAGCATGATATCATGGATTGCATCGACTGCGGTTGCTGCGTCTTTACCTGTCCTGCACATCGCCGCCTACTCGATGGTATCCGTCCGGGTAAAGCAAAAGTGGGAGCTATCTTGCGCGAACGCGCAGCTGCTGCGAAAAAATAATCTCAAATGTCAACTATAAAATTTCAACTATAAAATGGCACATTTTATTACATCTCCGGCTCCGCACGTCCATAGCGGAGACAGCGTGCGCCGGAATATGCTGCTGGTGATCATCGCCCTGCTGCCGGCTTATGTCGTTTCGGTGCTGGAGTTCGGCTTTGGAGCGCTTATCACTGCGGCTATCAGCGTTTGCGCTTGCGTGCTCACGGAATGGTTCATCAGCCGTTTCCTGCTCAAAGAGAATAAACAGACGATCGGTGACCTCTCTGCCGTGCTGACAGGTCTCCTCCTCGCCTTCAACCTCCCCTCATCTATCGATTGGTGGATCGTTCTGATCGGTGCGGTGGTGGCTATCGGCGTAGGTAAGATGAGTTTCGGCGGTCTGGGTCAGAACCCCTTCAACCCCGCTCTGGTAGGACGTGTGTTCCTCCTCATCTCTTTCCCTGCCCAAATGACCACGTGGCCGACCCCGAAGGGATTTGCTACCGGCTATATCGACGCAGAGACCTCGGCTACTCCGCTCTATTACCTCAAGAATATGTTGAATACGGATCTGGATATGTCGGAGCGT
This sequence comes from uncultured Bacteroidales bacterium, assembly GCA_946414805.1. GTDB lineage: Bacteria > Bacteroidota > Bacteroidia > Bacteroidales > Paludibacteraceae > Colicola. The sequence continues at coordinate 118,237 of CAMKPZ010000006.1, forward strand.
CTGCAGGCTGTTCAGGATGTGTTCAGCACCAGTATGAAAGACTCGTTGCTGGGTGCAATGGGCGGTTCGCTCGGTGAGGTCTGCGCACTTGCGCTCATCATCGGCGGTATCGCACTCATCTGCTGCCGCGTCATCACATGGCATATTCCGGTTTCGATCATCGCTACCGTAGCCCTCTTCGCTGCTTGCACCGGTTGGGTCGGTGCGCTGCCCGAAGGAATGACCACGGGTTCGTATGTACTCTATTCCCTTCTCTCCGGCGGTCTCATGCTCGGCGCTTTCTTCATGGCTACCGATTATGTCACCAGCCCGATGACAGCGTGGGGAAAGATCATCTTCGGTTTCGGTATCGGCTTCATTATGATGGTGATCCGTACCTGGGGTGCTTATCCCGAAGGTATGTCGTTCGCTATCCTGATCATGAATGCATGTGTACCTTTGTTGAACAAATTCCGTCCGACCCGTTTCGGCGAAAAACGTAAATAAGGAGGAGCATCTATGAAAAAGTTAGAAAGTACATTCACCAATATGGTGCTCAGCCTCGTGCTCATCGCTGTGGTTGCGGCTGCCGCTCTTGCCGGCGTCTTCACCCTTACCAACGATAAGATCGAGCAGCAGAAAAACGAGAAACGCCAGAAAGCGATCAAGGAAGTGGTTCTTCCGAACGCCGGAGAGGGCGTGGCTGTCACGATCGCATCTACCGATACGATCGACCCGTGCGTCGTTCACACCGTGCTCCTCAATGGAGAGTTCATCGGCTCCGCAGTGGAGACCAGCGGTGTCGGCTTCGGCGGAACCCAGAAGATCATGGTCGGCTTCAATGCCGACGGAGAAGTGATCAACTACTCTGTTCTGGAGCACCAGGAGACGCCGGGCCTCGGCGATCACATCAAAGAGTGGTTCAAAGAGCCTAAGAAAGCCGGCAGTTATATCCTCGGCCGTAAGGCGGGTGATCTGGTGGTCAGCAAGGATGGCGGAGATGTAGATGCTATCACGGCGGCTACCATCTCTTCGCGCGCGTTCCTCAAAGCGGTCAACACTGCTTACAACGCGATTGCCAATCAGCATGTAGAGGCGGCTTCCGGCGATACAGTACAGACCCCGGAAACTCCGGAATCCCAGGAATCCCCGGAAACCCCGGAATCTCCGGAGACTAACACAGAAAAGGAGGAAACACTATGAATAATGCTTTAAAAACATTCACCAACGGTATTCTCAAGGAGAATCCGACCTTTGTTCTGGTTCTGGGTATGTGTCCTACTCTGGCTACTACCACCAGCGCAATCAATGGTATGTCTATGGGTTTGGCGACGATGTTCGTGCTCGTTTGCTCGAACGTGGTTATCTCGCTCCTGAAAAACCTCATCCCCGATAAGGTACGTATTCCGGCGTATATTGTGATCATCGCTACTTTCGTGACGATGGTGCAGCTTGCCATGCAGGCTTATCTGCCCGGTATCTACGAGGTCTTGGGTCTTTTCATCCCGCTGATTGTAGTTAACTGTATTGTCCTGGGACGTGCAGAGGCGTTTGCTGCGAAAAACAGCGTAGGTCTCTCCGCCATGGACGGTCTGGGTATCGGACTGGGTTTCACCCTTGCTCTCACCCTGCTCGGTATGGTTCGTGAGCTCCTCGGTGCCGGATCGGTCTTTGGTTTGACAATCATCCCCGAGACCTACAAGACCCTCATCTTCGTCCTCGCTCCGGGTGCTTTCATCGCACTCGCATACCTCATGGCGATCATGAATAAACTGCAGAAGAAATAAATGAAATGGTAAATGATTAAATTGTAAATAGTTTATGGCTTATTTTCTGATATTCATCTCTGCAATATTTGTTAACAATATTGTATTGAGCCAGTTCCTGGGCATCTGCCCGTTCCTGGGTGTTAGTAAGAAGATTGATACCGCGCTCGGTATGGGTGCTGCCGTAACCTTCGTGCTGACAGTAGCTACGATCGTTACCTATCTACTGCAGAAACTGCTCGTCCTCTGGCATGTTGAGTTCCTGCAGACGATCCTCTTCATCCTCGTTATCGCTGCCCTCGTGCAGATGATCGAGATCATGCTCAAGAAAGTCTCTCCGGCGCTCTATCAGGCGCTTGGCGTCTTCCTGCCGCTGATCACCACCAACTGCTGTATCCTCGGTGTGGCTATTATCGTAGCCGATGAGAAACAACTGCTGGCGAACCTCCCGACAGGACTTGAATACGGATTGCTCTCCGGTACCCTCTTTGCGTTTGCAACAGCGCTTGGCTTCGCTCTGGCACTGGTGCTCTTCGCCGGCATCCGTGAGCAACTCGCCCTGGCGAAACTGCCGAAAGCAATGCAGGGCACTCCTATCGCCCTTCTTACGGCAGGCCTCCTCGCTATGGCGTTCATGGGCTTCAGCGGTGTTGTAGGCTAAGTTCCGCTTTACCCTTTTCACACATACGCGCGTAATATTAAGGTACGCGCGTATATTTATATCACAGCAACTACCACTCCTTTTGACGGAAGAGACCGCCAAGAAGTGATACCAAAAGGTAAACCGGATAAACAATCTCCAACAGCAGAGCCACATACCACTTGGTGCGTGGCTTTTGTGTGGACGGTGATTGATGATTGGTGATTGGTGATTGGTAATTGGAGATTTCTCTTTTGCGGATAAGACCGTACTCTATCGGGAATTTGATGAGGAGGACGAGCGGGCAGAGGAGCTGAAGGATGTTGGCTGTCACAACCAGTGCGCCGCAGCGCAGAATATCTTTGTCTGTGTATTTAGGAGCCTTTCCCGCCCAACGCATCCGCTGACGGAAGAATGCCCGCCAACCGGCAACAGGCCGCACCACAGCCGTATAGTCCGGTTTGTCAATGACCGCTATCTGCATGCCGCGGCGTTTCATTGCCTCCAACAGGAACATATCATCGCCGCTCGGGATCTCCGGATGCAGTTCGTTCTCGCATTCCAGCCATGCCTCGCGCCGCACAATCAGATTGGCACCCGAGCACATTGCCGCACGGCCTTTCTTCGCCGTCCGCATGGTCAGTTCCTGAATAGCCGCATACTCGGCTGTCTGTAGAGACTCCAACAAAGTAGGCCGCTCATGCCCGCTCTCCATCCGCAGGGGCAGAATAACCAGATCGGCGTCCCCTGATATCTCCTTCGGGAATTGTTCTTTGCCTCCCCGTACATGGACAGCCTCCGGCAGTATGACATCGTCGTCGTGCATCCAGATATACTCCGTCTTGGCGGCATGAATGAGTTTGGAGAGGGCATGTTTTTTGCCCAAATTGTCATCATTCACGCCCCTGATCGGGGTAATATGGGTAATTGTCAGGCAAGTCTCGTCAGGCTTGACCGTCGGTTGACCGTCGGTTGACCGTCGGGATTCACTGCACACTTGCTTGAAATTCTCCAAGAAATCCGGATAGCTCTTTGCGATGATCGTTTGCAGTCCGTTCCATTCCTCGGTGTCCGGCTTCGGGTGTATGAACCCGGCAACTATCAGCGCCATCGCCATACGATGATCGTTCTGCACCTCATGAAGCCGTACTGCCCTCAGGCGGTTGGACTCCTTGTATTTCAACCTTGCCACGCCTGTTGCGTGCAGAGGAAGCCCCAAGCGCTCACATGTGTAGGCTATACCGGGATAGAGATCCGGAATATTCTCAAAATCAATGGTTACCGGCCTGTCTTTGATCGGAATAGCGGATTTGTAGATCTTCGCCCCTTCTGAGGTATAGGAGGTGACGACGCCGAAATACTGGCCATATATCTCTGCCACCATCTTGTCTCCCTGCAGTGTCTCGCGCGTCAACCCTTCGAGCATCAGTTCTCCACCATGGATCGCCACATACTCATACCAGAAAGCTGCGGAAGACCAATCGCGTTCAAGCAGCGTACCTTTCTCCGAATCTCCCTCGGAGGGGGAGAGATAGGCGTCCCGGATACGACGGCTCATCGTGATATAAGGCGATTCTTTCTCCTGTACCTGGATCTGTTCGCCATGCAGGATACGTGCAGAAGTGGTTTGGGTCGTCGGTTTGCCGTCCCGCTCCATTAGACGCGGATCACCCGTCAGCGTGACAGGAGCGTCCGGATAGCATTTCTCCAAATGCACTTGCAGGAACCGCAGAGCCGTACCGCTGTTCTTGAGGTTTAACACCAGAGGGGTTTGGGGCTGCGCCCCGTTTGAGAGTTTGAGGGTTTGAAGTTGCTCCAAGGCATCGTGGAGAACGATCACATCATCCGGCATATCCGCAGAGACCCGCATGAGCGGATCTCCATGGATAGCCTGCAACAGAAGAAGCCTGTTCGCTATACTCTTTGATATCGGCAGGGCTATTTTGTACATTGTACATTGTCCCTTTGTACATTAATTGACATCCGGCAGCGGACTGTAGTCGTGGCTGTAACGCAGGTGTTGCTCCGTATAACCTTCCGTGAAATCGATCTTCACATCCGTGATCTCTCCGTCGGCATTACGCACCGCCGTATAAACAGGGTTCACAAATCCCTTGTAAGGAGCCAGATGCAATTTCTCGTAACGTGCGAGAATCTCGCGATGCAACTCCGGATCCACCTTCACTGCATATTTCTCCACGATCTCTTTCGCAGCCGCATAATCGCCTTCCGAAGTGATGCGTTGGATCTCTGCCAACAGTTCGCCGTACAGCCGGCGCAGACCGTCATAATCATTCACGCGCAGGTAATGTTTGCCTTCACGCTCGATGATCTCTACCTCCGGAGCCTCAGCCGTCACGTTCGCCAACACCCAGTTAGCGATCAACTGGCGGTTACGCATATGCGCTTCCTCTACATCCTTGCCCGGCTCGATACGCACCAACTGCGTCATGGCGCCGTTCATCATCTGCTGGTAATAACCGGCCTTGAAGGCTTCCCCGTTCGGCAGCAAGCCTAACTCCACCAGTTTCGGATCCGCCAGATAGTACAAGCCGAAGAGGTCCGCACGCGCTTCTTCGATCGTCGAAGCATGTTCCTTGAGCGCATCTTTGGTCACACCCGGCAGCAGTTTGCCGCTTCCGTGCCCCACGCACTCATGGAGATCGGTATGCAGATCGCCGCACACAGCGCCGTACTGCTCATAAAGAGCACGGGTCTCTTCGTCGATCATGAATTCTTCGTTGAACCCGTTGCCTTTCGCCGCCTCGTTATAGGCATGCACCAGATTATCGATGGTTACGGACTTCGATCCGTACTCCTTACGGATCCAGTTGGCGTTCGGCAGGTTGATTCCGATCGGCGTGGAAGGATAGCAACTACCGGCCAGCACTGCCGCCGTAATCACTTTGGCACTCACGCCTTTCACCTCTTCTTTCTTGTATCTGGGGTCGGTTGTAGAGTGGTCCTCAAACCATTGCGCGTTCTCGGAGATGAGTTGGGTACGTTTGGTCGCCTTCAGGTCCTTGAAGTTCACCATCGCCTCCCATGTACCGGTGATACCCAGCGGGTCGGTATAGGTCTCCGTGAAACCGTTCACATAATCCACACGGCTGTCGAGATCACGCACCCACGCGATACAATATTCATTGAAAGTCTGCAGATCGCCCGTCTCGTTGAACTCGATCATCTTCTCAATCACTGCGCGCTGTGCATCGTTCTCTGCGTACTTGAGTGCCTCGCGGAGCCAGTAAACGATCTTCTCCAGCGCCTCGCCGTACAAACCGCCCACTTTATATACGCGCTCCTCGATCTCGCCGGCTTCGTTCTTCACCAACTGGCTGTTCAGACCGATCCATTTCGGCTCCGGACTATTGTCCTTATGCGCCGCATACCAGGCTTCCGCCTCCGCCTGCGTCACACCTTCGCCGTAATAATTGCCTGCCGAACAAGCCACCAGATCCACTCCGTCCTGAGCGGTCATACGTTTGGTCATCACCTCGGGATCGAACATCACCGGCAGGATTGCCGGGTCGTACGTCACGCCGGCTTGCTCACAAGCGTTAACAAACCATTCCTGCGTGAACTCCGGCAGAAACTTGTCCTCGCTGTAATGATGGTGAATACCGTTGGAGAACCACACGCGTTTGAGATACTTCTCAAATACCGTCCAATCTTGGTCGGTACATTGTACTTTGTCCCTTTGTACATAGAGCGCTTCCAGCGCTCGGCGGATGCGGAGGTTGTAGCGTCCGTTTTGGTCGTAGAAGATGTCGCGTCCCCAGAGGGCCGCCTCGGAGAGGCAGTAAACGAGCTGCTTCTGCTGCAAGCTCAACGAATCGAACTCCGGCACATCGTACCGAAGGATTTCAAGGTCATAAAACTTATCCACGTGATATTGGAAGGAAGTTGTTTCTTTCGGCCGGCAAGCGGTGAATAGAAGTGACAAAGTGACCATGTACAATGTACAAAGGACTTTCGTCACGGAGTTAAACATGTTCTTTCTCATCTGTTCATGATTACAAATTGCGTGCAAAGGTACGCATTTTTTCGCACATACGCAAATTATTTTGCCATAATTCTTGCGTATGTCAAAAAATTGTAGTACTTTTGCAGGCAGAATTGAAATAACAATATTATGAAACAGGTTCACACGATGTTAGACTTGGACTTGCCGAAGGAGAGCAATCTGCCGGAAGAAAAGAGTCTGCATTTTCACTATGAATTATTGTAACCCCTATGCAATACACTAAATAATAATCAATACACATAGTAAAAAAAACGCCTATGGCATAAAACGAAACCAACCCGCGTAGTCGCTACGCAAGGCATATAAATATAGCGTAATAAGCCAAGTCTTGATGCTTTGAAACCCTAGACAAGTTACAAAGAACATCAATTGTGATTCAAGTACGGTTTTATGTGCGCTCACGTTTTCAGCGTGAGTTTTCCGTGCATAAGTTTGAATCACAAAAGGTAAGTCTAGGACCTCAAAGCATCAAATGGAAGCAGCGAAAGCGCACGCTTTCTTTATGTATTCTCGTTAAGATTTAAGTAAAAGCTATCTATAAAACAAAACTATAAAACAACCAATTAACGTGGCGCAAGCCACCATTATTAACAATTAAAAACAAAAACATTATGAGAAAAGTAAAATTACTTACTCTATTGGCGGCACTCGTCTGTGCCACAACAATGTGGGCGGCGACAGAGTTTGCTTACTGCTATGATTGCCAGCGTTCCCCCGCTTATCCGACACTAAATCAGACATGTCGGTTATCCGGATTTAGAAATCCCTATGTAGGAAACGGCGCCCTGGCAGGTCCGTGGAAATTGGAATTTGTCGGTTATTACGATCCGGATAATGATATGTATCATGTATCTAACCCTGTCGATGGAACTTGTAGGTATTACTTCTCCGATTGGTCTACCAAAACTGAAGAAGAGCAAAATGAGCTTAAGAGAACCATTAAAGTGTATGCACTCTATCAGAAGCAAGACGATGTATGGACACTTGCTGCAAGAAATAGTAATTATGGATACGGAGTCGTTGTTGCAGATAACCCGAGTACCAACACAGCTTTGTTTATTTCCGGACAAGGCAGTAACGGGTGTTTTCTTACGGATGTGTTATATAGTAATGAAGATAGTTACAACATGGATGTAACTGAAGATCTTTCGCACTCGATTCCCGCTACTCCTGCCGTTACCGGCAAGCTGACGGGTGCTTTCTCTGTCAGTGCAGACAAGCAGGTCTATTTCTCGCAGGGTAACTTGCAGTACCAAGCCAGCACTAACACGTGGCGTTTTGCGGAGCACCAGTACGACTTTATTGGCGATGCTGCCGGCAACAATACGGAATCCGGTCGTAATACGCAGTCTGATTGGATTGACCTGTTCGGCTGGGCTACCAGCGGCAATAGTGCCAGCGGTACGGCTTACCAGCCTTGGCAAAGCTCCACAACGGATAGCGAGTACGGACCTGAGATCACTTCCGGTCAATGGACGTATGCCAATTCAGATTGGGGCATCAACCCGATTAGTAATGGAGGAAACGTTGCTAACTCCTGGCGCACGCTGACTCAGGCTGAATGGAATTATATATTGAACAGTCGCTCAACGGACTACCGTTTCAGTTATGCAAAATTGAATATTGGCGTTCAATCTTATAACGGTTTGATTATTCTTCCCGATGATTGGGATCCGAGTTATTACGCTCTTAGCGCAGAAAGTATGAACCAAAGTAATCATGATTATATCTCGAATGTTATTTCCGAAGAAGATTGGACTAACTCATTGGAGGCGCATGGTGCGGTTTTCTTGCCTGTAACCGGCATGCGTTATAATGGCAATGGAGTGATAGGATTGGACGATGACAAAATAGGTTTCTATTGGTCTTCTATTGCCGCTGAGCGTCATGAGGTTATTGAGGATCCTGAAGAAGGTACAAGGTATATTGATATAGTAAATGCAGCATATAATTTAGCATTTAATGGTGGGTACTATATTCGTGCGAATGAGGTAACAACACGTAGTCGTGGTCTTGCTGTTCGTCTTGTTTCGGAAACAGCTCTGGGCGGTGGTTCGATTCCAGATCCGACTCCCGCTACTCCGGAGACCAGCGATAACGTGGACGGTATCGAGACGGCTATGGCGGCTCTCATTGGCGCAGGCACCACCGACCTCACCATCAACCGCACGCTTTACAAAGACGGTTTCTTCAACACCCTCTGCCTACCGTTCAGCCTGAACGCAAGCGAGATTGCTGCCGGTCCATTGGCAGGTTGCCAGTTGTACAGCCTCTCTGATGCTTCCTACGACGGGGACAACCTTTATCTCACTATCGCAGAGGAATCGACTATTGAAGCCGGCATGCCGTATCTCATCAAATGGCTCTACGGCGATAATATTACTTCTATGACCTTTACCGGCGTGACCGTTACTGCCAGCACGGGTAGCACCGTGACAAAAGGCAGCGTGAGGTTCGTAGGTACCATCGGGCGTTCCGAACTTCCTCACGGCGTCGCTGATTACCTCTTCTTGGGTGCCAATGACAATCTTTACTATTCCGCATCAAATGACGACACTTCCATGAAGGGCTTCCGCGCGTACTTTATTGTGAATAGCGATGCTTCATCGGAAATTCCGCGTCATGCTCCGGCTCGTCTGGTCATCGCACCGAAAGTGCCGACAGCCGTGGAGAATGTACAAGGGGACAATGTACAAAGTACAAAGGTCATTGAGAACGGACAACTCTATCTAATGTACAAAGGGACAAGGTACAATGTACAAGGAAAAGTAGTAAAGTAATAAATTGAAAGGAAAATTATGATGAAAAATGTAATTAATCGTGCCCTTGCGGCTAAGAAAAAGAATTATATTATTCCCATGACTGAGGCAATGCCTCTCGGTGTAGTAAGTGCTTTATGTGTTAGCGGTGGCGGCGGAAGCACATCTGCCAGCACTTTCAATATTAATCCCGGCGGAATAGAAGAACAAGCCCGCGCACCGAAACGACCTTTCTAATCAACAGATTAAGCCGATTATCGGGATTAGAACCGATCGGTTACTATGACAAACACCCCTGCAGATTTGTGCTGCGGGGGTGTTTTGGTATTAACTTTCCTAATGTTGTGTTTTGCCTTATATTCTCTCCAAAACCGTGTGGACGAGTTCTTTGATACGGGGTTTGTAGTCGGTATTGGCGGCTTCGATCTTGCGCTGTGCG
>CAMKPZ010000007.1 GCA_946414805.1 uncultured Bacteroidales bacterium
CGTGACTCGAACACGCGACCCCTACGTCCCGAACGTAGTGCGCTACCAACTGCGCCACTTCTCGAACTCTTGCCCTATATTTCAAAAGCGGGTGCAAAAGTACTGCTTTTTTTTGAATTATGCAAATTTTTTGAGATTATTTTGCACTTTTTTTACGGAAAGAGGCTTTTCCGGGTTTAATCGGCTCCGATTTGGCCATTATTTCACGTACTTCGGCTTCCGTTACCGTTTCCGGTTTGAGCGTCTTGGGGAACTGGTAATTGCCTTCAGTCGTATGGATATAGACCCCGTATCGGCCATTCATGATACGGATGTCTCCCCATTGCTGGATGGGTTGTTGCTCCTGACGCTTCTGCTCAATCATCGCAATGGCTTCGTCCAGCGTAACCGTAAGCGGGTCTTTCCCGCGCGGGATACTGATATAGGTCTTGTCGAAAAGAACGTACGGTCCGTATTTCCCTTCGCCGATGATGACATCTTTGGCGTTGTATTGACCTATAGTGAGCGGCAGAGAGGTTCGGAAGAGATCCAGTGCTTCCGCAAGGGTGATCGAGAAGATCGACTGACCTTTCTTCAAACTTGCGAACCGGGGTTTGTCATCCGCTGCATCGCCCAATTGGACGCAAGGTCCGATCTTACTGATTTTAGCTATTACGGGAAGTCCTGTCGCTGGGTCATTCCCGAGCAGACGACCGGGTACTTTTCCCGATGGAATCGAGGAAAGTAAGGGTTTGAATGTCTTGTAGAATGCGTCAACTGTCTGTCGCCAATCAGCCCTGCCAATCGCAATACGATCGAACTGTTCTTCCTCGTGTGCCGTGAAATCATAACTGAGGATAGAGGGAAAATGCTCCACGAGAAAATCATTGGTGATCCGTCCTAAATCAGTAGGTAGCAATCGCTGGGAATCAGCACCATACATCTCTGATTTTTTGCGTTCCGTGATTTGCCCGTTTTTGAGCGACAGAATAGAGATATCACGTTTCTGTCCGGCAATCGATCCGCGTTCTACATATTTGACATGCTGGATCGTCTCAATGATCGTAGCATAGGTGGAAGGACGGCCGATACCCAGTTCCTCCATCCGTTTGACGAGGGTGGCTTCGTTATAGCGGAAAGGCGGTTTGGCATAGGTCTGTACCGCCTCTGCTTCAACGAGTTTAAGGCGTTCGCGTTGCGACATAGCCGGTAAGATACGGCGTTCTTCGGTCTCCTCGTCTGTCGATTGGACATAGACGCGTGTGAAACCGTCAAAAGACATCACTTCACCGGTAGCCACAAAGGCAAACTTACTGCCATGAACGGATACTTCTATCGTTGTTTTCTCGCTCTGGGCATCCGCCATCTGCGAAGCGACAGTGCGTTTCCAAATCAGTTCGTAGAGACGCTGCTCATCTTTGTTGTCTCCAGCAATAAGAGTGCTCATATAAGTAGGACGGATCGCCTCGTGTGCCTCTTGGGCACCTTTGGACTTCGTGCGGTACTGACGGGTATGCACATACTGTGTTCCATACTGCTCGGCAATAACCTCTTTGGCGGTAGCGAGTGCTAAGGAAGAGAGATTGACAGAGTCGGTACGCATATAGGTGATCTTTCCGCTTTCATAGAGCGATTGCGCCAGACGCATGGTCTTGGAGACCGGGAATTTGAGTTTGCGGGCTGCCTCTTGTTGCAGCGTCGAAGTCGTGAACGGAGGTGCCGGTATGTGCGTGACGGGTTTGTGCTGCACATCCCGTACGATGAACATTGCTGAGGGCAGACTCTCCATAAACGCCATCGCATCATTCTTATGCGAGAAACGATGGTTCAATTCGCATTTCAGAACGGATGCATCACCCGGATTTACTCCGATGAAATCGGCGAAAATACGATAGGAAGACGATGCACGGAAAGACTCGATCTCGCGCTCTTTCTCCACAATAAGACGAACGGCAACAGACTGTACTCGTCCGGCAGAGAGACCGGTAGTCACTTTCTTCCAGAGCACCGGAGAGAGTTCGAATCCAACGATACGGTCCAGCACCCGTCGTGCCTGCTGCGCATTAACGAGATTGTAATCAATATCGCGCGGATGGAGGATCGCCTGCTCGATAGCCGGTTTCGTGATCTCGTGGAAGACGATACGTTTTGTGTCTTTTTTATCCAGATTGAGAACCTCTTTCAGATGCCATGCAATCGCTTCTCCTTCACGGTCCTCATCGGATGCCAACCAGACGGTGTCTGCCTTCGCGCTCTCACGCTGCAGTTGCTCGATCAGATGCTCCTTTGACGCATCAATGGCATAATGGGGCTCATAGCCATGCTCGAAATCAATACCCATGGAGTTCTTGCCGATAGGCTCGATATCCCGTACATGGCCTTGGCTGCTCAGCACATGGAACTCTTTTCCTAAAAATTTTTCAATGGTCTTCGCTTTTGCCGGAGACTCTACTATCACCAGATTTTTGCTCATTGCGCTATATATTATAAGGTGTACCCAAAAACGCCGCAAAAGTAGTATATTTAATTGAAATATGCAAATTTAATTTTTTTTGCTTGCATATATCAAAGATATTTATTATCTTTGCACCCGATTTGAGAAAAATAGTTTTAATTTTTTTATCGAAAGGCTTGCATGAATATTTTTTTAGTTGTATTATTAGTGCTCGCGGGCGTTGCGCTCCTGCTGGCGGAAATGTTCCTGATACCCGGTTTCGGGGTAGCGGGTGTAAGCGGATTCGGGTGTCTGATAGGCGCCGTAGTATTGGCATGGATGTGGATCGGTGCCACAGCCGGATATATCACGTTGGGCGCATGTGTCGTGCTCTCGGGATTGGCTATCTGGGGATTCCTGAGAAGCAAAGCCTTGGATAAGATGGCGCTGGACACCAAGGTGGAAGGTCATGTGGAATTGGCAAACAACAAACTCACTAATAAAAAAGAAAAGGAGAAACAACAATGATCAGTTCTGTTTTATCTACGATGCTTTTGGCTGCAGAAGAAACCGGCCAAGTATTCACCATTATTTTGATTTCGCTGTTATTCGTACTGCTATGCATCTTTTTCTATTATGTTCCGTTTATGCTGTGGATCAACGCTACGGTGAGCGGAGTGCATATCAGTCTGGTGCAACTCTTCCTGATGCGAATCCGTAAGGTGCCGCCCGCAAAGATCGTGAACTGTATGATCGAGGCGCACAAGGCCGGCCTGACGGATGTCAAACGCGACGGACTGGAGGCGCATTATTTGGCAGGCGGCCATATTGAACGCGTGGTACATGCGCTGGTGAGCGCCAGCAAAGCAGGTATCGTGCTGCCTTTCCAGATGGCTACGGCGATTGATCTGGCGGGACGCGATGTATTCGAAGCGGTTCAGATGAGCGTGAACCCCAAGGTGATTGACACGCCGCCGGTAACGGCAGTAGCGAAAGACGGTATCCAGCTTATCGCAAAGGCGCGTGTTACCGTGCGCGCAAATATCAAGCAATTGGTGGGCGGCGCCGGAGAAGATACCATTCTTGCCCGTGTAGGTGAAGGCATCGTAAGCTCGATCGGTAGCGCGGAGAGCCACAAGCAAGTGCTCGAAAATCCCGATTCCATCAGTAAACTGGTGCTCTCAAAGGGATTGGACGACGGTACTGCTTTTGAGATCCTTTCTATTGATATTGCGGATATTGATGTAGGTAAGAATATCGGAGCGCAGCTGCAGATGGATCAGGCGGAGGCCGACAAGAATATCGCTCAGGCGAAAGCAGAAGAGCGCCGCTCCATGGCTATTGCCAGTGAGCAGGAGATGAAGGCTAAAGCCCAAGAGGCGCGCGCGAAAGTGATCGAGGCGGAAGCATTGGTGCCGCAGGCTATGGCGGAGGCGTTCAGGAATGGAAACTTGGGCATCATGGATTATTATCGGATGCAGAATATGCAGGCGGATACCGCGATGCGCGAGAACATAGCCGGCGCGCCGGAGAAAAAGGGCAAGAAATAACCGGGGGTAGAGAATTGAAAGTAGCGCTATTACAATATCCGATAGAGTGGGCTAAACCACGAGAGAATGTTGCGCATCTGGATGCGCGGCTGGCAGCAATAGCCGGTCAGGCTGATATAGCCGTAGTGCCGGAGATGTTCAGCACAGGGTTCTGCACCGATAGAATGGATCTGGCGGAACCATGGGGAGGCGAGACCTGTCAGGCACTGCAACGGATGGCGGATCAATACGGGACCGCGATCATGGGCAGCCTGATCATCCGGGAGCAGGACGGACTGCGGAACAGAGGTTTTCTCTTTGCTCCGCACGTCCGGCCGCGATATATCGACAAACGCCATCTCTACAAGCACGGCGGTGAGGCCATGCTTTTCAAGCCCGGCGACCAACGCGAGGTATGGGAATACAAAGGAGCCAAGATCCGTCTGGCGGTATGCTATGATCTGCGTTTTCCGGTGTGGCTTCGTCAGGATCCGGAGAATATGTACGACCTGTTGGTGTGCGTAGCCTGTTGGCCCAAAGTGCGCGTGCAGTATTGGGATGCTATGTTGCCTGCCCGTGCTGCGGAAAACCAGACGCTTGTAGTCGGGGTGAATATGGTCGGGACGGACGGCACAGGAGAGATCTATAACGGTCATTCGGCTGCATACGACACGTGGTTACGCGATGTGGCACTCTTTAACGATGCGGAGGAAGGGACGAAGATCGTAGATCTGTCGATAGAGACGGTGCGTCATTACCGGTCCGCTTCGCCCTTATGGCAGGATGCGGATGAGTTTAGCGTAAACTGATTAGAGTTATTGATTTGGAAACAAACTGGAAAATAAAACAACTGACGGCTGAGGAGCAATCAGCGGCCGAGCGACTGAGTGCGGAGTTGGATATCAACCCTGTAGCCGGGCGTATTCTGGCGGTCAGAGGATTACGTACCGCAGCGGAGGCGCGCGCCTATATACGGCCTTCGTTAGATAGCTTGCATGACCCGTTTCTGATGCGTGATATGGGGGCGGCGGTAGATCGTTTATGCCGCGCCATCGATGCAAATGAGCGTATCATGGTGTATGGCGATTATGATGTAGACGGCACAACCGCAGTAGCACTGATGTATTCGTTTCTGCGTACCCAAACGGATAATCTGGTTTATTATATACCGGATCGTTACACGGAGGGGTATGGCATTTCGACAAAGGGTATAGATACGGCGAAAGAGAAGGGATGCACGCTGGTGATTGCATTAGACTGCGGGATCAAGGCGGTGGATAAGATCGCATATGCCAATAAAATAGGAGTGGATTTCATCATCTGCGACCATCATACGCCCGGAGATACGATACCGGATGCAGTAGCTGTGCTGAATATGAAGCGGAAAGACTGTCTCTACCCTTTCAAGGAACTAAGCGGCTGCGGCGTGGGATTCAAGTTGGCGCAAGGTTATGCGCTTCGCCGGGGAATAGCGATGCAGGAGGTCTATCGCTTGTTGCCGTTATTAGCTATGTCTATCGCCAGCGACATCGTGCCGGTAGTGGGGGAGAACAGGATCCTCGCTTTCTACGGACTACGTGCTCTGAATGCCAGACCTTCGGTAGGAGTACAGGCGATTATGCAGGTGGCCGGAATAGCGGACAAGGTAGTCACAATGAACGATCTGGTCTATAAGATCGGTCCGCGCATCAATGCAGCAGGGCGTATCAAGAGCGGTGCAGAAGCGGTGAGACTACTGATCACGGACGATGCTGAGGCTGCTTTGCGCTTTGCTAGGGATATTGATTCCTACAATCAAGACCGCCGTGATTTTGATACCAAGACAACAGACGAAGCGCTGGAGCAGTTGCAGCAGGATCCGATGAATGCAGGGCGTTATACCACGGTAGTTTTCTCGCCGGAATGGCATAAAGGCGTGGTGGGAATAGCAGCCAGCCGGTTGACGGAGACCTATTATCGGCCGACGATCGTATTGACTGCCGGCGAAGGAGATATCATCAGCGGCAGTGCGCGGTCGGTAAGTGATTTCGATATCTATACGGCGATTGATTCCTGCCGCGATCTGCTGACCAATTTCGGAGGTCATAAGTTCGCTGCCGGACTCAGTATGCACAAAGCGGATCTGCCGGAGTTCAAACGGCGGTTCGAAGAATACGTCGCGGCGCATATCAAACCCGAACAACAGTCGCCTACGCTGGAGATAGAGGCAGAGGTGGAGTTAAGCGATATGAACTGGAAGATGTATAAGATCCTGCAATGCCTGGAGCCGTTCGGTCCGGGTAATGAAAGACCGCTCTTCCTGTGCCGCAATCTGATCAATAACCGTAACTCACGGGCTGTGAGCGAAGGCAGGCATTTGCATCTGGATCTGACCGACCGTGTGGTGGCTATGGACGGCATCGCTTTCGGGCAAGGAGACAAGGCTGTTCATCTGCAGAACGGCAAAAGCATTGATATATGCTTCTATCTGGAGGAAAACAGTTATCGCGGACGGACAACGCTGCAGATGAATGCACAGGATGTGAAGTTGAACGAGTGAGGCGGTACATGAATAATGAAGCAAACGAACTAACGATAAGAAATATGTTTTCAGAACGAGACACCAAAGGGCCGTCGTTGCGTCGCGGTTCCATCGAAGTTGTATGCGGATCTATGTTTAGCGGCAAGACCGAAGAACTGATCCGTCGTATGAAGCGTGCTAAATTCGCTAAATTACGTGTGGAGATCTACAAGCCGGCAATAGATGTCCGCTATAGCGAAGAAGATGTGGTGAGCCATGACCGCAATGCGATTCAATCTACGCCGGTAGACAGCAGCCAGAATATCTTGCTGATGGTCGATGATATTGATGTGGTCGGTATAGACGAGGCGCAGTTCTTCGATATGGGTATCGTGGATGTCTGCCAGCAGTTAGCCAACCGGGGAATCCGCGTGATTGTAGCCGGGCTGGATATGGACTACCGCGGCGTGCCGTTCGGTCCGATACCGGCGCTGATGGCCATTGCAGATGATGTCTATAAGACCCATGCGATATGCGTTCATTGCGGCGATCTGGCATATGTGAGCCATCGTCTGGTAGCATCCGACAAACGCGTCTTACTGGGAGAAACAGATAGTTACGAACCTCTCTGCCGGGCATGTTATAACAAAGCGGTTGCGGCTGAAGAGCAAGGGAGATAAAGATTAAAAATCACGCTTACGAACAGATATGTAGATGTCATATTACCATTAGCTATCCGAGATTGTTATACCTATAGCATCCCGGATAATTTGTCTATACCGGCTCCGGGAACACGGGTGATTGTGCCGTTGATGAAAAAGGAGGTGCGAGGCGTTGTGCTGCGCGTACACGAGGAGCCGGTTGAACCGGGGATGGCATCTAAGATCCGTCCGATCACTGCCATTATAGACACGGCTCCGGTAGTCTCGGCCGAGCAATTGGCTTTATGGCAATGGATGAGCGGATATTATATGTGTACTCTGGGCGAAGTAATGGCTGCGGCGCTACCCGGAGGGGTGGATAAACGATTAGTGGCTCCTCCCAAACGCAGGAAAACAACTTCTTCCGGCTATGACGGACCTGTTGAGCCGATGCACGCCCTATCGCCGTCGCAGCAGAAAGCTGCCGATGAAATCGGGCATTTATGGCTCTCCGGAAAAGATATAGTACTACTTCACGGAGTGACTTCCAGCGGGAAGACCGACATCTATATTCATCTTATTCAAGCGCAGTTAGAAGCCGACAATAATGTACTTTATCTTGTTCCGGAGATCGCTCTGACGACGCAACTGACCTCTCGGCTGCAATGTGTCTTCGGGGATAAACTGATTGTTTATCACAGCCGTTTCACGGATGCGGAGCGCGAACGGCTTTATTATGCAGCAGCCAAGCAAGAGCCGCATGTGGTGATAGGAGCCAGAAGTGCCGTCTTTTTACCCATTCCGCATATCGGACTGGTTATTGTAGATGAGGAGCATGATCCCAGTTACAAGCAGACCGAACCGGCACCCCGTTATCACGCCCGTGCAAGCGCAATCATGATGGCGAAATCACACCATTCGCGCGTACTGCTCGGAACGGCAACGCCTTCGATGGAATCATACTATCTGGCTCAGAAAGGAGTGTATGGCCTGGTATCGCTCACAGAGCGTTTCGGAGGGGCTGAATTGCCGGAGATAAAACTGATTGATCTGCGTAAGCAGTACAATAGAAAAGAGATGTATGGCTATTTCAGCGACCCGTTGGTAGATCGGATCCGCGAATGTCTGGCGGATCACAAGCAAGTTATTCTTTTCCAGAACCGCCGGGGGTACGCGCCGCAACTCCAGTGTACCCGGTGCGGTCAACCGCCCCGATGCATCCAATGCGATGTGCCGATGACCCTCCATAAACGCGCGAATGAACTGAGATGCCATTATTGCGGTTATCATACACCGATACCGCCTGTTTGCCCGCATTGCGGAGGGGAGATGAAGATGATAGGTTTCGGCACGGAGCGGATAGAAGATGAGATACAGAATCTGTTTCCGGAAGCTCGTGTGCTGCGCATGGATCTTGATACAACGCGTAATAAGAACTCCTATCAGGATATCATCAATTCGTTCGCCCGTCATGAGTGTGATATCCTGGTCGGCACTCAGATGGTAACGAAAGGCCTGCATTTCGATGATGTGCGTCTGGTAGCCGTCCTGAATGCGGATCCGTTATACAACCAATCGGATTTCAGGGCATATGAACGGGCATACCAGATGCTGGAGCAGGTAGCCGGCAGAGCCGGACGGAAAGGAGATAAGGGTGAGGTGTGGATCCAGACTTTCGCACCGGAGAACGCAGTACTGCAAATCGTGCAGAAGCATGATTACACAGCGCTGTATGCCCAGCAAATAGAAGAGAGGAAACTCTTTGCCTATCCGCCGTTCTTTCGGCTGATCCGGCTCCAATTACGTGATCATGATGCCGGACGGGTGCAGCAGGCGGCATTGCAGCTGCAGAGTTATCTCTCGCAGATTTTCGGCAAGCGCACATCGGCTGTGATCACGCCTTCTATCGAGCGGGTGCAAGCCTATACCATCCGGGAGATAGTTTTGCGTATCGAGCAGGGCGCCAATATGGCGGAAGCAAAGCGACGCATCCATGAGGCGATCTCGCAGACAACCCGAATACCAACTTATAAAAACGTAAAGATTATACCAGATGTCGATCCCTGAGAACCAACGCCGGGTGGCGTATATCAATGAGATGATAGAGAGCGGACATGCCGCAGAGTTAGTGGCGGAAGGTGAGCGTTACCATTCGGAGCAACTCGCATCCATTGCGCGTGACATATGCTCACGGGCGGATGTGAAGGTGGTGCTGATTGCCGGTCCTTCATCCAGCGGTAAAACCAGCACTTCGCATAAACTCTGTCTGGAGTTATTGGCGCAGGAGAAACAACCTGTAGCCCTATCGCTTGACAACTGGTATGTGGACGGTTCGCTCACGCCGCGGGATGAACAGGGGAATAAGGATTACGAATCGGTCTATGCGATTGATCTGAAGCAATTAGAGGAAGACCTGAAGGCGTTGATCGGAGGCAAAGAGATTGCATTACCTACCTTTAATTTCGCGGAAGAGAAACGGGAGTACCTCGGAGAAACGCTACAGCTGGAGCAAGATTCCATTTTGGTGATAGAGGGCATTCATGCCTTGAACCCGATCCTGACGGCGAATATTGATGCAACCCGCAAATACAAGATCTATGCGGCGCCGATGAGTCCGGTCTCCTTGGACGGAGAGACCTGGGTACCTACCTATGTACATCGTCTGCTGCGCCGTATAAGCAGGGACTTGCGTACGCGCGGCAAATCTCCGCAGAAGACTATCGCGTCCTGGCCCTCTGTACGTGACGGCGAGACGAAATGGATTGAACCTTTTCGCGGAGAGGCGGATGCGCAGTTTGATACCTCGATGACCTATGAACTGCCGGCTATCCGCTATGCGGTGGAGACTGCGCTCCAGACAGTGCCGGCTGCCGCAGAAGAATATAAGATAGCCGAGCGGTTGTTATACTATCTCAGTTTCTTCGAAGGATTAGAGGCTTCCTATATCCCTCGAACCTCTATTTTACGCGAATTCATCGGAGGTTCGCAGTTTAATGTAGGATAATACAAACGAATTGTGCATCCGGTTTTAGATATATTATATCCGCATGTCTGCCCTTTATGCAATACGTATTTGGGAGAGAACAGGGAACGGAAGCGTGGCGAGATATGCGGACAATGTCTGGCGGAAATGTCCAAAACAGAGCAAGCGCAAATGCGTCAGAATAGTACGGAGATGGCGATCTCCGGAATGAAGACGGATATTGCTGCGTCAATGAAAAGGATGCATTTGCAGCGAGCGGCTGCCTATCTCTATTATGAGAAAGACCAACCTGTCCAGCGCGCTGTTCATATCATGAAATATGCGGACCGGCCGGAGATAGGATATCTGTTGGCACGCGAGGCGGCGAAAGAGTTTATATACACGGATTTCTTCGATGAAATCGACTGTATTATGCCGGTGCCTTTGCATCCGAACAGATACCGTAGCCGCGGATATAACCAGTCGGAATACATAGCCCGGGGATTGAGTGAGATCACGGGTATAACAATAGATACCACCCATCTGACGCGATCGAAAGATACTCCCCAACAAGCGCTCCAGACGGGAGAGGGAAGGAAAGAGAATGTACGCGATGCGTTTGCGGTAAATCATCCGGAGCAGATGTATCGGAAGCACATATTATTGGTGGACGATTTGGTCACTACCGGCGAAACAGTACGGTCATGCCTTCAGGCAATGCGGCTTTTCCGCGGAGCGAGGTTCAGTGTATTCGCCTTATGTAAAGCAAAATCATAACAACTATGACAAAAAAATACGATTTTCTGATTATCGGCGGCGGAGTAGCCGGTATGAGTTTTGCGCTCCAGGTAGCGCGTACTGAGAAATACCGCATTGCCTTGTGCTGCAAGACAACGCTGGAGGAAGCAAACACAGCAAAAGCACAGGGAGGTATCGCCTCTGTGACGAACCTGCTGGTAGATGATTTCGAGAAGCATATCCATGACACGATGGTTGCCGGAGACTGGCTAAGCGATCCGGCGGCAGTGGAACAGGTGGTCCGCAATGCGCCGAGGGGTATAGCCGAACTGGTTAACTGGGGCGTCAATTTCGACAAGAAGGAAGATGGTACATTCGATCTGCATCGCGAGGGCGGGCACTCTGAATTCCGTATTCTGCACCATGCCGATGATACCGGTGCAGAGATCCAACGCGGACTGATGGAGACCGTTCGCCGTAATCCGTATATTGATGTACTGGAGAACCATTTCGCGGTAGAGATCATCACGCAGCACCATTTGGGAGTGCGTGTAACCCGCCGGACGCCGGATATAGAGTGCTATGGTGCCTATATTCTCAATCCCGAGACACAGAAGATAGATACCTATCTGAGCCGTATTACCTTGATGGCTACCGGCGGAACGGGTGCCGTGTACGCGACAACAACAAACCCTGAGATTGCTACCGGAGACGGTATTGCTATGGTCTATCGTGCCAAAGGTCAGGTGAAAGATATGGAGTTCGTGCAGTTCCACCCTACCAGCCTTTTCAACCCCCAGGAAACGCATCCGGCCTACCTCATTACTGAGGCTATGCGTGGCTACGGAGGTATCCTGCGACTGCCTAACGGAGAGGAGTTTATGCAGAAATACGACCCGCGTCTGAGTCTGGCTCCGCGTGATATAGTAGCGCGCGCGATAGATAATGAGATGAAGGTGCATGCGATTGACCATGTATGTCTGGATGTAACACATAAGGATCCGGAGGAGACCAAGCATCACTTCCCGAATATCTATGCCAAATGTATGTCTATCGGTATAGACATCACCAAAGACTATATCCCCGTAGCCCCTTGTGCCCATTATATGTGCGGAGGAATCAAGGTGGATCTGGACGGGCAATCCTCCATTCGTCGTCTCTATGCGGTAGGCGAGTGCTCCTGCACCGGTCTGCATGGCGGTAACCGGTTGGCGTCTAATTCGCTTATCGAGGCGGTGGTCTATGCTGAGGCTGCGGCCAAGCATAGTCTGTCGGTGATAGAAGATTACGGTTTTAACGAGGCTGTGCCGGCATGGAATGACGAGGGGACACTGAGCATCGAGGAACGCGTGCTGATCGCGCAGGATGTGAAGGAGGTAGGCCAGATCATGTCCACCTATGTAGGTATCGTCCGTTCGGATCTGCGTCTGCGCCGCGCATGGGAGCGGCTGGATGTGCTGTATGAAGAGACCGAAGATCTTTTCCGCCGCGTGAAGGCTACGAAGGATATCTGCGAGTTGCGCAATATGATCAACGTAGGCTACCTGATCACCCGTCAGGCTATCGAGCGCAAAGAATCCCGTGGCTTGCACTATTCGATTGATTACCCCAGAAAAGATAACGAAACGCCCAAAGAAGTGTGGTAATGAGAGTAATAGCGTTACATAGTGTCGTGCCCGTGCGTGCGGAAGCACGAGAAGGAAGCGAACAGAACACCCAGATGCTTTTCGGGGAGATCGCTACCGTCCTGGAGACGCAACCCCGATGGATGCGTATCCGTCTGGAGGGAGATAACCAAGAGGGATGGGTGGATGCCAAAATGGTCGCTTCCATCGGAGGGAAAGATTATACAACTCATCATCAGGCGCTCAAGGATGCTGCGTATGTGATTATGCCGATGGCGTATGCGATGAGCGAGAATAACGGCCAGACTATTCCTTTGACTGCAGGGACCCGTTTGACCCGTTATGAGATCAAAACGGAGGAATATAATGGCCGGCAGGCAAGGATAGGACGATTCGAAGTGCTGGGAGTCGGATTCCGTATCGATCCGGGGATGGTGATTGCCAATCCGCTTGATTTGAACGAACAGAATCTCCTCCAAGTAACCCGTTTTTTCCTGAATGTACCCTATCTATGGGGCGGCAAAAACGCAATGGGAATGGATTGCTCCGGCTTCACGCAGGTGATACTGTCTCTTTTCGGGAAACATCTGCTGCGGAATGCAAGCGAACAAATTACGCAAGGGAAAGTTATCGCCGGACTCAAGAAGGCGAAAGCCGGTGATCTGGCGTTCTTTGATCATGAAGACGGAAGGATCAGCCATGTCGGTATCGTCATAGATAGCGAACGGCTGATCCATTGCTCGGGTAGAGTGAAGGTGGAAAAACTCGATGAAACCGGGATCTTCAGTGTAGAGCAGGGCGGTTATTCACACCATCTGGTAGCGATCAGGAGATACTAATTTATTTGTTTTGCATAATCTCTTCTTTGAGCCGCTGTGCCTCTTCGGCGGCTTGGGTCTCCGTCATGCCTTTGAGTCTCTCTGACAGATTCGGGATCTCCACTTCAATGCCGGTAGGCAGGTTGCTCGGATCCGTGATCTGATCGCGGTTAGCCTCATAGATGAACACCCAGAAATCCGGATTGCCATAGTGGCGTCGTGCGATCTGCGCGAGGCGTGAGCCGGGCCGTACGATTTCAGTCGTGCGATAGGTGGGCACAATCTCAACGCGACGGTCTTTGCTCAACTGGTGATGTCCCTGATAACGATAGGGCACATCATCGCCTAGACTGGCGATAATCATCTGGTCTTCACGAACGCCCAACTCTTTGAGTTGCGCAGCAACAGCCTGCGCACGGCGCATTGCCAGACGCTTGTTGTAATTAGGTTTGCCTAATTTGCAGGCATGGCCGTTGACATGGATCTTCTGATCCGGATGTTGCTTCAGAATCGCGGCGATCTGGATCAGGATATCTTCCGGTTCGAGAATAGGAATAGCTTTGTCCAGATCGAAGAAGATCACTGCTTTCATCAGCAGGTCATCCAACTGCTTTGCTACCGTATCTTCTTTGATGACCGGTGTGGGTTCCGGATCACGATAGAGATAGATCGTGTCATGAATAGCGCAGAAGGTCTCGCATATATCGATTTGGTTCTCCTCTGCAATCTGCAGAATACGGCGGATAGCCTCTTCGCGCGGATCAGGTTCGGGTACAACTTCCGGTACGATCGTGTCGATGACCTCCGGAATAATCTCTTCGGCAAGGGTATCTTCCGGTTCGGGTGCCGGTTTTTGTTTGCGCAAGCGGCGTTGTTCGCGATCATAGTCACGCTGCGCCTTCGTGCGGTTGGCATTGATCTGTACTGCTAATTTGATACCAGCGTTCCATGGATGAAGGGTCTCCACCTCTGCGCTTCGGAGAGCGCCGTTGTATGCTGTGGTATACGGCATCGGATATTCGCCGGCTTTGGTGCCATCGGCAAAACCGAGTGCCGTCGTGCTGTGGTTAGCCATTACATCATTGATGTAATATGTACCGAAAGCCGAGATAGCCAGTTCGACGCGCTGGTGGACACGGATGAGCATACCTAACTCCAGATACGCGGCATAATTGACCAGATTGAACCGCGAGGATTCCAACTGACCGGAAGCGCCCGGAATCGTAATATCATTGATAACTCCCGGCACATCATGCATCAGCAGGTCGAAATACTCATAATAGACCTGGTTGTCAAATGTGCCTCCGTCCGCCAGACGATAATTGTTGTACACTGGGAAACCGAGTTTCATACCGGCCGTAGCGGTCATACCTACCACGCCGGGGCGGTAGCGGAACTTCAAAGTTACCGGGACTTCCAGCATATAGAGGTTTTGGTATTCGTTCAGGTTGCCCGGAGTAGAGGTGATCGTGTATAGACCCGGAGCACCTCCGTATTGGTCATAAGTGGTCTGAGTCCACGGTTTCGTTACCGCCGTACGGTTGGTGTAAGCGGAGAACTCCACGCCGGTACCGATACCCATCCATGGCACGAAATAATAGTTGATACCCAACTCCGCATTGCCGAACGGGAAGCCGACTTGATTGGTGGTGTAGGCAGGAGAGAAGGACGAACCGAGTTGCTTGAAGGTATAGCCGCTCACGCCCAATCCGCCGCCGAACTCGAAGTTCCATCCGTAAGCGATATTGGGTTCTTCCGCGCTTGCCTGCTGTACGGAGTCGGGATACTGCTTTGCCGAAAGAGAAACGGCCACTAACAAGATGCTTGCTATCAGAGATGTCTTTTTCATATCCGTTCCTCCTGTCATTTAACGATTAACTTATGCGATTCTACCACCCCTTCTTCCGTGGTGATCTGTACGAAATAGATACCCGGTATTCCCGGCGCATTCACTACGGTTCTGGAGTTGATCTCTTCCACGGTGCGAATCCGTTCGCCTGACAGCGAAACGATCTGTGCGGTACCGAAACCGTCTATGGTCAATGCTTCGCCTGCGTTTACGGGAACAGGATATACCGCCGTTGCCTGCGGAGCGGACGAACCGCTTTCTGCCGGAAGCGTGATCTCGCAGGTGCGATGAACGGTTCCTTTGGAATCTACCAACTTGCAGTAGAAGACGCCATTCAGTAATGCTCCGCCTTCGTGGTAGTATTGACCGGTTTGCCCTGGTTGCTCCAAACCATTCTTATACCACTGATAGGAGACGAACTCCAGTTTGTCCGATACATCGGGTAATGCACCGTTCTCGGGGTTGTTGTCCACGAAGACCACGCGGTCGTACTTGCTATATACGTATCCGCCAAGCCTTGGATAGAGGCGCATCATATGCGAAGTACTGTAACATGCGCCGGAGGCTGTCTCTGAACGATAACCCAATTTGACGAGCATATATAAGTCGTAACTCTCGAAATCTCCTAGATCCGGTACATTTTCGAAGAGGATAACACCTGGTGTCGTGATCACACCTGTGGTATCGTTCTTTCCCATTCGGTTTGCCAAATCTGACGAATATTCGATATGGAACACATTGGTTGGGATTGTCGGATCGTCAGTGTAATTGATGGAAAGTGTGCCGGTCGTCTGGCACCAGCTGACGAACTCATCCAGATGGAAGTTCGGCATGGTAGCCAGCTCCAGTTTATAAACCGTCACATTGGGGCAATCGCCGCTGTTATCGGTAACGGTCCAGGTATCGGAAGCCGAATTGAAGACATGGGTCTGACCGTTCTCCAGCGTCATGGTCAGAGGCAGATCGTTCTGGCAAACCACGGTCGTAATCTCCTGATAACCTTTCTGCCCGTATTTCTGCTCTGTATAACCCGATGAGGGGATCCAGGCGCAATCGGGGTTGGTATTACGTACCTCGCGGGTATAGGTGTAGTTGACTCCCAATGTGATCTCGCTGAGGGAGAATGTATAATTCAGTTCCTTTGTGGTAGCGATCACGGTGTTTCCCGGATTACGGATCCAGCGGTACTCTAATCCGTCTGCGCAGACCGCCGGTTCTCTCTCCGAAACAGTGATAGTGGCGGTGGTGGCACCCGTTGCATCTGCTTCGAAACAGAAGTTCGCCAGCGTAGCATTGGCGATCGCGCCGGGGGTCAGCGGAGCCATGATATGGATCTTCTTGCTGTAACGCGAATCGGTGAGCGTCGTGAAACGGGTGTTGTCTTTCGCCTTGCGGATAAAGGTGTAGTCATAACCGGCTGTCAGATCCAGACTGCTTAGCGCCAGATCTTCTCCGTTAGCACCGGAGATCCGCGTCTCGGAACCGCCGTTTTTGATATACCACTCATAGTGGTAGCCTTTGTCCGATATACCGCCGGTAGCCGGAGTGGCATCGATGACATACGCTTTGGCATCCTCTATGTCGCAGAAAATGGTGTCGCTATGATTACTGATCTCGCCCGGATCGAATGGATCGAAGGCCACTACGGTATATATGCCTAAATAATCCAGCGTGGATTCCGGCGTATAGCAGATGCTGTCGTGTGTGCCGCGAGTGAACTTGTAGGTTCCGGCTTCGCTGATCGGGTAATCCTCCAGATTCAGACCTGTCTGACTCGGAATCGTATCGCCGTTGACGAACCATTGGTAGTAAACAGGTCCGCCTCCTCCGTACGATTCGGATTTGCTTGCGCCGTTCACAAAGGTAGGAATAGTGTTCAGCAGGATCGTATCGGTCTTCGTTACAATCTCGCCCGGAACGAATTCGCCGAAGACTACGAACTCAAAACCGAGTTTGTTCTCGATCCATCCGGGTACGCAGCCGTTGTCATGCACGAAACTGCGGAGCAGGAAATGACCGGCTACATCCGTCGGGATATAGAAATTGCGGAACCATTCCGTGTATTCCGTACTGGTCATATCCTCCTTGTCCATATCGTTCTTGATGGTGCGGATGTAGGTGGTGTCCGTGCCGGCAATCTCCCATAACTCCACTTTGTAGTGGTAATCGCCGGTGCCGATCCATCCTTCCTCTGCCAGAGTCATATAGCAGTCCATCGCCAGTTTCCATGTCGATTCGAAGCAATAGCCGTTGATATACGGCATCTCTCCTGTTTCGGCGTTCCAACCGGTGAAATCACCGGCCAGCAAATCCTCTACGCGGCGGGGACGCATATACACGATGCGGGTCTCGGTGCCTAATTTCGAGTCTACAAGCACATCGGTCTCGGTGCAAGGACGGACAACCGTCACATCTTCGCCGCTGATCTGGATCCATTGCTTGTCGCTCTCGTCCTGACATTCCCATGTGATACCGTCTTCTACGCTCACTTGGAACTGCACCGTCAGGTCATTGGCGTGGTTCACAGGATCCAGATTGTCCGTATCTATATACATCGGAGCCGCTGACAGTTTGGCGGCGTCGGTAGCGGCAAAGCGGGTAAGCATCGGATAACGTACTTCGCCGGTGGTCCATGCGGCGTTTCCCTCGAAGATAGAGAACATCTCCTTGGTGACATCGATCGCATGGATCTTATCGCCCTCCACACCCGGCATCTGGTAGTACACCTTGCGGTCGTAATAGCAATCGGTGTAACTTCCTCCTTCGTCCAGACCTACAATCGCTTTGCCGTTCTTGGCATAACCGGTATTGTATACACGGATCAGTTTGCCGGCGTTACGGCCTACGATACCTCCGATCGTGTCTGCGCCGTTCAGGATCAAGCCTGATTGGTAGCAGTCCTCGATCACGCCGTTGCCCGTCAGATCGCCTACCAGACCGCCGACCACATTACCTGCTACAGCTATCTCCGCCATGCTCCAGCACTGACGGATCGTACCGTCGCATACGCCGGCGATCGTACCGATACGGCGTTTGGTCTTCGCTACGAGCGTACCGCCGTTGATACCTAAATTCTCCACTACGCCTCCCTGGGCGATATAACCGAATAAACCGACGCCGTCGGTAGCCGTTCCGGCAAACGCCCGCAGACCTTTGATCAGGTGTCCGTTACCATCGAATGTTCCTTTGAATGGAAGGTCCTTCGTGCCGATTGGAGACCATTGGCGTCCGCCCAGATCAATATCGGCAGTCAGCGTGACCGTCTGACCGCTGAAGTCCTCTGTCGCAGACCGGGCGGCAATCGCCTCCAGCTCATCCGCTGTACCTACATTCACTGTCTGGGCTGCAAGCGGGCACGCGCACGCGAACATTAATAATAGAAAGAAAATGGAGAATACTTCTTTTTTCATGAGTAGTTGTTATTTAGAGAAGAAGTACCGCGGGCGGGAATCGAACCCGCACAGCCATCACTGGCCAAGGGATTTTAAGTCCCTCGTGTCTACCTATTCCACCACCGCGGCAATAAAAATCGGCTGCAAAGGTACTATATTTTTTTTATATACGCAAGATTTTAAGGTGTTTTTTTTGATTATTATTTGCATATTCGCGAAAAAAGCAGTAATTTTGTGCGTTTTTTTGAAATAAATAATCATTATGTCTTTGCAATGTGGTATAGTAGGCTTGCCTAATGTGGGCAAAAGCACTCTTTTCAACTGTCTGAGTAACGCGAAAGCGCAGAGCGCTAATTTCCCGTTCTGTACGATCGAGCCGAATGTAGGCGTCATCACTGTTCCCGATGAGCGTCTGATCAAACTCGGCGAACTATGCCAACCGGAGCGGGGAGTCATTCCTACCACCGTTGAAATCGTGGATATCGCGGGTCTGGTGAAGGGCGCAAGCCAGGGAGAAGGACTCGGAAACAAATTCTTGGCAAACATCCGCGAGACGGATGCCATTATCCATGTGCTGCGCTGTTTCGACGACGAGAATGTGGTGCATGTGGACGGATCGGTGAACCCTGTCCGTGACAAGGAGATCATCGATGCGGAGCTGCAACTCAAGGATCTGGAGACGGTGGAATCACGCATTCTGAAGTGCGAGAAAGCGGCTAAAGCCGGAGGCGACAAGCAGGCGAAGCTGCAACTGGAGGTGCTCGTCAAATACCGTGAGGCGCTGTCGCAAGGCAAGAGCGCGCGTACCGTGGAACTGGATAACAAGGATCAGGAAGCGGCGGCGAAAGACCTCTTTCTGCTGACCAACAAACCGGTGATGTATGTCTGCAATGTGGATGAGGCTTCGGCGGTGAGCGGCAACGCCTATGTGGAGCAGGTGCGCGAGGCGGTGAAGGACGAGAATGCCCAAGTGCTGGTGCTGGCGGCTAAGATCGAGAGCGAGATAGCCGAACTGGAGACCTATGAGGAGCGTCAGATGTTCCTTGAGGAGATCGGTTTGAAGGAGTCCGGCGTGAACCGTCTGATCAAAGCGGCTTATGCGCTGCTTAATCTCCGTACTTTCCTCACAGCCGGTTCGGACGAGGTGCGTGCATGGACCTTCAAAGCCGGAGCCAAAGCACCCCAATGCGCAGGAGTGATCCATACCGATTTCGAGAAAGGGTTTATCCGTGCAGAGGTGATCAAATACGCCGATTTCATCGAGCTTGGAGGCGAAGCGGCATGTCGTGCAGCCGGTAAACTGGCTACCGAAGGAAAGGACTATCTGGTGCAGGATGGCGATATTATGCATTTCCTGTTTAATGTGTAACAGTTTAACGTTCCGCAACGCGGAACCATTTTAACATAATGGTAGAATCATTATTAAATATCGGCTGGTGGGTCGGCGTAGTGCTGATTGTCATCGGATTTGTCGCGCTTGTGAAGGGCGCGGACTGGTTGGTGGATGGTGCTTCGGCGGTAGCCAAGCGGTTTGGTATATCGGATCTGGTGATCGGTCTGACCGTTGTTGCTTTCGGCACTTCGATGCCTGAGTTTGTGGTGAATATGGTGTCGGTGGCGGAGGGAACGACCGATCTGGCGATTACGAATATTCTGGGATCGAATATCATCAATACTTTTGTGATCCTCGGTGTAACGGCATTGGTTTATCCGGTTGTGTCGCAGAAACGCAGCCGGGAGTTCGACATCCCCCTTTCTATCATCGCCGGAATTCTGGTGTTCGCCGCCGTGGCGCTCTCGACGCTCAACACCCCTGTTGCGGTGCTTGACTTCGCGGAAAATGCCGATGAATTCAAGGGAATTCGTCGTGCAGGGGGTGTTGTACTGCTGCTTTTCTTCTGCTATTTCCTCTATAA
This sequence comes from uncultured Bacteroidales bacterium, assembly GCA_946414805.1. Classification (GTDB taxonomy): domain Bacteria; phylum Bacteroidota; class Bacteroidia; order Bacteroidales; family Paludibacteraceae; genus Colicola. The sequence continues at coordinate 20,384 of CAMKPZ010000007.1, forward strand.
TACCCTCCGCCATGCGAAGGATCATCCGGAGGAACAAGAACCGGCGGAAAATACGGCTAAAAACATGTCTGTAGGGAAGGCGGTTCTGCTTATTTGCGTCGGTCTTATCGGTCTGGTTGCAGGCGGAGAACTGATTGTCAAGAGTGCAGTGGATATCGCTACCCGGATGGGTGTCTCGGAAGCGGTGATAGGTTTGACCGTTGTGGCGTTAGGCACTTCCCTGCCGGAGTTGGCTACCTCGGTGATCGCGGCGACGAAGCATAACTCGGATATTGCGCTTGGTAATGTGATCGGGTCGAATATCTTCAATGTCTTCTTTGTGCTCGGCGTGAGTGCCACGGTGCGTCCGCTGCCGGCGTATGAAGGTATCGAGTTGGACGCCTGGATGGCTGCTGTCGGCAGTATATTGGTTTGGCTGTTTGTGATGACCAATAAGGAACGCGAGATCAAACGATGGGGTGGAGCCATCCTCCTGCTTGTCTATGCCGCCTATCTCACCTACCGGCTGATGAATGTGTAACCGGACTTGGATCCTGTAGCCCCCAAACCGCGCCTAAACCAACAAAATATCTTACAAAATTTATTTTTTTTCTAAAAATCTTGCGTATTTCCGAAAAAATGCGTACTTTTGCAGGCGGATTATGATGATTGCATCGAACTGGTCGCAAATTGCGACCGGTTGAAAGCACTCCTTAAAGACCTCGGCAAAAAGTGGTTCGGTTTCAACCGTATGGAATGGAGTACGGACGAGTTGTTAAACAAAATGTAAAACCCCAAACCCCAAATCGGAAGGCAGCGTGTTCTGCTACTGATTACAAATAAAAAATCTTCTAAAAAATCAGGGCACAAGTCATTTTTTTTCTTTTTTTTCTTGCACATTCCAAAAAATTGTCGTACCTTTGCAGGCGAAGTAGTGTACAGTATGTGGCGGAATACCCGGAAAAGGAGGATTTGACATGACAGTTATCACTTTACAAAAGTATTGTAAATGTTTATAAATCAGCAAGTTAGAATTACCCCCCCCATATTGCGAATGGTGGTATATGGGCGAAGAGGGATAGTATTCGTATCTTAGGCTGTACGAATAAGTCAAGTAACGCTAAGGGCGGTGCTCACGTTTCGTGAGCGCTGCCCTTTTTTCGTGCGTGTATATATGTGCGCGCCTGTTCCTTAATATATAATAATAAAATAATCCCACGTGTTCTTTAAAAGTTTTAGAAAAAAACATATTTAACAAACTAAATGTATAACTAAAAATTCACTACCGTATGAAAAAAGTTTTATTTCTGGTAGCAGCTTTGAGCTGTATGATGATGGGCTTTGCGGGTGAGAAAGTGAAGACGGAGACGAAACAGGTTCCGGCGACCTCTCCCTCGGAAGACATCGAGAAAAAAACGGAGATCATCCATGTTTATATGGATACTACGTTTACATACACCACTAAAACCGTCAAGAACGAGATTCCGCAAGAGGTAGATACCGCTTGGACTCGTAAGGGACATTACCTGCAAGCTCTGGTCGGTGCCGGTTACGGCTCGATGGGTTATGGTCTGAAGGATCTGTACAATGGTCTGCAGAATGCCCGCAATGATGGTGGTTTCAACTGGTTGGCTCAGTTCAACTATGTGTATTACTTCCATGAGAATGTCGGTTTCATGGTAGGTCTTCAGGCAGAGCAGATGAACAGTTATTCGGTGCTCAATGGTACGAAGACCTGGACCTCCAACGGCGACTCGGATAACGGTGAGGAGTACAGTCACACCGTAACGATGAAGAACTGGAAAGAGCATCAGACTTCGTTCCTGCTCGGTTTGCCGATTGGATTCCAGTTCCAATTCCCGATTGCGGACATGAAGCGTGTTTCGCACCGCAACAACCAGCTGCGTCTGTTCTTTGACCTGGGCGCAAAGGTGAACTACCTCGTAGGACAGAAGTACAACCTCGTGAGCGGTGCTATCGAGCACACGGGTGAGTACTCGAAATGGGGTCTCAAACTCGATGGTACGATGGGTACCGACCGCGATTATTACGAAGAGGTAATCGGTCAGAGTGCCAGCTGGATGACGGATGGTAAGAACCTGAGTCTGAAAAACCTCTCGGTGGACGGTATGGCGGATTTAGGATTCATGATTCCGCTCATGGAGCATCTGGACCTCATGGTAGGTGTGTATGCCAACTACACATTCAATAACCTGCGTGACGGTGCAGGCAAAGAGATCGGTTGGCGTAATAACAACGAAACCGGATACCGTCAGCATGCGTTCATGGAGAACTACGACGGTGTGATCGCTACTGATTATGTACAGGCGGTTCATCCGTGGGATGTCGGTGTGAAAGTAGGTATCAGCTGGAACACGCCGGTTCGCAAACCGAAGAAATACGAGAACCTCGTTATGCGTGATACGACTTTCACCTTAGCTCGTCGTGAGGAGGTTGAGAACGTACCGGTTGCAGCGAAGAAGATCAACGAGATCATGAAGAAATCGGTTATTTGGTTCGATTTCGACAGCGACAAACCGAAACTCAAACCGGCAGATGTGGTGGATCGTATTGCCGATGTGCTCAAAGAGCACCCGGAGCAGATGGTACTCGTTTACGGTCACGCATCGAAAGAGGGTTCGCTCGAGTACAACCAGAACCTCTCCGAGCGTCGTGCGGCTTCGATTGTCCGCCTGCTCAAGAAAAAAGGCGTACCTTCGGATCAGATTGTCAGCAAAGGTTTCAGTTATACCCAGCAGTATGACGACTCCGAGAACCCCTATCACGATATCTCCCTCGACCGCCGTGTAGAGATCATCCCGGTATTCGAGAAAGACAGAATCGAAAAGTAAATTGAAAATTGAAAATTGAAAAATTGAAAGTTATGAAACGCTATATTTTATTTTTCGTGGGATGTTTGATGTCCCTCACGATCGCAGCTCAAGGCCAAGTGCCGGTAGTAGAGCATGATACAATTTTTGTCGATTGTGATCCTTATACCTGTCACGCGAAGAGCCCGGTATCAATTAGTTCTACCTATACAGGTGTTCAGGGGTATCAGGATGCGCAGTACATCGCCTTATATGAGATCAACCGCCTGACCGATATGCCGGATTTGGTTGAGAAGGGTTATTTCGATGATATTCAGTCGTTCACATTAGAAGCACCGTACGTAGGTCTGCATACGTACATTATTCTGACGTATAAAAATATGCAGATCAATGCGCCGATCCGTCGTGTAGCAAATGGAACGGCTACGTTGATAGATGAACAATATCCGGAACCAAATGACCGTGCTTATGACTATTTGCAGTACGATGTGTATTATGTACGCGTGAACTATCATACCGAGCATCACCGCATTGAGGCTATTCCGGATATGCTCACTAATCAGGCGAATGCTCTCATCAAAACAACTGCCTATACGATTGATCCGCAGACTAACCAACAGTTCTGTGGTATGGATATTTTCTATCGGGTCTATAAGGAAGGTGGTTCATCGCCTGTGGAGCTGACTTATGGTCGTCAGGATACCTATTTCGAGCCGGACAGTGTAAAAATGTTGGTTACAATGGGAATCGGAACACATATTTATAAGATTTATATCTATGACCGTCTCAATGAGATTATGTGGTGCGACTCATATGCCATCTACGTACCGAATCCTACCTGCCAATCCGGTTTGGTGTATGCTAAATGGGATGATTTCATGTTTGTAGATAACGGTGAAGGAGGCGGTAAAGGCAAGTTTGTTTCCTACCAGTGGTATAAGGAGGGTAATCCGATCAAGGGTGCTAACCAACAATGGATTCGTACAACCCTTTCGGAATACGAGAACGCCATGCCTTCAGGACGCTACTATGTACAGATCACCGATGTGGACGGAAACAGTTTCTTCACCTGCCCGACTGTATTCAACGATCTGCCTAAGAGTGCCGTTTCGAACCCGCATCCCAATAACGCAGCTCCGATGCGCAAAACAATCAAGAACGGTCAACTCTATGTCATCTACGAAGGACAAACGTACGATGTACAGGGAAGGAAAGTGGAAAATTGAAAGGTGAAAGGTGAAAATTGCATTATTTACTCACTAATTGATAAATTTTATGAAAAAGATGTTATTTATGGTGCTGGCACTGCTGATGGCGGTGAGCGCAAACGCCGGCTGGGTTGTCTTGAATGAAGCCAAAGCTGGTTCGACAGTTACCCTAAAGAGCGGTGATACCGCTACCGGACATTTGTCAAAGAATGTCAAGGTCGTCATTGAATCCGGAGCATTGGTTTTCTTTAACGATGTAGTCATCGAACCGGACTACGAAGGAGGTCCTACAAGTTATAGCCAGCAGCATGCCGGCGTGTACTGCAAAGGAGATGCTACTATCGAAATCCGGTACTTCGGTAATAAAATTCATGCCTATGGTGATGACGCACCGGGTATCTATGTACCAAAAGGCAAAACCCTGACTATCCGTGCCGCACAGGAGGTGCAGCTTTCTATGCTGAAAGTGTATGCCGAGAGCGGAGCCGCTATCGGTGCTTTTGCTAAAGTGAACCCATCGATAGCAAGCGGATTCAACAGCTGCGGAAATATCGTGATTGAGAGCGGCCGTATTTATGCCCAGAGTACGTATGGTGCCGGTATTGGTGGCGCTCATGAGACCTCTTGTGGCGACATTACCATCAATGGCGGTAGCGTTGTGGCAAAAACGTATGGTTATAGTGCAGCTATCGGCTCCGGATATCATACGGATGGAAACGGCAGTAAATATTGGGCAGACTGTGGTATCATCCGAATCAATGGCGGTTCGGTAAAAGCCGAGAATTTTAATAATTTAGCTGCGGGTATTGGCACCGGTTCTCAAGGCCGATGCGAAGCTATCTTCATCAATGAAGGCGTAGATTCAGTTTATGCGAAAGGTTATCGCTGTATAGGAAAAGGCCCCGAAACACAGGAATTCCGGCATGGTTTGATGCTTTTCGGTCAGTCTTTTCCGCAGGGTCTGACGGCGGAGGAGTACATCTATCCGACTCCTGTTGTGCCTGAACCCGAACCCGAACCGGTATGTGAACAACCTTATGATGTGACCGTGACCGAAAAGACCCATAACTCGGCGTTGGTTTCCTGGTCTTGCGACAATGTACCGGATAGGAACACCTTCTACGTGATGTTGGTACAGAATAATAATCTTCAAGAGTATTACGTTTCCGGTAAGTATTCGTATAGATTGACGAATTTGCAGCCGAATACCAATTATTCTGTCTATATTTCGCACGCGTGCGGTCATTACGGAATAAATATGCCGTCTGATATTGTACACTTTACTACTTCGCAGACTCCTACTCCTCCCTCACCGGCGGCCAGCGAGGCTTATACGGTCTATGAGGATGGTGTGCTGACCTACTACTATGACAACAAGCGTTCGAGCCGTACCGGAACCGTAGAGCTCTATAACCCCGCTAACCCCGGTACACGTTTTGCTTCCTATCACGATGATGTGCTAACAGCCATCATTGATCCGTCGTTCGCGAATGCAAGTTTTACCGGCTTCAGAAGTTTGTTCTTCGGAGGAAGCGGTAGAGGCTATAGTTATTCGTTAAAAAATATGACGGACATCATCGGTCTGGAGAATATCGATACGTATTCTGCAACCGATCTGGGTCAGATGTTCGAAGGATGTAATTCATTGACCTATTTGGATCTCCGTTCGTTTGATCTAATGGAAGTACAGAATGTAGCGTCTATGTTCAATGGATGTTCGGGACTGGAGGAAGTGATTTTGGGTATCAATCAGTATGATTTGGGTAGTATAACGAATCTGTACGGTATGTTCAATGGTTGCTCCTCTCTTCATACAATTTATTGCAACGCTGATTTAACTTATCTCAGTGCAACCGAGATGTTCTCTCAGTGCAGTAGTTTGGTGGGAGGTAATGGTACGAGCTTTAGTTCCTTGTCCAGTGCTTATGCTCGTCCGGATGGCGGTAGTTCGGAACCGGGTTATTTCACCTCGTTCACTTGCCCGCAGGTAGAGAATATCACGGTTGTCAACGTTACCGGTACTACCGCAGAGATCTTCTGGGATGCGACATCGCCCTATCAGAAAGGTTGGTTACTAAGCGTAAAACCGGGTGGTTTAATTGATACGGAGGATAGTCACATCCTCTTGACCGGTTTGCAACCGAAGACCAGATATACAGTAGGCATACAAAGTTTGTGTGGCGTTATTGATGATATCATCGGTAAATCTGTCTCCTTCACAACAAGTTACGGAGAAGGCGTAGAGGAAGTACAAGGGGACAATGTACAAAGTACAAAGGTGCTCCGTGACGGTCAACTCTTCATCCTCGTCGGCGACAAGATGTACGATGCACGAGGCGTAGAGGTGCGCTAAGCGCACGTTAAAACCTTAGGCCTTGCGGCGTCGGGTCGCCGCAAGGTTACTAAGAAACAAACAAACTGATTAACTAAAATTATTAACATTATGAAGAAAATTTTACTACTTACTCTCATGTGCCTGATGGCAACGGGAGTATTTGCAGAATTAGTGGTGCTCAACCGGCTGCAGAGTGGTACCACCAAAACCCTCCATAACGGAGATGTAGTAACCGGTAAACTGCTAACCAATGTCATTCTTGAGATTGCCGATGGTGCTACCATTACACTTCGGAATGCAACTATCGCCCCGGGGTACCCTAAGTATGCACACGAAGGTCACTCGGGCATTCACTGTAACGGAAGTGCTACCATCCTTTTAGAGGGTAGTAATTATGTTTATCCGTACGGTGGTTATGCTGCAGGTATCTTTGTCGAAAAAGGCGGTGCTATTTATGGTGGAGAAGGTTATATTACATATAAGCCATATACGCTGACGATCGATGCGGCTCCGGGGGCAAGCGTAGCAAAATTGGATGTCGTTGCCAATTACGGTGCTGCTATCGGTGCCGGTCATAAGTACTACAAGAATGTCCTTTCTTCCCACCACTCTTGTGGAAGCATTGTCATCAATGGCGGCGAAATCTTTGCTTATAGTAAGCAGGGAGCCGGTATCGGAGGATCCCACGAAACCTCTTGCGGAGATATCACCATCAATGGCGGCAAGGTAACGGCAATATCATTCAAATATAGTGCCGCTATCGGTTCAGGATGGCATCAAATAAATGCCGGTTCCGACTATTGGTCCGAGTGCGGTACGATCATCATCAATGGCGGAGAGATTATAGCCAGTGCCGGTTCACATGCAGCCGGTATAGGTAGCGGTTGGAATGGTATCTGCGGCCCGATCTTCATCAACTCCGGCGTAACCTCCCTCCATGCCGAGGGATACCATGCTATCGGTAAAGGCTATTTTGATGAAGGCAAAACATACGTTTTTGGCGGTCTGACGCTCTTTAATTCGTATCTCGCTAACGGTCAGACTATTGCCGAATACGACTATCCGGAGCCTATAGTTCCTCCTGCCACCTGCGAAGTGCCGACGAACGTCCGGAAGCAGAATATCACCGCGTCAACGGCTACCATCTTGTGGAACACGAGTGCCTCTGCGGATCGGTATCAAGTGTGTTACCGCGTTGCTGCCTCTATGTCTGAGGAATACCAATCTGTTTTCGTTCACGACGAAACCGGTTGTGTATTGGAGAACCTGATGCCCGGCACGCAATACCAAGTATGGGTAGTCGCCTATTGTGGTGATGGTTCCGTGACTACTACCAGATCGACCTTCACTACCGCCGGTTCGCAGGATCCGGAACTCTTATGTCCGGTTCCGACTGATCTTGTGGTATTTGCTGTGGGAACCGACGAAGCTACACTCAACTGGTATCCGGGTTCCGAAGAACAGAGCACATGGTATGTCTATTATCGTAAAAAAGGTACTTCTTCCTGGTCGGAGGAGATGGTAACCGGCGGATTAGGTAAGGAGCAGAAGAAATATACACTGTACAATCTGGAACCCAATACGACTTATCAGGTATATATCACGGGTACGTGCTTTGTGAAATCGATCGGTTATTGGGTGGACAATACCTCGGCATCCAACCAGATCGAGTTTACCACCGAAGCCTTAGGATGTATCACTCCGAGCGATGTGGAGGTATCGGAGATTACGGCTTCCGAGGCAACACTAACCTGGGCACCGGGTTCTGAAAGCCAAGATCAATGGTATGTATCGTTAAAGAAACACTCGGATAGTTCATGGAAGAAGTTCGCTGTCAATGACAACATTGTGGTATTGACAGAACTTCAATCGCAGACCTCATACGATGTCAAAGTCAGCTCGCATTGTGGCAGCGCGGAAAGTACTCCCACCGCCGTTACGACCTTCACGACCGGGGCTCCGGAACAAGGAATAGAGGAAGTACAAGGGGACAAAGTACAAAGTACAAAGGTGCTCCGTGACGGTCAGTTATATATCGTTGTCGGCGACAAGATGTACGACGCACGAGGCGTGGAAGTGAAATAATGTACAAAGTACAATGTACAAAGGCCTTGCGGCGTTGGGTCGCCGCAAGGTTACTAAGAAACAAACAATACAAACTAATTAACTAAAATTATTAACATTATGAAAAAACTATCCTTATTATTTGTGTGCGCGCTCATGTGCGTGTACGCGAATGCAGCGGAGTTGTACACTGTGTGGGATCTTAATTTCAAGAAACTCACGTTCTTTTATGACAATAGCTACTCATCCCGAGCTGCTCTGAACGACAAGGTAAAGATTCTACCTAATACATACTATTGGGGGTCGTATGTCGATCTTATTGAGACTATCGTTTTTGATCAGTCGATGCAAAACTATCGTCCTACTTCGCTCGCTCATTTCTTTAGAGGCGGTGATGGTGCTTATGGTCTGCCTAATCTCAAAACCATTACCCATTTGGACTATTTGCATACAGAGGGTGTATTGGATGTGAGTGAAATGTTCTTTGGTTGTGAATCTTTGCAAAGTGTGGATTTGAGTAGCCATGATATTGAAGCTAACAATTTGTCAAAGATGTTCTGCGGCTGCACCTCACTGCAATCAGTTAATCTTAGTACACTCAAATCGCATAATGTGAAGAATATGGCAATGATGTTTGATGGCTGTCAAGCATTAACTTCCGTTACGTTCAGTTCTACCTTCAACCCGTCCGTCAACGGATCTAATTTCAGTGAGATGTTCTACGGATGCAGTTCCTTGCAGACGATAGATCTATCCAAATGGACGCTCACACAAACTACTTATGACATGTCTTTTTATTGCATGTTCAAGGGATGCACCGCTTTGAGAACGGTTAAGTTCGGTTCTACTTTTACAAATTCGTTCGCGAAATCATACGAGAGTATGTTTGAGAATTGTACTTCACTGACATCCGTAGATATCAATGGTTTCTATTTCGGCAATGGTGTGAATTTTGGGGGGATGTTCAAAGGCTGTTCTGCTCTTACAACCATCAAATGTGAAAAAAACTTAACGAGCTATTCGTCCGGTAACTATATGTTCTACGATTGTACCTCCCTTAGAGGCAATAATGGAACGCAATACTCCAGTTCCCATACAGGTGCCGATTATGCTCGTCCGGATAGAGGAGCTGCAGAACCCGGCTATTTTACCACGAATTTAGATCCAATCTGTAATGTCCCGACTAATTTACGGGTACCGGCAGCCACTATCACCTCTTCGACAGCATCAGTAAACTGGGACGGTACCTCCGACAGATACTTCATCGAATGGGGTATTGTAGGTGAAACCAACACGAGAGGAATGGTCGTAAGTGCTAAGAACACACTACTCTCCGAATTGCAGCCAGGTACAAATTATCGCGTTCGAGTGTATAGCAAGTGCAACGAAACGACTTTCAGCGACTTTACATCATGGGTTAATTTCACTACCGCCAGCGAATCCAATCCGTGTTATACACCCGGCTTGCAGATTATGAATGTCACCTCAACATCCGCAAGACTTGTATGGTCTTATAATTCCGGTATGACATTCGTGGATATCGCAAAAGCGAATGAGAACTTCCCGAACGGGAGATGGGTATATGATGATTATTATGACGCGACCGGTCTGGAACCAAATACACAATACAAAGCACGTGTGACAGCTAAATGCGGTGATGATGTCTATAGTGATGCTTCGGAAATTGTTTATTTCACGACCCTGCCTGATGAAACTCCGCAGGAGTGCAAACAGCCTAAGTATCTTCGATATGAGGATGTAACCGCTACCTCCTTTAAGGTTACTTGGACTCCGGGCGGAACCGAAACCAAATGGTATTGCCGCGTAATGTACCGGGATATGAGTGGAGCACTATACTCGGGTTGGGCTAATTCACCGGAGAAAATCTTTACGGATCTTGAACCCATGACCGATTATACCGTGACGATTGAGGCTTCCTGCGGTGATGGCGTATTTAGCGATCAATCGTTCCTTTACATTACTACTTCGCCCAGCCCGGAAGGCGTGGAGGAAGTACAAGGTGACAAAGTACAAAGTACAAAGGTGCTCCGTGACGGTCAGCTCCTCATTCTCGTTGGCGATAAGACCTACGATGCACGAGGCGTGGAAGTGAAATAATGTACAAAGTACAATGTACAATGTACAAAGGCCTTGCGGCGTTGGGTCGCCGCAGGGTTACTAAGAAACAAACAATACAAACAAAAAATTATTAACATGATGAAAAAAATCACTCTTTTTGCATGCGCCATGCTGATGGCAATGGGCGTACAGGCTGCAACAGAATTGTATGCAGTACAGGAAGGAACACAATTGACCATCTATTATGATGGTAAACGTGTTTCCCGTAATGGTAAAGTAGCTCCGACCGGCGAACACACCGGCTGGTGGGATTACACTCAGGGAACCGCAATCAAGACCATTCAATTTGATCCATCGGTAGCCAATGCGACCCCGACCTCTACCGCCTATTGGTTCGATGGTTTTAAAGGAGTGACATCCATCTATAATCTAAATTATCTCAACACTAATTCAGTAACCACGATGGAGCGTATGTTCCGGTACTGTGAGAGTCTGACTTCTCTCCAGTTATACACCGCGTATTGGAGCTTTAATACCGGAATGGTGACCAATATGCATGGTATGTTTCAAGGTTGCAAAGCCTTGACGACCTTGGATCTGGATCGTTTTGATACCCGTGAGGTAACAAATATGAAATCGATGTTCCTTGATTGTGAGGGATTAACGAGTATTAAATTTGGAGTCGTTTTTGATACCGATAAAGTAACCAATATGATGCAAATGTTCGATGGTTGCACGAGCCTCACGAAACTGAACCTCAGCGGATTTGAGGTAGGGAACGTAAAGATTTTCACCAAAATGTTTTATGGTGCTAACAATCTGACCACTATCTATGCGGATTACAATTGGGCTGACTTTGCGCCATCTACTACTACCAGTACCGATATGTTCACCGGCTGCTCCAAACTGAAAGGCGCGAACGGAACCAAATATTCGGCTTCCTCGGTAGATATTACTTACGCGCGTCCGGATGTAGCCGGATCAAATGGTTATTTTACCAAATCGGCTTGCCCTATGCCGCGTGATTTACAGGCTACCAATATCACCGCGTCTTCGGTTAAAATCTCGTGGACCGATGAAGCCAAGCATATGAAATCCACCGTTTATTGTACCCGCGAGAACTCTCCCGGTATTGATGCAAGTGCAGAAGTAACGACTAATTCCGCTACATTAACCGGTTTGACACCGAACACGACTTATATCGTTTATGTAGAGTCTCAGTGCTCTGCAAGTGCCTCCAGCGAGAGATCCCGTCAGATTTCCTTCACGACCGGGGCTCCGGAACAAGGCGTAGAGGAAGTACAAGGGGACAAAGTACAAAGTACAAAGGTGCTCCGTGACGGAAAGCTCCTCATTCTCGTTGGCGATAAGACCTATGACGCCCGCGGCGTGGAGGTGCGCTAAGGGTCGCTGCGCGACGTTAAAACGTAATCGTTAAGGCCTTGCGGCGTTGGCTCGCCGCAAGGTTACTAAGAAACAAACAATACAAACTAATTAACTAAAATTATTAACATTATGAAGAAATTTACTATTTTACTTTTTTTGATGTGCTCCGTCGCTTATGCTCAGGCGGAGGATGTCATGTACACGCGTTTTAGCCAGTCAACCCGCACGCTGACCTATTATTACGGCGTGAAACCGTCCGGTAGCAACTATGAGCAGTATAATCCGGGTACAGGGGGCATCCGTTTCAAACAATATGCAAAGGAGATTGATATCGTAGTTATCGACGCCTCTATGCTCAATGTGCATCCTACGAACCTGCGTAATATGTTTTACGGCGGGTATATCAACGCTACGGATTCTCTGCGTCTGGTGAATCTGAAAGAGATCAGGGGCTTGGAGAACCTGCAAACGGACGAAGCCGTTACTTTGGAGGATATGTTCTACGGCTGCGAGTCTTTGCAGTCGATTGACCTTAGTCATTTCAATACTTCCAAGGTGAAAATCTTTTCCGGTATGTTCTACTCCTGCGCGGCTTTGACTTCCCTGGATCTAAGCTCCTTTGAAACCTCCGCTGCAACCAAGATGGAGAGTATGTTTGGTCATTGCTATAGCCTGACCGATTTGGATCTCAGTAATTTCAATACGGAGAACGTGACGGATATGGCGGGTATGTTCATCCGGTGTGATGCGTTGGAGACTTTGGATATCAGCAGTTTTAATACAGGAAATGTGACCACCATGGAATCGATGTTTACGAGCTGCGCGGAGCTCAAGACCATTGATATCTCCCATTTTGATTTTAGCAAGGTAACCCGTGCGGACCATATGTTCCAGTATGACCATGTGTTAAAGACCATCTATTGCAATACGGATTTCAATGATCTTACCTCTCTTGAGAATTCGGATGCCATGTTTGGAGGGTGTTTTGCTCTGGTGGGTGGTAACGGAACTACCTATGATACGAGTTTACCCAAGGACAAGACCTACGCCCGTCCGGACGATCCTGTTAGCAGTAAGCCCGGCTATTTCACTGTCAAGAGTACGGAAGGCGTTGAACAAGTACAAAGTGACAAAGTACAAAGTACAAAGGTGCTCCGCAACGGTCAACTCTTCATCCTCGTCGGCGATCAGACCTATGACGCCCGCGGCGTCGAAATTAAAAAATAAAAATTCAGCCTTGCGGGATTGGTTTCCCGCAGGGTTACAAAGGAACAAGAATAATAAAATCAATACAGATATGAGAAAAATCACTCTCTTTCTGCTCTGTCTCGTAGCGGTGCAGGGCATGTGGGCGAAGAAAGCCCCGAAACAAACAGGTGTACAGAACGGACCTCTCCTCTTCGAGGTCGTAAACCGTGATTTAGGCCGTGTCGATGCCGGAACGGCAACCAAGGTGCTGACCTTTGATTTCGTCAACACCTCCAAGACACCCGTTTCCATCTCGGATATCCAATGGGAAGGAGCACGCCTGGAGGTTTCGTGGCTCGTTAATCCGACTCCCCCGCAGGGCAAGAACACGATCACCGTGGAGTGGACTCCGAACTACCACTGGGAGGATGTACCCGACCGGTACGCATGGAAGACCCCGATCCAAGTCCTCTACACCGACGGAAAGAAGAATTTCACACAAACGATCGAGGTGGGAGGAACCATCTTCCTCAAGCGTTCGGAGGTTTTCAACCGCCGTATAGGTCGTCTGCGTATGCACCGTCTCTATCCGGTATGGAATTTCTGTGTTTGCGGCGACGAACTGCCTTTCACCATGCAGTATGCCAACCTGACGGACAAGAAAATGGAGGTTCAGATCGGTCTCGCCGACAGACAGGGACATATCTATCAATCCCTCGTGAAATCACAACTGAACCCGGGTCAGGAGAGCAAAGTCGAACCCGTTGTCTCCACCTCGGAAATGCCGGTTATTCATTCGACCTTCCTCGCCATCTATGTCGATGGTGCTCTCCAAGCAATCGAACCCGTAGAGATCATCCGATGGGACAAAGCCGACGACACAACCCGCAAGGCTTGGAAACGTAACCGCGGATATACATTCGAGATCAAAGGCTGCCCCTATAAGTACGTCTATGACGCGGACGACGAAGCCGAATGGAAAAGACTGTATTAATCTCCATCACCGTTCCTGATTATCCGGAATAACAAGATGAAAAAACTACTGTTTACTATGTTCCTTCCATTTCTCGCTGGCTGTATGCAGACCCGTCCCGTACCCGACACTCCTATCGCCTCGATGGAGTACAGAGTCGATAATGCGACCCGTTACCCTACCATCCATTTCATCCTTCGATTGGATGCGGACGGGCAGTATAGGCTGACCAATGGTACGAACTGCGAGATCGAAGAAGCCCCGACCATTGAGGTACCGGATTCGTTTGCAGACCAAGTTCGTCAGATCATAACCGAAGAGAAGATGTTATCCTACAAGGAGTCTTATTCCTCCTGGCGGCATCGTCATGTCTGTGGGGGTTCGGCTTGGAAACTGTACATCCGCTTCGTGAACAGCGATACCTCCGTCTCCTCCTCCGGGTACATGGTACGCCCGAAGGGAAACGGACTCAAACGACTCGAATCGCTCTGTCTCGAGACATGGAAGAACGCGAGACAACCGGAAAAATAAAACTTGTACGCGTATGAAAAAGACTATCCTTTTAGCACTGACATGCCTGATGGCCATCAGTATGCACAGTGCACAGATGTTCTATGTCAGCACTGCCGGATCCAACCGGGCTGACGGTTCGACACCCCAAACCGCCCAAAAAGATCTGCAGGCGATGCTGAATTATCTCCGTGACCAAGACATCAACGGCGCAACCATCCGTATCGCGGAAGGGAACTACCTCGGTGCGCTGGATGCCGGGTATATAGAGATCTATAACTGGGTGACGCTCGAGGGCGGTTGGAACAGTTCGTTCACCGATCGTAACCCGCTCAAGTACATCACCCGTATCGAGCCGACCGAAAAACAGCGGGGAACGAATAGTGCCAAAGCACTTATTCAGGTCAATAAAGCACTGGATGATGTACAGGCAACGCGTCCCAAAGGCTCCTTGGTCATCGACGGTCTGTGTCTGAACCTCGGGTTCGAGAACTCCTACCTGCCGGACGGACAGTTAGCCGATATGACTCCGCCGCAAATCAACCACGCCCTCTTTCATTCGGACGGATGGATAGCCGGTCATGTGTACATCCGGAATTGCGTCTTCGCCAACGGACCGTATTTCGCCATTCAGTTTGGTTCCCGACGCGGCAAAGTGGTGATCTCCAATAATGTCTTTGTCTCCAACCGCTATGCGGCTGTGCGGGTTGAATCGGCGGACAAAGAGGGCAAGGCAAGCCATGTGATATTCCATCATAACACCATCGCTTTCAGTTGGTGTCGCGATAAAAACATGGAGGATATGGGGTACGGATATGAGTGTATGACCAAGATGGATTGTGACATCAAATATAATATCTTCGCTTGTAATAACAACGCCGCAATCAGCCGAACCCATGTGCTCAGCGGACCCGACAAAGCCATCGAAGCCAAACGCGTAACCGACATCCATCATAACGCGTTCTATAAGAACCCCGCCGACCTTCAACTGCCTCCTGCCGGCGGTGGAAAATGGACCAATGTCAAAGCTTCGCAGTTCGAAGATCTCGATGCGGCCATCATCCCGAAAGTAGAAGGAAATGTCGAACTGCCGGATAGTGACCCCTTCGTCAAAGCACTCGATCAGAAATTCCTCAAAGCCTTTTCCGAACTCAAAGTGTCGCGTAAGAGTTCCTATGACGGCGAGTCCGATGCTAACAGACTTCGTTCGGTTACCGGTAAGAACCAGAGAGGCTCGGAGACCACACGCGTGTCGTTCTACGGAAACCGATATCCGTTGGAGAAAGCGCTCCTCCTGTTCGGCATCAATCCCGAGTTCGGTGCACAAATACCCAAGTAATGTACAAAAAGTTTTTTTATGAAAAAATATTTTTATTTGCTTCCTCTCATCCTTATCGGATGTAAGAACACAGCTTTACCGCCATCAACCGACAAGGCGGATTTGCATCTTGCAGGACCGGTACAGACCGTCACCATTACCGAGTACGACGCCATCATGGAGAACGGCGAGTTCGTGCCTTTGGACACCCTCACGACCCGAACCATCACTTTCTCGCAAGAGGGACGGATCGAGAAGGTCGTCCATGAGAACGGTACCGAACTCTATTCCTACGAACCCGGATGCCGGACCATCAAACATTTCGATATGGAGGGAGACCCGGATTTCGACGAAATAGCCCGTTACGATGCACACGGCGATATGGTGTCATGGGGTATGTATGGCGCAGACGGAACCGTTATGTCGCGCGAAGAATACACCTATGCCGATCATCGCTGTATCGAGACCCATGTCCTGACAGGCGATGTAGAAGAGAACCTCGTTCGACGCGATTATCGCTATGACGACGCGGGACATGTACTCGCCTATAGTGCCTATTCACCCCAAGGAACCATCGTCTATAAATGGAACTGCACTTACGATGATCATGGAAACCCCGCTTGTGAACATTGGATTGACGAGAATGATTCGGTTATGTCCACGAACCATTATACCTATAACGACCACGGGCTCATCGCTTCGGACCAGGCCGGTTTATACTACAATACTTTTTCGTACGAATACGACGGACAAGGCAATTACATCCGCAAAATAACCACACCTTCCGAAAACGATGAACGACTCGTTTACACCATCGAAACCCGGGAAATAAAGTACTACGGAAATTATAAAAATTTAATCATATGAAAAAAACTATTTATTATCTATTTTTAGCTGCCCTGACTGTGTTGATGGGTAGTTGTGCCTTCATGAAAGGAAACGCTGAATTAAATGTCTCCATAGATGAGTACGGCAACGATCACATAGGCGAGAAAATCTATCTCTACTATAGTCCCGTTAAGTCAGAAGTATTGGCGGATCCTAAGCAAGCGGAAGATGTCAAAACAATCGAAAGCGATGGTTATGCGCATTTCATCATCGGCGCAGAGCATTTCCTCGTGGACGAAAAACGTACCGTCTATCTCGAGATGTTTGACACCAAAGGAACTGTCATCGCCCGTAAAGGTTTCACCATCTCCGCCGGTAGTAGAGTGTGGGACTACCTGACTATCGGAGAAATCAAGTAAATGTACAATGTACAATTATAATTGAAAGTTATGAAAAAACTCCTATTCTTTGCTACCTTGGTAGCTGTCACCCTGAGTTTTAGCGGATGTATCCTCTATTCGCTCAGTCGTTCCTGTACGGTAAACGTATATGTCTATGACCTCAATGGCGAAAGAGTGCCGAACGAGATGGTGTATCTCTTCTACACCACCTCAGAACGCACACGCGATCATGCCTTCAAAGAGATCGCAACCGATCAAAAAGGTTACGCCGAGTTCCGTCTCTCGGAAATCGAGATGCTCTACCAGGAGGAGAACACCATGTACGCGCTGACTTTCAACGGAGATGTTATCACCGGACAGACCCCCTTCACTGCCCGCCAGAACAAATCCATTGATGTCACCATTCGTAAAACCAAATAGAAGGACATAATACTTCCGGCATACAGATCATAATCAACAACACATAACAATTATTGAATAAAAAGAAGGTGTGTCATACCAATTGGCATGCCTTTTTTGTGTTCAAATGGATGGAGTATTATGAGTTTCACCTCGCACATCCGGATTTCAGTTACACCGAGATTTCCTATTATTTCCAGCACCCGGACACCGTTTCAAAACTGCGGAACGCATAATCCGCAAAAAAGCAGTACCACAACCGTTACCTGGCCTGTCAGCGGCTATGGGATGCCATGTGCTGTTTTTTTTACTGCTAAGGCAGACAGGTTAATACGCCCCCCAAAAAAACACGCCTAAGCCAACAAAATATCTTACAAAACTTATTTTTCTTCTAAAAATCTTGCGTAATTCCGAAAAAATGCGTACCTTTGCAGGCGAAAATAATAATTATGTATTATGGGAACTTTGTTAGTTTGATTAAAAGCAATTCCTTGGTCCCCTATGCAACTCGCTATAAATCAGATGTTTAATTTTACCCCCCCCCATATGTTGCGAATGGCGGCATAAAGGAGTATTCGCAGGGGATAGCAACGCATAAATAGGCGGTGCCCGCAATTAGCGGGTGCCGCTTGCGTGTATATATTGATACTATTTGACTACCATACATAATGAAGAAAATCTACACTCAGCCACGCACAGAAACCGTGGCATCCACTCCGCAGCAGATGCTTTGCACCAGCGGAGGCATCCAAGCGCAAATCTCCGGTTACAGCACAAATACCGGCGGCGGATTCACCCAGACTTTTGCATGGCTGGCAGGCATTGTCTGCTCGTCGCTGCTATTCTTAGGCACGGCCTGTTCTACCAATAACCCCGACCAGCCCAAACAGCAAGCGGAGCTCAAGCCCCGCACGCTGATAGTGACGCAGCAAGCCGTCAGCAAGGTCACACCTGCATCTGCCGTCAGATGTCTCCCGCAGGCGACGATTACGGAGAACGGGGAGACCCTTGATGCGCTTTGGAGTATTGGCGACGAGGTGTTCTACCGCAATCTGAGCTATAGTTATGATTACTACTACGAAGATGATGAAGACGATGAAGGAAAACCCCTCTTTGGCACGCTCAGTGCAGACAAGGCGGAGCGTATCGCATCTTTTGTTGGCGATAGGGTTTGGTGTGCACCTGATGACCAACTGGCGCTTATCTATCCGAAGATTGATGAATCGGCAATCGATGTCTCGCATGTGGAAAGCCAACTGACAGCGAGTTATACTATCTCTGTAGCCGAGCAGGACGGTTCGTTGGCAACCTTGGCAAATAAATACCACCATATATACGGTATCGCGAGTGTAGTGTCCGTCACGGAGACGACCGCCAACGCGGAGCTGGCTGAGATGAAGAGTCTGATGACGGTTTGCAAGTTCTCCTTTGAGGACAAAGACCACCTGGGCACGCCGCTCCCGATAAGCACGCTTGAAATCAAAATTGGCGGCAAAGCCTACCACGCCGGCACTTATCCCCAAAAGGGCACGGTGTCCATCGCGCAGAACGTATCCGCATGGGATGTATCCGTAGATCCGGACTGGAAAACCACCGGCGAAGGCGGCACCCCGCTCATCATTGATACCCAAGGGGCTAATCCGACGGAGGTCTATGTGGCGCTGTTCCCGGACATGGGAGCAACCTATTCCTTCACCGTCACAAACTCCAACGGCACCTACACCGGCACGGCTACCGCCACCCTTAAAGAAGGCGAGTTTGTGCCTGCCACCGGGCTAAGGCTCGTGAAGCAATAGAATCTCAAAGCTGACAGCTGAATATATATATTGCCGGATAAATCCTCCGGCAAAAATGTGTTCTTTGACATATTGGATTACCGTATATTATTCTCAGCCAAATCTCGCAAATTTAAATAGATTTAGTTGATTATCACCAGTAAAAACCAGGAAAAATAAGTTATTCCTAACTAAATCTAACTTTTTTTAAGCGATTTAGTTGCATATTTCATTATTTTGTTGTACCTTTGCAGCGGAAAAATGTTACTAATCACAGAAAATCCTTGTAAATATGCGTTTTTTACGTTCGAAGTACTTACAACAACTTCTTGCCGGAAGAGGCAACGGAATGGTTAAAATAATCACCGGTGTCAGACGATGCGGAAAATCATTTTTGTTATTCGATATATTCCGTTCTCATTTGTTAAGCGAAGGAGTGAGTGAAGATCATATTATTGCGTTGACCTTGGATCAACGGGATATGAAAACTTTACGCAATCCGGACAAATTGCTGGGATACATTGATTCACGTTTGACAGCCGATAACCGGACGCACTATATCATCTTGGATGAAATACAGATGGTCGAAGATTTTGTGGAAGTACTGTTAACATTAATGCGCAAGCCAAACACAGAAGTGTATGTTTCCGGCTCTAATTCCAAATTCCTCTCCAGTGATGTAGTCACAGAGTTCCGCGGGCGTGGAGATGAGATTCGCGTGTACCCCTTGTCCCTCAGTGAATACATGGAAGGAACAGGATTGGATTACCTCACGGCAGCCAAATACTATTTTGTTTATGGAGGACTGCCGCAAGTGGCATTGATGGAAGATATGCAAAAGAAAGAGGACTTTCTCCGCACCATGACTGAAGTGACCTATCTCCGTGATGTGGTGGACAGAAATCACCTCCGTAATGAGGAAGGTATGCGCGAACTAATACGCATTCTGGCTTCCACCGTAGCCAGTTCTACTAATCCGACCAAGATTGCGGACACGTTCAAGTCTGTTGCCAAATTGCGCATCACTGAAACAACCGTACGGCAGTATATAGCCTATCTGCAAAATGCTTTTTTGGTAGAGGAAGCGCTACGTTATGACATCAAAGGACGGCGTTATATAGGTGCTGAAAACAAATACTATTTCGTCGATCCGGGAATCCGGAACGCAGTGCTTAATTTCCGGCAGATAGACGACGGGCATTTGATGGAGAACATCATATACAATGAATTGCGGATGCGCGGGTATTTGGTCGATGTGGGAAGAGTGGAAACATGGCAAATAGTAAATGGGAAGCGTGTGAGAAAAAATCTGGAAGTGGATTTTGTGGTCAATAGGGGCAGCCAGCGATACTATATCCAATCTGCCTATGAAATGCCAAGTTCTGATAAAAAGGCGCAAGAAGAGCATTCTCTTAAATTGGTGGACGATTCGTTCCGGAAAATCATCTTGGTGCATGAAGACATTTTACCTCGCAGAGATGAAAAAGGAATAGTAACTATGGGGTTGAAGCAATTTCTTACAGATGTGCATGCTATAGAAATAGCCTAATCGCAACTATCATAGTTATAAGTCATATTTTGCAAATTTTAAGCGGTAATCCAAAGCGGTTTACCGCTTTCCTTTTTATTCTGGGGTCCCCGGAGTAAACCAACGTAGTGTTTGCTACGGGGAGAGCGTAGAGCAAGGCGAGTTTCCATAGAGCGGCATTGCCGCGAGTCGTAACGAGCCTTAGCTTAAGCGAGGACTACCGCTTTTTTATGCTTGCCTGGTTTATCCGGGATAGCGAAGCGGTCTATAAAAAAAGCGGGCGCGACGCACCGCAACGATCTTTGACATATTGGATTACCGATGCTGAAGCCACAACTTCATAACGGGGTCTGCAAGAAAAAGTCCTTGTTCTGTCCACCAATCGGTGAACTCTATTCGGCTGCAAAAGTAGTAAAAATAAATGATATATGCAAATATTTTAATGAAAAATGTTCCCTGAGCGCAAAATTTATTTTTCGGAAATGTACCGTGTCCGCAAAATTCGGTAATCCAATGTCAATAATAGCCTATGGGTATAGCAAGGGTATAGTAACCCTATAGGATTGTAAACAAGAAAACAAACAAATATAAACAAATAAAAAACAACAACATTTATGAAAACAAAATCGGCAGTCGGAAGACTGATTACTCACTTATCGGAGTGGCGCGAGAGTGGCAACCAAAAGTGGCGCGAGAGTGGCGCGAGAGTGGCGGCTATGCTGCTCTTACTCTGCACCACCGCTATACCCGCATGGGCAGACAGCTGGGCTAAGACATGGAACGATATGATTACGGATGATGGCGGAGGAGAAGTGCGTTTCAGGGGACAGAATTATAACGTTCTCGGTTCCAATTGGAGTTATTCAATGTACAAATTCAAAACAAATAAGACCTTCAATCCCGCTAACGACCAATTCTATTGGGAATTCAATATGTTTGTGGATTATGGCTATTACAGCCTAGATGGTGCGATGGATTACTACACGAGGTCAGCCTATAAGGGGGAAATCTATGTCATGACTCCTGACAGTCAGGCACATACGATAGCCCATTGGGAGAGAGCAAAAGGTTACCCATGTTGTCCCTTAGATGCTTATACTACATCCTACAACATCACCGACAGCACATGGGGGTACATCTATGTTTCCAATATTTCCGATCATAAAATAACTATCCAATATATGCCTTCTTCCAGAGCCGCTGAAGATGGCGTGATATGTATTATGATGAAAGAGAGCGTAATATATGGTAGTTCAGAAATCGGCTGGGTGCAGTATGAGAAGAGCATCAACTGCTCGGCTCTCAAAGAGGATTCTCCGATGCCGAAGCTCTCTTCCGTGGCATGGAGCACGGACGGCTCTTTGCGGGGCGTGGTGACGAATGTGCCGGACAAACGCTCCGACAGCAAGTTCAAGCAGTACTACCAAGTGTATGAGTATTTCTACGATAGCGGAGAGAAAAGCAATTACGAGTACTACACCACCTCCGGCAGCAATGTGAGCATCACCGAAAAGAGCGGGGGCAAGATGGACTGGGAGTGGAAATCCTGGCTCCGCGGCTCCGACGCAGGTCATGCCGAGTACGCCTACACCACGCCTGTCTATCTGAAATACCGGGGCGGTATGCATGTGAACTTGGGCGGGACCCTTGCGCATGACAACGACCTCTACCAGCCGTATGTCACGGGCACCTATATCCAGCCCTACACACGCCCTGTATCGGTAAGCACCGACTACAACAAATGGACCAAGGAGGTGACCGTCAGTTGGGAAAGAAGCAAGATCGAGACCGCCTACGACGGCTCCTCGACCAAGGACGTCGAGTGCCGCACAGACGGCAAATGGTATGTGATCCGCTACGAGTCGGGCAAGCCCAATGACTACACCCTTGTCAATACGCTGAACGGCAATGCCTCCTCCCTGAAAATGACCGACAGCAACATCGACTACGACCAGAAATATATGTATCGCGTGATCTTCCTGCCGGATATATTGGAGAGCACGTACAAGGACAAGCTGACGCAACTGCCGGGTTACCAGCGCACCCGCAACGACTACGACCTTTGGATGGAGACAGGCGAGGTGGAGACGAAGATGGAGGTGAAGATCGAACTCTGGCAGGACATGAAACACACCGCAGCGGTGCGTCTGAAATGGAACTACGGCATCGAGTTGGATGACCTGACGTGGCATATCGACTACCGCGATGCGGGCAGCAACAAGGCATGGCAGACGCGGAGCGAGGCACCTGTGGTGGACAAGAATCAGTCCGAAGCGATGCTGGATATTACCGGCAGCTCGGTATGCGAACCGAAAGAGTACCGCGTGCGCGTCTCTATCAACGGACGGGTGCTCTATTCCAATATCGCTTCCACCTCCGTGCCCGACAGCACGTATATCAGCGAGGTGGTTGCCTCGACGGGTACGGAAGAGAGTTCCGTGACCGTCAAATGGAAAGTGGAGCGTCCTGACAAGCTGTATGATATCTGGTACCGCGTGCTCCGCCGCGTGATCGGCGACAGCGAATGGACGCTGCTCACGGACGACAAGCACGGCACCGCCTCCGAATATACGTTTACCGACACGCGCGCCGTGGCAGGCTCGTACTACGAATACTCGGTAGAGGCGTACGGCGCGCAATGCGAGGCGCAGCTCACGAAGAAGAACGAAGTGATTGCTCCGGGCTTCAGTCAGGCAAACGCCACGATCACCGGACATGTCTCCTTCGGCACGGGTACGGCAGTGCAGGGCGCGAAGGTACAGCTCTACAACGTGCCTACGGAGGAGAACGATATCCTACCGCAGTATTTCTCGCGCTATATCAGCGGCGCGGGCAAGGGCCTGCAATGGAGAGGCGACTCGACGCGGTACGCCTCGGTGCTGAACGGCGGCAAGGACATGACGCTGCAGCTATGGGCACGCCCGAGCAGCTTCGGCGCGGACCAACAGCAGCTGCTGCAACTCACGAACGCAATCGAATTGGGAATCAAGCGCAGCGAGGGTGTGTTCCACCTCTACGCCATCGACCGCTCGAACGGAGGCACCGACCTCACCGAGTTCCCCTCGCTGACGTTCTCCACAACCGACTTCACCCATATCACCGCTGTATATAGCGGCGGCAAGTGGCTTTTCTACGTGGGTACGGACAGCCTGCGCACCGACAGTATGCAGGTGGCTAACAGCGGCTGGCAAGCCATCCAGACCGCCGGAACGCTGACCTTCAGCATCGGCGGCGACAACCGCGCAGCGGGAAGCGCCTACACCGGCAGCGTGGACGATGTGCGCCTGTGGAGCCGCGCCCTCCCGCGCAAGGAGATAGAGAACAACTACTGCCGTATCCTCGGCGGCACGGAGAAAGGTCTGTTCCTCTACTGGCCGCTCGACGAAGGACTGCGCGTAGTGAAATACGCCTTCGATGTAGCCTGCCAGGACGGTATCTACCAGCTCAACCACCCCGAGGTAGGTGCGAACGTGATCCCCACTACCGATGTGCCGAAGCGCCTCGGTCTGTACGGACTGACCGACAGCGAGGGCGACTACATCATCCGCGGCATCCCCTTCCAGCAGGGCGGTACGAACTACAAGATTGCGCCTGAGTTGGGCATCCACCGGTTCAATCCCGAGAAACGCTCCATGTTCGTCAGCCCGTCGTCCCTCACGGCGAACAATATCGACTTTGAGGACGTCAGCTCCTTCCCCATGCGTGGACATGTCTATTACGCCGGCACGAACATCCCTGCCGAGGGTATCCGTTTCTATATTGACGGCGAGTTAGTGACCGCCAACGGCAAGGTGAAAGAGACCGACGCGGAGGGCTACTACACCATCAGCGTGCCTATCGGCGAGCACTATGTGGAGGCAAGTCTGGAGGGACACACCATGGTAGCCGGCGGCAGATACCCCCTTACCGGCACCTATAACTTCACCGACGAAGTGCAGTACGACTTCTTCGACTCGACGCTTGTCAATTTCGTAGGTCGTATCGGCGGCGGTACGGTCAACGACACCCTGCCTGTCGGCTTCGGGCTGTCGAAGAACAATATCGGCGTGGCGACCATCACCCTCGGTCTGAACAGTGCCAACCTCTCCTTCAACCGCCAACAGCCCAAGGTGACCGAATATGCTACTACGGACCGCTTCTTCGCTTCCGACACCGCGTCTATCCGGAGCCATGCTTCTACCGGTGTTGGGGAATTGTCCCGCTATATCGTCATCACCACGGACTCGGCGACAGGCGAGTTCTCCGCCCTGCTTCCGCCGCTCAAATATATCACCAAGAGTATTAAGATAGGCAAGAACAGCAAAGAAATAGCGTTCACCAGCTTGCCGGAGATCGACCTGACCAACCCGAGAGCAGAGCGGACGGATTCCATCCGGACGACGAATGCCCAAGGCGACACCGTTACGCTGAACTACAAGTACAACACCAAGATGGTGCAGACTTACTTCGCCCGTCCGCAAGTGGATGTGGTGCAAGTAGGAAATCCCGCCGGTGCGTTCGGAATGGACTCCATCATCGTGAAGCCGGACGATGTAGTAAGCGACACCCTCCGCCAACTCTATACCGTAAATGGCGACACTGTGGCTTACCGCTTCGGCTATCCGGTCTATCAGATGCTGGATGCTGTAGAGTACGCGATACACGCCTATGAGGCATATACCAACTACGACGGTGCTGCACCCGTGACGGATACCCTGAACCTCAACGGTCAGGAACTGGTCATCGGCAATGAGATGAGCGCCACCCAGTCCGTCATCTACGATGCGCCGGAGGACTCCACGCAATATACCCCCGGCAAGGTCTATGATATGCAGCACGACCCGATTACGCTCGACAAGAACGGCCGTGCCCGCGTGCAGTGGACAGTAGGATTTCCGAACATCGTCTCGCCCTTCACGCGTCAGTTCTATATCAACCTCACTCGCGACGACCGCACCTACACGCCCTTCCGCATGGACGCGGTGGTATTGGGCTCGCTCACCACGGGTAACAACTTCGTCACCCAAGGACCGGACAATGTGCAGTTCATCCTGCGCGACCCCTACGGCGCACACTCCAAGACCACCCTCAAGACAGGTAAAGTATTTACCAAAACGAAATACTATACCTATCAGAGATCGGGAGAGCATTCGCTGATGGTGGATTGGCTCGCCGGAGCGACAGTCATTACCGCAAAAGGATTAGGTGTAGCCCTTATCAGTTCAAGTGAAGTACATACCGATGTTAATACCGGAGTGAAGTCTAACTGGAAATATACGCACAAAAAAGACTCCATGTTCATCGAGACTACGGTGGAATCCATTTCCACCAGCGACAAATATCCGTACGTAGGTGCCATGGGCGATGTGTATGTAGGTACGTCCAACAATATCCTCGTCGGCACCTGCCGGAAGGTACATATCAAGAAGAATGTGCAGAGCGGCAAGTACGAAATCGTATTGGAGGACGCATTGGCATTGGGCACACAGATCAAGACTATGTTCGCCTATTCGCAATACGAATTGGAGAAAGTGATGATTCCGAAATGGAAAAGCCAGCGCAAGCAGTTCCTCACGCAAGTAGCGTCGAAGGAGGCAGCCGAGAACTACGTCAATCACGGCAAGTCCGCCAAATGGTTGACATGGCTCGATCCTTCCGCCTCCAACTACGGCGAAAAGGGCACTTATCTCTTCGTAGGTCCGGAGCATCCCGAGAAGGACGAGCGGGACAGCGTAGAGTGGTGCAACGAGCAGATTGAGGCGTGGGAAAACTGCATCCGGCGAAACGAGGAGGCAAAGATCAACGTGATGGACAGCCAGACGCCGAAGAACTACTCCATCGACGGCGGTAGCAGTCGCACCTTCACCTACCGCAACGACACCACCGGCCTTGACCAGATTCAGACAGACTATACAATCCAAGCCGTAATAGGCTGGAAAAACAACTGGAACATCAGCGACTTTATAGATGTAGGTGTCATAACAAACCTGCAGAACACAGTAGGCGGCGGTACTATCTCCGGAACGGGTAAAGATTCGACAAACTATACCGAGTGGGATTACGTTCTCGCCGACGGCAACCGCGATGCGGATCTCTCCATCAATATGTACGATGCGGAGTCCGGCAACAACAGTAAGATCTTCACCCTCTTCGGCGGTCAGACCTACAACCCCTACGAGCCGGCTGATTCCACCCATTACTACAAGCCCAACGGGCAGTCTCTGCCTTTAGGCAACGGTTCCGTGCGGATGGAGGAACCGCGTATCAGCATCGGCGACGGCACCGGCAATCCCGGCAAGAGCCTTACCCTGACCGACATCCCCGCCGGGCAGAGCGTGAACGCCGTGCTCTACTGCTCCAACATGAGCAACTCCAACCAAGGCAGGAACTTCTGCTACGACTTCGGTATCTCGGAGAGCACGAACCAGAAAGGTCTGGAGATCCTTATGGACGGCACGCCCGTTAACGGACGCTCCATCCTCCTCAACCAGAACGAGACCGCGCAGAAAGTGATTTCTATCCGTCAGACCGACGAGTCGATCCTCGACTACGACAGCATCGAGATATGGTTCATGTCGCAGTACCAGCCGAATGTTATCTACGACAAGGTACTGCTGAGCGTACACTTCCAGCCCTCGTCCTCTCCTGTGACCCTGACGGCGGAGAACCCGGTGCTCAATACCGATGTCACTACCGGCAACGGCAAGCTGCAGCTCAAGCTGTCGGGCTTCAACCGCCATTTCCGCAATCTGAAGGAGATAGGCGTGCAGTACCGCTTCGCGGGCAATACCCAATGGACCGACCTCTACGCCTGGGCGACGAGTGTGACGGACACGGCGGGCTCCAACCGCACGCTCCTGCCCACGGAGGGCGACCTGAGGATGACGCTCGACATGCTCCAGGACATCTCGTACCCCGAGGGCAAGTATGAGTTCCGCGCGTACACCACCACGCCTTACGGCAAGGACCCGATACGCGCCTACAGCGAGGTGGTGACCGTCATCAAAGATATGAAACGCCCGCGTCCGCTCTACACGCCCGCGCCCGCTAATGGTATATTAGGAATAGGCGAACAGCTCTCGGTAGAGTTCAACGAGGACATCATCCCCGGCTATGTAGGCAGCTCCAATATCGTGATTACCGCCCGGCTGAACGGCAAGCCGATTGACCATGAGGTGTCGATGCAACTCCTGCCCTACGGCGAGGAAGTGAGGACGGAGAACCCGCTCTTCCTCAGCGGCAACTTCGCCATGGAGTTCTGGCTCAAATACGACTACTACGGCACCATCCTGCACCAAGGCGACGGCAGCGGCAATTTCGGCATCTCGATAGACCCGAACGGCTATGTGGTGGTCAATATAGCCGGTGCGGAATACATCAGCAAGGCACCCGTACCGATGGGCGAATGGATATTCTTCGCCATGAACTACAAGGCGGAGACGATGACCTTCAACATGATAGCCCAGTACGACAAGACGACCCTTGACCTGTTCACCGGACAGACCGTCTCGGAGATAGATATAGACAAAGCGGACTACCGCGACGACAACTACCTCTACCTCGGTCCTATCGGCGCCAACATGCACGACCTCGCTATCTACAATATCTTCCGCGACCTGAAGGAAGCGGAAACCGACAAGTATGTGTCCAAAGACGCCTACACCTACGGTCTGACCAACTACTGGCACATGAACGAGGGACACGGCTTCGTGGCGGCTGACACACGCCGCACGCATAACTTCATCGGCAAAGACAGGTGGGAGATCCTCAGCAAAAACCTCTCCGCACGGATGGACAGCACCAACGGCATGCAGGCGGACATCTCGCAAATCACCACCGGTTTCAACGACAGCTACGCTATCGAGCTATGGTATGATCCGGCGACCATCTTCGGCGTTGACACCGTGTTCGAGACCGCCGTGCCTTCCGTGGGAGGCGACCTGCAGGCGAAGGCGGAGAAACTGTGCCTGCACGAGGACACGATGCATAACTTTGTCCTTGACTACGGCACCAAGTCCCGTATTATAGCGTCCCGTGCAGACTTCCCCGAACTAACCACCGGCTGGCATCATTTCGCCCTCAATGTGGTACGGGGCCAGGCGGCTTCGTTCTACGTGGACGGCAAGCGCACAGCCGTCATCGCCGAGGCGGATGTACCGAACCTGAGCGGCTCGGCACTCGTCTTCGCCAAGAACGCGGAGTACGCTAACATCGATGAGGTGCGTATATGGAAAGCCACGCTCTCCGAAGACAGGCTCCTGCGCAGCATGTACCACACCATCGACACCGCAGAGGTCTATTCGCAGGGGTTGGTGGGCTACTATCCGTTTGAGAAAGACAGCACGATCAACGGCGTGGAGACCAAGGGCTTCACCCTGCAGAACATGGCACCCGTCTCCATCTACGGCAATACGGGCGATATGCAGTCCACTCGTCACACGGATGTAGCCAACACCCCGCCGCTCAAGAGCGCACCGGCTGAGACGATTCTCACGGCTATGCCGGTAGCGTCCGAGCGCAAGGTGGTGATCAACTTCGTCGAGGATGAAGTCAGCCCGCGCGACCTGGAAGGCACGACGCTCAACATCACCCTGACGGATGTACACGACCTCAACGGCAACACCTCCGAGCCGATCAAATGGACTGCCTATGTCAAGCAGAACACACTCCTCTGGGGTAAAGACTCCGTCAATATCACCAAGCCCTACGGCAAGGACTACACCTTCGATGTGAACATCGAGAACAAGTCCGGCCAGACCGAGTACTACACGGTGGAGAACATGCCGTCGTGGCTGAGTCTGATAAACGACGAAGCCGTCAGCTATCAGCCGTCAGCAGTCAGCTATCAGCCTTCAGCTGTCAGCGATGTGCAGCCGCTCAAGACCAAAGTGTTGCGCTTCGCGGTCAATCCGCTCGTGCCGGTAGGCAACTACGAAGCGACGATAGGCGTGCAAGGCAACAAGGGCATCCTCGAACCGCTCCGTATCGTCATGAAAGTGCGCGGCGAGACGCCTAACTGGACCGTTGACCCGACTAAGTACGACCACTCGATGACCATCATCGGACAGGTATACCTCAGCGGTATCCTGATGGAGAACCCCGAGAGTATGGTGGCTGCCTTCATCGGCGGCGAGTGCCGCGGCGTGGCTGCACCGAAGAAGATACGCGGCGCGGCGTACGAGACCCTGATCATCTACGGCTCCGACACCGAGGGCGCGGACAAAGACCAGCCCCTCACCTTCCGTATCTGGGATGCCTCCAAAGGCATCGCCTACACGGATGCGAATATCCAACTGCCCAATGCCCAAATGGTAAATGAGGTGGTCTTCCGTCAGGACACGATGATCGGTAATTTCAACACACCGGCTATCTGGACCAAGTCCGACCGCGTAGAGCAGCTCATTCCGGTACACGAGAACTGGAACTGGATCGCCTTCGGCGTAGAGCCGCCGTCGGAGTACTGCGACCCTGTCTTCACGCCCCAATACAAGGGCTGGAACGTGCTTGTCAAGGATGAGAACACCTTCAGCCAGAGCTCCGGCTCGATCTTCAACGGTCCGCTGAAACTTGCGGTGAACAGGATGTACAAACTGCGTATCCAGCGCACGGCCAAGACGGCTAACGCCACCCTCGCCCCGCAGCTCTCCGTCAGCGGCAAGCGGCTGCCTTCCGACTCGATGGGCGTTATGATAGAGCACGGCTGGAACTGGTTGCCTTATACGCCGCTGTCAACCATGACGGTGGACGAAGCCCTTGCGGGCGTGCAGCCCAAGGAAGGCGACATCATCAAGTCGCAGACCGGCGTTTCCGTCTATGACATCTACGGCTGGGAAGGCACGCTCACCGCGCTCGAACCGGGCCACGGCTACCTCTATTACAGCACCGACAGCACGGCCAAGTCCTTCGTCTATCCGACCCCCGCGGCAAACATCCGCCACATGCAACGGAAGTTGATGTACAAAGGGACAATGTACAATGTACAAGGGACAATGTACAATGTACAAAGGGCGTATAGTGTCTATCCGAGCAACATGACGATGACGATCCGTCTGATGGACGGCGAGGCGGTAGTGGATACCTGCGAGATAGCGGCATATATCGGCGGTGAGTGCCGCGGTGCCGTGCGTGCGCATACCGACAGCCTCTATTACCTCGTCATTGCCGGCGACGGCGCAGGCCAGCCGATGGAGCTCCGTACCGTCATCAACGGCGAAGAGAGAGTTATAGACAAGACCCTCACTTTTGTCTCCGACAACCATATCGGCACCCCGTGGGAACCGTATGTGATACAGCTCAATGCCGCGGAAGGCATTGAGGATGTACAAGGGGACAATGTACAATGTACAAAGGTGCGGAAGGTGCTTATCAATGACCATATCTATCTCATCCGTCCGGATGGCGAGATGTATGATGTGACGGGAAAGAGAGTGTCTGAGAAATAAATCATAGCTTTCGGGCTGCATCACCGGGAGGGTGTGTCAAAACTATTGGCACACCCCCTTTTTTGTCAATAATTGTCGATAATATCAGTGGACAGAAAACGGCTAATTATGCGAATTAAACGAATATAAATTAGCTTAATTAGATAAATTCGCCGTTATAATAAAACGAAAAATCTTATACAGCAATGACCAAGTATCAATTTTTGCTCAAAAAAAAGAAGAAGGAGAGTTGAGCATTCTCATCAAAGAGTACGGTTTGCCACCCTATTACCTGCAATGGATGGCGTATTATGAGTTTTATTGCAACAATAGCACGATGAGTTATACCGAACTGTCGTGCTATTTTCATGTTACGAGAAGCACTGTTTACCGCGCGGTGCAGTTCATGAAATCCCTCCATCCGGACACCGTTCCAAAACTGCGGAACGCATAATCCGCAAAAAAGCAGTAATTTTGTCGTCGGAAAAAGAAAGGGAATAAGAAAAAAGAAGCAAAAAAGAATTAACAAAGAACCAAGCCATGCCTTGCCTAAAAGCCGGATGGCATCCGGCACAACTACCAAGAATGCCATTCGGATAGCAAAGGCAAGGCAAGGCACAATTCACAATTCACAATTTACAATTAATAATTTAAAATTTAAAATTATGTACAGTATTATGAGTATTTGGGCATTGCTCAGTCCGCAGGGCGAGTACAAGCGGCGGCGAGGGGCATGCGAACGGCTGTGGGCGGGTTATGACGAAGCGACCCGGCAGCGAGTGTATGAGGCACTGAGTGCCGCTAAGGAAGAAGGGCGATGGATCAACCCGAACCCTTATTTCGCGATAGAGGATACCGCGTTGGCGGAACAGCGAAAACGCCGTACGCAGACGCTCTCTTTCAATGAGTACTACATCCGGTACGGCACCACCGAAGAAAAGGACGGGTGGAAGATGGAAAATCCGACGGGGCAGAAGGTGATCTATGTTAGGAATTAAAAATTACGAATTACGAATTAGTCGGAAAGGTGTTGTCTCCGTCGTGGTACCGTTGTTCTCCCGACGTGGTCCCGTGATGGTCGCGTTCATGACACGGCGGAAAACCGCCGCGCAGCCGACGAAGGAAGTCGCAAGCAAAAAGACAAAAGAAGAATGGGAAAAGTATTTTTTGATCCGGGCATAGAATCCGTGCAAGGCATCCTAAAAGGAGATGATCCATTTTATATCCGTCGCTACCGATGCAAAGACGGAAGAGTGAAACATATCGTCCAACGCAGGCCTGACCGTTCCGGTCACAAAGCGACCGAGGCGGAAGCGGCAAACCGCAAAACATTCGGGATGCGCTACGGGACGAACAAAAAGAAAAAGGGATGAAGATATTAGAAAAAGAAGTACAAATAATCGAACAAATCGGTAAAATGGCAAAGTCAATCCAATTTACGAAAAAAGAGTTAGCCGCTTCCATCTCGAAGCAGTTAGGCGTCAGAATCAGTCCGAATGAGTTCGGGAGATGGCTACAGATCATGGATGAGACCAAAGGTATCCCTCATTATGACAAGTTAAGCAAGAACATGGATGCCGAACAGGTTCGTGCCGTGAGTGAATGGCTCGGCTATGAGTTAGAAAAGGAAGTATAAGGGCCATCGTGCAAAAGAAAGCGGTCTATCGTGCAAGATGAGGTGCGAAAATTTGCCCATGTGGTAAATTTGCAGTAATTTTGCACTCGCTAACGTTAAGGCTCGTTACGACTCGCGGCACAGCCGCTCCATGGAAACTCGCCTTACGCTACGCTCTCCCCAACGGACGCACTAGCGCTAGCGCCCGCCGGGGACCCCGGGGAATCTTTTCGGAAAGATAGGATAACGGTCAGTCGGGGCGTCTATCGCCTATCCTCAGTCCCGACGAACCGGAAAGGGATATTCCGAAAGACAGCCGGATGCAAAAAACCTAAACCTTATCAAAAATGGCAAAAATCACATTACATGGTATGTTTGCCCGCGTGATGGGCAAATTCAACCGCTCGGAGACGCTGTATTTCAAGCGTTGCAACTGCGGCAAGGAGCAGCTGGGCGTGGATCTGCTGAACCCCGTCCGTGTCAGCAAGGATGCCAAAGTCCTCGCCTGCCAAGCCGCTCTCAAGACGGCAGCGCAGGCAGCCAAAGCCGCACTGGCAGACCCTGCCGAACGCGCAACGCTTGAAGCAGCCTTCAAAGCCCAGAGCAAGTACACCTCCCTCTTCGCCTACACCGTGGCGCAGAAGTATGTCAAACCCGAGTTCGGGAATTAGAAATTAAAAATTAAAAATTAAAAATTACGAATGATGAGCAAACGACAGATTGCAAAAGTCGTCATATCCGTGCTGATTGCAGCGCTGACGGCGTTGGCGGCGGGGTTGGGACTGACCTCCTGCAACGTGACGCGGAGCATCACCACGCGGAGTGAGGCATGGCAGAAAGGCGACACGAGCGTGGTCATCCAGACCAAGACCGTCGAAACCTATGACGCCTCGAAGAAACTGTGAGCAATTCACAATTCACAATTCACAATTCACAATTCTTAGCCCCAAGGGGCACGATTATTTCACAATTCACAATTACCTTAACTATTATGGCAAAAGTAGGATGGAGTGCCGGAATAGACTATGTATCCGGCGCATTGGCAAAACCGAGCAAGAGCGGTCAGCACTCTTGCGCAAAGATGCTGCTTGGCACCCACCGCGTGGCGGAGACGACCAGCAAGAGTTGTACGCGTCTGTATCTGCGCAACCGGATCGAGCGTTCGACCGCACCGACGGAGAACGAGATCGCACAGCGTCTGAAGTTCGGCACGATCGCCAAGGCGGTCAACGCCCGCGCCAAAGACCTGACCAAGATCACCGCCGATCAGGAGGCGTACGCCGCCCAGAGCAAGTATACCACCATGCGTTCCTTCCTCTGGTCTCTCGAGAAAGCGGAGTACGAGAAGAACCATTGATGCAATTCACAATTCACAATTCACAATGCACAATGCACAATGCACAATGAGAAAAAAGTGCCCGCGTGGCACTTTTTTCTTGCATATATCAAAAATTTGTTGTACCTTTGCACACTTTTTGATTATCGGACATGGAAATTATTAAAACTCCTATTGAAGGTTTGCTGATTGTAGAGCCCCGGGTGTTCACGGATGCCCGCGGGTATTTTGTGGAGACATATAATGAGCAGCGGTACCGCGAAGCAGGCATTGACACGGTGTTTGTGCAGGACAACCAGTCCTGTTCGTCCTACGGCGTGGTGCGCGGTCTGCATTTCCAGAAACCGCCTTATACCCAGGCGAAGCTGGTGTCCTGTACGCGCGGCCGTGTGCTGGATGTAGCGGTCGATCTGCGCAAAGGGAGCAGCACTTTCGGCCGATGGTTCAGCGTCGAGTTGAGCGAAGAGAACCACCGCCAGTTCTTCATCCCGAAAGGTTTCGCCCACGGTTTCTCCGTGCTGAGCGAGACGGCGGTATTCACCTATAAATGCGACAACCTCTATCATCCGGAGGCGGAAGGCGGCCTGCTGCTGAGCGATCCGGATCTGGCGATCGACTGGCAGGTGCCCGCGGAGCAACGTATCCTGAGCGACAAAGACACCAGGCACCCTCAAATGGCGGATTTTCAATCGCCGTTTTAGGGGCACGATTATTTCACAATGCACAATGCACAATTAAGGAATATGAATATACTTGTAACAGGCAGTAACGGTCAGTTAGGCAACGAGATGCGTGTGCTGAGCGCCTCGCATCCCCGCCACACCTATTTCTTCACGGATGTGACAGAGACGGCGGACACACAGGTGCTGGACATCACGGACCGCGAGGCGGTCTCCGCTTTTGTAGGGGCGAACAAGATTGATCTGATCGTCAACTGCGCAGCCTACACCAATGTGGACAAAGCGGAGGACGACGAGGCGACGGCGATGAAGATCAATGCGGAGGCATTGGCGGTCTTGGGTTCGCAGGGCGTGAAGGTGATCCATATCAGTACCGATTATGTGTTCTCCGGCGAAGAGCACGTGCCCTGCCGCGAGACGGACAAGGCGGCGCCGCGCACGGCTTACGGACGCACCAAATACGAGGGCGAGAAAATGCTGCTTGCCGGATGCGAGGAGGCGGTGATCATCCGTACGGCGTGGCTCTATTCGTCGTTCGGCAATAACTTCGTGAAGACGATGATCCGTCTGGGCAGGGAGAAAGAGCAGCTCGGCGTGGTCTTTGACCAGATCGGTACGCCTACCTATGCCGCTGATCTGGCGGCCGCCATCTTCACGGTGATCGAGTCGCCCGTATGGCACCCCGGTATCTACCATTTCACCAACGAGGGCGTCTGCTCGTGGTATGATTTCACGATCGCCATCCATGACCTCGCCGGTATCCGAAACTGCCGTGTTCTGCCGATTTTATCGGAAGAATACCAGTATAAAACGCCCCGTCCCCATTACAGCGTACTGGACAAATCGAAGTTCAAAAAGACTTTCGGCGTAGAGATCCCGCACTGGTATGAGGCGCTGGGGAGATGCGTTAAATCGTTAAGCTGTTAAATTGTTAAGCTGTTAAGATGAGAGATACACTGAATTTTTTGGCGGAATTGGCGGTGAATAACAACAAAGAGTGGTTTGACGCTCACCGCGAGTGGTACCAGGCATGCCGGAGCCGTTTTGTGGCGTTTTCGGAGGAGTATATAGCCCGTTTGACGAAGATGGATCCGGCGATGGCGCCGCTGCAGGTGAAGGATTGTATCTGGCGCATCAACCGCGATATCCGTTTCTCGGCGGACAAACGGCCTTACAAGGAGTGGTTCGGCGTCTTTCCGGCAGTAGGCGTACCGGGGCAGCCCAAGACATGGGGCAAGAAATCCATGCGGGGCGGTTACTACGTACATATCCAGCCCGGGCAGTGCATGTTCGCAGGCGGCATATGGGATCCCTCCAAAGAACTGCTGAAAGCCCTCCGCACGGAGATCGAAGCCAACTACGAAGAGGTGGAGGCGATCATGGGGTCGAAACAATGGAAGAGATATTTCGCACAGGATTTTGACAGCTATTGGAACACCGGTCTGAAGAAAGTGCCGGCAGGCTTTGATCCGGACTTCAAGCATGCGGAATGGCTGAAACACAAGATGTACACCTTCAGTCTGCCGCTGAGCGACGAGACGGTCTGTTCGCCCGATTTCATCGACCGGATCACGGCGGTCGCCGCGGCTGCCAAACCGATGAACGACTTCCTCAATTACACCTTCGAGGAATACGGCGAGTTTCCAAGCAGGTGTTAGAGTCGAACGGTCTGATAGTTCAATGGATAGAACGGGGCTCTCCTAAAGCTCAAATGCGGGTTCGATTCCCGCTCGGATCACACAACAGGCACAACTAATACAACAACACCATGAGACACCAATGGATTCTTGCGGCGGCACTGAGTGTACCTCTGGCGCTATCGGCACAGAGCGACACCGTACATATCTTCCGTCCGGCGCAGCAGCCGGACCGTATCGAAGTCCGCGAACGGTCTACCATCAGTTATTACACCGACACGCTGATCTCTGTCGTTTCTTCGCCGGACAGCACGGCGCAGCAACGGGAAGAGGTCATTTACGCCGATTCCACCGACAGGAAAGGGCATTATATCCAGGCTTATGCGGGTTTCGGCGGCGGCGGAACGGGGTATCGTCTGAATACCCCTGCCAATCACAGCGGCGAGGCGAACAGCGTGAACGGTTCTTTCAGCGCCCTGCTGCAGATCCAATACGCTTATTTCTTCCATCCTAACTGGGGCGTAGGCGCCGGCTTATGGTTCACCAACTACACCTCCCATGCCCATCTGCGCGGCAATTACCTGTGGGCGGATCAGACGGACACTGATCTGGAGCTCCATTACGATCACACGGCGTCGGTAACGCGCTGGAGGGAGCGCGAGACGATCCATACGGTCGGTATTCCTGTCTCGCTGCAGTTCCAATACAAGAAAGACGACTGGAAGGCGCGTATCTTCGCTTCGGCAGGAGTGGCGCCGGCATTCCCGGTATTGACGAAGTACCGTGTCCTGTCCGGTGAAATCGAGCATTCGGGTTATTATCCCGCATGGGATCTGACGCTGGACAAGATGCATGAGTTCGGGACGAAGCGGTATGAGAACGAGCCTTCCGCAAAGGGTCAGATGGCGGTGCGTCCGCAGGTGGCGGTCTTCGCGGATTTCGGAGCGTTGCTGCCGTTGACGGAGCAGATAGAGCTGTTTTTAGGCGGTTATTTCAACGTGGCGGCAAACGACGCGAACGGATCGGAGAGACATCCGGTAGGCTGGAAGGACGAGACCTTCTCCTTTATGGATCCGTACGAGGGCGCGTATGCTACGGACATGGCTTCCGCTTCGCATCCCTGGGAAGCGGGCGTGAAGATAGGTATCCAATGGCATCATATCGCTGCGCCGAAACATAACATGATTGATTACTACGATTATTTCACGCGTGTGGATACGACGGTGACAACCCTTGCGCGTCAGGATACTGTCATCACCGCGCAGGAAGAACCGGTCATCCCCGCCCATATCCAAGAGGCGGCGGATGAGGTGGAGAAATTCAACAAGATCTATTTCGATTACGACAGTTACGTGCTGACCAAGGAGGCGAAGAAATATCTCTCTTCGATCGTAAGCGTGCTGAACAGGGTGCCGGATGCGATGATCACTATCGACGGTCACGCATCGTCGGAGGGTCTGCGTTCGCATAACGAATGGCTGGCCTTCAACCGTGCCAACGCGGTGGCGAACTACCTGATCAACCAGGGCGTCGGATATGACCGTGTGTTTGTGATAGGCCATGGTTCGCTGGTGCCGAACGAGGAGAATGTCAATCATGAGTTGCCGCTTGACCGCCGTGCGGAGGTGAAAGTGGTGCAGAAACAAAGTGAAATACAATAAGGAGGCAGTACTATGAAAGCAACACGATATATCGTTTTAAGTCTTATGCTGGGTGTCACGCTCGGCATGAACGCCCGTATCTTCGACCAAGGCGAGCGTCTGTATATCAATATGGAGGCGCAGAGCGTGAAAGACGCAGGGGGCGATCTGCAATACGGATGGTACGCCACCACCGGCAATTACAACTACGCTTATTTCTTCACAGGCACCACCGGCGCATGGAGCAGCCAGGTGAAGCAATACCAGGGTTCCGTATGGTACGTGGAAGCGCCTGCCGGAGACTGGGAATACGTGATCCTCACCCGCCATTCGTCCGCCAATCCGGGCTGGGGAACCAAAACCTACCAGACAGGTGATATATGGTTCTATTATTACGAAGGGGGGGAGAAGAAGATGCGTGAGCAGAACTACATCCAGAATTTCTATTACAACGACGGCGGCGACAAAAACGGCGCCAACTGGGAATACGTAGCGCCTGCTCCATCCGGCAACCCGTCCTCATGGGAATACGAAGACGAACAGATATGCAAGGAAGCGGCGGGAACGCAGTACCTGCTGCAGGCCAGGAACTATGATTACGACAACACCTATGCGCACTCATGGTTCAAATACGAGAACAACACATGGACGCGTCTGGACCAGAGCGAATGGTACACCCAGGAAGACAGGGACCATATCGCTATAGAGGTGACTCTGGGAGGAGTCAACTCCGATGTCTATTATTTCCTGCAGGCAGCCCGTCCGTCCATGTGCCGTCTGATACGCGTCCGTATCAATCAGGACTGCGCGGACGGCGCTCCGGGAGCATGCAAGATCACTTCGTTTGCAGCCGTGGCAGCGGACGCCAACGTGACGGACAAGACCAGTGCCGTGAACGGCGTAGTGGCGTTCGACGACAAGAAGAATGCCGGAAGACTGCAGATCTGGA
This sequence comes from uncultured Bacteroidales bacterium, assembly GCA_946414805.1. Lineage (GTDB taxonomy): Bacteria > Bacteroidota > Bacteroidia > Bacteroidales > Paludibacteraceae > Colicola. The sequence goes on from CAMKPZ010000007.1 coordinate 59,443, forward strand.
GCCCCGGCGTGGACACCCTGACTATTGAGAACGGGCAGATAGAAACGCCCCAGACTTTCCGGCTCAGAGGGTTCGACGCATCGTCGGAGAAGACCTACACCCTCTATGCCAAATTCCTCGAAGGCAGCGGATGCGAGGCTACCTGCCAGGTGAGCGTAGCTCCTCCCGCCCTGGATCCCAAGACCCATACCACTACCGGTACTGCCGCTGACGAACGGCTCACCCGTTTCACGGAAGAGGATGTCACCCTGACGCCGGACGACCAGACCTCCACCTATTTCATGTGGACCAATTCCGCCAACAATGACACGGTTATCGGTTCCGTCACAGACAACAGAAACATCACTTTCGATGCTCCGGCGGAGGCATCCGCCGTGAACTATTATTTTCTCGCCACCAACGATCCTCCGACGCCGGAAGGCAACCTCATTACGAACGGTACTTTTGAGACCAAAGACAACCTGGAGAGCAAGTACGATTACTGGGGAACGGGCGACGGCGTGAATAACTATTACGACACCCATACGGGTGCAGCCGGCGGATACGCCATCGTGAAAGACTCCTATCTCTTCTATCACTCCTATAACTCCGTGAAGGCGCATGAAGGAGAGTATTTCGGTCTCTTTGACTCCAAGGTGACGGACGATATGGAAGAGCAGGCGGCATGGATCGCCAGGACCGGAGACAAGAACCCGAAACTGAAAGTGCAAGCAGGAGTCAGTTACCTGTTCTCTTTCTGGGTAGCCAATATCAATGCGTTCTACCAGATGAACAACGGCGCCCGCCTCCAGTTCCAGATCAGTTACAACGGCGGAAGCACATGGACCAATTTAGGCGGAGAGATCAACCTCGGCGATTACAAGGACAACCGCTGGCACGGACTCTCATCGATAGCCACTCCTGCCACCTCCAGCACGAATGTAGCCCTCCGCGTGATCAACAAGAATACCAGCAACAGGAATATCGGAAACGACTTTGCGCTGGATGACATCCGTTTCGAGGCTATCACCGCCAGTACCTCCAATATCGCCGGATACGAGGTCTTTCCGGTGAGATACATCGCATGCGTCATCAATGACGCTACGTTCAGCCAGCGTCAGCCCGCAGGCTGCGGCGTAACGGTGGCGGATGTGGATTACACCGTTCATTTCACCAATCCGCGCGGAGACCTGTATATCTACGAGGGAGCCACCCTTCTGGCACAGATCCCGCACAGCGATATAGGCGATAACACGACCTCCTATACCGGCGTGCTGAAGGATCAGCCCGCAGACAATGCCGATCACACCCTTACGGTCTATTTCGACGACGGTCATGTGAAGACCGACGCTCCTGCCGCCTATGTATATAATGCACGGGCTGTTCCGGCGGTCAGCGTGAAATCTCTTGAATGGGGTGCTGTAGCATGCGATGCGGCGACCGCCACGCTCACCGCCGTCATCACGTACACCAACCAGAACGGACCGCTGAGCGCGGATGTGGACGGAGGAGCGTCTGTGGCGGGTTCGTTCACCGCGGACAGCGATGAGGAACAGGAAGCGACGCTGGTTATCCCGGGTGTAGCAGCCGACGGATCAGCAGCCCACCTGCTGAATGTCCGTTTCAGCGGTTCCCACGGCTGTTCTATCATCGGTCATGCCCTCCCGGAAGCCCCTGTCACCCCGACTATCGATACCGCCCGTATCGCGTTCACGGAACCCGTTTGTACGGATCTGACCACCACTCTGACTTTCGATCTCGAATACACATACCAGCAGGGAACGCTCACCTATTGGGTGGACGGTCTGGCGAAGCAGACGGCTGCCTATACGGCGGCGGACAAGACGAAGCAGCGGCTGGAGGGACTGAGCGTAGCGGACATCCCTGCGGACGGCAAGAATACGCATGTGCTGCATGTGGCTTTCGACGGCGAGAACAGCTGCACGAAAGCGTACACGCTGCCGGCAGTGCCTTTCTCTCCGGTGATCAGCAGCGTAGCGGTATCCGGGGTGCCGGCGACGGTGCTCTGCGATGCGACCGACTACGCGGCGACGGTAACCGTGACCACGCCGTATGACGCTTCGGGCAGAACGATCGTGCTTACTTATGACGATAACGGCGCGCAGAGCCGGACGGTGGCCGCCACCGGCACGCAGACGACGGTGAGTCTCATGCTTCACACGATAGACGGTGCTCCGCAGACGGTCACCGCAGCGTATGAGGCTACTCCTGCCTGCACCACGGAGAGCGACGGCTTCACGCCTCCCGTACGCACCGGTTGTGTCAAAGAGGAAGCAACGGTCTGCGAAGGAGAGAGCTACCTCTGGCAGGGCACGGAATACACCCGTCCGGTAGGTATCGACACGATCACGGGGCCGACGAATGTCCATGACACGCTGATCCTGACCGTTCGCGCTTTGCCGCGTATCGAGACAGGCACGATCGCCATGACCTGCGACCTCGCCAATGAGATCCGCGTGCCGTTCACGGTGACTGCCGGTAATCCGGACACCTATTCGCTCTCTGTGGGCGGAACGGATTTCGCCGGCGCTGCGGATAACGGGGAGATCGTCTTCCCGCTCCCGCAGATGGCGGCAGGCGATTACACCGCCGTAGTGACGGTGAGCGAAGCTGCCTCCGGATGCGAGTCAACGGCTAATGCGTCCTTCACCATCGCCCTCTCCAACCAGATGTTCAGCAAATGGACGGATGTGCTCTTTGTCAGCAACAAAGACGGCCGCTACGCCTCCTATCAATGGTACGCCGACGGCGCGGAGATGCCGGGCGAGACGCAGCAGCGCTTGTATGATCCGGCGGGCTTGAGCGGCACCACGACCCTCTACCACTGCCGCCTGACGACGACGGACGGCAAGACGCTGTACACCTGTCCGCAGACTTTCGACGAAGTGACACCCAGCCGCACCGTCACCACGGAGCAACCGGCGCAGATCATCGGTGTCTATGACACTATGGGACGCCGCGTTTCCGGAACGCCGGCCAAGGGAATCTATATCACCGTGAGCGAACAGAACGGCGAACGAATAACGACCAAAACGATCATACATGAGTAATACCAAACCTGTCCCACACGCTTTGGCGGTAGATGCCGCTTGCTCCGGCAATCCGGGCGTCATGGAGTTCCGGGGCGTCATCGCCGACACCGGCACCGAGGTCTTTCACCGCGGACCCTTTGCGCAAGGCACCAATAATATCGGTGAGTTTCTGGCCCTGGTGCTGGGACTGGCGTATATCAAGAAATACCGTCTCAACTGGGTGATCTACACCGATTCCGTCACCGCTCTTGCATGGGTGCGCCAGAAACGGTGCAAGACCAAGATCGAGTGGAACGCCTCGAACCAGGACCTGTTCCTCATGGTACGCAAGGCGGAGATGTGGCTGCACGACAACACATGGACGACCCCTATCTATAAATGGGACACCAAGGCATGGGGGGAGATCCCGGCGGACTTCGGGAGGAAGTGAGTGATCATCGGTGACCGGTCATTTGACAAATAAACGTAACAAAATGAAGAAAAAAGTACGATTTATTTTCGTATGTCGTAAAAAAAGTGTACCTTTGCAGCCGCAAAGGTGAAAAAACAACTACAATTAATACACAAATAACTTAAATTTATTCACAATTATGACAAAAGTAGCTATTAACGGCTTTGGCCGTATTGGTCGTCTGGCATTCCGTCAGATGTTCGAAGCAGAGGGTTACGAGGTAGTTGCTATCAACGACCTGACCAGCCCGAAAATGTTGGCTCACCTCCTCAAATACGACACCGCTCAGGGTGGTTTCGCAGGTAAGTTCGGCGAGGGTAAGCACACGGTTTCTTTCAAGGACGCAGTTCTCGCAGAGGACGGCAAGACCGTTGTTACTCCGGGTTCGATCACTGTTGACGGCAAGGAGATCACTATCTACGCTAAGCCGAACGCAGCTGAGCTGCCTTGGGGCGAGCTGGGTATTGATGTTGTACTCGAGTGCACAGGTTTCTATACGAGCAAGGCTAAAGCTTCTGCACATATCGAGGCCGGCGCCAAGAAGGTTGTTATCTCTGCTCCTGCAGGCAACGATCTGCCGACTATCGTTTACAACGTAAACCACAAGACCCTGACTCCGGCAGACAAGGTTATCTCCGCAGCTTCCTGCACCACCAACTGCCTCGCACCGATGGCAGCAGCTCTGCACAAATACGCTCCGATCCAGAGCGGTATCATGAGCACCATCCACGCTTACACCGGCGACCAGATGATTCTGGACGGCCCGCAGCGTAAGGGTGATCTGCGTCGCAGCCGTGCAGGTGCACAGAACATCGTTCCGAACAGCACCGGTGCTGCCAAGGCTATCGGTCTCGTTATCCCTGAGC
>CAMKPZ010000008.1 GCA_946414805.1 uncultured Bacteroidales bacterium
GAAACAAAAAACATTAAAAAAACATTTTTTGTGTCTACTTTTTGAATTTAGTACACTTTTCTGTGTCAAATTGTATAATGGGGTGTACAAAATGTCGTTTTTTTTGTTTTTTTATAGATAAAATTTGTTTATTTCAAAAAAATATTGTAACTTTGCACACTTTTTCAGTGCAAAGTCTTGAGAATAAATGAAAAAGATATATACTAGAATAAATGAAAGAGATATATACTATATTATTAATAATAGTACTCACGTTGGCGGGGACGCAGATGCCGGTGCAGGCAAAGCAGGGCGACTCCTGCGATGATCCTATTACCTTGACGGATGGGTTCAACCAGCAGATAATGCAGGCCGGCACGTATTGGTATGTAGCCAATACGTTTGATCTGCCGATGGCGATTTCATTCCGTCCTGCGAACCAGACGGCAGCGGCTCCTTATCTGGAGTTGGATTTCGGTTGCGAACCGGGCGTATATGACGATCCGGTGCTGTGTAACCTGTTCTGCAAGACGCGGCCGGCGTATATATCGCTGCCGTTCGGTCAGACGCCCCCGAAGAGTTATGACGAGAACGGCAAAGTGGAATACCGTGTGGCGTTCGGCGAGTCCTACCGCAACATGCTGCTGAGCGCAGGCATCAGTTATAACATCCCGGTGTACATCAAAGCAACTTTCTACAGCGGCGGTACATTAGAGATGGAGCCGGATGCGTTCAACAACTGTATGGACGGCGCGAAGTTCATGCAGTTAGGGGACACGGTACGCGTGGCGGCGCAGGACAAAGAGCGTCATGTGATCGTGCCTTATGTCCAATGGCAGTACGACTCGATCCGTTATGTATGGGAGGGCACCAAACCCTGTATTTTCGCGGTGAGCAACACCTGCGATTTCGATCCGACGGATGATACCGACGGCAATATTATCGACGGCGGTCCGAGTCATCCTATAGAGCCGGGCGGACAGTTCAAAGTGTCGAGTTCGCTGCTGATGAGTTACGTGTCGGACAAGAAGTATCCGAACGAAGGCGGAATGTATTTCGCCAAGTTCTACAGCGAAGAGCCGGGTGTGATGAAGATCGAGCGAATCCCTGCTCCGGCTCCGAGTTGCGGCGCGACGCTGCTCCGGTTGGGCGAGGAGGCTACGCTGGAGCGCAACGACAGCAATACGGTGTATGCGATGCCGAGCAGCTGGGTCAAGCCGATGCAGTTCACATCGCCCACCTCGCATATCATGAAGATGTATGTAGGCAAGAGTTGCGATTTCCGGCTGGGAGACGCCATTGCCGTATATCAGTTCGACCGCATTGAGAACGGTCACCAGTTGGATCTGTACGAGGTTGATCTGACCAATCTGTGGAAGATGAAGAAGTCCGGCGAGAACTATCTGTATGTGCGGTTCGTATGCTCCGACAAGACGACGGTCCGTCCGGCGCTGTGGACACCGTCGGACTGCGAGTTGAGCACCTCCCGTGTCCAGAAAGACCAGACATATAAGATCGGCGCCCAGTCGAAAGTGGTATACAGTCTCTATTACGCGGACTGGAAAGGCGGCGACATCTCGTTGTACTGGAGCAGTACGCAGGCCGTATGCCCGTTCTATGTCGCCGATACATGCAAGGTGCCGAACAGCGCAGATGCTCCTGTGTTCTACGACGGGTCGATCGGCAAGAAAGCGACCTTCACTATTCCGCAGGCGGAGGTGGATACATGGGAGTCGAAAGCGGATCCGGACGGCTATCTCTATATCCGTTTCTATTCGAGAGCCCAAGGCAATGTGACGATCTCCTCTACCGCACCGGAGGAAGAAGACAACCCCTGCCAGACTTACGACTCGATCAGCGAGGTGGTGGCATGGGACAGCTGTTTCTGGCGCGGAAAGATGTATTACGAGAGCGGCCGTTATACCGACATGGGCACGTTTGATCCGGAGACGGAGTGCTATGACTCGACTTTCGTACTCAGCCTCATGATCCGCAACACCAGTTATGAGACATACGAGGCAACGGAATGCGACAGCATCGTCTATCATAACAAGACCTACCGCGAGAGCGGCGTCTATAAAGATACGACCGCTGTCACCGGCGGCCACCGCGTGATCACCACGATGGATCTGACGGTGCTGCACTCCACGGCCGACAGGGTGGAGATCAAGCAATACGAGCCCTTTACGACCGTGACCGGGAAAGTGCTGAGCGCAACAGGCGTGTACAGGGACACGATAGCCAATACGGCAGGTTGCGACTCGGTGATCACGTATGATCTGACGATCTACAAGACCGAGACGACGCTTGTCGAAGAAGAGGGATGCGACAGCATCGTGATCGACGGCGTGCGTTATACGGCGACAGGCGATTATATTGATACGCTGGTTCAGACGAACGGCGACCGCACGATCCGTACGCTGCGTCTGACGATCGGTCATACCACGTATGCGGAAGAGACGGTCTCCGGCTGCGAGGAATACACCTCTCCGCGCGGCGAAGTGTACAAAGAGACCGGCGATTACACCGAGAAACTGGTCAATGCGGCGGGTTGCGACTCGATCATCTCTCTCCATGTGACGATCAGCCAGCCCAGTTACGGCGAGGAGACGCTGACGAACTGCGTGCAATACACCTCTCCATGGGGGAAGGTCTATACGGAGTCCGGCGAGTATACCGGCACGATCCTCAACCGCGCAGGATGCGACTCGGTCGTGACACTCCATCTGACGATCATTCCGGACTGTCACACGTATGACACCGTTTTCTTCTGCCCGGGTCAGAACACCGAGCACTCGGAGAACATCGGCGACAATATCATCCGTTACTACCGTCCGTACGCCTACGAGTCGCCGGCGACATGGGATTACATGGAGGGCGTGATTCTTGAGCGCAGGGAGAACGAGACGCTCATCGATCTGGCACGTGCGGAGCAGAACCTGCAGGAGCACTATACAGGTGATTTCACATCGGTGAAGAGCGTTATCTGGAGCTACTGCGCGGAGGACGAGAGCGCCTATCATGTGATCGAAGCCGGCGGAGAGGCGGAATGGATGAAGAACGGCCAGTTCGCGCTGACGGTACGGTTCGTCTGCGGACAGATGTTCTTCGACGGATTCTCCACCATCGCGCAGTCGTTGCCGGAGATTGAGGCAGACACAGCCGGCGAGAAGAAACTGATTGACGGTCAGATCGTGATCATCCGCAACGGCGTGAAATACAACTTATTAGGAACCAAAATAGAGTAATATATATGAAAGGCAAATCTCTTACTCTCTGCTTCGCGCTGCTCCTTGTAGCCATGGCGGCCAAGGCATGGACGGAAACACCGCCGACGAACGATACCACTACCTGCGAATGGAAGCAATGGTATTACAAAGCGCCGGATTTCTTCTGCGAATGCACGTATAACTCCAGACCTTTCAGTTTCCCGCTGGACACGGTGATCAGCGATACCATATGGTACACCGCGACGATCAATGATGTGCTGCAGGGCATATCTGCCTATTGGTTTGCCGACTGCCCGGTGACGATAGAGGTGTATATCCTCTGCGTGAGCCAGGAACCGACGGTCAAAATCACGGTAGGCAAAAACCGGATGAAAGAGATGGATGTGACGGAGATCGGCCGACGATTAGAAGAAGCAGGCAGCAACTCGTTCATCCAGAGTCTGACGCCGCATATCCGCGTCTATCCGAACGGCGGAACGGGCAGGGTGTATGTCTATCCGTATAACCAGGGCCCCCATTCGACCTGCGGCGATCCGCTGCCGTTGCGTCCGGGCATGACCTATGTATGCGACCAGGCGGAGAATGTCTATCGCATGGATCCCACGGACATACCGGCATCCGGCAATGCGTTCATCCTCTGGAAACAGGACAAGAACAAACCGGCTGACATATGGCTGACGCTCGACAGCTGCAACGGCAAAGAAGCAGGCAGAACGGTTCTCTCCGACTCTCTGCATGTGTACCAGCCCGATGCAGACATGCTCAAAGCGGCAAGAGCCGCCAAACGCGAGTTATGGATGCACGTGAAGCATGCGGACGGGATCGTAGGACGCGCTATCTGGTATTCGAACCCCAAATACACCGAAGAGGCTCCCGCCATCAACAACAGCACCTGTCTGGGCAAGAAACTGACAATCAACCAGCGCGACTATACCTCCGATACAACTTTCAACGACACCCTCCGGTACGCGACCGACACGCTGCAGGTGCAGCCGGTGAACCTCACCTTCACGCAGCCGAATCCCGAATATGACACCGTCCGGGTGGCGCCGTCCGAACTATACCGCGGCTACCGCCATTCATCGGGCGTAGTGCTGGACGCCTACGGCGACACGATTGTAGATGTCGTGAAAGCCAACAGCTGTACGCGCAGAATACAGATCACCATTCTGGAACCCTCCGGCATCGAGGAACTCTCCGAAGGAACCCGCGCATACAAGACTATCCAGAACGGACAACTATTCATCATCATAGATGACCGCAAATACAATGTCTTAGGACAACCCAATGAATAAAAAGAATACAAATTAACATTATTAACAACTAAATCATCAACTTACATGAAGAAGTTTTTACTACTGACCATGGCATCGATGATGACCGTCCTTGCGATGGCTGTCGGACGCGGCGATGGTAGTACCAAAGCGAATGCAATTGAGTTTGATTGGGGTAAAGGAATAGAGCATGCCGGAGGCGCCAATGCCCTCTGGTACCGCGTGGATTTAGCCCCCCTCTACGAGGAAGAGAATCCGTCGCTGACGCTCTATCTGACCAATCCGAGTCGTGATGCATCGGTGAATGTAAGCATGGAGGCGACCGTAGCCGGACAAACGGAGTCGAAGAACTACACGATCGCCGCTCATGAGTACAAGACCTACACTGCCAACGCATCGGCGCTCGTCCGCATGCAGCAGAAGGAGATCTATCTGACGCTCAAATCGGACGGACGTATCAAACTGAGTGCAAAGGTATTCGAGACGGCGGATCTCGACGAGACCTGCCAGGACGCGAAAGACCTGAAATGGAACACGTTAGCGACCCAGACTCCGGGTTTCGCAGCATGGTGGCGCGTTGATCTGACGCCGGTGAAGACCGCGACGAACAAAGATGCGAAGATCACGATCACCAACACCGGATCGGAGACGGTGAACCTGAGAGCCGGTCAGTCGCTCGACTGCCCGTCATCCGGTCTGACCAAACGTGACTACGTGCTGGCTCCGGGCGAATCGGTGATCAACACGATCCCGCAGGCCATGATCCAGAACGTGCAGCCGGATGAACTCTATTTCAGCATTGAGAACATCGAGGCTGCCGTAAGCATGTATGTAGAGCTTGTGGACCAACCGGCAGTACCGGTGATCGCAGCGGGTGATCCGTTTGAGGATCTGCATGTGACCGAAAACTTCACGATCGCAGCCGGCAAGCATTATTACCGCGTCAGCCTGGCAGAGATGCGTGACACTGCGAAATACGAGCCGGAGTTCACCTATCGCAACGAGGGAACCGAGCCGGTCAAGGTGACCGTGAAGATGGCATTCAAACTGCCGGCATACGGTACCTCCAACACGGAGTACGAACTGGCACCGGGAGAGGAAGAGATCGTGGTGTACAAGAAGAACATGCTGGAGGGCTTGAGCGAGGATATCGAATATATCTATCTCCTCACCGAGACCGACAAGGATGTGAATTTCTACAGCCGCTTCAAGCACGTACGCGAAGGTAAGGCATGTAAGACCAATATCGACTTCAACTGGGAGAGCGGTCACAGCCAGGACGCCCGTACGACACAATGGTATGCCGTAGAGGTAGGCAGTGCGCGCGACGCAGTGAAAGACATCATCGTTCATGTGGTTAACGAAGGAGCGGCAAGCGCCAAAGTGAAAGCCTCGATGGCCTTCTCCTGCCCGTATATCGACCTGCAGGAGGTGAGCAAGACCATTGCAGCCGGACAGACCGTTTCCCACCGTCTGGGCTATTCATCCTACGCAATGATGGGCGACACCGTATGGATCGGACTGGAGACCAGCCAGAACATCCGATTCTGGGCAGAGACCGCTAATGCGGAGAAGAAAGCAGAGGCCGATTCGCTCTGTCTGAAAGCAGAGACCTTCAACTGGGAAGAAGGCGTACGCCAGAAAGGGGACACCACCGTTTGGTACCTCATCAATATGGAGGAGGTACGTAAGCAATCGGCCAAATTCCCGACCGTCTTTGTTCAGAACATGAGTGCAACGGAGGCAGTGACGATCCAAGCCGAGCTGTCGGTAGAGTGTCCTGATTCGATTGAGAATGAGAAACGTTCGCTCACGATTGCCGCCAACGGTTCGTACAGCAAGCAGTTGTCGCGTAACCTGTTCGAGAACATCGTTTCCCCCGAGGTATATGTAAAGGTGACCTCCACTCAGGAGATCTCTATCCAGATCCGTCTGACCGAAGAGGCAGAGGGTAGCAGTTGTACCTCCGCGATCCCGTTCAACTGGGTATCGGGTAACACCCAGAAGGCGGAAGCCAACCTGTGGTATATCGTTGATCTGCACGACGTGATGAGATCGACGGACGATGTGAAGGTTACTATTGAGAACAGAGACAATGCTGCATGCAAGGGCATTATCCAAGTGGCATATTCCTGCCCGATGAATGAGGCTCCGACCGTTCAAGAATTCAAACTGGGCGCTAACGGCACCCGCTCTCTGACGCTGCAGAACAGCGCTTTCGAGACCCTGAAGGACAGTTTCGTATATGTGGCTCTCTACGGTAATACCTCTCTGCATATCGAGGCACAGCGTATTCCGGCAGAGCCGTGGGATACGATCTACGCAGACGGTCTGACACTCATTCCGCTGCAGTGGGACAGCCTCTACACACAGAGCGTAGATACCGCATGGTATATCATTCCGAAATCGGAGATCGTGAAAGTGCGTAACAACGAAGAGAAGCAGAAACCGGTGGCACACCTCTATAACCTTGCAGGGGTGGAGAACACCATCAAGGCTGAGGCAGCTTATGCTTTCCCGATCGTAAAGAAGATGATGACCAAGAGCCAGAAACTGAAAGCCGGTCAGCATTTCTCGGATACGGTTCCCGCCAGCACCTTCAATCAGGTACTTTACAAGGATTCTATCATCCTGCGCGTGACCCGTCCTGCAGGTTCCGGTGATTTCCAATTCAAGGCAGAGCTGACGAAAGCATTCACGGGCAACACCCGCTATGATGCACAGCCGATCACACTTGGCAAACGCTACACGCAGAGTCCGAAGACCGAGATGTGGTACAAGATCAATACCGCAGACTGGAAAAAAGACACGACCCTCTTCGGCAAGAGCCTGCATGTGCTGGCAAAGAACGCCGGAAAAGGCAATGCCGAAGTACGCGTAGAGGTATATGAAGGTCTTACTTCCCAGACGGATCTGGTGGATTTTTATGCAGGCGACCGCGGACACGGAACAATCAAGAAAGGCGAAAGCCGTTCACATAACGTACCGGCACAGATCGTTTACGGTCTGGGCGATGTGGAACTCTATATCAAGCTCCGTACAACCGATTCGCTGCTGCTTGAGACCTCGTTCCTGAATTACGCAACGGCTGATGCCGATCCGAATCAGCAGAAAGCGCGTATGCTGGTGCCGAATGTAGATTATGTATTGCCGGCAGACACGACTATGTGGTTCTTTGCTTGCGTACCGTATTGGCAGAACAACTACAAGTACAGAGATGCCAGTTCGCTGAGTTATGAGCTGGAAGGCGAAGGTGCCGCCACAGTGGAGGTCACAGCAACATTCCAAGATACTCTTACTTATAAGGTACCTGTGCGCACCCGCACGATCAACAAGAGCGGTAAAGCCCGCAAGGGAACGAGACTGCTGAAAGATCTGCTCAATGAAGGAATAGAGAGAGCCGGAGTGAAATACGACATCTCAGGATTCAAAGAGGACTTTATTGACAGCCTCCTGCACCGTTACATAACGAAAGATTCGATCACCGCCTATGTCCGTGTACGTTCTGACAAACAGGTCAAGCTGCGTCTGAATACACTGCAGACCACCGGTGACGCGTGTCTCAACGCCATGGATTTCGACTGGGAGCACGGTAATGTGAACCCGGCAGGCGAGAACACCTGGTACAAGGTGACTCTGGATTCCACAATGATCCCGGACACCTGCGATCTGCGTCTGCACGTAGAGAACTGGTCTGAGGAGAACGAGACGACCGGTTCGGCTCAGTTGCGCTTCACCTGTGAAGACGATCCAATGGTGAAGATCAACAAGTCGATCCCTGCCGGCGAGGAGCGTACCCAGGTTATCGACCGTGATTTCCTGAAGGATATGCAATGGCCAAAGACCCTGATGATCGATTACTACTCGGATCAGACGACGCATATCTGGATCGAGTTGATCCCGAATACTCCGCGTGACATCGTACGCGACACCGTAACACTCTTTGTATGTAACGGAGCCGATACGCTCGTGAACGAGGAACTGCATCATATTGACAGCCTCGATGCGGCATCCCTGAAATGGGAGAAGACATTCGAGTTGAGAGACTCGGCAAAGGCAGCCATGTACGACTCGATCGTAACCTATTACGCTGTTGTCCTGCGTGATCCGAAACTCTATGAGGTTGCAGAGATAGCAGACCAGCCGGTTATCAAACGCGGTCAGCCGATCGATGTGACAGCCGCTACGACATGGCTCAACACGCAGTTCGCCGCGGAGAAGAATGATACAATCAAGGCGGTTACCTCCATCGAGTGGCAATACAGTACGGACGGTATCACCTACACGGATATACCTGCCACTCCGATCCCATCCGAGTGGATCAATCTCAAGTATATCGTTACATCCGAAGACTGCGGTGACACCTACGAGAAAGAGTACAAGCACACCGTACGCGACACCACGACGGTAGAAAACGTATGTAACGAGTATGAATGGAAGATCGTCAATGCGAAGGGAGCAGTGATCGAGACCCGTACCTACAAGACCGATACGCTCGACTCTGTTTCGTTCCCGTCCACGTATCTCGGTGACAGTATCGCTTATCTGAAGCTGACCTTGCTGCCGCTTGCTACAGGAGAAGAGGTGGTTAAGGAATGTAACGAATATACATGGCGCGGTATCACCTTCTATACCGATACGGTCTATTCAGACACGATCACCGGCGGAGCCGATAACGGCTGCGACAGTGTCGCTACTCTCCGTCTGACGCTCACTCATCCGTATGACACCACCCTGTCGCTGGTTCATAAGTTCGGCGACCGTCTGCTGCTGATCAACCGTAACGAGATCAACGCAATGGAGGGATGGCATCTTGACTCGCTCGACAACGGTCTGGACTACGTGAAATGGTATCGCGAGGCTACACCGGAGGATGAGTTGGTAGGAACAGGTTACTATTACACGCTTGAGACCGGCGAACCTCTGCCGGCGGGCGAGACCTACTATGCCAAGATCGAACTGCCGTCTGCTGACGGTTCATGCCCGAGAAGGGGTGAGACCGAGCACTATACGATTCCGGGTGGTCAGAACGCACCTGCGTTGATGCCGTCACTTGCCAAACCGGGTGAGGACATCCGCATCATCGATCTGGATCCGGAGCAGGAGACGCTGATCCGTGTCTTCTCGTCCGAGGGTCTGCTGCAGGCTACCTATCGTGTTTCCGGCAACTCGTCCTTCACTATCAAGGCGGCTGAGGCACACGGATTCTACATGGTAGAACTGAGCAACGACAGCTTGAAATCAACCTTACGTTACATCGTTAAATAAGAATAGGAGGTAGCACAATGAAAACTATAAAATCATTTTTGATTGCAGCCACCCTGATATGCGCTACTGTTGCGTCGAGTGTATCGGCGCAGCAGAAAGCGCAACCCGCTCAAGAACATCAATGGAAGGTGGCAATAGGCGACTCCGTGATGATCAAGCGTGAGTGCCAACAGTACCTCACCGGAGAGAGACCTTCTGTTTGGGTTTGGGATAAAGTACATACGGTCCGCCAGCTGGGTACCAAGCGTTTCCCGGAAGGTGTCCTGCTGATGAATATCTACTCCTGGATCTGCGAGGACTGCCTGGTAGTAGTGAGCGGTCATTCCCAGGAGGCAGCCGAAGAGGCCGCTGAGAAGCAGGCAGAGGAGAAGAAATCTTTCGAGCAGAAGAAGAAAGAACAGACACCTGTTAAAGAGGAGGCGAAACCTGTCAAGGAAGAGCCGAAACCTGTTCAAGAGGAGTCCAAGCCCGTTCAGGAAGAGCCGAAGCCGGCAGAGGAAGTGGTTCCTGTTCCGGTGGTAGTACCTGTAGAGGAGCAACCTGCCAAAGAGGAGCAACCTGCCAAAGAAGAGCAGCCCGCTAAAGAAGAGCAGCCCGCTAAAGAAGAGCAGCCTGCACAGGAGCAACAGCCTGCACAGGAAGAGCAACCTGCCAAAGAGGAGCAGCCGGCACAGGAGGAGACAACTCCGGCACAGCCGCAACCTCAGACCCAGCAGGCGCCTCAAGGCGATACGATCCGTACGAAGCAGAACTTCGGAGGCAAGTATGACCGTTTCACGATCGGTCTGCGCGGCGGTGCTTCGGCGCTGATGCACCATGCTACGGAAGGCAACTGGACCTGCGGCGGCGATGTCATTCTCGATCTCCAGTATGCACATTATTGGACCAAAGAAGGCCGTCCTGTAGATCTCGGTTTGATCGTAGGCCTCGGTGTAGGTTACCAGCAGAGCGGTCTGAGAAAAGACAGCGATCTGACGAGTTTCAACAAGGGTACATTCGATTATACCGTACTCGTGAAGAACGTGAAGGAGACCGATCACCAGCTTCAACTCGAAGTGCCGTTGATGTTCTCGTTGATCCATCAGAACGGTCTGTTCTTCAACGTAGGTCCGAAATTCATGATCCCCGTTTACACTCCGTACAACCAGTCGGTGGATGTCAACAATACGCATATCTCGGCGTATGATCATCAGACCGGCGTAACCGTAAAGGACGAGGTGGTAACCGGTAAATACACCGGTCAGCAGCCTGAGGGTAAGAACGGTATCCAGTTCAATGTCAATGTCATGCTGACGGCAGAGATCGGATACGAGTGGATTCTGAAGAGCGGAAACTCGCTGGGCTTGGGCGCATATGCGAACTACAGCGTATATAACAGCTTCAAGAATAACAACACCAGCACGGAGGGACTCTTCAACCTGACAGCTCCGACCGAGAGTTCGGCTGCTATCCTCGATGTAAAATCGGCAACGCAGACCTACGCAGACAAACTCGGTTATTTCGATGCCGGTGTGAAGATTGCATATCATTTCAACTTCCCGAAGAAGAGAAAGAATATCGACAGTCGTTTGTTCTAATCCGCATATGACGATCTTATGTATCGAAACCAGTACATCTGTTTGTTCGGCAGCCATCTGTAAGGATGGCGTGCCGGTCAAGCAGTGTATCAATTACGAGGGTAGCAACCATGCACGGTTGCTGCCTCTCTATATAAAGGAATTGCTCTCGTTTGCGCGGGAGCAAGGCCTTTTTGTAGAGGCGGTGGCGCTGAGTGAAGGGCCGGGCAGCTACACCGGTCTGCGTATCGGTACCAGCACCGCGAAAGGACTGTGCTACGGTCTCCAGATCCCTCTGATACCGGTTCCGACACTGGATGTGCTGGTCCGGAATTACGAATTACGGATGGCGAAGGACGGACACCCCGTTTCCCATGCCGTGCTTTTCCCGATGATCGATGCCCGGAGGATGGAAGTCTATACCAAAGGACAAAGGGACAATGTACAATGTACAAAGGGACAAAGGGACAATGTACAATGTACAAAGGAGAAGGATGTCCGCGCCGTAGTAGTAGAGAGCGAGGAGAGCCTGATTAAAGGACAAAGGGACAATGTACAATGTACAAAGGAGACGGAGTATTACTATTTCGGCGACGGAGCCGCCAAATGCCAACCGGTTCTCACGGCTCCGAACTGGCATTTTGTTCCGGAAATCGTGCCCGAGGCACAGTACGTGGGAGTTCTTGCGGAAGAATTGGCGGCGGACGATCCGTCAGCGCGGATCAGCGGACAACAGTTGGCGTACTATGAGCCTTTCTATCTGAAAGAGTTTCAGGCGGCGCCGAGCCACATTAAAGGATTGAAATCTTAACAATAGTACATTTTGAGGCGGAAGTCTGCATACGACATGACCACGACTTGCCCTCGACATGACCACGACATTAACCCGACAAGCGATATAATGGGTAAAATCTTAAAATCAGTAAACTTTTTGGCGGCGGGAGTGATCCTGCTGCTCATGAGTGCTTGTTCTACCCAGAAAAACACGTGGGCGACCCGTTCGTACCACCAGACGAAAGTCAAATATAATATACTCTACAACGGCAATATAGCCTATGACGAAGGCCTGAAGGCTATCCGTGACGCGAATACGGATGATTACAGCCGTGTGCTGAATCTCTATCCGGTGTCGAACCACCAGGCGGCGGAATCGGCTGCTTCGCAGATGGACAAGACCATCGAGAAATGCCGCAAGTGCATCAAACTGCACTCCATCAAATCGAAACCCAAACGTGACCCCAAGAAGGGAAACGATCCCAAATACAAACTATGGCTGCAATCCGAGGAGTTCAACGCCAATATGGATCTGGCGTGGATGCGGCTCGGTCAGGCAGAGTTCCATAAAGGCGATTTCTTAGGCGCTGTAAGCACCTTCAATTATATCATCAACCATTACCAGAACGACCCGGACATGATTGCGCAATGCCAACTGTGGATTGCGCGTGCGTATGCCGAGATGGGCTGGCAGTACGAAGCGGAAGACATGCTCAACCGCGTCCGCATCGACGCCCTCAGCAAGCGGCATGCCAAACTCTATTCGGCGGTCAAGGCGGACGTGCTGCTCAAAGGAGAGCACTACCATGAGGCGATCCCGTTTGTGAAGATCGCCCTGCCGCACGAGAAACGCAAGATCTACCGTCCGCGTTTCGCTTATGTCCTGGGGCAGTTGTACGAACTCGAAGGCAACCGTAACGAGGCGCTCCATGCCTATCGCTCGGTGGTGCGGATGGCACCCACGAACGAGATGGATTTCAATGCACGCTTACGCATGGCGGAGCTGGAAGGGAAGAACTCGATCCGCAAGCTGCGCGCCATGACGCGCCAGTCGAAATACAAAGACCGTCTGGACCAGATCTACGGCGCGATAGGAAATATCTACCTCCGTCAGGCGGATACCGTCCGGGCGCTGGAGATGTATGAGAAAGCGATCGCCGAGTCCACGCAGGCAGGATCCTCCAAAGCGGCGGTACTTGTGCGCGCGGGCGATCTTTATTTCGAGACGCACGCGTACGTGCAGGCGCAACCCTGTTACCGCGAAGCCGTGACGATCCTTACGGCGGAGAACAGCGACTATGCGCGTGTGCAGAAACGGTCGGAGGTGCTGGACGAACTGATCGTGTCCTACACCCAAGCCCAGTTGCAGGACTCGCTGCAGCGGCTGAGCCGTATGAGCGAAGAACAGCAGCGGCAGATAGTGGATAAGATCATCGCCGATCTGATCGAAGCAGAGAAGAACGATTCGATCCGTCAGGCGCAAGAGGCGCGTGAACTGGCGCGTGGCGATGACGGACCGCGCAGCGTGAACACCGCGAACATGCTTGGCGGCGGAATGCAGAAAGGCGAATGGTATTTCTATAATCCCCAGTTGATCAAACAGGGTCAGCAGGAATGGCGCCGCAGATGGGGCAGCCGTCCGCTGGAGGACAACTGGCGGCGTCAGAACAAACAGGTGACCGCCGCTTATGGCGAGGACGGGTACGCAGAGGCTCCGGACGGCGAGACGCAGCCGGCAGAAGGCGAGACCCCGCGTCCGGCGCCTGAGACGGACACCCATAAGCCCGAGTATTATCTCCAGCAGATCCCGCGGACCGAGCAGGATCTCATCCTCAGCGACAGCCTGTGGCGCGAAGCGATGGTGGCACTCTATTATATCTACCGCGACAAGCTGGAGGATGAACCCCAGGCGCAGGAGACACTGCGGCTGTTGGAGGAACGGTTCGCGGCGCATCCGTCCGTGGCGGATATCCACGAGGACGAACGCCTGCGTGCGCTGCGTCATGACGATGCGTATATAGCGCGTATGCAGCGGATGATCGCAGAGCAGGACTCGCTCTATGCCGCTACCTATACCGCCTATTCGAAAGGTCAGTACGCCGCCGTCAAGGCAAATGCCCGGTATGCGCAGAGCGAGTACCCGCAGAGCCGGCTGATGCCGCGGTTCCTGTTCCTCAGTGCCGTCTCTACGGCGCGTACGGAGGGGCAGCAGGCGTTCACAGGCGAACTGCAGAACCTCGTCCAACTCTACGGAGAGACCGAGTTAGGGGCCATGGCGAAAGATATGCTGGCAATGATGAACCAGGGCATGGAGAGCCGAAAAGGCGGCACTACCGGTGACCTCGCGGAACTGCGGAAGCAATCGGATGACACAGACGCTTCGCAGACGGAGGGGACCGCGCAGCAATGGAGTGAGGACCGCAAACAGCCTTCTGTGGTGGTGCTGATCCTGCCTACGGCGGAGGAGCAGGCGCTGAACGAACTGCAATACGAGGTGGCGCTCTTTAACTTCTCCCAGTTCCTCATCCGCGATTTCGATCTGCAGAAGATGCCCGTCTGGGGCGACGGATCGGCTCTCCGTGTCAGCGGCTTTGCCGACATGGACGAGGCGGAATGGTGGATGGATCTGATCGGCAAGAACGCCGAGATGCAGCCCCTCCTGCAGACCGTGCAGATTAGGGCGGTGGCAGAAGTGAACCTGCCGCTGATAGTAGGGAAATAAAAAAAAGAGAACCGAAGTTCTCTTTGTCGGGAAGACGTGATTCGAACACGCGACCTCCGGTCCCCCAGACCGTTGCGCTACCGGGCTGCGCCACTTCCCGCACTCTCCCAATTAAGGGGATTGGGCGAAATCGGCGACAAAGGTACTGCTTTTTTTTGACATACACAAATAAAAATGCATTTTTTTAGCAAAAAAATGAATAAAAAGTTCTATATTGAGACCTACGGCTGCCAGATGAATGTGGCGGATAGCGAAGTAGTGGCTGCCATCATGCAGACCACCGATGCGGAACTGACGGACCGATGGGAGGAGGCGGATGTCCTGATTCTCAATACTTGCTCCATCCGCGACAACGCCGAGCAGAAGGTGGGTGCGCGTCTGCGCGAACTGAAAGCGCATCTGAGGAGCCGAAAGTCGAAAGTCGAAAGTCGAAAGACTATCATCGGCGTGATCGGATGTATGGCGGAGCGCACCGGACAGCAGCTTATTGATGACTTCGGAGTGGATTTTGTGGCGGGTCCGGATGCCTATACCGATATCCCGAATCTGCTGGCGCAATGCGAACAGGGGCATAAGGCGATGAATGTGGAGCTCAGTACCACGGAGACCTACCGCCATATCATCCCTTCCCGGATAGGACGCTCTATCAGCGGCTTTGTATCGATCATGCGCGGATGTAATAATTTCTGTTCCTATTGCGTCGTGCCTTACACCCGCGGCCGTGAGCGGAGCAGGGATGTAGAGTCGATCCTGAACGAGGTGCAGGATCTGCATTCCCGCGGCTACAAGGAGGTGACACTGTTGGGGCAGAATGTGAACTCGTATCGTTTTGTCCGCGAGGACGGCAGTGTGGTGGATTTCGCCGATCTGCTGGAGATCGTGGCGGATGCGGTGCCGGACATGCGTATCCGCTTTACGACGAGCCATCCGAAGGACATGTCGGATAAGACCCTTGAGGCGATCAGCAGGCATCAGAACCTCTGCAAATTCATCCATCTGGCGGTGCAGTCCGGATCGAACCATGTGCTCCAACTCATGAACCGCAAATACACGCGGGAGTGGTATCTTGACCGCATTGCCGCTATCCGGCGTATTCTGCCTACGGCAGCGATCAGCACGGATATCTTCTGCGGTTTCCACGACGAGACGCTTGAGGATCACGCCCAGACCCTGAGCCTCATGCGTGAGGTGGGCTTCGACAGCGCCTTCATGTTCAAATACTCGGAGCGCCCGGGCACATACGCCCATAAGCACCTGCCGGATAATATTCCGGAGGAGGAGAAAGTGCGACGTCTCAATGAGATCATTGCGCTCCAGACCCAACTCTCTCTGGAGTCCAACCTCCGCGAGGTGGGAAAGACAGTGGAAGTGCTCGTAGAGGGTTTCTCCAAACGCAGCCACGACGACATGTACGGACGCACGGAACAGTATAAGACGGTCGTCTTTCCGCGCAACGGTCAGAAGATAGGTGACCTCGTAAAAGTACGTGTTTTAGAGGCCACAGCTGCCACCTTAAGGGGCGAAATCGTCTAAAAAGCAAGAAAATACACATTTTTTTATGAAAAAATTTGTGTATTCCAAATAAAAGCAGTACTTTTGTACCGAAAACAAAATTTTCATAGTTAAGGTTTAGGTTTAATGGCAATAGGAGGCTGTGAAGTTTCCTATTGTTTTTAAAACCATAATAACAAAATATATGGACGAGAAGGATATTGATTTTACCTCCCCCCTCCCGGACATGACGGAGTTGGACGAGGTGCGTAAGGCGGTGATAGCCGCCGAGATTTTGAATCGGAAATATTAAATTGAAATACAATGGCAATCACTTACATGACCGAAGAAGGTCTGAGAAAACTGAAAGAAGAGCTCCATGAAATGGAGACGGTAGAGCGTCCGCGCATTATTGCTGCGATCGCAGAGGCTCGCGAGAAAGGAGACTTGAGCGAGAATGCGGAGTACGACGCTGCCAAGGAAGCGCAGGGCGCTTTGGAAACCAAGATCGCACAGCTGAAACTGCGTCTGATGGACGCTCGTGTGCTGGACGCATCGGATATCAAGACGGACGAGGTGCAGATCCTCACAAAGGTGCGTGTCCGCCAGCGTAACAACGGCGCAGAGAAGACTTTCCAGCTCGTTACCGAGGGAGAGGCGAATCTGGCGTTAGGCAAGATCTCCGTCACCACCCCTATCGCAAAAGGCCTGATGGGAAAGAAAGTAGGAGAGATCGCGCAGGTGCAGGTGCCGGCGGGTATCATTGAGTTTGAAATCCTTGAGATTTCTCTCTAAATGTCTAAATGGTCAATACCTAAATACCATGACGCTTTTTACTCGAATTATCAAAGGAGAGATCCCGAGCTACAAAGTGGCGGAGGACGATAAGAACTACGCTTTTCTGGACATCAATCCGCTGGTGAAAGGTCATACGCTGGTGGTGCCCAAGTTAGCGGAACCGGAGGCGGATTATATCTTCGATCTCACGGACGAGCAGTTGCAGAACCTCATGACTTTTGCGGCGAAAGTAGCCCGCGGTATCAAGGCGGCTACCGGTTGCAAACGCGTGGGAGTGGCAGTGCTGGGAATGGAGGTGAACCATGTGCATGTACACCTCGTGCCCATGAACTCGGAGAAAGATATGCTATTCACCAATCCCAAGTTGTCGCTGCCGGCGGAGGAGATGGCGTTCATTGCCAACTCTATCGCAGAGGCGATTGAGAAGATATGAAAAAAGCCCGCAAGCTGCGGGCTTTTTTCATATCTACCATATACTTACGCGGTCTTCCGGAGCGATGTACATCGGACTTTCAGGTGTCACGCCCCACGCCTCGTACCAGGCGTTGATCTGCGGCAGAGCGCCGTTCACACGCCAGCGGCCGAGCGAGTGAGGGTCGCTCTTGGTGCGGTTGAGGATCTCCTCCGGACGGATATTACCTGCCCATACATTGGCGTACGCCAGGAAGAAACGCTGTGCCGGTGTGAAACCGTCGCGGGTCTGCAGACGGTCTTTCTCTGCTTTGGCTTCCTCGTTAAGCGTGAAGGCGAGGTAGGCTACCTGCAGACCGCCGTGATCCGCGATGTTCTCGCCTAATGTGAAGGCGCCGTTGGCGTGTACGCCCGGAGCCACTTCGATCTTGTTGAACGCCTCTTCCATCACTTTGGTGCGTGCCTGAAAAGCTGCTTTGTCTTCTGCCGTCCACCAGTCGATCATGTTGCCGTTCTTGTCAAACTGGCTGCCCTGGTCGTCAAACCCGTGCGTCATCTCATGACCGATCACTACGCCGATTGCGCCGTAGTTGAAGGCGTCGTCGGCACTCATGTCGAAGAACGGGAACTGGAGAATGCCGGCTGGGAAACAGATCTCGTTGGACGACGGGTTGTAGTAGGCGTTCACGGTCTGCGGCGTCATGTACCATTTCTTCTTGTCCACCGGTTTGCCCAGATAGCTGAGGCTGTATTCCTGTTCGAACTTGGCGGCACGCCGGATGTTGGCGTAATAGGTGTCTTCGGCGTTAATATCCAGTTTGCTGTAGTCGCGCCACTCGTCCGGATAACCAATCTTGATGGTGATAGCGTTCAGTTTCTCGATCGCTTTGGCTTTGGTCTCGTCGCTCATCCAGGTCAGGTTCCCGATACGGATACCCAATGCCTTCTGCAGGTTATGCACCAGCGCAAGCATGCGTTCCTTGTTCTCCTCCGGGAAATATTTCTTCACGTACATCTGGCCTACGGCTTCGCCGAGCGTGCCGTTCACGATACCTACTGCGCGCTTCCACAGCGGAGAGGGCTCTTCGCGGCCGGACAGCACCTTGCCGTAGAAATCGAAACTCGCCTGATATATCTCGTCGGTCAGGCAACCGGTAGCGCCGTCGATGACCTGCCATGTGAACAGGGTCTTGAGATCCTCCAGCGGCTCTTCCGCAAGCATCTTGCCTGCTTCCTGCAGATGCGGGATCTGGCCTACCGACAGGCTGTCAAGCGTGATGCCCAACGCCTCGAAATATACGTTCCAATCCACTTGCGGCACCAGCGTCTGCAGCTCCTCCAGACTCATCTTGTTGTAGTTCTTCTGCGGGTCACGCAGCTCCACATTGCTGTACGCTGCTTGGGCAAGGCGTGTCTCCATCCGCAGCACGGTCTGCGCACGGTCTGCGGCGTTGTCGAACCCGAAGAGACCGAACAGTTTCTCCACGTATGCCACATACGCGTTGCGGATGGCGGTGGTCTGTTCGTCGGTGTCGAGGTAATACTCTTTCTCGCCCAAGGCGAAACCGGCCTGGTACTCGTTGAGGATGTTCATCGAACTGTTCATCGCGTCGGCATCTACGTACATCGCCCATAACTGATAATCCATGGCGGCGCCGAGGATACGCGACAGGTCCTCGCGGTTGGTGATGGATGCGATCTCGTCAAGCGTCTTCTGCACAGGCGCTATGCCTTCCCGGTTGCGGCGGGTGGTGTCCATAGCGAGGTTGTACAGATCGCCGATCTTCTGCTCCACCGAGCCCTGTTTGTGTTGCTTGGCGGCGAGGTCCTGAATCAGACCGTTCACCTGCTCAAGGTTGGTCAGACCGAGTTTGTCGAAGGAGCCGAAACGGCTGTATTCGGGCGTCAACGGGTTGTTGGCCATCCAGCCGCCGCAGGCGAACTGGTAGAAATCGTTTTGAGGTACTGCCGTAGTGTCTAAATTGGCCGGATCGATACCGGTGGTCTGTTTCTTGGGGGTGCAAGCTGTTGTCATAAGCATGATGGCTGCTAACGGAATAAGAATTTTTCTCATAATATATTTGTTTTTCGCCTGCAAAAGTACTGCTTTTTTTTGACATACGCAAGCGCACGCGTATTTTTCCTTATTAAAAAATGCCCCACGCAGCATTTTTTTCTTGCGTATGTGCAAAATTTGTTGTAAATTTGCAGCCTGAAATGATTTATTGCTACTAACCAAACACAAAATTATATGATTTTAGACAAACTGGAGAACGCCGATAGGTACTTCGATTGTGTACCGGGCTTCGAACAATTCATGAAATTCTACAACGAGAACGATCTGGAGGAGATGCCGGCATGCAAGATCTTTCTGGACGGCAAGAACCTCTTTGTGAATATCAACGATTTTAAGGGCAAAGAGGAGTCCAAATGCCGCATGGAGGCTCACCGCGACTATCTGGATATCCAGATTCCGCTGGGCGATGACGAGATCATGGGATGGAAAGCGCAGGTGGACTGTCAGGAGGTGACCCAGGATTACGACGAAGGTAAGGATGTAGAGTTCTACGCTGACAAAGCCACGGCTAAGTTCACCGTTCCGGCCGGTCATTTCGCAGTCTTCTTCCCTGAGGACGCCCACCAGCCGGGTATCGCGCCGGGCAAGGAGTACCGCAAACTCATCGTCAAGGCCCGCGTCAACCAATAATTAATCTTTGAATCTTCAAATCTCAATACTATGCCAACGAAAAAAGTCACACATCTGCCGATAGTGGAGCGCGATCCGTACCTGCAGCCTTATGAAGGCGCTCTGCAGGCGCGTGCGGATTATGCGGCGCGTAAGGAAGCCGAATTGACGGGGAATGTACAAAGTGACGATGTACAATGTACAAAGACCTTAGCAGACTGGGCAACGGGCTACCTCTATTTCGGACTTCATCATAAGAAGCCTTATACCGACGCAAAAGGAAAGAAAGTAGCCGGTGAATGGGTGCTGCGCGAGTGGGCGCCTAACGCTACGGCTATTTATATCAAGGGCGACATGAACGGCTGGCAGAAGGACGAAAAGTATCGTCTTCAGCCGGTCGGTAACGGCGTCTGGGAAGCCAGACTGCCGGAGGACGCTGTCAAGCACGAGCAGTTATACAAACTTCTGGTGGAGTGGAACGGCGGTTACGGAGAGCGTATCCCGTCTTATGTGCGCCGCGTCGTGCAGGACGAGAACACCAAGATATTCTCCGCACAGGTCTGGGACGAAGAGCCTTATGTTTGGAAACATAAGGCAGACCGCTCTGCTGCAAGACCACTTCGTTCTAAGACCGCTAACGCTGTAAGACCGCAGACTGTGTCTGCTGTAGGACAACAAGAGGCGCTGTTTATCTATGAGTGCCATATCGGTATGAGTTCGGCGGAGGAGAAAGTCAATTCGTACGAGGAGTTCCGCCGCGATGTGCTGCCGCGTATCGCCGCGCTGGGTTATAACTGCATCCAGATCATGGCGATCCAGGAGCACCCTTACTACGGCTCTTTCGGCTACCATGTGTCGAATTTCTTCGCCGCCTCCAGCCGTTTCGGTACGCCCAACGAACTCAAAGCGCTTATCGACGATGCCCACGGCCGCGGCATGAAAGTGATTATGGACCTTGTACACAGCCACGCGGTGAAGAACGAGCTGGAGGGACTGGGTAATTTCGACGGCACGCCCTACCAGTATTTCCATGACGGCGCACGCCGTGAGCACCCGGCTTGGGACAGCCTCTGTTTCAACTACGGCAAGAACGAGGTGCTGCACTTCCTGCTGTCGAACTGCAAGTTCTGGCTTGACGAATATGATTTCGACGGTTTCCGGTTTGACGGCGTGACCTCGATGATCTACCTCAGCCATGGTCTGGGCGAGGATTTCAACGGCTACGGCTCGTATTTCAACGGCAACGAGGACGGCGATGCCATCATGTATCTGACTCTTGCCAACAAAGTGATCCATGAGGTCAAACCCGATGCAATCACGATTGCGGAAGAGATGTCAGGAATGCCAGGTTTGGCGGCTCCGATAACGGATGGCGGCGTGGGCTTTGACTACCGGCTTGCCATGGGCATTCCTGATTTCTGGATCAAGTATATCAAGGAGGTCAAGGACGAGGACTGGAAAGCAGGTCATATCCTTTTCGAGATGACCAACCGCCGCGAGGACGAGAAGACGATCTCTTACGCCGAGTCCCATGATCAGGCGCTTGTGGGCGACAAGACTATTATCTTCCGCCTCGTGGACGCCGATATGTACTGGCATTTCGAGCACGGTCATTCCACCTATATGGTCGATCGCGGCATCGCGCTCCATAAGATGATCCGTCTCGTTACGGCATCCACTATCAACGGCGGCTACCTCACCTTCATGGGCAATGAGTTCGGCCATCCCGAATGGATTGATTTCCCGCGCGAAGGCAACGGATGGAGTTATAAATACGCCCGCAGACAATGGGACCTCGTGGACAACCCGAACTATTTCTTCGCCGATCTCAACCGCTTTGACGAAGCGATGGTGCATCTGCTCAAGGAGAACCTCCATATCTTGAAACCTACCGCCGAGGAGAAAAAATACCATATCGCCAACCACCTCCCGTGGGTGATGAAATGGTGGGACAACGAGGGGGACCAGGTTGTGGCATACTCCCGCGGAGACCTGCTCTTCATCTTCAACTGGAACGGACAGAAGTCCTTCTCCGACTACGGTATGCTGGTGCCCGAAGGCAAATACAAAGTGGTGCTGAACACCGATGCCAAGGAGTTCGCAGGTTTCGGTCTGAGCGACGACTCGGTGGAGCATTTCACGATGCACGACGATCTCTATGCCGCTGACGGCAAGGGTTGGCTCAAGATGTACCTCCCTGCCCGCAGTGCCGTAGTCCTCAAAAAAGAAAACTAATCCCATAGTCCTCTAAAACAACACCCAACAATGAAAAAGAACATTTATTATTTCTTTGTACTTTGTACATTGTCCCTTTGTACCTTCCTTGCCGCTTGTACCAAAAAGCCTGCGGAGCAGGCCACCGAGCAGCAAGAGCAAGTGCAGGAGTCCGCAGCGGACGAGTCCGCCTATATTGATTTCACGGCTGTAACGCCGGAAGGAAATGAACTCTCGCTGAGCCAGATTGTCGGTACGGCGGACTATGTGCTCGTCGATTTCTGGGCAAGCTGGTGCGGACCCTGCCGCCGTTTGATCCCTGTCCTCAAGGAGATATACGCAGGGCAGAGCAGAACCCATTTCCAGATCTTCAGTTGCTCGGTCGACCAGGAGGAAGACGCTTGGCGTACCGCCTTGGAAGAGGAGCAGATGCCCTGGCCGCAAGCGAGGGAGGATGCCGATCATGTGTGCTCCGACCTATACGGGGTGGAGTTCATCCCCTTCACCGTCCTCATCGACCGCGAAGGACAGATCGTAGCTATCAACCCCGAAGAGACCGAGTTGGAGCAACTCCTCTTCGCCGAATAAGAGAAACAAACCGTGTCTGTCCGTTAGGCAGTAGTTACCGGCAGACAAGGGTGGTAATAATAATCAACATTTTAACGGCTTAACAGCTTAACATTTTAACATTTAAAAAACAATGCGTCTAATCATCGAACCTTCGTATGAACTGCTCAGCGAGTGGGCAGCGAACTACGTAGCCAAACGTATCAATGAGTTTGGCCCCAAAGAGAGTGCCCCGTTTATCTTAGGTCTGCCTACCGGCAGTTCGCCCTTAGGCATGTACAGGGAACTGATCAAACTGAATAAGGAAGGCAAAGTGTCTTTCCGCAATGTCGTCACCTTCAATATGGACGAGTATGTCGGACTGCCGGAGGAGCACCCCGAGAGCTATCACAGCTTCATGTGGACCAATTTCTTCAGCCATATCGACATCCGCAAGGAGAACGTGAATATCCTGAACGGCAACGCAGCCGATCTGGAAGCGGAGTGTGCCCGCTATGAGGCGAAGATCAAGAACTACGGCGGTATCCATCTCTTCCTTGGTGGCATCGGTCCCGACGGACATATCGCCTTCAACGAACCCGGCTCGTCCCTCTCCAGCCGTACCCGTAAGAAAGAACTGACTACCGATACAATCATCGCCAATAGCCGCTTCTTCGACAACGATGTCAACAAAGTGCCCAAGACCGCCCTCACCGTAGGTGTCGGAACCGTCATGGACGCCCAGGAGGTGCTGATTATGGTCAATGGTCATAACAAAGCCCGTGCCCTCCAGCACGCCGTAGAGGAACCGATCAGCCATATGTGGACTGTTTCCGCCCTCCAGATGCACCGTCATGGTATCATCGTCTGCGATGAAGCAGCCTGCGAGGAACTCAAACTCGGTACCTTCAAGTATTTCAAAGACATCGAGCGCAATAACCTCGATCCCAAAACACTTCTGTAAATGTAAAGCGGCGGCATTTTTGCCACCGCTTTTTTTTATAAAAATGATTTTTTTCTTGCGTATGTCAGAAAAAAGCAGTACCTTTGCGGTCGCAAAGGTTTGAGTAACCAGTGCCGTCGCTTGCCGACGTAAAACAGCAAGGACATAAAAGGCGTTTATTGACGTTGTTTGCGACATCTTGAAATCTTCGCAACATTTCATTAGAATAAAGTCCAAACAGCAACAATGAATGTCCTCGTGGGTATGTTATATTATGCCACGCCCTGCTTTGGTGGGGTGGGTGTAGCATATCGGGCGTGGACTTCGGTTGTTTTTCTACTTTATTCGGGGATTGCGAAGCCCTCAAGATGCGTGAAGAATAAACGGACTTCACGCTTTTTCGTGTATATAGCGTATATATGCGCGCTTGCGCACGTTCCGTATAATTATACGCAATAATACGCAATAATACGCGACAAATGAAATAAACCGTTATAGTGGCAGGGTGCATAGGTGTGGTTTCCCATATCTTTTGTACCTATAAAATCCACACCTATGCCGCCACGTGATGATCTTTGATATATTGGATTACCGTATCGCAAACAGAGTTTACGTTGGGGACCCTAAATATGCAGAATTTTGTTACTTTTTACACAAAATCCTTGCATATGTCAAAAAAAAGCAGTAATTTTGCGTCGTAAAACGCAAACAGGAGGAATTATTATGACAGCTTTACAACTGAATGCAGATATCTATCGCAACTTGGGTATCATTGCAGAGGATGAGTCGATGATGGAGAAAGTAGCTAAATACGTACGTAAATTGGCAAAGCAAATGACTGACGATCCTACGCGCATGACCAAGGAAGAGTTCTTTGCTCGTGTGGACGAAGCAAAAAAAGGTCCATCACATAGAATGTTGCCCGGTGAAGATTTAACAGCATTTTTAAGACGCATGGGGCATGATTTATAAGATTGACATCAAAGAGCGGGCGGAGTACGATTTACTTCGTCTCGCAAAAGAAGAACCCCAGGCGTTCTTAAAAGCTCAAAGTTTAATTGAGGAACTTAGAGAACACCCAAAGACCGGTACCGGACATCCGGAGCAACTAAAAGGAGATAGAGCCGGGCAATGGAGCCGGCGAATCTCCAAGAAACACAGGCTTATTTATGAGATCCGTGAGGCTGAAGTTATAGTCCTGATTCTTACTGCCTATGGTCATTACGATGACAAGTAAGGCGTAGCATTTTATTTTTACACAATTCAAGCGGTAATCCAATAAAAGCGGATTGCCGTTTTTTGTGCATGTATATGTGGTGTGTATTTGAGGTGTAGGATAGCATGAAGAAAAGGTAAATTCTAAAATCACGGGATAATATACTATGTATATTATAGGGTGGTGTAGGATACGACATGCATACGACACGCATACGACACGCATAGGCAGCGGGTAGTGCCCATATAGAGGATGCAAACTGAAAAACGAAATATTAACTTAAAAACAATGATAACAATGAGAAAAATTACAAATTTATTAGTATGTTTAATGCTGGTATTGCTGGCAAGTACCAATGTAGCATGGGGAACTATCCTATATGCTGTAGATGGCAATGGAAATACTGTACCCGGATTAGTAGTTATTGACAACCCGAGCGAATTTACAGAAGGGTCGTATAATGACGGGAGCGATTTTTCTTTTGATCCCATTACTTTATATGCGCAGGATAATGGGAATTACACATTTGATGGCTTTTATACTGATGCTGCATGTACTCAATCCGCAGGCGAATATAACATTGAGCTTGATGATGAACAGTATTACTCTTTGGAAATAGACGAGCCAGATGGTTCTTATTATGCCAAGTTTACATGTTCTGGTGATTGTGGTGGAGGAGGTCCTCAATACTATAAAGTCAATATAGTTCCTCGCAAGCATGCTACCGGATCGAGTTCTATGTCAAACGGCGGAGGTAGATACTATGTTTCTACAACAGCGTCGACCCCATCAAGTAGCACTTGGAAAACATATACATCAGGCTGGACTTCCAGCGTATTTGAAACAGGGGAAGCAAATATCATTGATTTCTACTTGTACGCACAGAATTACGACGACTATGTATTTGAAGGCTGGTACACAGATATGTCTTGTAAAAAATTAATCTCTACCAGCGCGTCGTATCACTATACCTACACCCAAGCCGATTTGGATGCTTGTGACGAGGGCGGAGATGATTTTGAAGAATTAGCTCCGAGACGCCGCAATGCAAAAGCCGAGTCGGGGATATGTCCGCCGGTGCAGTTTACGACAAAAGCCGCAAGCGGTTCTGCAGTTGCTACCACTATCTATGCCAAGTTCCGCGATGCTTTTGAACCTGATTACTATAATGTCCGCGCACAGGTCGTTTCCCCAGACGGCAACACGGGCGGACAGGTCTTTCTTTGCGACGGGGACTTGTTTGACGACCCCGAATACACAGACGACCACTATGATTCCGAATACGCCTTCTCATCCTTTCGGAACGGAATGAAGGTCTATGTCGATTTGTACGCTAAAGCCAAGGACGGCTATGAGTTCGTAGGTTGGTATGCGGATGCCGAATGTACTATTCCTTTGAGTTGGAACGGCAATGATTATACGCAAAGCGAGGAATGTACTTATTCGTATAAAGAGAGCGATGAGGATGATTTTGACCTGCCTCTCTTGTTCTCAACATCCATGTCAAGTAGTTCAGCCCCGCTCAATACCGTCTATGCCAAGTTCCGCAGTAATGTGCCTCAAACGTATTATGCCGAAGTGCGTTACCTTGCGGATGACAATACACCCAAACACGGTGCCTATTTTGTAACAGACAAAACAGTAAGTGAAGTCCCAATCACGGCAACACCTTTATACAGCAAAACCATCTCACTCGACAGTACAACAACCGCTGCTTCTGTGGAATACGCCCTTCTATCTTACTATATTGTTCCTGCACGCGGATACATAAATAATAGTTGGACGCTGACTAACATTGACAGTCACGATGGTAAACAGAGCGACTCTCAGTTCAACTATCAGTTCAATGCCACCAGTACGGATGCCGAAAACCCCACTGTAGTTACGTTGAAGCATACTTACGCGGATGCCACCCTCAAAACAATGAATATTGTCAGTCCAGAGGGACACGGGTCTATCCGTTTTATAGCCCGCAACTGGGTGGAAAATGAAGCTCATACAGGTTTGGAATGGAAGACGATTGATTTGGGTACGGCTGTCGGAGAGACTGCAGAAGACATTGAATTTTATAATACTGACTCTATTATAGTTACTGCTATTCCCGATGAAGGCTACCAATTTAGAGAGTGGGAGGCTTGGAGGATTAAAGATGAAGAATATCAAGAAATAACCTTCTCTAATACGGTAGCAACCAATCCGACCTTCAAACACAAAGGCGGAGGAATAATCGGCG
This sequence comes from uncultured Bacteroidales bacterium, assembly GCA_946414805.1. Classification (GTDB taxonomy): domain Bacteria; phylum Bacteroidota; class Bacteroidia; order Bacteroidales; family Paludibacteraceae; genus Colicola. The sequence goes on from CAMKPZ010000008.1 coordinate 27,342, forward strand.
GTATGAAAGCCTACTACGACAAACTGTATCACCACTATTATGCAGTCGAAGCGGAGGCAAGTAAGGGCGGAATGGTACAGGTATCGTTCACTAACCCCGTTTCGGCTGAAGCCGGGACATATATATCCGGTGGCACCGGATGGACATTAGACCCGTCAACCGACATCACTGTTTATGCAAAAGCGACTCCCAAAGAGGGCTATGAGTTTGTCGGCTGGAAAACATCGCCTTCAGGCGCGATGGTATCATTTGATGCCAATTATAGTACAACATTTGCTGCAACCAGCCAAACGGAATCTTCCCCAACAATGTTGACACTTTATGCCTATTTCCAACAGAACGGAGAAGTGGAAGCAAAAGTGTTCGACCAAATGGGTGAAGTAAAGAAAGAAGGTACATTCGCGTCTTGTCTGTCTAATGCAGGAGATAATCAAACGATTGTATTATATCAAAACGTGGCATTGGGTTCCGCACAATCTATTGGCAAAAATATAAACATAGATTTTAATGGTCATACTATCTCTGGAACCGCAGCATCCTTGTTTACCATCAATAGCGGGAAAACAGTCACGTTCATGGATAACTCGGAATCCAGAGCGGGAGGTATAACCATAACAACCAATTCCACCTCGGACTTTACCGGCATAGATGTCAAAGGTACGCTTAATTTCTATGGCGGCGAGATTCGTTGTACCAACACCTCAACCACCTCTACGAACCCAACCCGCGCCATCCGTGTCGATGGCAACGGCAGTACGCTGAATTTGCAGGGAGGAAACATCATTACCAATGTGGCAAATCAACAAGCACATGGTGTAGGTGTCTTCAACACCGGTACGGCTCTTCTGGAGAGTGGTTCTGTTTCCGCTACAGCGGCAAAAGGAACGGCATATGGTGTTGTGACTAACGGAAGCCTTACAGTCACATGGAGTGTCGCAATTAGCGCAACTGTAACATCCGGCAATTATGCGACGGGTGTGCGCGTTAGTAACACCAATGATTATAGCAAAACAGTTACTATTTCCGGCGGAACAATTACAGCCACGGCTTCCGGTTCAAATGCTTATGCTATTCATGTGACCAACAGTACTGCCACTCTTTCCGGAAACATGGCTGCTATCGCAGAAGCGGGAACAGCCACCTCTGCGTACGCGCTCTACGAAGAAAAAGCCAATTCCAAAGTAACAGTAGAAACCGGTCGTTTCCAATCCAATAATACAAAAGATGTGTACAAAAAAGAAGGTACGCTCACTCTCAAGGGCGGTTATTATGCTCATAATGCCAACCTCACCACCTACAAACAGGCAAGTGTAGATATAGCCGACCTGCAGCCCGGAACGAAATTCTACGACGAGGGCTATCGCTTTATACTGACAGACGGCGAGAACCCGAACTATGTAGTCGCAACCGCCAACGGCAAGAACTTTGGCTCGGTAGCAGATGCTATCCTTTATGCCAACAATAATCCCAACACGGAGATGACCATCCTGCTCACAGTGCCGGAAGCAACACTACCGGCAGGAAACTACACCATTCCGGCTAAGGCGACGCTGCTTGTGCCGTACAAGGCAAACCAAGATCCCAAGCCGATTGTAGAACGCACAAGCGGAGTGGCTTTTGTTACTCCTGCCCCATTCTGTAAACTCACCTTTGAAAGCGGCGTGCATATGGATGTGTATGGAACGATTGAAACAGGTGCGTTGCAGAGCGCGCAGGGACAAAGCAATGCCGCCAACGGAGCTCCTACCCGTGCTTTCGGATGGATTATGATGAATGATGGATGCGAGATCGTAGTGGCTAATGGTGCAGAAATCCGCGCATGGGGATATATCACCGGCAATGGAACAATCGATGTGCGTCGGGGAGGTGTCGTTCATGAGATGTTCCAACTCCTTGACTGGAAAGGCGGAACCAACACCAGCACCAAACTATGCGGCAGCCTTGTGCATATGGCTGCGGGTACTGCCTCTAACGAAGGCGACATATTCCCTATGAACCAGTATTTTATCCAGAATATCGAATCTCCTACCACTTACAGACCGGGCGCTGTACTAACCACCGCTACCGGTTTATTCATGGGAGGCGTGGGCGTTAATGCCAACAATATACAGCTTATCGGTGTTCGCAATCGTATCAATGATAAGCCGGATGATGTAGCGATGTTCCTTATGGATGACGAAGACGATAGTGAAGATACATGGGTTCGCAAGTACTATGATGTAGCTGCCGACAGACAAGTATATGAAGTAAATAACTCTGCGGCACTTGGAAACCTGACTATAGATCTCATGGGAGAGTACTATTTCCCGTCGGCTAATTTCACCCTGCCTTTTACCAACAACATGACCGTTCACCTTTTAAGCGGAGAGATGTCATTGGGTCAAAACAGTGTCTGTCTTGCGGGTATGCAGATTGAGATTGACAAACTCTCTACATTCCGTATTCCGAAAGGCGACTCGCTCTATCTGTATGACTCCGACGAATGGGATTACTATGTCTTTGACGGCTATTACGCGCAGCGTGTCAAATACACGCCTTCAAGGGAAGGTGCTCCTACTGCCCGTCCTGAAGGAGGATCCAAGACAACCAAACCCGGCGATGCAGTCATCAATCTGAAAGGAACAATGCTTGTAGAAGGCGCGGTCTATACTACAGCCGGTGGCGCGAATATCTATTCCACCAATGAGGATGCAGGTACCGTTACCTTCAGCGGCAAGGCTGCACCGTCCGAAACAGCCAAAGTATGTCAATGGATCGGGCATGGAACAAGCTATAGTGAGTTCAAATACAGTGACTGCCCGTCTGCTCTGCTAAAGAATGCGGACGGAACATTCACTACTACAGCCGGTGCCGAAGCAGAAACTGTTTATTGTTACATCAATGGCGCATGGCGGAACATGGAGGTGAAGGACGAATGTCTGGTTAAAGACGGAGATGCTTATTTCGCCAAACCGCAAGGTTACGTGGAACTACTCAGCAACGAGGAAGATCCAGAGACCCATCTCTATTATTCCAAAGTAGGCACCCGCTCATTTATCACTACGCCCGACAGGGACGGTAAATGCCAGTGGTGGGAGGTAGAACCGACAGAAGAGGACGACAATGTATTTCATTGCATACACCCCGAGAACGATGTATATTATTATTACGACATGTCGGAAGAGGCATGGATGGAGAAACGTTGTACCGTAACTTGGAATAACTACGATGGTACAGTCTTGGAGTCCTACACGCTGAACTACAAGTCCATGCCGAAATATTTAGGTACCAACCCGCAACGCCCGATGAACGACTACTATACCTATGACTTCATCGGTTGGACACCGGAGTTCGCACCCGTCACACGCGACATTACCTATACGGCACAATTCGAGCAGAAAGACCGCCGTTACCTTGTCACCTTCCTTGATGCCGACGGTACAGAACTGGAGACCTCGATGTGGAAGATGGGTGAAGTACCAACTTGCGTCAACCAACCGACGCCGCAAGGTAAGATCCTCAACTGGGAACCTGCCATCCGTGCGGTATCAGGCGACGCTACCTACCGTGCCACCTATACCGACCAACTCAAGTCGGCATACACCATTACCTTCGTTAACTGGAACGGTGCGGAGTTGCAGTCCGGTTCTGTGGCAACGGGTACTATTCCTTCCTATAGCGGAACTACTCCGACCAAACCGTCCATCCAAGATGAGGCATATGCGTTCGCAGGATGGACACCGGATATTACTGCCGTCAGTGCAGATGCTGTCTATACGGCTACCTTTACCCCGGCACCGGCGAAATACACTATCACCTTCAAACGGGCGGTATCTAACGACGGAGAAGGAACATCTATCAGTCCTGCCGTAGAAATAGAGACCCAAGAACTCGGCTACGGTGAACTTCCTGTTTGCTCCAATCCTCCTGTAAAGAACCCGACAACCGCAGAATACTATGAAGTCATCTGGACACCACAGATAGCCTCTGTGACGGGTGATGCCACCTATACTGCTACCGGTTTCATAGCCTACAAGAACACCTTGCGTCTGACCGTCAGCGCAGGAGCGAACGGCTCGGTTAGTGTAACCAAAGGCGACGCAGCGCAAGAACTGAGTGCAGTCTATGATGCCGGAACGGCCGTCGTACTGACTGCTACGCCGAGTACCGGCTATCGGTTTGTCCGTTGGAGCGATGGTAACACCTCCAACCCGCGCGACCTCACCGTCAATGCCACCACGACGCTCAAAGCGGAGTTTGCCGTCAAGACCTATACCATCACATGGAAGGACTATGACAACAGCATTCTCGGCACCACGACTGTCAAGCACGGAGAGATACCAACCTATGCTGCTCCGGCACGCGCTAACGAAGCCGGTAATAGTTATGCCTTCAACGGGTGGAGTCCGGCTGTTAGTGCAGCAACAGCAGATGCCGAATACCAAGCAACCTATACCACTACGCCAGTCACCTATACTGTCCGTTTTGTACTCAATAACGGTATGGCGGATGTAGTGCGTACCGGTCTGGCGTACAACTCGGCCTTGTCCATTGGCGACCCTGTTGCCGCTACCGTAGGAGGCGTACAGGGAACCTTCAAAGGCTGGGTTAGCAGCAACGGTACGACCTATGCGAAAGGCGAGTCGCTGCCGAATGTTACTAACAACGAAGTCTATTCCGCGCAGTATGAATTATCTGCTCCTGAGATAATACTTACGGCAGGAACAAGTAACGAAGCCGACGCAAAAGATATAGATATAAGCAGTTATGGAACCAATGTGACTGCTTCCGCTCTCATCATTGAGGCAGACGGTTCGGCTACTATCCCTGTTGGAACATCGCTCCAAGTCGAAGACATTATCTTGGAGTCCAACTCCAACAAATCCGGTCAGTTGTTAGGCTCCTCATATGAGCGTCTGACTCTCACCGGCAATGCATATTTCGACCTGACGCTCAATACGCAGCGTCGTGTATGGTACGCCGTGGCAGTGCCATGGGAGGTGAATGCCGAGACGGGTATTCTGGACAAGGCAACAGGACGCACACTGGTTCTCGGTCGCGATTTCGACCTTGTGTATTATAAAGGTGATGTGCGCGCAACGCGAGGCAAGGTCTATGGCTGCTGGGCGTACGTAGAGGACGAGACGGACAAGATCATGCACCCGGGACGCTTCTATATGATGTATTTCGGTTCGGAGATAGAGACGCTCCGCTTCAAGAGCAATGACAACACGCCGTTCGACGCTACGCCGGATGCAGTAAGCACATATGCCCAGAGCACGGGTAACGAATCCGACGCGAACTGGAACGGTATTGCCAACCCGAAGGTTTACCATGCACGCTTGGCAGCCGGTGGAGCCACCTACGGTTATTACCTGAGCAACGGCAACGTGGATGAGTATATGGCGGATCAGAGCGTAACGACCTATACGCTTGTTAACCTCGCTTCCTATACCGCTATCGTAGGCAAACCGCTTTATATCCAGGCAGAGAATGCCGGCTCCATCGTAGCGAACGCCACTATCGCGGCAGGTGCTCCGAGACGCATCCGCGAGATAGAGAAAGAAACAGAGACAGGCGTTGAGAACGTGTATGAAGTGATTTTCTCGGCTGTAGGAAACACCGTCAAGGATAATATCTTTATCCGGACGGCGGAAGAGAAAGCCCCTGTTTACACGGTAGGCAAGGATCTGGTGAAAGCAGGTGTCAATGCGTACCTTCCGCAGTTATGGATCAACCGGTATGACGAGCAACTGGCGGTGAACACCACTGCCGCGGTCAACGGCGTCTATGACTATCCGCTGACGCTCAATATCCCGCGTGCAGGAGAATACCGCATTGCCGTTGCCGACACACAGGGCGAAGCCGAAGCGCTCTATCTGACGAAGGACGGAGTGGCGATCTGGAACCTGAGCGAAGGAGCCTATGTCGGTTCGTTCGAGAAGGGAGAGGACGCATCCTACGGTCTGCGCACCGGCGCCAAGGCTCCGCAGATCACCACGGGTATTGACGAAGCGGTTGTGGATGCACAGGGCGAGACGAAGAAAGTGCTGATCAATGACAAGGTATATATCATCCGTGGCGAGAAGGTTTACAGCGTGGATGGTCAGTTGGTAAAATAAAACACAATACGATTATGAAGAAGCAATATTATATTCCCCAGACAGAGGTAATGTCGGTTAGTACCGAACTGATGAGGGTAGGAGGAGAAGCGAGTGCTCCGCCTCATGTAGGCGCTCCCGCAAAGCGCGAAGAGCCGTTCTGACGAAACACGGCGCAAAGCCGTTTCAGGTAGATCAATCGAGCCCCTGCATGAGACGATGCAGAGGCTCTTTTGCATTTTTTCCCCTCCTTCCTTGCATATGTCAGAAAAAAGCAGTATCTTTGCAGCGGGAAAGAGAAAAACGGACAGGTGGGGGGGCAGAGGTAAAGGACAGCAGAGTGAGGTGTCAGTGATATAGTTTATATCGTCTAGGTATGGTCTAGGTATGGTCTAGCTCACCATGCATCCACAGAGGCAATTATACAGTAATTCATTGCAATACCTTAAGCGTTGAGGAATTTAATCTTATCAGTGCAGTTTTTTGTCATAATCCTTGCATATGTCAAAAAAAAGCAGTAATTTTGCGTGCAAAATTGTTTGTAAGATACAAAGAAACTATATTTTATGTTGGAAATCTATAATTCTTTAACACGACTCAAAGAGACCTTCAAACCCTTGCACGAAGGTCATGTAGGCATGTATGTATGCGGACCTACCGTCTATGGCGACGCCCATCTGGGGCATGCCCGTCCTGCGATCACGTTCGATGTGCTCTACCGCTATCTGCAGCACCTGGGCTACAAGGTGCGTTACGTACGCAATATAACCGATGTAGGCCACCTCGAGCACGACGCCGACGAAGGCGAAGACAAGATAGCCAAGAAAGCGCGTCTGGAGCAGCTCGAGCCGATGGAGGTGGTGCAGTATTACACCAACCGCTACCACCGCGACATGGCGGCGCTCAATGTGCTGCCGCCGTCCATCGAGCCTCACGCTTCGGGACATATTATCGAGCAGATCGCCTTTGTGCAGAAGATCCTCGACCGCGGTTACGCCTATGTGGCGAACGGCTCGGTCTATATGGATGTTGAGAAATACGCGAAGGATTATCCGTACGGCAAACTGTCCGGACGCAACCTCAACGATATCGTCACCGAGACCCGCGAGTTGGACGGCCAGAGCGAGAAGAAGCACAGTTATGACTTCGCCCTCTGGAAGAAAGCGAGCCCGGAACATATCATGAAATGGAAAGCTGTATTCTACTACTATGAGGATGTTACTTCGGATAATAATTTTATAGATTTAACCAAACCTTACAAACAAAGAAAACGTCATCAGATAACCTCGGAAGGCTTCCCCGGATGGCACATGGAGTGCTCCACGATGGGCACCAAGTATCTCGGCGAACAGTTCGACATCCACGGCGGCGGATTGGATCTGATCTTCCCGCACCACGAGGCGGAGATAGCCCAGTCGTGCGCTGCGCTCGGCAAGGAGTCGGTACATTACTGGATGCATAATAATATGATCACTATCGCCGGCAAGAAGATGGGCAAGAGTTATAATAACTTCATCACCCTCGAGCAGTTCTTCTCCGGCAACCATCCGTTGCTCTCCAAGCCTTTCGGTCCGATGGTGATCCGTTTCTTCATCCTGCAGGCGCACTACCGTTCGACGGTCGATTTCTCGTCCGAAGCACTCGAAGCGGCGGAAAAAGGACTGCAGCGGATGCAGGAGGCTTATCAGAGACTGATGAAAATAGAGCCGTCAGCCGTCAGCCATCAGCCGTCAGAACTTCGCCGGCGTTGCCAAGAGGCGATGGACGACGATCTCAATACACCGTTTGTGATCGCTGCGCTCTTCGACTCCACCAAACAGATCAATACCGTTTGGGACGGCAAGGGAACGATCTCCGAGGCCGATCTGAAAGAACTGCGCGAGGTATGGCAGACCTATGCCATCGATATACTCGGTCTGCGGCTCGAAGACCCGGCTCCCTCCCTTGAGGGGAGCGGTGGGGAGAGGTTGGCCGCCTTCAGCGGAGCGATAGACCTGTTGTTGGGCATCCGTCTGCAGGCAAAGCAGAACAAAGACTGGGCGACCTCCGATAAGATCCGTAATGAACTGACCGCTCTCGGTTTCCGGATCAAAGATACCAAAGACGGCTTCGAATGGAGTATCTGAGAGAACTGTGGGAGAAATGCAACAAGAATGCCGTAGCCGGTATTGTCGCATGCTTCTTGGGGTATTTTTGTATCAATGCGTTGGTGAGGTGTGCACGGGAGAAAGACGAAAAGCAACCGGCAGTAGAAGAGACGCATATGGTGCGTTATCCCGGGCGGACTTTCGATTACCGGCTCAAGTTCAATGACCTTCAAGCGAAGCAGATCGTAGCGGCACAGGCTATCGGTCTGGCAAGGCCTCCGAAAGACAGAACGGATGCCGCCGGTATGAAGCGGAAGCTACAGCTGATCAAGACAACGGAAAACTATATTGTGGACAGTCTGACCCATTCGGCGCCATATCTGGTGCCCGTTGCGGCGCATGAGTTGGACTCCATCGGAGCGGAATGGGCGGATATACTGGCGCGTAACGGATTGCCGCATTACCGGTTCTACGTAACGAGCGTATTGCGCACCGAAGCGGATATCAAAGCCCTGCAGCGCAGCGGGAATATCAACTCCGTTTCGCAGTCCTGCCACTGCTACGGCACTACTTTCGACCTCGCCTATATGCGGTACGACAAAGTGACGCGCACTTGCGATTATATGCATGAGGACAATCTCAAACTGGTGCTGGGTCAGGTGCTGCTCAATCATCAAAGGGCGGGTAAGATATATGTCAAATACGAAGCGAAGCAGTCGTGCTTTCATATCACGGTGCGGCGATAAAGAACAGAAGGATCATGGAAACACTCATCTCAGTTATCGGAGGAGCCAATGTGGATCTCTCGGCTACGCTGTCGGATGCGTTCATCGCATCGGACTCTAATCCCGGTCATGTGGAGATATGCTACGGAGGGGTGGCGCGCAACATTGCGCATAACCTGTCGCTGTTAGGCGCCAGGACGCAGTTGCTGACGGTCTTCGGCGGCGATCTCTTCGGCGGACTGGTTCATGACCACTGCCGGCAGCAGGGGGTTGATGTGCATCTGTCGGAGCGTGTGCAGGAGCAGCGGACGGGTGTTTACCTGTGTATCAATAATCACGGCGGAGAGATGATCGCTGCCGTAGCCGACACCGATGTGATCAAGGCGATCACGCCGGAATGGCTGAGCAAGCGGAGCGGCGAGATCAGTCTGTCGGACTATGTGGTAGCGGACACCAATATCGGCGAAAATGCGATCCTATGGCTGATGGAGAATGTGACATCTCCGCTCTTTATTGACGGCGTGAGTTCCACCAAGTCTCACCGGGTGGTCAATGCGCTGAAGAGAGCCAAACTGCCGTACCTCCATACGCTCAAACTGAATCTCAAAGAAGCGCTGGCTGTGACCGGAACGGCTACGTATGCCGAGGCGGCGCAGGAGTTGCTGGACTTAGGAGTGGCGCATGTGTATATCACTCTGGGAGCCGAAGGCGTCTATTGCCGGACTGCCGCGGAGGAATGGCTCTTTCCGGCGCTGCCGGGTGAGGTGGTGAACACCACGGGAGCCGGGGATGCTTTCCTTGCCGGCGTGGTATATGCGTACACCAAAGGCATTGACTTCCCCAAAACGGCGCAGTACGGTCTGATGGCTGCGCGTGCTACGCTGATGAGCCCCAAACCCGTTAATCCCGAGATAGCGAATATCTTGTTGTAATCACCAATCACTAATCACCAATCATCAATCATGAATCAATATCTTTCTATTTCAGAAGAAGTGCAAGCGGCACTTCGTGAGGGCAAACCGGTGGTCGCCCTCGAGTCCACGATCATCAGTCACGGGATGCCTTACCCGCAGAATGTAGAGACGGCGTTACGCGTAGAGCAGACGATCCGCGATAACGGAGCGGTGCCGGCTACGATAGCTATTATCGGCGGCAGACTCAAAGCAGGCTGCTCCGCCGAAGAGATCGAATATCTGGGCAAGAAAGGTCAGGCTGTGATCAAGGCTTCGCGTCGTGATCTGCCGGTGCTGTTAGCCCGTAAGGAAGACGGCGCAACGACAGTGACCACCACCATGATGATTGCGGCAATGGCGGGGATCCGGATCTTCGCAACCGGAGGCATAGGCGGTGTGCATCGCGGAGCGCAGCAGACCTTCGATATATCCGCCGACTTGGAGGAGTTGGCTCAGACCCCGGTAATGGTGATCTGCGCAGGTGCCAAGTCGATCTTGGATCTGGGGCTGACGCTTGAATACCTGGAGACCAAAGGCGTGCCCGTGATAGGCTACGGCACCGATGAGTTGCCGGCGTTCTATACCCGTCATAGCGGATTCGGCGTGGACTACCGCATGGATACACCGGAGGAACTGGCTGCGGCTTTTCAGGCCAAATTGGACTGCGGACTCAAGGGCGGAATGCTGGTGACGAACCCTATCCCGGAGCAGTTCTCTATGCCCAAGGAGGTCATTGATCACGCGATTGAGCAGGCTCTCACCGAGATGGACAAAGCCGGTGTGCATGGCAAACAATGTACGCCGTTCCTCTTGGCGAAGGTGAAGGATCTCACCGGCGGCGACAGTCTCGAAGCCAATATCCAGTTAGTGTTGAACAACGCCCGTCTGGCGGCTCTCACGGCAGCGGCGATGTGCCATAAATAATACAGATTATGAAAAGAATACATTTCCCGGTGCTCTATATACTATGCGCCGTTATGCTTGTCTCTTGCGGTCAACCGCAGAAAGAGGTGGCTTCCGTGAGTACAGAGGCGATCCCTGTCGATTCATCGGCAGACGCCATTCAGGATACCGCTTATACCGCTTATCTGGCGCCTACCCGTGCCGAGTTGGACAAGATCATGGGTGTGCAACTGGGTTATGCCCCTGAGGATCTATGGGTGGCGGCGCCCGAGTGTCCGATGCTCAACTGGGCTACGGACGCTTTATGGGAAGCGGCGAAAAGAGTCTATCCGGGCAAGGTGGATATAGCGATCGTGAATATCGGAGGCATGCGCTGCATGTGGCCGGCAGGACCGATCACGCGAGGACATGTGTTCAACCTTATGCCGTTTGATAACGAACTGGTGGTGCTGACGCTCAAAGGAAGCGATGTGATTGAGTTGTGCGAGTCGTTCGCACGCTACGGAGCGCAAGGAGTGGCAGGAATGCGTGTGACGATCATCGACGGCCGACTGGCGGATGTGCAGGTGGACGGTAAGGCGGTGGATCCGAAAGCACTCTACACGGTGGCTACCAGCGATTATTTGTCCGGCGGAACGGACCATATGACGGCGCTCACGCACCATGTGAACTACTGGAAGAGCGATCTGCTGATCCGGGATCTATATGAGCAGGCCGTCCTGGAGCAGGACACTCTGCGTGTCACTCTCGATGGCCGTATGACGGTTAAGCCATAGCGGCAGGTTGTGCTCAACATGGCCGACCGGCGCATTGAAGAGAACGGGGTAGTCGTAGTCTGCGACTGCCTCTTTTATTGTCTCATAGACTGAACATCCCATTGCCGGATCATCGTCACAATCGCTGAACTGACCTACGATCAGTCCGCCGATGTCCGCCAGTACGCCGCTCAACCGCAGATTGCGCATCATCCGGTCGATATGATAATGCCGCTCGGCGATGTCTTCGATCAAGAGCAGAGGCTTTTGTGAATTGTGAATTGAGAATTGTGAATTGAGAATTGAGAATTGAGAATTGGGAATTGACCGGAGGTCATAGGGAGTGGCTTGCAGGCCGTAGAGGACGGAGAGATTGCCTCCGATAAGCGGTCCTTGCACTTTACCCGGACGATTGAGCGGATGGGCGTCCCAACGATAGTCCACGCTGCCGCCTGCCAGTATCTTCCGTAAGGCTTGGACAGGGGCACTCTCTTCGGGTAACGTAGCAATATGCTTGCACATGATCCCATGCAACGAGGGCTGGTTTTGCAATCCCGCCAGCAGGTGCAACGCAGTAATATCGCTGAAGCCGATGACGGGTTTGGAGACAGGTGCTACCTTGTCAATGATACGTTGCATTCCGTATCCGCCACGGGTGCAGAGGATCATATCGACGGAGGGATCGTTGAGGGCTTCGTTGAGATCCGCGGCGCGTTGGTCGTCCGTACCGGCGAAGCGTCCGCAGCGCGTACGCGCGTACGCACCCTCACTAACCTTATATCCCCATGCGCGCAAGCGCGCAGCAGCGCCATCGATAAACTCTGTCTCTATCGCACCTGAAGGAGCTATGATACGGATATGCTTCATCTTGTTTAGTCTATTGTCTTTCTACTTTCAACTATACAATTTATGCTCGATCCAATTCACAAGCCGTTTGGGCAGAATGCGGTCGAGCAGGCATAAGATGCGGTATAGGAAACCGCCGACATACTGCGGCCGCGGACTATGGCAGGTAGCGATATGGTAGAAGAGTTTCGCCATCTGACGGGGGCTCATTCCTGCGCGTTCGTCTCGCTCCATATTGGAGATTGCTTTATTGGCAGAGCGGTAGATGTCCTCTCCGGCAGTTGATTTGTCGCGTGCATCGGTGAAGCCGGAACTTACATCGCCGGGCATCATTACGGAGACGGAGATACCGAAAGTGCGTACCTCGTTTGCAAGCGCAAGCGCCATTGCATTGACAGCGGCTTTGGAGGCGGAGTAGAAAGCCTGGTAGGGTACAGGCAGCGGGGCTGCTACCGAGGAGGTGTAGATGATCCGTCCGAAGCCTTGCTTGCGCAGCTGCGGCAGGACGGCCTGGGTGAACCGTACGGCTCCCATGAAGTTGACATCCATCTGGTGCTCCGCTGCGGCTATCTCCGTGAACTCTACGGGTCCGGAGATACCATAGCCGGCATTGGAGATCACTACATCCACATGATCGGTGAGACGCAGCACTTCGGCAACCGCCGTGCGGCAGCTCTCTTCGGAACAGACATCGCAGGTCACATGGATAATCTCTCCGGTGGCTTTCGACCTTCGACTTTCGGCTTTCGACTCTTCTTTGCCGTGGCGGCTGAGTTCAAAGACACGCCAGCCCCGCTCTGCGAAGAGCGAGGCTGTTGCTTTTCCTATGCCGGAACTACCGCCGGTGATGACTAATGTCCTTTGTACATTGTACATTGTCCCTTTGTACTTTTATTAATACGCCAAACTCTCGGGTGCTCCTTCTCTGAGGACGCGGGCGATGATCTCTACGGCTTCGTTGATAACCGGCTCCGTATGGGTTGCCATGAGCGTAGTACGCAACAGACATTCGCCTTCTACGCATGCCGGAGCAATCACCGGATTGACATAGACGCCTTCTTCGAACATCTTCTTGCCGAAATAGAGGGTGTCAAGCGTCTTATAGGTGAAGATCGGAACGATAGGCGTCGGAGCCTCGATGATCTTGACACCGTTGGCGAGGAGTTGTTTCTGGAAGTACTTGGCGATATTCATCAGCCGTGCGGGCCTCTCGGGGTCGAGGATCAGCTGGTGCAGCGCTTCGAGTGCGGTAGCAGCCGAGCAGGGAGTGATCGAAGCGGAGAAGATGAAGGGCCGGCTCACATGGCGCAGCCAGTCTGCTACGCGGTGGCTGGTGAGCATACATCCTCCGATAGAGGCGAGTGACTTCGAGAAAGTAAGCATCGTGATATCCACTTTGTCGGTGAGTCCGAAATGCGCCGCTGTACCGCGTCCGCCTGGGCCGAGCACACCGAAACCGTGGGCGTCATCGACCATGACACGTGCTCCGTATTTCTCCGCCAGCGCGCAGATCTCCGGCAGTTTGCAGATATCACCGCGCATCGAGAATACGCCGTCGGTGATAATCAGTTTGCCTGCATTCTCGGGGATCGACTTGAGCTGTCGCTCCAGATCCTGCATGTCCGAGTGGCGGTAGCGCAGCACTTTCGCATAAGAAAGACGGCAAGCATCGTAGATCGAGGCGTGGTTCTCGCGGTCGTTGAGGATGTAGTCATCCTTACCGCAGATAGCGGAGATGATAGCGAGGTTGGTCTGGAAGCCGGTGGAGACGGACATAGCCTCTTCGTATCCGGTAAATTCCGCCAGTTCTTTCTCCAACTGGAGGTGGAGATCCAGCGTGCCGTTGAGGAAACGGCTGCCGGAAACACCTGTGCCGTATTTGTCGAGCGCAGCGTGGCCGGCTTTGATAACCTCCTCGTTTTCGGTGAAGCCGAGGTAGTTATTGGAACCGAGCATGATCACGCGGTGGTTCTCCATCTGCACCACCGGTGCCTGACGGCTCTCCAACTCGTGGAAATAAGGGTATATGCCTAATTTGCGAACTTGTTTGAGGGTCTCAAAGTGGTCGCATTTATCAAATAGATCCATATTAAAGTACGTTCAGGTCTTTCAGGATAGCGGTAGTCTTGCGAACGGCAGCTTCGGACTCATGCAGTTTGGCACGCTCTGCGTCAGAGATGTTGAGCTCGAGGATCTTCTCGATACCGTTCTTGCCGATGATACAAGGAACACCGATGGTGATGTCCTTCATGCCGTATTCGCCTTCGAGTGCGGCGGAGCAAGGGATCATCTTCTTCTGGTCCTTGATGATTGCTTCAGCCACGGAAGCAGCGGCAGCACCCGGAGCCATCCATGCAGAAGTGCCGAGCAGACCGGTGAGGGTAGCACCGCCAACCATCGTGCTCTTCACTACATTCTCCAACTCCTCTGGGCTCAGGAACTCCGATACGTTGATACCCTTGTAGGTGGTATAGGAAGTCAGAGGGATCATGGTGGTGTCACCGTGACCGCCGATAACGAATCCGTCCACATCGTTGGCGTTGCATTTGAGAGCCTGGCTGAGGAAGTATTTCAGACGTGCGCTATCCAGCGCACCACCCATACCGATGACGCGGTTACGCGGCAGTCCGAGAGCATGGAGAGTCAGATAAGCCATCGTGTCCATCGGGTTGGAAACGACAACGAGGATGGCGTTCGGGCTGTAGGTGAGCACCTGCTGCGCAACGCTCTTGACGATACCGGCGTTCACACCGATGAGTTCCTCGCGTGTCATACCCGGTTTACGGGGCAGACCGGAAGTGATGATCACAACATCGCTGCCGGCGGTCTTGCTATAGTCGTTGGTGACACCCTCTACGACGGTGTCGAAGCCCATCAACTGAGCGGTTTGCATGATATCCATGGCTTTGCCCTCGGCAAAACCCTCTTTGATGTCGATCAGACATACTTCGTTGGCCACCTCATTCACAGCCAACACATTTGCGCACGTAGCTCCTACGTTTCCTGCGCCTACTACGGTAACTTTACTCATTGTTGTATATTTTTATGTATGTTATTTGCAAACAGCCTGCAAAGATACACATTTTTTTGTATATATACAAATATTTACGAATAAAAGTGATTTTTTTTATTATTTTTAGCAGTTTGGAGGGGTTTGAAGGGGCTGTAAATGCGTTTGAAAACGATTTTGTTCCACGGCAGACGGAGTGCATTTCCGGGTCCGATTTGCCCACGACTTGACCACGGCTTGCCCTCGACTTGACCACGACTCAATCCCGACCCTGAAAATATGCGGTATAAAGGCGGCGTGAAACAAATTTATGCAAATATGAAATTAAAATGAGATTTTTTTAGAAAAGTCTTGCATATATCATTTTTTTTTCGTACCTTTGCAGCCGATTTCTCATGTGCATACATGCGCGGGTGTGCGTTACGCGTTGTATATATAATGTGAGAGGTATACAAAGACGAATATAAAAATACACAAATAAACCAATGGAAGAAGTAAATATGCCGGAAGGCAAAGAACAAGAGAAGTATGACGGATCGAGTATTCAGGTGCTCGAGGGATTAGAGGCTGTACGTAAGCGGCCTGCGATGTATATCGGCGATATCTCGCAGAAGGGTCTGCACCACCTTGTGTACGAGGTGGTGGACAACTCTATCGATGAGGCACTCGCCGGATTCTGCGATGAGATAGCAGTGCATATCAATGAGGACAACTCCATCACCGTACAGGATAACGGCCGTGGTATTCCGGTGGATATGCATCCGAAAGAGCACAAGAGTGCGCTGGAGGTGGTGATGACGGTGCTGCACGCCGGAGGCAAGTTCAACAAGGACAGTTACAAGGTGTCCGGCGGTCTGCACGGAGTGGGTGTGAGTTGTGTGAATGCGCTCTCGACGAAGATGCACGTAGAGGTGTACCGCAACGGCCAGATCCACTGTCAGGATTACGCGAAAGGCAAACCGCTGGCTCCGGTACATGTGATCTCCGAGGAGGAGGCTACGGGTAACTGGGAGCAACGCAAGACCGGTACGTTCGTGCAGTTCTGGCCGGACGATACGATCTTCACGGAGACCGTTTACCACTGGGAGATTCTGGCGAACCGTATGCGCGAGTTGGCGTTCCTGAATGCCGGTATCCGCATTGTGCTGAAAGACAAACGCGTGATGGAGGAGAAGACCCTTGAGAACGGCACGAAAGTGACCGAATGCAAGAAAGAAGTCTTCTATTCCGAGAAGGGTTTGAGCGAGTTTGTGCGTTATATCGACGGCACGCGTACGCCGCTGATCAGCGAGGTGATCCACCTTAACACCGACAAATACGGTACGCCGGTGGAGGTAGCGATGATCTACAACACCGATTTCAACGAGAATGTACACTCGTATGTCAATAATATCAATACGATCGAGGGCGGTACCCATGTAGCAGGTTTCCGTGCGGCTCTGACGCGTGTGATGAAGAAATACGCGGAGGAGAGCAAGATGTTAGAGAAAGCGAAGCTGAAAGACAAAGACGGTAACTCGACGATCGATCCGAACGATTTCCGCGAGGGTCTGACGGCTGTGATCAGTGTCAAAGTGGCGGAACCGCAGTTCGAGGGTCAGACGAAGACCAAACTCGGTAACTCCGAGGTGGCAGGAATGGTGAATTCGGCTGTGAGCGAGGCGCTGCAGAACTACCTGGAGGAACATCCGGACGATGCAAAGAAGATCGTGGAGAAAGTGATCCTTGCCGCACAAGCACGTATCGCGGCCCGTAACGCCCGTCAGAGCGTGCTCCGCAAGAGTCCGTTGAGCGGCGGCGGTCTGCCCGGTAAGTTGGCGGATTGCGTAAGCAAGGATGCAGCGGAGTGCGAACTCTTCCTCGTGGAGGGAGATTCGGCAGGCGGTACAGCCAAGACCGGCCGTGACCGTGTGCACCAGGCTATCCTGCCGTTGCGCGGTAAGATCCTGAACGTGGAGAAAGCGATGGAGCACAAGGTGTTCGAGAGCGAGGAAGTGCGTAATATCTTCACGGCTCTTGGAATCACCTTCGGTACCGAGGAGGATCCGAAAGCACTCAACCTCTCCAAAATCCGTTATCATAAAGTGATCATCATGGCGGATGCCGATGTGGACGGTGCGCACATTGCCACTCTGATTATGACCCTCTTCTTCCGTCATATGAAAGAGGTGATCGAGCAGGGGCACCTCTATATCGCGTGTGCGCCGCTCTACAAGTGCTCGAAGGGTAGCTACAGCGAGTATTGCTGGAACGACCAGCAGCGAATGGCGTTCATCCAGAAATTCGGTAACGGCGACGAGAAACAGATCAAGACACAGCGTTACAAAGGTCTGGGTGAGATGAGCGACGAGCAGCTCTGGGAGACGACAATGGATCCGGAGCGGCGTGTGCTCAAACAGGTGACGATAGAGAACGCGGCAGAGGCAGACCGTATCATCGCTATGCTGATGGGTGACGATGTGGCTCCGCGTAGAGAGTTTATTGAGGAGAACGCCACCTACGCAAACATAGACGCGTGATGAGAATAGCAGTATATTGTTCGGCGAAAGACAGCATCCCGGAGGAGTATCTGGGTTTGGGTGATGCGTTGGGCGCCTGGCTCGGCGAGAACGGGTATACGCTCGTCTATGGCGGTGCTACGGGCGGATTGATGACCCGTGTAAGTGATGCCGCCAAAGCGCATGGAGCCTGTGTTATCGGAGTGATCCCTCCGCGTATCAAAGCCGCCGGCCGGCTGGCAACCAACTGTGACGAACTGATCGAAGTGGCGAACATGAGCGAACGGAAACAGCGGATGCGTGACGAGACGGATGCGATCGTATGTCTGCCGGGCAGTTACGGGACGCTTGACGAGATGATGGACGCTACCAGCAGCGCGATCGTCGGCGAACACCACAAACCTGTTTTTGTGCTCAACTACCGCGGGTTTTACGAACCGCTCAAGCAACAGATCGATGTGATGAAGCAGTTGCGTTTTATCCCCGAGCAAGAGGCGTTCAAGCCTGTCTTCGTGGAAACGATGGAAGAATTATATATACAAATACGAAATTTATAGAAGTATGAATCTATTTACGGCCAGATTAACCGGCAAAATGCTCTCGACCGACGCGTTCGAGAAGACCATCTATGAAATGCAAGAGCGTGTTAAACGCTGGCGTGAAATCGAGAAGTCGCCTGAATTGGCGGAGTACAACGAACTCAAGAAGATCATCGAGAGTTCGGAGTTTCAGGAAACCAAACGGACGCTTCAGAGCCGCAAGTACAAGGACACCGACGAAGGCCGCAAGATGAAGGCGTTGGAGCGTTTGAGTTCGTCCATGCGTATGAAGGGTTATAAATACGCTCTGGAGAACGAGAATTTCCAGGCATTCCTGAAGTTCCGCGAGAGCGATGCCTTCCAGAACCGCGAGGACAACTCCGTTTCCGCCAGCGAGAGACGCATGTACAACATGATCTACCGCTCCGCGTTCTACAAGAACTATCAGAAAGTGCTCAATTCACCGGAGTTGAAGCAGCTGACCGAGCTGGAGAAGGAGACTTCGACGGAGGATTTCCAGAAGCGTAACGCGCTGTGGAAAGACGAGAAGCGCTGGCAGCACTCGGAGGAATACAAGAAAGAGCAGCGTTTCCAGACTCTTGCCAAATCGGACGATATCAAGTTCTATTTCGGGCAGCGCGAAGAGAAGATCGACTGGGCAGAACTCTTCCGTCCGGCGTTCGAGGATGATATGTCTTCTTCCAAGAACTGGCAAGCCGGTTTCGGTTACGCCAACCCTGCGATGAAGGACGGTCATTCCCGTACCTCGGAGCGTCAGGCTTTCAACGGAGGCAAGAACACCTTCTTTGTGGAAGGCCGCATGGACCTCGAGACCCGCGAAGAGAGCCGGAAAGCGATAGCGTGGGACGAGAAGAGAGGATTCGTGGAGCAGGTGTTTGACTACACCTCCGATGTGATGAACACCAAGGCTGCTTTTGCCCAGGAGTCCGGTATGTTCATGGCGAAAGTGCGTTCGCAGGGTGTCGGTCACCATTTCTTCGGTCTGAGTACCGGCCAGTTGAACGCCCCGATGATCGCGCTGTATCATTACAACGGAAAAGTTCACCAGATGGGTCTCGTGAACGGAATGAAGACCCAGATGGCGGACCTGACGGGTATGCTGCGCTCGATGTATCATATCTACACCTTCCGCTGGACGAAGAACGAGCTGATCTGGTTCGTGAACAACATGGAAGTGCTGCGTCTGCCGAACCGTCTGCCGAAAGAGGCTATGTTCTTCCTGGCGCAGAGCTGGTTGCCGAAAGCCGAGAAAGGCGGCGAAGGCAAACTGAAAGTACAATGGGTTCGCGTCTTCAAAGCAGTGGATTGATATGTTCCTCATCGCCGGGCCATGCGCCATTGAGAATAGAGACTGCGTGATGCAGACCGCCGAGACGCTCAACCGTCTCTGCTACGATTTAGGTGTCACGCTCTATTTCAAGTCGTCGTTCGACAAGGCGAACCGTACATCCGCTTCTGCGCGCGGCGTAGGAATGGACGAAGGGCTGAAGATATTGGAGGAGGTGAAGCGGCAGTTCGGCTTGCCGATTCTCACGGATGTACATGAATGCCGGCAGTGTGAGCCGGTGGCGGAAGTGGCGGATGTGCTGCAGATCCCTGCGTTCCTCAGCCGTCAGACGGACCTGCTGCAAGCGGCAGCACGCACAGGCCGTATCGTGAACGTGAAGAAAGGTCAGTTCATGGCGCCTTGGGATATGAGAGGCGTGATCGGGAAGATCGAACAGGTGCAGCCTTCTGCCGCCCGCGAGGGCCGTCTCTGGTTGACCGAGCGAGGTTCGTCCTTCGGCTATGGAAGACTGGTGGTTGATATGACGGGTCTGGTAGAGATGCGCCGGTTGGGATGCCCCGTGGTGTTCGATGCCACCCATTCCGTGCAACAACCGTCCTCCCTGAACGGAGTGACAGGAGGTAACCGGGAGCTGGTGCCATACCTGATGCGTGCGGCGCTGGCGGTAGGAATAGACGGACTCTTTATCGAGACCCATCCGAACCCCGAGCAGGCAATCTCGGATGCTGCCAATCAGGTGCGCCTGAGCGACATGCCTGCGCTGCTGAAACAGGCGTTGAAGATAGATGAATTAGTTAAATCAGAAAAACCATAATAACCGGAAAATAACAAAGATCATCCTATGGAAGCTACCATCACTATTTATTGCAAGAACACCCATTCCTATCATGAGGTGCCGCGCGGTATTTCACTGATCGAGTTGAAAGATTTATTGGGCATTCAGCTGAAATATCCGATCATTGCTGCGCATGTCAATTATAAGGTAGAGAATTTGGATTTCTTGCTCTATAAACCGAAAGATGTAGAGTTTCTGGATGCCAGTTCGCCCTCGGGTATGCGTGCCTATGTGCGAACGCTGAACATGGTTCTCTCTTGCGCTATCCATGAGTTATATCCCCGTGCGGACCTGCGCATCGAGCACCCGATCAGCAAAGGTTATTATTGTACGCTGCAGTGGCATCAGGATAAGAACAAGCAGCCCGGCGAAGAGACAGAACAACCGGTGCTGACGAAGGAGATGATCGCGGCAATCAAGCAGCGCATGCAACAGATCATCGCGGAGAACAGGCCTATCTACGAGGAGGAGAAACAGACCAAAGAAGTGATCCGCCTTTTCGCCTCGCGGTACAACAACGAGTCCTCGATCTTCGAGGTGCTCGGAAACCCGTACTGCCGTTATTTCCGGATGGGAGATTATATCGATTATTATACGAATGTGCTGCTGCCCAGTTCGGGTTATATCACGCTCTTTGATGTAGTGCCGTTCCAGGACGGTCTGCTGCTGCGTATCCCGAACCGGCAGAACCCTTCGGTGCTCGAGGACGAGGTGTCGCAGGATAAGATGTTCTCCATCTTCCGCGAGTACAACCGCTGGAACAAACTGCTGCGTATCAATAACGTAAGTGATTTCAACGTAGCCTGCAAGGAGAACAAGTCCTTCGAACTGATCAAACTGGCTGAGGCGCTGCATGAGAAGAAGATCGTACAGATAGCGGATGCCATCGCAGAGAAACGGCCGAAGATCGTCTTTATCTCCGGAGCTTCTTCGTCCGGAAAGACCACCTTCTCGAAGCGTCTGCAGATCCAGCTGCTGGTAGACGGTATCCGGCCGGAGGTGCTGTCCATGGATGATTATTTCGTGAACCGCATTGATACGCCGAAGGACGCTAATGGCGAGTACGATTTCGAGGATGTGAATGCGGTTGATCTGCCGTTCTTCCGGCAGCAGATGCACGATCTCATGGACGGCAAAGAGGTGAGTCTGCCTACATATGACTTCACGAAAGGTGAACGTGTCTTCAAGGGTAACAAACTGAAATTGCAGAAAGATTCCGTGCTCGTCATCGAGGGTCTCCACGCGCTGAACCCCTGTATCCTGCCGGATGTGGACCGCGCGCTGACCTATAAGATTTATGTCTCCACGCTGACGACCATCAATATTGATAACCATAACTGGATCCCGACGACCGATATCCGTCTGCTTCGCCGCATCGTGCGCGACTATAAGTACCGCGGTTTCTCGGCGCGAGAGACGATCGCCCGCTGCCCGTCTGTGATACGCGGAGAGCAGAAATGGGTGTACCCGTTCCAGGAAGAAGCCGATGTGATGTTCAACTCGGCGCTGATCTTCGAGTTCGCGGTGCTCAAACGCCATGCGGAACCGATCCTGTCGGATGTGCCGAAATTCTGCGAGGAGTATACGGAGGCACACAGACTGCTGAAGTTCCTGCAGTATTTCTTCCCGATCCCGGAGAGAGAGATTCCGCCTACATCCTTCTTGCGCGAGTTCGTCGGCGGTAGTTCGTTCCATTATTGATGGCACGGTTGTTGAGGAATGACAAATGAGAAAGGTAATAGATAAATGACAATTCTAATCAGTATATTATTATCGGTCGTGTTAACGACTTTGGATTCAGTGCCCGGCGTGCAGATCATCCAGGACTCTACGGTCTCGGTGCTGCTCGATGAGGCTGTCAACGGCAAGAAAGAACTGGTGGAGATAGACGGCTATCGCGTGCAGATCTACTCGTCGAACAAGCAGCAGAAGGCAAAGACCGAAGCGTTGGATCTGGAGGCACAACTCAAGGACCGGATCAACCAGTCGGTCTATGTGCAGTATGTCTCGCCTTTCTGGAAGGTGCGTCTGGGCGATTTCCGCACCTACGAAGAGGCAAGAGAATATAAGAAACTATTCGTGCAGCAGTATCCGTCCATGATGGGGGATACCTATATTGTGCGCGATAAAATACAAGTGTTGCAATAATGAATCTGCAAGAATTTCATTCTAACCCGGAGGTCTCGGCAGCGATTGCCAAGGCCGTAGAAGCCACTCTGACCCAGATAGGCGAGGATCCTCAGCGCGAAGGGCTCAAGAAGACGCCGCACCGTGTGGGCGAGGCGCTTCAGTTCTTATGCAAAGGGTATAAGGAGGATCCCGAAGCGATCTTGCGTTCGGCGCTCTTTGAGGAGGATTACCGCCAGATGGTGGTGGTCAAAGATATTGATTTCTATTCGCTTTGTGAGCACCACATGTTGCCTTTTTTCGGTAAGGTACATGTGGCGTATATCCCTAACGGACGGATCACGGGGCTCAGTAAGATCGCCCGTGTGGTGGATGTCTATGCCCGCCGTCTGCAGGTGCAGGAGCGCCTTACCACACAAATCAAGGATTGTATTCAGAAGACCCTTGATCCCTTAGGAGTAATGGTTGTCATAGAAGCGGAACACCTGTGCATGCAGATGCGCGGTGTGCAGAAGCAGCACGCTATGACCGTCACCTCCGACTTCACCGGCGCTTTTAATCAGGCCAAGACCCGCGAGGAGTTTATGAAGCTGATCAAAGGCTAACGGAATATATTCATTTCCGGACAATTTCCTTCTGTTTCTATGCCGGCAGCAGAGAGGATGGAGTGGTATAGAAAATCGGTACGATAGCGCTTGTCCTTATTCCGGATGAGCGCTTCTGTTTTGTCGGGATAAGCTTTGGCGTATTTATCCGAATACCAGACTACGCATGCCGGAAGATGAAGTGCCTCTGTTTCCGCTGCGTGCAGATACACGCCGCCTTCGCCCAATGCCTCTCCATGGTCGCTGAGATAAATCAGAATGGCACAACGATTCTCTAACCGTTGTATCAGACTATCCAATACTACATCCATATAGGCAATAGTGTTGTCGTATGAGTTGATAATCTGTTCCTCTGTATTATTCGTTATGACCCGTTCGGTGGTTGCCGGTGTGAACCGGAAATACGCCTCCGGCACATGCAGATTGTAGTACCAGTGGCTGCCGATCGTGTGCAGCACGTATAGATTGCGTGCCGTTGAACGGGCTGTCAGACTATCCAGCGGAGGTAATAACTGTTCGTCATACCAAGGATCAAATACAAACACAGATTTAGATGCGTTGGGGAAAATGATCGTGTCCGCTTCGTGGATGAAGGAAACATAAGTGCGACCGTTATCTTGGTTGCTAATCCATGCACTCCTAAACCCGCACTCGTTCATAATATGTATGAAGGATGTATGAGAGCCGCTGTAGGTCGGATGAAGACTGTCTGCCGGAGATAATATAACAGGCACACTGGTACTGGTGTAGGTAGCCTCGCTGTAGATATGCGGGAAACTGACAATATTTTTCCGCGCTGCCAGAAGCGGAGTGGTCTCACGCTCGTATCCGTTGAGTTGCAGATGATCTGCACGCGCTGCCTCGCCTAAGACAAACACTACATCAATACTATCGGGTAGTTCCTTTGCCGTATATGGCAGGGTTATACGATTGCTGTTGAGCTGAACCTGTTGTTGCTTATATTCTATAAGGTTATGAACTACATTATACGGGTAGCGTTGGTTGATAGAGGATCTCAACCTGCCATTCATAGTATAGTACGTAAATAACAGTATAACCCCTATGATTGCATGAAGCCATGCGTAGGTGGGGGTCTTTAAGCCTCTCCGCCATACGCAAAAACCGATGGCTACTGTTATATTAAGTACTATCCATCCGATTAGTTGCCAACTGACGACGCCGGCGATGGTTCCTCCGTTGGTATGCAGTGTGGCATCAATGATCATCGGAGTGATTGTTGCATGGAATGCCACGCGGTAATAGGACACCACGGCGCCGCCGATCCCTAATAGCGGAATACTGATAAAGGCAATATACTTGTTCAGCCCTGCTATATAGATTATCCATAGTGACGCGGTTCCCAATGCGCACAGGTATGCGCCGATAGTTAGAACCGATCGGACACTGTCGTGGGGATTGTCAATGAAATCGGGTGCAATGAAACACAGGGTCATCCAGATAGTTACGCATACTACCCAAACCAAGTATTTGATATACTCCCGTCTCATTATCGGATTACTAAGATCTTCACTACCGTGTGACCGCCGTTGGCGTTGCAGAGCGCGGTATAGACGCCCGGTGTAGCGCGTCTTCCGTCCGGCAGCCTGCCGTCCCAGACTGCGGTTCCGCCGTTGCTGCGCGTCTTGCAGACAAGGTTGCCGCCGGCGTCAATGATATTCACCACGGTGTTCTCCATCAGTCCGCATATGCTGATCACGCCGCTGTAGTTCGGCCGCACAGGGTTCGGATAGGCGTATGCGCCGCTCATGGTCTCTTGGGCTTCGCTTGCGTCGCTGCGATAGGAAGCGATACCTTTGTCGGTACCCACAAACACCTCTCCTGTCTTGGGCTCGATGGCGATCGACTGGATGCTGTTGGACGGCAGCAGGGAGTTTGTCTCCGTGAAATGCGCTACGGTGATAGTGTCGTCCTCGATGAGGTAGAGACCCGAGTTGGCGGTACCGATCCATATGCGGTTACCACCGTCCACGGCGATGCAGTTCACCTGCTCGTCGCCCAGCAGGTAATCGCCTAATCCGGTGCCGTCGTTGCGGGGGATAATGATCCGTCGGCAGGCGTTGGAACTGAAGAAATCCACATTCGTCGGAATGAGCAGGATCCCTTTCTCCGTACCGATCCAGATACGGTTGGTCAGATCCTGCGCGATGCATCGGATGAAAGCGGGCGAGAGCACATTGCCGTTCTGGTCCGTGAAGGACGAACGCCGGATGCACTTGTCGTCAAACCCATTGGTGGGCGTGCCGCCGTCGTCAAAGAGGAAGACGCACGGGTCGAAGCGTTGGTTCATGAACCATTTGCGGTTCTTGTCGCGCTGGTCGATCAGGATTCCGCTTGGGGTGATTAACTCCAGATCTACTCCTCCGCTACGCAGCTTGAGACCGGTCCATTGTCCGGAGGGGGTCAGCACATGTAGCGGATAACCGATAGAGGTGACATTGAGTACCCAGAGATTGCCTTCGTCATCCATCGTCGCGCCGTCGGTACGCGTGTAGAAATTCTTGCCTTCCTGATCCAGATACTTGTCGCTGACAGACCGGAGTGTACTGTTGTCCGGCGTATATTTCTTATAGACCTCGAAATTACGGAACTCGAATACTCCGGTGCCGTAGGAAGCGGCGAAGAAATGTCCTTCGTCCTTCGGATCCACGGCTATGCTGCAGAAATCGAGTGCCGGCTGTCCGGCCGGAGTGATGTGTCCTTCGTTGAGTTTCCGCCAGCTCTCGCCGTTGTAGATATTGACGCCGGCAGGACGCTCATACTGAGCAGCCCAGCGGCCTCCGGGCACGGCGTAGATGTTCCCGTGCGCCGCACGCATGCTGTAGCCGAAATTGCTGTTCGGACCCTCCGGATGGAAATAATCATCGCCGATACTGCCCAATCGGATCAGTCCGAACCCGCGTTCGGCCAACCAGTATTCGCCGTTGGTGTAGAGGCCGTCGTTGCAGTAGTAAGCGATCGGGGAAAGACGCTCTATCCCGTCTTCGTCCGTCAGCAGGAGAGCCCCTGCGCTGTCGCGATAGAGTACCATCCGGCCTTCGTTGACATGCATCCATTGGTATGCCTCTTCCCGCACCAACTCCCATGTGTTGCCGTTCCGGCGGTAGAGCGAATCGTGCTGAAGGGTATAGAGCTCGTCCTTCCATACAGCCGCCTGCTGCACTTGTTCGCAGGGGATGGAGATGCTTTTCCAGAAGGTGTAGTCTGCCAGATTGTCTTTCAGCGAGGCTGCGTAGATCTTGTCGTACGAGAAGGCGTATAGCGAGTCGCGCCATTCAATGATCTGCTGCACATCGATCGCAGCAGCTTCGTCGCCTATGTAATACGTGTCGGCTATCTCTCCTCTGCGGGTGTTAAGCGCGAGGATGCCAAAGGAGGTGCCTATATAGGTGTATTGCGAACCGATGGAGATGCAATGGGTCTCTACGGACACGGATCCCGCTTTCATGTACAGATCAGGCATCTGGGTGACGCTGCCGTCGTCCGAGAGCAGGTCGATACGCCCGTCTTCGTAAGCGATGACCAGCAGTCTGGCGGCATTATGGTAGGCTATATGTGCCACGGAGGTTCCGTTCAGACCGTCGGTCTTGTTCCAGTAATGGAGCGTGTGGTCGTCGCGGTCGAGGGAGAGCAGTGCTCCGTCAGCCGCCGCGTATATACGGCGTGCGGAAGCGGCGATCTCATTGGGACCGGTGTAGGAGAAGTGTAATCTCCATCGCTGCATCCGTCCTTCGTCCGCTTCCTCCGTCTGCACCTCGCCGGTCTGCACCAGACCGTCCGTCGAACCCTTCGGATCGTATTCCACCAGACCTTCCGCCGTGCCGATAAACACGTGCCCTTCCCTGTTGCATGCGATCGACAGTACGCCGTTAGCCGGCATGGCGGTGTTGTCGGTGGTGTAGTGGGCGATGATCTCGGAGGCGTCGCTGTTGAGTTCGTACACGCCGATATTCTCCGTGCCGAACCACAGATGCCCGTCGGGCGACTCGCTGATCGCTTTGAAGACCAACTCGCGCAACGGGTTCTCGCCGTTATGGTCCGTCACCACGGGACGGATGATCGCGTTGGATTCAAAATAATCACTCTTCCCGAAATACGCTACGCCTTTGTCCGTTGCGATCCATACCCGTCCGCGGCTGTCCTGACGCATGTCGTAGATGAACCCGGGTTCGAAGACCCTCCCTTCCTGATCCGTCCAGGACGAACGGGTCATCACGCGGTCATCCGAACTGTCGAAAGGCGTGCCGTGGTCGTCTGACAGACCTACCATGGTGTTGTATCGGGCTGTGGCGAACCATTTGTAATGCGGATTCTGATTGTCGAGGACCAGTCCGCCCGGGGTGGCTAACTGTAATTGGGATCCCTCATAGGTCAGGTCTGTGCTATGCCATGTGCGGTCGTTCTCCAGACATTGCAGTTGGCGCACTTTGCCCGAGTTCAGGAACCATAACCGTCCTTCTTGGTCATACTGTGCGTAGTCCAGCCGGGTGTAATGGGCAGGGTCGTTCACTGCCGTGGAGGCAAGGGTGTTATTGCCGCCGGCTGTCTCCTGCCGCACCATGCTGTCGGCGCGGTACTCGATCAGACCGGTGCCGTAGGTGGTGGCGTAGAAATGCTGCGGATCCTTCGGGTCCACGGCGATGTTCATGCAGTCGAGCACTTCGCTTCCGGCCTTGGGCTGGATAGTAGTCCATCGGGAGCCGTCGTACCGCATCACGATACCGGGCCGGTTGTATTTGTCCGCCCATCTGCCGCCCTGCACCATCCATAGCGTCTCTCCTTGGGCGGTCATGCGGTACGGCACATTGCTCTGCGGACCGTTAGGCAGATAGGTGAACCACTCGTCCGTGGCTTTGATCTGACGGACGATACCTTCGTGATAGCCGGCGTACCAGATGCTCCGGTCGTCCTCCTCACGTTTGCCTTTGTCCGCATCCGGAGCGATGCGTGTGCTGCGTGCTTCGCGGCGCCAGAAATGGTAATCGGCGAGGTTATCCCTCATCGCTGCGCAATACATACTGTCGGCGGTGAAGGCATAGATACTGTCGTTAGCGATCAGCACATCGAGAACCGGTGTCTCCTGTCCTCCCGGGCGCAGCCAGTAACTGTCCTTCAGTTTGCGCTCACGCAGATCCATCGTCTGGATGCCGTAGTGGGTGGACAGGTACGCTGTGCGGCCTTGGATGGTGACATTATAGATCGTCTTGCGCTGCGTCATGTCTTTGTTGTAGAGATCGCTGATATAGAGTGTGCCGTTATGCCCGATAATATCGATCTTGCCGTCTCCGTAACCGATCAGCAGCTGTTTGCCGGTCTTGTCGTAATGGATGCAGGTGATACCGGTGCCGTGCAGACCCGACTGACGGTTATAGGTCGTCAGTGTCTCGCTGTTCTTCGCTACGCTGAAGAGACTGCCGTCCGAGATACCGTACACCTCTTCCTCTGCCACTGCGATCTGCGTGACATTATTATACGCGAAATGCGTCTTCCAACTCCCTGCGCGGACAGGCAGGAGTGCGCCTGTCACCAGAAGCAATAGTATATAGGTATAGCGTTTCATAAACAATTCACCAATCACCGGTTCTCAATCTCCTTCACCAGCTTCGCCATAGCGCGGGCGCGGTGGCTGATAGTGTTCTTGATAGCCGGATCCAACTCGCCGAAAGTCTTGTCGTACCCTTCGGGAATGAAGACCGGGTCGTAACCGAAGCCTCCTTCGCCGTATTCCTCCTCTGCGATCCGTCCCCGGACTACGCCCTCCACCTGGATCTCTGATACCTGGCGCAGGTCTGAACCGGCTGACGGCATTAACAGAGTAATCACGGTCTTGAACTGCGCTCCTCGGTCGCTCTTTCCCTTCAACTCCTGCAATGCCTTGGCGCGGTTGGCGGCTGGATCTCCGGCCCACCGCGCGGTATACACACCCGGACGGCCGTCCAGCGCATCGATCTCCAGACCCGTGTCGTCGGCAAACACGCCGTCTGTCTGACAGCTGACGGCTGACTGCTGACTGCTGATGCAGGTCTGACCCTGCTGACTGTTGATCCACTCCCATACCGTCTCGGCTTTGATGCGGCTGTTCTCCGCCAGAGTCGTTCCGTTCTCTTCTATCTCCTGCTCAAATCCGATATCATGCAGGCTCACTACCTCCACGCCGGCAGGCATGATCGCGCGCACTTCGTCTAACTTATGCGCATTATTGGATGCAAATACTAATCTCATGAATCAAATCTGTTTGCGGATACGCCATTCGTTGGGATACAGGTTGTTCTGCCGGTTGCCTACATTCTTGCCGAAACCGAGCGGTACGCCTTCATAGGTGAAAAGCAGCAGTCCGAGCGGCACATCGGTCAGCGTCAGAGCCTCCGTGCGGAGGTACGCCAATGCCTGTTCGCGGGTCAGAGCTACGTTCGGGAATGCCTCTTTCTGTATATCTTTGACCATGCTCAGACTGTGCTGCGGCGCAATCCCTTTGCCGCGCTCTTCGCCCAGACCGAAGCCCGTGGAGATACAGGTCAGCTGGGTGGACAGCCAGTCGATAAGCTCTTTGTATTTGAGCGGATAAGCCGTAGCGAACCGGTCCGAATAACGGATAGCCCATTTGTCAGGGTGCTGCAGCCAGCTCCGCATTACCGGCAGGTACTCCGGATGCGCCATCGCCGGTGTGTTCTTCGGGGTCTTGATCTTCGCCGGATCCGTCGGCCCGTCGTTCTTGCGCAATGCGCAGAGATAGAACCCCTCGCCGCGGGTCTTGTGCGGGTAGAAATGATATCCGATAGTGCCTTCCGTGATACCCCATGCGGGATCATAGTCGATCTCCAACACCTCCGCGCCCAGACTGTCCGCGATCCACTCGGCGTTCTTCTCGTTCTCCTCCTCGTTGAAGGTGCAGGTCGAGTAGAGCAGTACGCCGCCCGGCTTGAGCGCGTCCCATACATCCATCAGGATGCTGCGTTGGCGCTCCGCGCACATCTTCACGTTCTTCAGACTCCATTCCTCGCGGGCCTGCTCGTCCTTGCGGAACATACCTTCGCCCGAACAGGGAGCGTCCACCAGGATGCAGTCGAAAAGATGCCGGCACCGCTCTCCGTAGTCCGCGGCGCTGTTATGCGTCACGACGGTGTTCCCGTTGCCCCATTTCTGGATGTTCTCGCTCAGCACGAACACTCGCTGACGCACCACTTCATTGCTCAGCAGCAGACCGTCTTCGCCTAAATACTCGCTGATCAGCGTACTCTTCCCGCCCGGCGCCGCGCAGAGATCCAGCACCACAGACGACGGATCTACGTACTGCTCCAACGCCTGCTGGATGAACATCGAACTGGCCTCCTGCACGTAATAGCAGCCCGCATGGAAGAGCGGATCCAGCGTGAACTGGGGGCGTTCGCTCAGATAGTAGCCGTCCACATGCCACGGCACCTCGTCCGTGTCGCACTCGAAGGTCAGCACGTCCAGTTTGGTATTGAGCCGGATGGAGGTCACAGGCTCCCCCTCCAGCGACCGGATCAGCAACTCCGCCTCCGATCCCATCTGCTGACGCATGTATTCTATGAAGTCTATCGGTAACATCTCTCTCTCGAAATCAAAATTCGGGCGCAAATTTACTGCTTTTTTCTGACATATGCAAGTTTTTGCGCAATAATTATGAAAATTATGCCCCTTCTCCCCGCCTTCATCCCGTGTTCATCCCGTGTTCATCCCGTG
>CAMKPZ010000009.1 GCA_946414805.1 uncultured Bacteroidales bacterium
CCGGCAGGCGCCTTGAATTCGGACGAAAGACCTAATATCGGCAGTTCGCGTATCTGGGTGAACATGGAATGCGCCCCATTCGTACCCATCGACTCTTCGTCATCGTCTTTATATTTGTTGTTGTAACCTACATAATAATACGTACTGCCCGGCTCGGGCACATACATATAATCCGTTTGGACACAATGCTCTTCGTCCGCCGAATTCATGCAGAACATGCGATCCATCGTATAGATCTTCTTGGCGGCAGTACTATCTGCCGATTCCTGAGGGTTGTCTTCGTTCATGCGGTAGCGCACATAGTCCTGCTCATCGGTCGCAAAGAAATAGCTGCTGCAACTATTCATTGGGTTGTCCAACAGATAGAGACGGAAGAGCGTTCGAGTCGTCTTATCGTGCTTCTTATCTGCATAGGCATAGGCAGCATGACCTTTTGCAATAGTTCCGGCCGACCATGTTTTGTTCCCTAGCGTCGTGTTGAAGGTCACCAAGCCTGCATTGGTATAGGATTGCGGACTGTTGGCTTTCGGGATTTGTAACATATAGACCTCGCGATAGGTCATCCCCAAGAAACCCGTTCCCATCCTTCCGTTAAAAGGATCTTTTCCTCGCCCCAACGTACCCTCCGGGTCAAAAGAGATAGGCGCCTTATCCGGACTACGATTTACATCCGGCACACCGCGTTCGGTAGGAATGACGAACACAACATCACAGGCCTCACCGTCGTTGTAATTATCCGTCAGGTCGCCCAGGAACTTAAATTTCTCTTTCGTTTTCAGTGTCTTACCGTCGTTCCAAATCGTATAAACGATACCGCCCAACGCTTTGTTACCGCGATCCAACGGCGCACCCACCGACCATTCGTTCATCTCGGTTACTTCCGTGGCAGGGAGCAGTTTCATATACGTTCCCGACCCATAATTGTAATAACCGCCCGTATAGCGGGTATAGTTACTAACAAAGAACTCCTCACCGTCTTCTTCTTTGCCGTTACCGTTCTTATCCACCCATACCGACAACAGGAACCGTTCACCTTGCTCCAGATTCACCACCAAACCGGCATCCGTCGGCGTCCAACCGACACCAAACACATTTACCGATAAAACTACTGCGAGAAAACACAATAGTACTCGTACCTTACGCATATTATTACAGACTTTTTTCATACAAAAAAATGATTAATACAACAATTTTGGAGTGCAAATTTACAAAAAACAGCGCACATACACAAGTGTACGGCGCAATAATTGTTTTAAAGTCGAGAAAAAGTATCTTATTTTGATTTATTGTCGAATTGTGCACACCACTCGCTGGGCGCCATGCCTGTTTCACGGGCAAAGACACGGCCGAAGACTGTGGACGAAGAGAAGCCGCTTCGCTCCGCAATGTCCTGCATCTTCATAGCCGGATTGGCACGCATCAGACGCTTCGCCTCTTCAATACGATATTTCGTTACATACTGGTAGAAATTACAGTCAAACTCGGTTTGGATAAACTGCGAGAGATAGGTCCTGTTCAGCGGTAATACTTGACGGAGATCGGTCAGGCGGAAATCTTTGTTCAGATAGGGTTTCTCCGTCGCCATCCACTGCTCTAACGCCGCACGATACCACGTTTCGTTTCCTGTCAAAGAAGAACCGTTATCTTCTCCTTCCGGTTCGTCTTCTTTCCTCTCGCGCACACGCCCTACCCATGGGTCGGGACGGAAAAGAATCTGTTCATTACTATAAAAAACAATAAAGAACAGCAACCATTGCTGGGTAAAAAATCTGGTCGGGAAACGGGCAAAAGAGAGAAAACAATAGGAGGCTCCTAAGATAACAAGCATTATGATATACCGTACCACCCACTGTACATCAATATCTTCCATGGAAGAATAGTTATTCTCGCAATAAACACGGTAAGCACGGATGTTCACAACGATAAAGGCCAACAACACAAAAGGATAAGCAGCCAACAGCCATCGCAGGTCCGTGTCCAGCACTGCGTCAAGGACTCCGATAACAGCAACCGGCAGAAGATCGATCATCACGCGTTTGAAATTGAGCCAGCCCGGACGCAGAAGCTCCGTCGGATAAACAAGCAATAGCCATCCCAGAATGCTGCCCAGCACAAACTCCCAACCGTCCATACTCAGCATACCGTCAGCAGCGGTGAGCGAATTATGCCTACTCAGCTTCATCCACATGCCGATAAACAGGACCACCGCCCAAGCCGTCATCACATAGGCACTCATTTTACGCACACGTATGCCCTGATGATGACGGAAAAGGGACCACGCGCTCATAGCGCAACATACCAGAATGGCACAATTCAACGTTGGAGATATGATCTTCCGATATACCTCCAAGGGAATCAACGGCGAGAGCATATAACTCGCCACTGCCAAAGCCGTTAACAAAAAGCCGAATACCAGCTCTGAGCGGTATTCGTAATAAAACTCGCGAATAGACACTTTACCCCCCCCCCATTTTTATAATTCGCTGATTTTGAATACTTTGCATCATCCATAATCATCTCCTTCAAGAAACTGAATGCAAAATTACTACATTTTTCCGACATATGCAAGAAAAAACGAAAAAAAAGATAATAAAAAGCCTTTCGGCATTTTCTGACATTTTCTGGCATTTTCTAATCTTCTCAATCTCGTGTCAATCCCGAGTCATTCCCGTGACCACTTCGCGACCATTACGGACGTCACTTTACTATCCCTGCCCCTTTTGTCTTTGAGCGGCAAAAAAAAATCGCCCCGTAGGACGATTTTTTTTGCTTAAGGCGCAACTCGGTTGATGTCGCGCGGGAACATCGAACATTCCTTCACGTTCGCTATTCCCAGGAAGCAAGCCGTTATTCGCTCCAGTCCGATAGCGAAACCTCCGTGAGGCGGCATGCCGTTCTTGAAGGTATCGAGGTAGAAATGGAACGCATCTGGGTTCATGCCGCGGCGGAGCATCTTCTCGCGGTAATCCGCTTCCTTGTGCATGCGCTGGCCGCCGGAGGTGATCTCCAGACCCCTCATCAGCAGGTCGAAACTCAAGGTCAGACTCGGATCCTCGGGATCGTCCATCGCGTAGAAAGCACGGTGCTCACTCGGGAAATGGGTCACGAACACAAAATCCGAACCGAACTGCTCTTTGGCGTACTTGCAGATAGCGCGTTCCTCTTCCGGCGCAAGGTCATCCTCGCCGCGGTGGTCCGCCTCGCAGAGTCCGTTCTCAAAGAGGATCTCATGCACCTCGCTCAACTTCCATGCAGGCACCTGTTCCGGCAGAATGGGGTTCTCGGCATTGAGCAGTTGCAGCTCATGCGCGCAGTCCTTCTCCACCGTAGCGATGATATGGCGCAGCAGCGCCGCCTCCAGTGTCATCACATCTTCCTGGCCCTTGATAAAGCCCATCTCCACATCCAGCGAGATGTACTCGTTCAGGTGGCGCGAGGTGTTATGTTTCTCCGCGCGGTAAGCCGGTGCGATCTCAAACACGCGCTCATAGACGCCCACGCCGATCTGTTTGTAGAACTGCGGACTCTGCGCCAGATACACCTGCTTGCCGAAATAATCCATCTTGAAGACATTGGCACCGCCTTCCGCTCCTTCGCTCACGATCTTCGGAGTGAAGATCTGGGTGAAGCCGTTGGCGGAAAGGAACTCGCCGAAAGCGCGGGCGATAGTGCTCTGCACTTTCAGGATCGCCATGTCACGCGGGTTACGCAGCGTCACCTGGCGGTTGTCGAACTTATAGCGCAGCAGGGTCTCCTCGTCGCCGAACTTCAGGGCGTTCATGTCCACCACCTCCGCCGTCGTCGGACGGCTCAGCACGCGGACCTCGGAGACCGCGATCTCAATCGTGTTGTAGAAAGCGGCCGGATCCTTGATCTTCGCCTCGTTCACCGTACCGGTGAGAGTCACTGCCATCTCGCGGCAGAGAGCGTTCATCGCAATCTCGGTCCCCTCCTCGTCAAAGAACTTGGAACTCTCGTTGCTCACTACTGCCTGCAGCAAGCCGCGGCTCTTACGGAGCACAATAAATCCGCCCCACTTCGTGACGCGGACATTATGGATCATGCCGGAAACGGAAACAGTCTCGCCAACTTTGGCGTTGGCGAGATCTGTCACGTTTTCATTATGCTGATTAACGTTCAAAAACATAGTTGACTGAATTAATCAGTGTTTTGTTTGTTTTTTTCAAAGATCAATTACTCTGCTTTTGCTTCTTCTGCAGCGGGTGCTGCGGGAGCTTCCGGTGCAGCCTCGGCAGCTACCTCTTCTACAGCCTCCTTAACGGCTTTCTTGCCGGCACGGCGGGTCGCTTTCTTGGCAGCCTTCTTGGTCTCCTTGAGCATGTTCTCGTTGTAGTCAACGAGCTCGATGATCGCCATCTCGGCTGCATCGCCCAGACGGAAACCGGTGCGGAGAATACGTGTGTAACCACCCGGACGGTTGGCGATCTTCTCGCCTACGTTCTGGAAGAGCTCGGTTACGACCTCTTTCTGCTTCAGCAGCGAGAAGGCCAGACGGCGGTTGTTCATGTTGTCCTCTTTCGCACGGGTGAGGATCGGCTCTACGTAGATACGGAGCGCTTTGGCCTTAGCGAGGGTGGTGTTGATGCGCTTGTGCATGATCAACGAGCAAGCCATGTTGGACAGCATCGCTGCGCGATGGTTGGCCTTGCGGCTAAGGTGATTGAATTTCTTATTATGACGCATAATTGTTTAAATTTACGATTTAACGATTTACGATTTACGATTTATTTACGATTGATTATTATTTACGATTTACCATGTGGTATCAATCGTCAATCTCTTTCAATTGAACAATCAATCGTACCTCGTCAATCGTCCATTCGTCAATTAATTATTAATTGTTAATCCAGCGCTCTGTAGCGCGAGATGTCCATACCGAAGGCGAGACCGTTGCGCTCCAGCAGTTCGTCCAGCTCGGTAAGCGATTTCTTACCGAAGTTACGGAACTTGAGGAGGTCTGCGCGGTGGTACTTAACCAGTTCGCCAAGCGTCTCTACCTCCGCAGCCTTCAAGCAGTTGAGTGCGCGGACGGAGAGATCCATATCCTGCAGTTTCTGGTTGAGGAGCTGGCGCATGCGAAGAATCTCTTCGTCGAGTGCGGAGTTGTTCTTCTTCGTCTCCTCCTCCAGAACGATACGCTCGTCGGAGAAGAGCATGAAGTGGTAGATCAGGATCTTGGCGGCCTCGGTGAGTGCCTGCTGCGGTGCAATGGAGCCGTCGGTGGTAATCTCGATAGTCAGCTTCTCGTAGTCGGTACGCTGCTCGACACGGTACTGGTCTACCGAGATCATGACATTGCGGATCGGCGTATAGATAGAATCGATTGCCAGGGTGCCGATTGGGTCATCCTTCTTTCGGTTCTCATCGCCGGGCACGTAGCCACGACCTTTGTTGATATTCAACTCAATCTCAAAATCAGCAGTCTCATCCATCTCGGCGAGCTGAAGCTCGGGGTTCAGCACCTCGAAATTCTGCAGTACCGTGTTGAGGTCTCCCGCGAGGAACGATTTGGAGCGGTGAACATGCAGTTTCACCGTCTCGGTCTCCTCCTCGATGCCCTCCTTGCGGATAAAGCGAACCTGCTTGAGATTAAGAATAAGGTTGGTAACGTCAGTTATAACTCCGGGGATCGTAGCAAATTCATGATCAATACCACTGATCTTGATAGAGCAGATTGCGTATCCTTCCAGACTGCCCAGCAGCACACGGCGGATCGCATTGCCTATCGTAATTCCGTACCCCGGCTCGAGCGGGCGAAATTCAAAAACGCCCTTGTTAGCACTCGAGTCTAACATTATCACCTTATCAGGTTTGATGAAATTTAATATTGCCATGAATTTATTTATTATTTAGAGTACAACTCAACGATTAATTGCTCCTTGATATTCTCCGGAATCTCTGCACGAGCCGGGATGTTGAGCAGCTTGCCGGCCTTCTCAGCCTCGTTCCACTCAAGCCATCCGTATTTCGCGTGGTTGAAGCCCTGGAGCGAATCATTGATCACCTCAAGCGATTTCGCTTTCTCGCGAACTGCTACCACCTGACCGGGCTTGACGGAGTAAGAAGGAATATTTACAACTGCGCCGTCTACCGTGATATGACGGTGGGAAACGAGCTGACGCGCTGCTGCACGGGTAGGAGCCATACCGAGACGATATACGATATTGTCAAGACGGCACTCCAGAAGCTGGATCAGGATCTCACCGGTAATACCTTTGGTACGAGCCGCTTTCGCGAAAAGAAGACGGAACTGTTTCTCCAGTACACCATACGTGTATTTGGCTTTCTGCTTCTCTGCAAGCTGAGAACCGTACTCAGAGTTTTTCTTGCGACGGTTAACACCGTGCTGTCCGGGTGCGTACGGACGTTTTGCAAGCACCTTGTCCTCGCCGAAAATAGCCTCGCCGAAACGACGGGCAATGCGAGATTTTGGACCAATATATCTTGCCATAATTCTAAATTTACGTTAAAGGGTTTAACAATTATACACGACGACGTTTCGGAGGACGGCAACCGTTGTGCGGCATCGGAGTTACATCTACGATCTCCGTTACATCGATGCCTGCTGCTACACAGGCACGGATTGCCGACTCACGTCCTTGTCCCGGACCCTTAACGTATGCTTTTACTTTACGCAGACCGAGGTCAAAAGCGACCTTGCAGCAGTCTGCTGCTGCCATCTGAGCTGCGTACGGGGTATTCTTTTTGCTGCCACGGAAGCCTTGTTTTCCCGCCGATGACCAACTGATAACCTGGCCGTCTCCGTTAGCAACAGTAACGATTACATTGTTGAAAGAAGACATCACGTGAAGCTGGCCTACGCCCTCGATCTTCACTACGCGCTTCTTAGCTGCAATAGCTTTCTTTGCCATAATGTTTGATGAATTTTAAAAAGTTGAAACTTTTTGACTTCTTCTCGATCCCTCATCGGGTTCTTCGGTTCAGTCAACGGTTGATTACTTCGTTGCTTTCTTCTTGTTTGCAACAGTTTTCTTACGTCCTTTGCGCGTACGGGCGTTATTCTTGGTGCTCTGTCCACGAACGGGAAGACCGATACGGTGACGCACTCCACGGTAACAACCGATATCCATCAAACGTTTGATATTCAATTGGGTTTCCGAACGAAGATCACCTTCTACTTTGAATTTAGCACCGATGATCTCACGGACTTTAGCTGCTTGGTCATCCGTCCAATTCTCTACTTTGATGCTTGGGTCAATGCCTGCTTCAGCGAGAATTTTCTTTGCGCTTGAACGACCTATTCCGTAGATATAAGTCAGACTGACTTCGCCACATTTGTTTTGCGGTATATCTACACCGACAATTCTTATAGCCATAATTTAATACTAAGGATAAATTTGTTAAATAAAATTGATTTAAGAAGTTTGTGATTCTATTTAAAGATAGCGCTTATCCTTGACGCATCTTCATTTTAGGATCCTTCTTGTTGATTACATACAAATGCCCTTTGCGACGAACAATCTTGCAATCGGCATTGCGTTTTTTAATCGAAGCACGTACTTTCATTGCTGAATAGTGTTTACTTTGTTAATTAATTCCTTGTGAGCCTCAGGTCCTTCGTACATTGTACATTGTACATTGTTACTTTGTACATTGTACTTTGTACTTTGTCCCTTTGTCCTTCACATTACTTGTAGCGGAAGGAGATTCTCCCTTTGGTGAGATCATAGGGGCTCATCTCTACTTTCACACGGTCACCGGCAAGGATCTTGATATAATGCATACGCATCTTACCGGAGATGTGGGCGATAATGAGCGGTCCGTTCTCAAGCTGAACGCGGAACATGGCGTTGGATAATGCCTCTGTTACCGTTCCGTCTACTTCAATGCTGTCTTGTTTTGCCATATCGATAGGATTTTAGATGAATTTGTCTCCCAATACCTCTTGGATGTAATCGAAGGTCGATAAGATATCCGCCTTGCCGTTACGAACGCATACGGATAACTCATAATGCGCAGCGGGTTTGCGGTCGATCGTGCGGGCTGTCCAGCCGTCATCCTCGATGAGCACATTCCGCCTGCCGAGGGTGATCATCGGCTCGATAGCGATGGTCATACCCGATTTGAGTACGATTCCGTTACCGCGGCGACCGTAGTTGCATACCTCCGGATCCTCATGCATCTCACGCCCTATACCGTGACCCACAAACTCGCGCACTACGCCGTAACCGGCTTTCTCGCAATGGGTCTGGATAGTCGCTCCTATATCGCCCAGACGGTGACCCGTCACAGCCTGGTCTATACCCAGATAGAGCGCCTCCTTGGTTGTCTTGAGCAGCTGCATCACCTCCGGGCTCACCTCCCCTACAGGGAAAGTATAAGCGCTGTCGGAATGCCAGCCGTTGAGTTCGATCGAGGAATCGACGGAGATGATATCGCCTTCCTTGAGGATCACCTTGTCGGAAGGAATACCATGCACCACCTGGTCGTTTACCGAGGTGCAGAGCGTTGCGGGATAACCCTCAAAACCCAAGCACGCAGGCCGGCCGCCATGATCCATGATAAACTCATAAGCGATCTTGTCGAGTTGGGCGGTAGTAACACCCGGCTTGATCGCCTTCGCCACTTCGGCGTAGGTCTGACCAAGCAGGATGTTGCTTGCCCGCATGAGTTCTACTTCTTCGTCAGTCTTGAGATAAATCATCTAAACGAATGGTTTAATAAGCCATAGCACCGGAGCGGCCCTTGATACGCATGCCGGAATCGAAGAAACCGTCATAGTGGCGCATCAGAAGATGACTCTCAATCTGCTGCAAAGTATCCAAGATTACACCGACCATAATCAGGAGCGAAGTACCGCCGAAGAACTGCGCAAATCCTTGCGAAACACCGATAAGGCGTGCAAAGGCCGGCAGCACAGCAATGATCGCCAGCAGTATCGAACCCGGAAGGGTGATACGGCTCATGATCGTGTCGATATACTCAGCCGTCTTCTTACCCGGTTTCACACCCGGAATAAATCCGTTGTTGATCTTCAGGTTCTCTGCCATCTGGACAGGGTTGATGATGATCGCGGTGTAGAAATAGGTGAAGGCGATAATGAGGAGCGCAAAAACGAAGTTGTACCAGAAACTGTCGTTATCCATGAAGTAGCGCCAGAAAGAGCCAACCTCTGTGTTACGGAAACCGACGATAGCAATAGGAATAAACATGATCGCCTGCGCGAAGATGATCGGCATTACGTTTGCCGCATTCACCTTCAGCGGAATGTACTGGCGAACGCCTCCATACTGCTTGTTGCCCTGGATTCGTTTTGCGTACTGCACGGGGATGCGTCGGGTTCCCTGTACCAGCATGATCGCAAAAGCGAACACGAGGAGCAGGATGACGATCTCCAGAATGAACATGATCAAACCGCCTCCGGCGTCAAGCACACGGTTTCCAAACTCCTGGATAACAGCCTGCGGCAGGCGCGCGATGATACCGATGAGAATGATAAAGGAGATACCGTTACCTATTCCGCGATCGGTGATACGCTCACCCAGCCAGAGGACGAACATCGATCCGGCTGTGAGGAGGATTGTGGCGGTGATGGTGAACCCGTTAAAGCCGATAACCGGTACATCCATGCTCGACAACGTAGCGCTGTTGCGTACGGCTGCCTCAATCTGCGCATGCAGGTTGATCAGGTAGCTCGGCGCCTGGAAGAGCAGGATCGCTACTGTCAGATAGCGGGTGATCTGGTTCATCTTCTGACGGCCCGACTCACCTTCTTTCTGCATCTTCTGGAAATACGGCACTGCTATAGAAAGCAGCTGTATCACAATCGATGCAGAGATGTAAGGCATGATACCGAGCGCGAAGATAGAAGCGTTGGAGAAGGCACCGCCGGAGAACATATCCAGCAGGGCCATCAGACCACCTTCCGTCTGACCTTTGAGACTGGTCAGGGCATCGGGGTTAATACCCGGAAGAATGACATACGATCCGAAACGGTAGATGAGCACGAACAAAAGCGTGGTCAGCAATCGGTTGCGGAGGTCCTCAATCTTCCAGATATTTTTACATGTTTGAATAAAACGCATAATAGTTCTCGTTTATTAAATTTTCTCGATAGAGCCGCC
Source organism: uncultured Bacteroidales bacterium (assembly GCA_946414805.1). Classification (GTDB taxonomy): domain Bacteria; phylum Bacteroidota; class Bacteroidia; order Bacteroidales; family Paludibacteraceae; genus Colicola. Next base: position 10,107 of record CAMKPZ010000009.1, read on the forward strand.
GGCAGCGGTGATAGCCTCTTCTGCCTTCTTGGAGAAAGCATTTGCCTGCACGGTGAGTTTTGCGGTCAGCGTACCATTACCCAGAATCTTGACGAGCTGGGTCTTGGAGATGAAACCGGCCTCGTGGAGCTCTACCAAACCGATCTTCTCGAGCTTCTTAGCCTCTGCGAGAGCCTGAAGAGTAGCGAGGTTGATTGCTTTGTACTCCACACGGTTGATATTCTTGAAACCGAACTTAGGCAGACGACGCTGCATAGGCATCTGACCACCCTCGAAACCGATCTTCTTGCTGTAACCGGAGCGCGACTTAGCACCCTTGTGACCACGGGTAGAGGTTCCACCCAGGCCCGAACCTGCGCCACGGCCGACACGCTTGGCGGTCTTAACCGATCCGGCTGCAGGGGTAAGATTATTCAATTCCATGATGATAATTCGTTTTTAGGATTAGTCAATAACTTTAACAAGGTGCTTTACCTTCTCTACCATACCCAGGATAGCCGGGGTAGCCTCGTGCTCAACGACTGCGTTCATCTTACGCAGACCCAGCGCTTGCATGGTCTCTTTCTGCACCTTCGGACATTTGATAGTACTGCGTACTTGTTGAATTTTAATCTTTGCCATAGTTGTAGAAGAATTTATTAACCATTAAACACTGTAGAGAGGCTTACGCCACGGTTAGCGGCTACGGTACGGGCGTCACGCAACTCTGCGAGAGCCTGGATGGTAGCCTTCACGAGGTTGTGGGGGTTGGACGAACCTTTGGATTTCGCCAACACGTCGTGTACACCTGCGGACTCGAGCACCGCACGCATAGCACCACCGGCTTTTACTCCGGTACCGTGCGTAGCAGGCTGGATGTAAACGCGGGAACCACCGAACTTAGCGTACTGCTCGTGAGGGATAGTGCCCTTCAGAACAGGTACCTGAATCAGGTTCTTCTTAGCAGCCTCAGTAGCTTTCTGCATAGCAGCAGCCACCTCACCTGCCTTACCCAAACCGTAACCTACAATACCATCTTCATTTCCAACAACTACGATAGCTGCGAAAGTGAAGGTACGTCCACCTTTGGTAACTTTCGTTACGCGGTTGACTGCGACCAGACGCTCCTTGAGCTCGAGGTCTTGTGTTGATTTAACTCTTTGCATAATCGTCAGTTATTAGAATTTCAGACCTGCCTCGCGGGCAGCGTCTGCCAGTGATTTAACACGACCGTGATAGAGATATCCGTTACGGTCAAATACTACTTCGTTAACTCCGGCCTTGAGAGCTGCCTCTGCTACTTGCTTGCCTACGAGAGCGGCTTTCTCGGTCTTGGTCAACTTATCCTTGATAGCAAGCGACGAAGCACTTGCGAGGGTAGCACCCTTGAGGTCATCGATCACCTGCGCATAAATCTGGCTGTTAGAACGGAACACGGTCAGACGCGGACGCTCTGCAGTTCCCGACACCTTGGTGCGGATGGAAGCCTTAATCTTAAGGCGACGTGCAATTTTCTTAATCATAATCTTGTTTCCTTTCTATTATTTACCAGCCGACTTACCAGCTTTACGACGAACGATTTCACCTTGGAACTTGACACCCTTGCCTTTGTACGGCTCCGGTCTGCGGAACGAGCGGATCTTAGCGCAAATCTGGCCAAGAAGCTGCTTGTCTGCGCTCTCGAGCATTACGAGCGGGTTCTGGTTACGCTCCGATTTGGTATCTACCTTGACCTCTTTCGGCAAACCGAGATAGATCGGGTGGGTATAACCGAGCGAGAAGTTCAGTACCTGCGGTTGAGCCAACTCTACACGGTAACCTACACCCACGAGCTCAAGAGTCTTCTTGTAGCCCTCGGAGCAACCTACTACCATGTTATGGATCAATGCACGATACAGACCGTGTTTGGCACGTGCCTCTTTCTCGTCGTTCGGACGGGTTACGTGGCATACGTTGCCTTCTACGTTTACGGAAATCAGGGGATCTACAGCCTGGCACAGCTCACCCTTCGGACCTTTGACGGTCACTACATTCTCGGGGCTAACGGTAACCGTTACACCTGCGGGAATAGCGATAGGAAGTTTTCCAATTCTTGACATAGCTTTCCTCCTTTATTAATAAACGTAACACAACACTTCACCACCCAACTGCTGGCCTACTGCCTCTTTGTTGGTCATCACGCCTTTCGAGGTCGAAAGGATAGCGATACCGAGACCGTTCAATACACGCGGCATATCACGGTAACCAACGTACTTACGCAAACCCGGAGTGGATACACGTTTCAAACACTTGATCGCGTTAACTTTGTTAACCGGATCATACTTGAGGGCGATTTTGATCGTACCCTGGGGACCGTCCTCTACAAACTTGTAGGAGAGGATATAACCCTTCTCGAACAAGATGCGAGTGATCTCCTTTTTCAGATTCGAAGCCGGAACTTCCACTACACGGTGGCCGGCCTTGATAGCATTCCTCAGTCGAGTGAGGTAATCTGCAATAGGATCTGTCATTTGTTTTTGATTTTTAAATTAATCCCGCCTGTCGGGACAATATTTAATAATGTTAACTTCTGCCGTCAGCCATCAGCTTTCAGCCGTCAGACCATGAAAAATCTGAATGCTGATAGCTGAATGCTGAAAGCTCTTTTTTACCAGCTCGCTTTCTTTACTCCCGGGATCAAGCCTTTGGAAGCCATCTCGCGGAACTGAATACGGCTGAGACCGAATACACGCATGTATCCTTTCGGACGGCCGGTCACCTTGCAACGGTTGTGCAGACGAACCGGAGAAGCGTTCTTCGGAAGGGCCTGGAGCCCTACATAGTCACCATCTTTGAGGAGTTGCGCACGTTTGGCTGCGTATTTGGCAACCAGCTTGGCGCGTTTTACCTCGCGGGCTTTCATTGATTCTTTTGCCATAGTCTGAATTACTTTTTAAACGGTAAACCAAACTCACGCAGGAGTGCGAAGCCCTCCTCATCGGTTTTAGCTGTAGTAACGAACGTGATGTTCATACCCAGCAGTTTGGTGATGTTATCAATGTTAATTTCAGGGAAGATGATCTGCTCGGTGATACCCAAGGTGTAGTTACCACGGCCGTCCATCTTGTTGTTGATACCTTTGAAGTCGCGGATACGCGGCAGAGCTACGCGAACGAGACGCTCGAGGAACTCATACATCTGCTGACCGCGGAGGGTAACACATACGCCGATAGGCATCTGCTTACGAACCTTGAAGTTAGCGATATCTTTCTTCGAAACGGTAGCAACGGCTTTCTGACCTGCGATTGCGGTCATCTCCTGGAGAGCGACCTCGATGATCTTCTTGTCGGCTACTGCCTCGCCAAGACCCTGGTTCAGGACGATCTTCTGGAGTTTCGGGCACTGCATTACCGTAGTGTAGTTGAACTCCTTCATCAGGATGGGCACAATGCGCTCCTGATAATCTTGCTTAAGACTTGCTGTATTCATAATCAGATCTCCTTACCGGTTTTTTTAGATACACGAACGAGCTTGCCATCCTTACGAACGCGACCTACGCGAACGGGCTTGCCGTCCTCTACAGGATTGAGGTTCGAGATGTGGATAGGAGCTTCCTGTTTAACGATTCCGCCTTGCGGATTCTTTGCGTTAGGCTTGGTACTCTTGGATACCATGTTAACGCCTTCTACGATAGCGCGTTGCTTGTCAACGATCACTTCCAGCACACGGCCGGTCTGACCCTTCGAAGCACCTGCGTTTACATAAACGGTGTCACCCTTTTTGATATGAAGTTTTGCCATTTTTGTAATTGTTTAGATGATTAGAGCACTTCAGGTGCCAGAGAAATAATTTTCATGTTCGTTTGACGCAACTCACGGGCTACCGGACCGAAGATACGGCTGCCACGGAGTTCACCGGCGTTGGTGATCAACACGCATGCGTTGTCATCAAAACGGATGTAACTGCCGTCTGCACGGCGTACCTCTTTCTTCGTACGCACTACGATAGCGCGGCTGACGGTTCCGTCCTTGATGTCTGCGGAAGGGATAACGCCCTTTACGGCTACTACGATCGTGTCGCCGAGCGTAGCGTAACGCTTCTTGGTACCACCAAGAACGCGGATACAGAGTGCCTGCTTGGCACCGCTGTTGTCACATACTGTGAGACGAGATTCTTGCTGTACCATAATTACTTAGCCCTTTCGATAATTTGAGTTAAACGCCAGCGCACAGTCTTGCTCAATGGACGGGTCTCCATGATGCGTACGGTATCGCCGATACCTGCCTCATTCTTCTCGTCATGAACATGGAACTTGCGAGTTTTATTGACAAACTTGCCATAGATGGGGTGTTTCTCTTTCCAACGGACAGCGACCACGATGGTCTTCTCCATCTTGTTGGAAACAACTACGCCCACGCGCTCTTTTCTAAGATTTCTTTCCATTTCAATTGTCGTTTTTTACTTGTTAATTTCACGGGCACGAAGTTCCGTTGCAAGGCGGGCGATATTACGACGCGCAGCCTTAATCTGCAACGGATTATCGAGCGGAGAAATACTGTGATTTAACTTCATTCGAACCAGAGCTTCTTTCTCGGAAGCGAGACGCTCCTGGATCTCTTGAGTTGTTAATTCTTTGATTTCAGCTGTTTTCATAATCCTTAATTATGCATTTTGTGTTGCGTCGTAATCGCGTCTTACGACAAATTTAGTGGTTACGGGCAGCTTCTGGGCGGCGAGACGGAGTGCCTCTTTTGCTACATCGTAGCTTACGCCTTCTACCTCGAAGATAATGCGACCGGGCTCCAATGGTACTACGAATCCTTCGGGAGCACCTTTACCTTTACCCATACGGACATCCAACGGTTTCTTGGTGATCGGTTTGTCCGGGAATACACGGATCCAAACCTGACCTTGACGTTGCATATAACGGGTAACGGCGATACGGGCAGCCTCGATTTGACGACCGGTCAACCATACGGTACCCATACTCTTGATACCGAAAGAGCCGAATGCCAACTCCTGACCACGGTGAGCAAAGCCCTTGATGCGGCCTTTTTGGCAACGACGGAATTTTGTTTTCTTAGGTTGTAACATAACTGTTTTCTAATCTACAAATCGGTTAAACATTATTGTTTCTTGTTGCGGCGGAAGTTGCCTTTGCGCTCTCCGCGTCCACCATCACGACGATCCATGCCGGGGCGGCCGCCTTCCTGCTTCTGCGAGAAATTCGGAGCCAGGTCCTTCTTACCATAAACCTCTCCACGGCAGATCCATACCTTTACGCCGATCACACCTACTTTGGTGATTGCGCCTACGTGGCAGTAATCAATGTCAGCACGGAGCGTGTGCAGCGGGGTACGACCCTCCTTGTACATCTCCTTGCGGGCCATCTCAGCGCCGTTCAAACGACCGGACACCTGGATCTTGATTCCCTCAGCACCCATGCGCATCGTGGACTGGATAGCCATCTTTACGGCACGGCGGTAAGCGATCTTGCCTTCCAGCTGACGGGCGATCTTGCTTGCCACGATCGTTGCATCCAGTTCCGGACGCTTTACCTCGTAGATGTTGATCTGTACGTCTTGCTTGGTGATCTTCTGGAGTTCCTTCTTCAATTTGTCAACCTCTTCTCCACCTTTTCCGATAATATAACCGGGGCGAGCGGTGCAGATAGTAACAGTAACAAGTTTCAGAGTTCTTTCAATTACGATACGGGAAATACTAGCCTCTGCGAGACGAGCGTTGAGGTACTCGCGAATCTTGCTATCCTCAAGCAGCGTATCTCCGTAATTCTTGCCTCCAAACCAGTTGGAGTCCCAACCGCGGACAATGCCCAGACGGTTAGCAATAGGATTAATTTTCTGTCCCATAGTTCAAATTACTTTTCAGCGTTAGTATTTTTAGTATCTACAAATATTGTAACGTGGTTGGAACGTTTGCGGATACGATAAGCACGACCCTGAGGAGCGGGCAGCATACGCTTGATCGACATACCGCCGTCAACCATGATTTTCGTTACATAGAGAGTTTCGTCCTCTGCTTTCTTACCGGTCTTTACTTCCCAGTTTGCGATAGCAGATTTCAGGAGCTTCTCGAGTGCGCGGCTTGCCTCACGTGTGGAGAAATGCAGAGCACCCAATGCACGGTTCACTTCCATTCCGCGTACCATGTCTGCTACGAGACGCATCTTACGAGGGCTGGTAGGAACGTTGTTTGCTTTGGCAAAATACTGCTCTTTGCGAGCCGCCTTCATTGCCTCAGCGCTGTTATGTTTTCTTGCACCCATTTTAATCTTGGATTTTAATAATTAATGATTGCAATGGATTACTTCTTGTTATTGCCCGAGTGACCACGGAAGGTACGCGTCGGAGCGAACTCGCCCAGCTTGTGACCTACCATGTTCTCCGTTACATAAACAGGAATGAACTTGTTTCCATTGTGAACTGCGATTGTGTGACCTACAAAGTCAGGAGAAATCATCGAGGCGCGGCTCCAGGTCTTTACAACCTCTTTCTTGCCCGACTCATTCATAGCCAGTACCTTGTCTTCCAACTTGACGTTGATAAACGGTCCTTTTTTCAGTGAACGACTCATAATGTTTTCTTTGCTTTATAGGTTATTTTTTACGTCTTTCAATAATGTACTGGTTGCTCTGGTTCTTCGGATGACGAGTCTTGTAACCCTTAGCCAGCAGACCCTTGCGGCTTCTCGGATGTCCACCGCTCTGACGGCCTTCACCACCACCCATCGGGTGATCTACAGGGTTCATTACTACACCACGGTTGCGCGGACGACGGCCCAGCCAACGGCTGCGACCTGCTTTACCGCTCTTCTCCAGCGCGTGATCCGAGTTGCCTACTACACCTACCGTAGCCTTGCAGGCTGCAAGCACCTTGCGGAGCTCACCTGAAGGCAGCTTGATGATTGCATACTTGTCCTCACGGCTCGACAACTGGGCGAACGTACCGGCACTACGTACCATGCAGGCACCCTGACCCGGACGAAGCTCGATGTTGTGAATCAGCGTTCCCAAAGGAATTACCGACATCGGCAGTGCATTTCCTACTTCAGGAGCAGCGTTCTCTCCCGACATTACAGTTTGACCTACTTGCAGTCCATTCGGTGCAAGAATATAGCGCTTCTCACCGTCAGCGTAGAACAACAGAGCGATACGGGCACTACGGTTCGGATCGTACTCGATTGTCTTTACTACTGCGGGAACACCATCTTTGTTGCGCTTGAAGTCAATTACGCGATACTTCTGTTTGTGACCGCCACCGATATAACGCATAGTCATCTTTCCGACATTGTTGCGTCCACCGGTCTTGGTCTTGCCAAACACAAGCGATTTCTCAGGAGCGTTCGCGGTAATTGTCTCGAACGCACCTATAACTTTGTGTCTCTGCCCTGGTGTTGTGGGCTTTAATTTACGTACAGCCATTTTTAGATATTGCTATAAAAATCAATTGTTTCACCTTCTGCCAACGTTACGATGGCTTTCTTATACGCCTGCTGTGCACCTTTGAGCAGACCGGACTTGGTCCAGCGCTGTTTAACTTTCGGAGCACGGATCAGTGTATTCACATCCGTAACCTGAACATTGTACATTTCTTCTACCGCTTTCTTGATCTCAACTTTGTTGGCATTGCGAGCTACAACAAAACCGTAACGGTTCAGCTTCTCGCCGGCGGCGGTCATCTTCTCAGTGACGATTGGTTTGATAATAATTGCCATAATTTCTACCTCCTTATGCGTTTAAAGTTGCCTCGATAGCAGCAGCCGATGCTTCGGTCAGAACTACTACATTCGAGTTCATGATTGTGTAGGTGTTCAGCTCGTTTACGTTCACTACGTTCACACGCTGGATATTAGCGGCGGACTTGCGGGCGTTGAGATTGGCGTCTGCTACTACAAACAGCACTTTCTTTCCCTCTACTTTGAGGTTGTTCAATACCTCTACCATAGCTTTGGTCTTCGGTGCATCGAAGTTCAGAGCGTCCAATACGAGCAACTCGTTCTGTTTTGCGCGAAGCGACAGTGCGGACTTGCGTGCCAGCTGTTTTACTTTCTTGTTCAGCTTGAAGTCATAGTCACGAGGTACCGGGCCGAAAATCGTACCACCACCTACGCGTACCGGAGACTTCAGATCACCCGGACGTGCACCTCCGCCACCTTTCTGGCGACCGAGCTTGCGGGTCGAGTGAGCATTCTCACTACGCTGTTTTGCTTTCGCGGTTCCCTGGCGCTGTGCGGCCAAGAATTGCTTAACGTCCAAGTAGATAGCATGGTCGTTAGGCTCGATAGCGAAGATTGCATCATTCAGAGCGATCTTCTTGCCGGTCTCTTTGCCGGCCTGGTTCAAAATACTAAGTTCCATAACTAATTACTTGTTGATAATGACGATTGAATTTTTTGCGCCCGGTACACTGCCCTTGACCATGATCAGGTTGTACTCGGGGATAACTTTGAGAATGACGAGGTTCTGAACCGTTACACGGTCACCACCCATCTGACCTGCCATGCGGGTTCCCGGGAAAATACGGCTAGGATATGCACATGCACCTACCGAACCCGGAGCGCGAAGACGGTCGTCCTGACCGTGAGTGCTCTGGCCTACTCCACCGAAACCGTGACGCTTAACGACGCCCTGGAAACCATGACCCTTGCTGGTTCCGATCACATCGACATACATACCCTCCTCAAAGAGGTCTGCTGCGGTGAGGGTCTGACCCAGTGCCAACTCTTGGTCGTACTCAAACTCTGCTAAATGGCGCATGGGCTCTACGCCGGCTGCCTTGAAATGGCCAGCCTCGGCCTTGTTAGTGTGCTTCTCGCTCTTGTGCATGAAGCCTACCTGAGCTGCTTTGTAACCGTCTTTCTCTACGGTCTTCAGCTGGGTCACTACGCAAGGACCTGCCTCGATAACGGTGCACGGTACATTTTTACCGTCGGCCCCGAAGACGGAAGTCATTCCGATCTTTTTTCCTAATAATCCTGGCATTGTTGCTTAGATTGTTTTAATTTGTTAATTGTTTCACTCTCGCCATCGGGGTTTCCGTCCCTTCACCCCTTGCGGAATTACTCTCGCGGCGCTAACCGATGGAAGTGTTTCTTGTTTTGTTTTAGTCGTCATGTCACCACGCCGACTGTTGCTTTTTCTGTTTTTAGGATTTTCGTGAGGAGATTTGGATTTTCCGGTAAGGGAGTTATGGGGTCCATAATGACCGGACCGGAAAGCCGAAGATGCCTCGAAAAAACCTAAACTCAAACTTTGATTTCGACTTCAACACCGCTTGCCAACTCCAGTTTCATAAGAGCCTCTACGGTCTTGTTGTTGCTGTTGTAGATGTCGATCAGACGCTTGTAGCTCGCCAACTCGAATTGCTCACGGCTCTTCTTGTTAACGAAAGTAGAGCGGTTTACGGTAAAGATACGCTTGTGCGTCGGCAGGGGAATTGGTCCGCTTACCACTGCACCCGTAGCCTTTACGGTCTTCACGATCTTCTCTGCTGACTTGTCAACCAGGTTGTGGTCGAAAGACTTCAGTTTGATACGGATTTTTTGACTCATAATTAGTAATAGTGTTTTTATTTTGTTAATACTTGGCAGAGCGCAGATAATCTTAAGAGTCATTTGCTAAGATGACCCGCAACCCTGCCGGGTTAATTGGTGTTCTTGCGAACTTCTTTTCAGGCCGTACTCCGAGCCACACGCATGTGTGTACGTGTACGTTCCTTATGTATTTTACTTTTTCTAATTGGCTTTTGTTTGGAGAAGATTTGAGTTTTCTCCCGAGGGAGTTATGGGGTCCATAATGACCGAGAGAAAAACTCAAAGATTCCCAAAGAAAACCAATTATACCAGGTCTACGCGACCGCCTACCTCAGTCAGTACAGCCTTCGCGATCGAGGAAGAAACAGCCTCATAGTGGCTGAACTCCATGGAGCTCGTAGCACGACCGGAGGTGATGGTACGGAGTGCGGTTACATAACCGAACATCTCTGCCAGAGGCACATGGGCCTTCACGATACGTGCGCCCGTACGGCTGGTGTCCATACCCTCTACCTGACCACGGCGTTTGTTGAGGTCACCGATGACATCACCCATGCTCTCTTCCGGAGTAACAACCTCGATCTTCATGATCGGCTCCATCAGAACAGGTTTAGCCTTCGCACATGCCTCTTTGAACGCCATCTGCGCAGCGATCTCGAACGACAACTGATCGGAGTCTACAGGGTGGAAGCTACCATCAAGCAGCGTTACCTTCAGACTGTCAAGTGGATAGCCGGCGAGAACACCGTTCTTCATAGCCGTCTCGAAGCCCTTCTGTACGCTCGGGATGTACTCCTTAGGCACGTTACCGCCCTTCACTACATCCTCGAACTGCAGACCACCCGGGAAGTCAGCGTCTGCCGGCTCAACGCGAACGATGATATCGGCGAACTTACCACGACCACCGGACTGCTTCTTGTAAACCTCACGCAGCTCTACCGGAGCACTGATTGCCTCGCGGTATGCTACCTGCGGACGGCCCTGGTTGCACTCTACCTTGAACTCACGACGCAGACGGTCGATGATGATCTCCAGGTGAAGCTCACCCATACCGGAGATGACGGTCTGACCCGTCTGCTCGTCGGTCTTGACGGTGAAGGTCGGATCCTCCTCAGCCAGTTTGGCGAGACCTACACCCAGTTTGTCGAGGTCAGCCTGGCTCTTCGGCTCTACGGAGATACCGATCACCGGTGCCGGGAACTCGATGGACTCGAGTACGATAGGCTTGTTCTCGTCGCACAGCGTATCGCCCGTGCGTATATCCTTAAATCCTACGCCCGCGCCTATATCGCCCGCGAGGATCGTATCAACAGGATTCTGGTGGTTGGAGTGCATCTGGAAGATACGGCTGATACGCTCTTTCTTGCCCGAACGCGGGTTGTAAACGTATGAACCTGCATCCAGGTGACCCGAATAAACACGGAAGTAGCACAGACGGCCTACATACGGATCGGTTGCGATCTTGAAGGCGAGTGCGCAGAGCGGCTCCTCATCGTTCGGATGACGAACCTCTGCTGCATCGGTGTTCGGGTTGGTACCGTTGATAACCTCGGTATCCAGCGGGCTCGGCAGGTAAGCGCAGACTGCATCCAGCATCGTCTGCACACCTTTGTTCTTGAAGGAGCTACCGCAGATCACCGGGAAGATCTTCATCGCCAGCGTACCCTTGCGGATAGCCACGCGGATCTCGTCCTCGGTGATAGTGGAAGGATCGTCGAAATATTTCTCCATCAGTGTGTCGTCGAACTCGGATACTGTCTCCAGCATCTTGTCGCGCCACTCCTCAGCCTCAGCCTGGAGGTTAGCCGGAATCTCTTCCTCTACGTACTCGGCACCCATCGTCTCGTCGTGCCACAGGATAGCTTTCATCTTCACGAGGTCAACGACACCCTTGAAGGTCTCCTCTGCGCCGATAGGAATCTGGATCGGACACGGAGTAGCACCCAGCACCTCTTTGATCTGGCGTACTACATCGAAGAAGTTGGCACCCGAACGGTCCATCTTGTTCACGTAGCACAGGCGCGGTACATTATATTTATCTGCCTGACGCCATACAGTCTCGGACTGCGGCTGAACACCACCTACCGAGCACAATGCCATTACGGCACCGTCGAGGATACGGAGCGAACGCTCTACCTCTACCGTGAAATCCACGTGCCCCGGAGTGTCGATCAGGTTGATCTTGTATTTGTTACCTGCGTAGTTCCAGTAGGTCGTCGTAGCAGCAGAGGTGATAGTGATACCACGCTCCTGCTCCTGAACCATCCAGTCCATCGTAGCCGCTCCATCGTGAACCTCACCAATCTTGTGCGTCAGACCCGTATAGAACAGGATACGCTCCGAAGTGGTGGTCTTACCGGCGTCGATGTGCGCCATAATACCGATGTTACGGTTTAATTTTAAATCGTGTTTTGCCATTGTTGTTTATCTTTCAATCTTTTTTGTTGCTTTCAGCTTTCAGCTCTCAGCATTCAGCTTCCTGACGGCTGATGGCTGACGGCTGACGGCTCTCTTAGAATCTGAAGTGTGCGAATGCGCGGTTAGCCTCTGCCATACGGTGCATATCCTCTTTACGCTTGAACGCACCACCCTGGTTGTTGTATGCATCCATGATCTCCGCTGCCAGCTTCTCTGCCATCGAGTGGCCGCTGCGCTTGCGTGCGAAAGCGATCATGTTCTTCATCGCGATGCTCTCCTTGCGGTCTGCACGGATCTCCGTCGGAACCTGGAAGGTTGCACCACCGATACGCTTCGATTTAACCTCTACCAGCGGGGTGATATTCTCCAGACCCTGTTTCCAGATATCCAGAGCGGCTTTCTCCTCGCTCTTCATCTTGTTCTCTACTACGCCCAGTGCGCTGTAGAATACGCCATACGCGGTATTTTTCTTACCGTCAAGCATCAGGTGGTTAACGAATTTTGCCACCATCACTTCGCCATACACGGGATCCGGCAGGATCACACGTTTTGTTGGTTTTGCTTTTCTCATTGTTTCAAATTGTTTTTTTAGTTCGGCAGTCTCTTGTCTTTCGTCATTTGTCTTTCGACTTTCGACTTTCAACTTCCTTGGTTGTCGATTACTTCAGTAGATTCGGGCTTTCAGCTTCTAGCTTTTCAGCATTCAGTTGTTTTTTTTTCTGATGGCTGACTTCTGACGGCTGACGGCTTTTCCAAACCCGCTTACTCAACCCTCAACCCATTGTTTCGTCCCATTCTATGGAACATTTAGTTAGTTAATTAAAAGAGCTATTAGAATTCAGCTTTCAGCATTCGGCTTTCTGACGGCTGATGGCTGACGGCTGACTGCTTTTTACTTCTTAGCTTTCGGCCTCTTAGCGCCATACTTGCTGCGGCGCTGCAAGCGGTTTGCTACACCGGCGGTATCAAGCGTACCGCGAACGATGTGGTAACGAACACCCGGCAGGTCTTTTACACGGCCGCCACGTACCATTACGATACTGTGCTCCTGCAGGTTGTGTCCCTCTCCCGGGATGTAAGCGTTCACTTCCTTGGCGTTGGTCAGACGTACACGTGCAACCTTACGCATTGCGGAGTTAGGTTTCTTAGGGGTGGTGGTGTACACACGTACACAAACGCCACGACGCTGAGGACAGCTGTCGAGCGCAGGGCTCTTGCTCTTGTCCTCCAGTTCTGCTCTTCCTTTTCTAACTAATTGTTGAATTGTAGGCATTTTGTTGTTTTGTTAATTAATGGTTACTAATCTGGTGGTCTTTTTTCTTTCTCAACCACCCTTAAATGTTCCTTGCGTTTCCGCTTTCAGACCCGCTTTCACACGGCGCGTTTATCGTTCTTTTCTTATCTTACGCGTATATGTGTATATGCGAACCCTTTCACGCGAAAAAGCGTGCAAAGGTACAACTTTTTTTTGACATACGCAAATTATTTCTGAAGAAAATGCCAAAAATCTTCATTTTTTCTTCATTTTGCCATATTTACATAGCATTTCCCGCCATTTATACCTCCCATTCCCTTCCTTCATCCCCTCTTTCGCCCCCCCCCTCTCCTTCATACCCTTTTCCCATACCCTTCTCTTTCTCCCCCCCCTCTCCTTGTCTTTCTTCCGCCCCTTCCTTGCCGACTTTTCCGTCCCGTCCTTTGCTCTCCCTTTTACCCCTTTCCATTGCCCTTTCTTTGTTTATTGCGCCCGAATATGATTCGGGTATCGGCTCTGCCGACATGTTCCCGCGTTGTCCTGTGTCCGGCATTTCCGTTGCCGGATCTCCGTCCGTTCCTTGCCGTCTTTTCAGGAAGCGCCCCCTTAAACAGGCCTATTTGGGCATAAATCGGCTTAAAAACAGCACCACTCGTACGCTTTTTCACCCCAAACCCTTGCATATCTCAGAAAAAAGCCGTACCTTTGCACTCGCTTTCGCCCAAAAACCCTCCACCGGTCCGCCACCGCGCAAGAGGCATCCCGTGCCCTTGTCGTGTCAATCTCGCATCCTACCCATACCTATATATATTATAAATAATATATATCCTGTGATTTTTATAAATGTCGGTTAAAATATCTAAAATATCGGGTAACAAGTTCGCAAATTGCAACATTCATCCGGTTCTGTACCGCTACTACTTGCGGCTCCGCGACACCTTGGGCGCACAGATCATACACCGCCGCAAACGAACTTCCGCCACTTGCATCGAGATCTTCTTCTACGATGAGTTCTCGCAATTCCTCTCCGGACGCGTCAACACCCTTCCGGAAGCCGAAGAATGCGGGTTCTGGATCATCTGCCGGCCACAGAAAAAGAAGAACCGGCCCGTCTTCTACCACGGGCACCGCGTGTACCAGCTCTTCATTACTCCAGTCCACCCCAAGAAACGCCGCGAGACACAACCGGTCATCCGCTCCCTGGACTCCTCCGTCATAGTCCGTACCGCCCTCGAAGCATAAAAAAGAGGGTGTGTCCGTCGGTTTGACACACCCTCTTTCTAACTAAGCATCGGTTTTCTTGAACTCGCCCTTGCGCTTGCCTTGAGCGCCTTCTTTGTGCTTCGGACCTTCACCCTTCCGGAAGTCACCGCCTTTGTGTTTCGGACCGTGGTAGCGGAGAACGGCTTTCACCTGGCGCTCGTTCAGATCCTTGCTGAACTTAACCCTGAACTCCTCGTTCAACTTCTTCTTCGCCGCCACATACTCGCGATAGGTCTTTGCAAACTTAACGGACTGTTCCTCAGACAAATATAGTTCGTCGCTCAGAATCTGAATATCCATCTCCGTACGTTGTTCCGGAGTCATCTTGCACTCCTTCTTTTCCTTCTTGCACTCAGCCTTTCCGGCCTTTGTTTCTTGGGCACTGATGTTTGCCGCAAGGATGGCGGAAACCGCCAGAATCATTAACTTTTTCATAACCTTGACAATTTAGATTTTGTGTATGTTTTAGTGAGCTCACCGGTAAATATTCAAACATCGTGCCAAAGTGAAAAAAAGTATTTTTTATTTGCATATATGAATTATTTGTAGTAATTTTGCACACTTTTTCAAACATAAGTCCAACACATTTAAGGTATACATTCTATGAAAAAGACTATTTTATTCATGGCAGCGGCAATGCTCTTTTGCGCCTGCCGGAAGGCTCAGAACGAGCCCCAGACAGAGCCTCAGACCGACACACAGACAGAGGCCCAACAGGAGACCGTCAATGGTTTTATCAACGCTCCGCTGGCTTTCAACGGCACTTTCACGGAGGTCTGCTCCGCCCTTCTGTATATGGAGAAGAACCAGCCTGCGAGTGCGCCGGCACGTGTACGCGCAGAGGAGACCTACCCCTCTTACAGCTGGACGCCGCAAGACGGCTCATGGCCGATCGATCTGACCGTTGCGTACGGCGCTGACGGCGTGATCGCTACGGACGGACTGCTGCACAAAGGAACAATGAAGATCCATGCCACCGGTTTCTTTGAGACACCGGAGACCGTTCTCACGCCGGAGTTCACGGATTTCTATGTCTATGGAAACATCCTCAGCGGCAAACAGACGATCGAAAACACCGGTTTTAACGAGAAGAACAATCTGGTCTTCAAGGTAACAACCGAAGACGGCCGTCTGGGTACTGACAAGACCTACCGCTATTCGGAAGAGACCTTCCGCGAACTGATCAACGGACTGGGCGGGAACGGATTCCTGACGCCTGAAATAACCACCCACACCTACTCCATCACCGGCCGGATGAAGGCGGAGAGCCTTGTGGACACGCTGCCCGGATGCGAAGTGACCATCAGCGAAACCCGCCCGATGATCATCGCTGTAGGTGACCTCTACCCGACGGACGGATACCTCTATATGGAACTCGACAAACCGCTGGTTTACAACATAGACCAGATCACCGTTGCAACCACCGACATTGAAGTGGAGTTCACCGGCAAACAGGGCAACAACCAATACGGAGCCGCCGCTTATCTAACCTTCAATGCAGGTCTGATGGAACAAACGGTGAAAGTAACCTTCCTCTTGGATGAAGAAGGGGTCGTAGAAGGAAGCGGAAACTTTGAATTCGAAGTGGTGGATGTCAATTTGGACTGATCAGACAGATCAGACAGATCACTCCCGGATCCAGGTCTGGTTACGGCCCAGTACTCCGAGACGGTCAACCGAACCCCGCAGCACTAACTTCCCGTCCTTGGGATAGATCTTCCCGTAATAGAAATTACCGGACTCCGGATCCAGCACTTTGCCTCCGACGAGTTGGTTATTCTTCGCGTCGTACTTCATGCCGCGGATAATAACCAACCCTTCCAGAGGGGCGTTATGGTCCTCACCCGGACATTTGTCACACTTCAGATCCGCCGGACCGACAAGCATCTTGGAGACCTTGCCGTAAAAAAGTCCGTCCGTACCCCTGTAGATCGTAACGACCGAGAAGCTGTCACCCGTCTTGTCGTCCACGGTCTTCCAGTTTCCGGTGATCTGGCGGATGTCCGCCGAAACGCTCAAGCTGCTGATTATCAGCAAGAGAAAAAGAATATTACGCTTCATAATCCGTTGTTTGATTCCAAAAAACGGACGCAAAAGTACAAAAAATTTTGCATATATCAAAAAAAAGCAGTACTTTTGCAGGCGAAAAAGTTCATTTTATGCGAAAAACTCTCCTTTTCGCGCTGGCGGTACTGCTGTTCGCCGGCTGCGCCAAACAAAACAGTAATATGGGTAATCCGAGTATTGAAACAATCATGACGCGTGTGTCCGTTCGCCAGTTCACGGGCGGGAAGATCAGCGCGGAGCAGATCGACACGCTGCTGCGCGCGGCAATGGCTGCGCCTTCGGCGATCAACAAACAGCCATGGGCTTTCATCGTCGTGACGGACGAAACACTGATTGAGCGTCTGGGCGAGGCGCTGCCTTCTTCCCGCTGCAGCAATCATCCGGCATGCGCCATTGTGCCTTGCGGCGATATGAGTAAAGCGATTGAAGGAACAGGACGGGATTTCTGGATCCACGATGTATCGGCTGCTACGGAGAACCTCCTTCTCGCAGCCCATTCAATGGGTCTCGGCGCCGTGTGGACGGGTGTCTATCCCGGAATGGACCGCGTAGCCGCCACCCGGGAGATACTCAACCTGCCCGAACATATTATTCCGCTGTGCATCGTGCCTGTAGGATACCCGGCAGAGCAACCCGCCGTGAAGGACAAATACACGCCGGAGAATATCCATTATAACCGCTGGTAAACCGCTCAAGGAATGAAAAAGCGTATTCTCAATACCGTCAATATTCTGCTTGGCGCCGTGAGCTTGGGACTCATCGGCTGCCACACCGGCAAGAATGCCGCTAAAGAAGGTCCGCGTCCGCAGTTGGTGAAATACGGTGTACCGACCGAGGTGATTGCTATGTACGGCGTACCGGTCAACCGACCTGAGAGAGTGGAAAGCGAAGAAGATATGACGCTTCCGGCAGACACTACTGCGGTAGTAACGCCCAAAAAAGAAGAAGAAAAAACACAACCGCGTCCCAACAGACCGGTTGTCAAGTACGGAGTCCCTTCATCATTTTAGAGACTTCATCATTTTAGCCACCTCGCGCTTGTCGTCCGCTTCGCGGAGAGACTGCCGTTTGTCGTACGTATGCTTACCCTGGCAGATCGCAATCTCCATCTTCGCCAGTCCCCGGTCATTGATAAAGAGTTCCAGAGGAATAATCGTCTTGCCGGTCTCTTTCGTAGCCCGCTCGATCTTACGTATCTCACGGCGTTGCAGCAGTAGTTTGCGGTCGCGCTTCGCCTCATGATTGGCGTACGAACCGAAGCGATATTCGGCAATGTGCATCTGCTTGACATACATCTCCCCGTGCTCCACGGCGCAGTAACTGTCCACCAGCGAGGCTTTGCCCTCACGGATGGACTTAATCTCCGTGCCAAAGAGCTGAATACCAGCCGTATAACGGTCGAGGATAATATACTCGAACCGCGCACGCTTATTGAGAATATGTACGTTACTCTTCTGCTTCATCGTTGCTCTCTCCTTGGTTTTGACCGTCGGTTGACTGTCGGTTGACCGTCTGGATTGACTCGGCGTTGACTGCCAGTTTCTTGTACTTCTTCTGCCGCTGCTCCCAACGCTCACGGGCGTACTGCTGCATGTCGATGACGGTGTCGTTCTCGTCGATGATCTCCAGACCGAAGATCGTCTCAATGATATCTTCGAGCGTCAGGATCCCGACGAACATTCCGTATTCGTCAATCACCTGCGCGATCTGGCTCTTCTGCTTGAGCATGGAATCAAAGATCGTGCCCAGCGTCAGATCCTGATCAAAGGCCGGCAGCGGACGCTTGATGCCTCCGAGAGTCTTCCGGAAATGATCTTCCGTCAGTTCCTCCAGAGCATCGTTACGCAGCACATAGCCGGTGATATATTCCGGCGACTCGGGTTTATAGAGCGGAATACGCGAGAAATGGTCGTACTCGTCGGAGTCATAATAGGCGCGGAGAGTCATGTTCTCCGGCGCGATCTTCGCTACCACACGGGGCGTCATGACATCATAGGCATGAATGGAATCGAGCCGCATGAGATTCGTGAAGATCTTGTTCTCATCCTCGTTCACCACTCCTTCTTCCTCGCCTACATTGACCATTGCCAGCACTTCCTCACGGCTGACAGATGGGTCGTCCTCGTTATCCGGCACCATGCGTGAGATCAACTCAACCAGCAATACCAACGGATAGAGCAGGAAGATCAGAATACGGATCGTACGCGCAGTAAAACCCATCAGTTCGCGCCAGTAGGTGGTGCCGATCACCTTCGGGATGATCTCTCCGAAGAAAAGAATGAGAATCGTAGTGATGGCAGACACGAGTCCGAACCACTTGGAGCCGAAGACCGCCGTCGCCTGCATACCTACGCCGGCAGCACCGATCGTGTTCGCAATCGTATTCAACGACAGGATCGCCGCTAACGGCCGGCCTGTGTCTTCCTTATAACTGCTCATCAGCGAGGCGGGTTTATACCCCTCCTCCTCACGCAGATTGATATAACTCAACGAGGTGGACATCAGCACCGATTCCAGCACAGAGCACAGGAAACTGACGGCCATCGCACCGACTAAAAACAATAGAAGTAATCCCATAAATTAACTGTTTCTGTACGTTTTGGGGGTTACGCCGACATGCGATTTGAAGAAACGGTTGAAGAAAGCCACATTATCAAAGCCGAGACTGAGCGCAATCTCCTTGATCTGGAGGTTGGTGATCTTCAACTGCGACTTGGCATCCGTAATGATCGCCTCGATGATAATATCTCCCGCCGTCCGTTCTCCCACCTGCTTGATTGTCGAACAAAGGTGCGGCAGCGTGAGACGGAGCGCATCGGCATACTGACTCACATGGTGCCACTCATGGTAATGCTTGAGCACCAACTGGCAGTAATCCTGATAGATCTCCGTCTTGCGGTCCAGCGGCTTGACGAGATAGTCGTCCTGCTCGTGCGCGTACTTAGTATAACTGGTCTGCAGGAGATTGAAAATATGCACCATCTTCTCGCTATCCAACATGGTCGGTTGGGCGTTGAGCGCCGCCACGATCGCTTCGTAAGTCTTGCAGAGCACCTGCACATGGTTCTCGCTGACGGAGATCTTGGGCGAATGGAGCTGGAGCGCAGAGAGCGACATACGGTTATTCACCGTGTGCTTCTCCAGGAAGGAACTGCCGAAAACGATCCAATACACCAACGCATCCTCGGAAGTCTCGCGGATCAAGAAGAAACTTCCCGGCTCCAGCAGCAAGACATCGTTGGCTTTAAACTCATATTCGGTCACGTTAATCGTGGCATGGGCAGTACCGCGCACCAGCAAAGCGAACACACCGCATTTGATTTTACAGGGGAAACGGCCGTATTCGTTCATCAGTTTACCACTGGCGTCACCGATCATATAATCGCCATAAGGGCAATCCACTATAGGAATATTATTCTCTTTCATCTTAATAAATGTACCAAATTTGATACAAAAAATGTACCAAATTCGGTACAAAAGTACTACTTTTTTTTAATATATGCAAATAAAAGTGCATTTTTATGAATTATTAGAGAATAATAAGGTAAAAAAGAAGAATCACTATCGTGATCCTTCCGTTTGACCTAATGCGTACCAACGCCTTATTCGCGATCAGACTCTTAAGCGAGTTTGTTCACAAAGCGCGCCAGCTTCGATTTGAGGTTAGCAGCCTTGTTGTTGTGAATAATATGGCGTTTAGCCAGTTTGTCGAGCATAGAGCTTACCTTGGGCAGAGCTGCAACAGCTGCTGCTTTGTCGGTAGTCTTGCGCAAGTCGCGCACAGCGTTACGTGCGGTTTTAGCGTAGTAGTGATTGTGTGCTTTGCGCGCAGCCGTCTGGCGAATACGCTTCAAAGATGATTTATGATTTGCCATCTTGTTTGATATTTTTTGCTATCAGCCTCCAGCCATCAGCTGTCAGCCTCCTGCGGTTTAGTAATATCCCTCGGCATTGAGAGGATTTGCCTCAGGACTTGACTTTAGGGAAGGTCTTTGTAGTGCCAAGGGGAATCGAACCCCTATTGCAAGAATGAAAATCTTGAGTACTAACCGTTATACGATGGCACCTTGCGCAACGTGATCTCACGAAAAGCGGGTGCAAAAGTACTGCTTTTTTTTGGAATACGCAAATATTTTTGCATTTTTTTTACTTCTGCATGCGTTTTTGCATCCAAAAAGCCAAATATTCCTGTTCCGGCTGCCCCTGAGTGGGAATAAATTCGATGTTTTGTGACTGCAGAAGTCCCAGAGCCTCCAGATCCATAACCGTCGAATAACCGGAGCGCACAATAATCCTCGAAGCACCGCACAAGGCGGCTGCCAGTTCCTTATCGCCCAAATACGGTACCATGGTGATATTCGCCCGTTTGAAACGCGTGTTCGGGCGGTTCATGAGCCCCTGAACAACCAGCACCCGCTGATCGCTTCCTTGAAAACGGGTTATGATCTCCTTCTCCAGAATCGTCCGTTGCGGCTCCAAGCCACTGAGAACCGCCACAATGTCATAGGGGATTGGAGATTGGTAATTGGTGATTGGTAATTGGTGGTTGGTAATTGGAGATTGGGGATTGGGGGTTGGGGATTGGAGATTGGAAAAGCGGCTCAAAGGACCGATGTATTCCAAATCAGAGATTTGAAGAGCTGAAGATTTGGAGATTTGGAGATTTGAAGATTGCGGATGGGACAATTCGCCGGCAAGGCTGAGGTCGTAGTCTTCGTAATCGGGCACCCACACCTTATTATATCGCCTGTATATGCGTGCGTGCATACGCGAAGCGATGCCTTCCGCCCATTTCCAACCGCGGGGAAGAAAGATATGCAGTTGATGGGTGATATAGATTGTGATTGGTAATTGGTGATTGGGGATTGGTGATTGGGGATTGGAGATTGGGGATTGGAGATAGAGGCCGAAGCGGTTATCGGAGATCACGTAGTCGAAGGGTTCTTCTCGCAGAACGGCCTTCAGCAGTGCATGATCCTTGATTGCCCATCGGAGGAGTTGCGGCAGAGAACGAACCATCGCCCAGACTTGTCTGCCGGACTTACTGTAGCGCAGGTTCAGCGGCGCAAGGTACACGTATCGCAGTTTTGGGAAATGGCGGCGCAGCAAGGTCAGACTCTCTCCGTCGCCGCCCAAGACCACTTCGTGGCCTTCATCCAAGAGTCGCTGCACCAAGGGCACACACCGAGCGGCGTGTCCTAATCCCCAGTTCAATGGTGCAACAAGGTATTTACTCATTTAGGCATTTATTCATTTACTCATTTTTTCATTTTCTCATTTGGGCATTTACGCGCTGATCTGCACATCATAGCCTTTGGCTATCAGCGGCGCAGCAATCGCCTCCATCTCCGCACGGGAGATCTTCTCGAGGTGTTCCTCCGGCGTCTTGCGATCAATAACATAGATCATGATCTGCCGCGGATGCAATGTTTCGACTGCTTTGTACCATGCGGAGAGTTCTTCAGGGGAAGTGTTATCGATCTTCAGTCCGTTGTGTTCGCCCCGCAGGAAACAGGTCTGTAAGGTAAAATCGCCGTTAAACTGTCCAAGAAGCCTCAGCAGCGTTTCTACCGTCAGGTTCTCATTCACGGGCAGATCAATCCGGCGCATCATTGTGTCGGTAGCCGCATCCAGTTTGAGAATGCGGTTGTCGCAGAGCCAGAGCGCTTCCACGACCTCCGGTCTTCCTAACTGGGTAGAATTACTCAGTACACTCACTTTCGCCTGCGGGCAGTATTGGTCACGCAAGGCACAGGTGTCTTGAATGATCCCTAAGAACTGCGGATGGAGAGTGGGTTCGCCGTTCCCAGAGAAGGTTATGACATCAAGCACCTCTCCCCGTCCCTCTCCCGAGGAGAGGGAGACAAGTTTGGCTTCCAGTGCCGCTTTCACTTCCTCGCGCGTGGGCAGTTGCGGATGATCCACAGGACTATTCCATCCGCACTCACAGTAAACGCAGTTGAAAGTACAGAGTTTATGGGTGAGCGGCATGAGTTCCATTCCAAGGCTGGTTCCTAAGCGGCGGCTGTGTATAGGTCCGTATGCAATAGTATCGAAAAGCATAAAATCATTTGGTCATTTGGACATTTACAATTTAATCATTCAGGCATTTACCATTTAGATATTTATTACCCGGTTACCGAGGATCTTACAGATGTCATTGCGGAGCGCCAGCAGTTTCGGTTGGTGCGCGAGGAGTTGCATCTGGCGATCCCAATCCTGATTGGCCTGCGCTTCCTTGAGTCCCGCCTCCAACTGCTCAATCTGCATGTTTATCACCGTCAGTTTGATCTCATAGATAAACTGGGTAACCAGTTCGCCCAGACGCGCTTCGAGGTCCGGTACCGCAAAGAGGTATTTCTCCGCAATCATATCAATCGCCATGGCGCTTACCTGCGGATCCGAATGGAACTTAAAGAACTGCTCTGCAATGAATCCTTCATCCTTGCAATGGCGTTTGTACTCATCAATGATCGTCTGATAGACCGGGAGCGGCGGTTTGATCTCATCGCCCTCCAGCGACCAAATGATCACATCGCCAACCGTATAGATATTATTCTCAATCTGAATCGGCCGTTCGCCATAACGGACGATGAGCTGCATAAGGTTGTAGTAGTTTGCATCCAGTCCGCTGCGCTGTTGAGGCGTTTTTGCGGCAGGGGCTGTCCGGGCAGCAGGAACTCCTTCTGCAACAGGAGCGGCTGCACTTGCAAGAGTGCTTTCCGCCGCCGCTTCTTCTTTTCCTTTGGCTTTGGCGAGTTCTTCTACTTTCTTGCGCCTCAGATTCACCACTTCGGTTGTCAGTACTTTTTCGGATATATGCAGACGCTCTGCGCTGTCTTTGATATATACCTGACGCGTAATGATATCCGGTATAATAGCAATCGAAGAAGTAATATCTTTGATCAGTTCGGCCCGTTTGAAAGGATCATCTCCTGCATCCTTACTCAGGAGTGCTGATTTGAAACGGATGAAATCCGTCTGGTGTTCTTCTATGTAACGGATGAACTCTGTCGAATCGTGATTCTGTGCGTAGCTGTCCGGATCTTCGCCGTCCGGCAGGAGCACCACTTTTACGTTAAAGCCTTCCTCCAGAAACATATCTATTCCCCTGAGGGCAGCATGAATACCCGCCGCATCTCCGTCATAGAGCACAGTGATATTCGAAGTGAATCGCTGTATGAGACGGATCTGGGGTTTTGTAAGCGCCGTACCGCCACTCGCTACCACATTCTCAATTCCCGACTGGTGCATAGAGATCACATCCATCTGTCCCTCAACGAGATAACATCTGTCCAGACGGGCGATAGACTGCTTCGCCTGAAAGAGTCCGTAGAGTTCATTGGTCTTGGAATAGATCAGCGAGTCAGGCGAATTGACATATTTGCCGACATTCTCTTTCTTTTTGAGGATACGTCCGGCAAAAGCTACGGGTTTGCCGCTGACGGTGAAGATAGGGAACATCACACGGTCGCGGAAGCGGTCATAGAGTCTTCCGTCTTCGCTTTTGCCGACTACGCCTACGCCGATTTTGGTATCCACATCGTTGACAACAAAGCGTTCCTTGAACCCTTTGGCTTGCAGGGCTTTCGCCAAGGGATTTCCTTTCTCGGGCGAGTAGCCGAGCTGGTATTTCCGGATAATGTCGTCCCGCAGGCCTCTTTCGCGGAAATAGCTCAATCCGACAGCCTGCCCTTCCTGAGTTTCCCAGAGCTGGTCCTGAAACCATTTATTGGCAAACTCATTGACAACGAACATGGATTCGCGGTCGTCCTGCCGCTGCTGCTCCTCCGCCGTCATCTCCCGTTCGGGCACATCAATATGGTATTTGCGTCCGAGTTGTTTGACGGCATCGGCAAATCCGCATTGCTCAATAGCCATAATGAAACCGACGGCATTACCGCTCACGCCGCAGCCGAAACACTTGTAGATGCCTTTGGACGGGCTGACGGTGAAGGAACCCGTTTTCTCATTGTGGAACGGACAGAGCCCTATGAGGTTCGCTCCGCGCTTACGGAGCGTGACATAATCGCTGACAACCTCTTCAATCTTCGCCGCAGCGAATATTCTATCTATGATTTCTCGAGGGATCAAAGCATTTACAATTTAGTCATTCAGGATCGGTTTGTTTATTCGGAGTACCAGAGATACATACCAATTTTGATGGACCACTGGTCAAGTCGTCCCCGCGCATGATATCCGTTCGCGAAATCCTTGTTTTTGAACGGAACGACCAGACCGAAGTCATACCCTCCCCGCAGGAAATAGCGCTTGTACTGGAAGCCGGCACCCACACCCCAAGTGACATTCAGACGCGTGAAGGCATTGTCCGCCTCGATAAAACCTCCGGTGTCCGGCGTAGTGGAAGAGGCATCGGCTTTGTAGGCATTGAAGCGCTCACCGTAGAGCGTAGAGATTTCGCCGGTGTAGATATCCTCGATTTTCGAGTCCTTGCGCATCGTCAGCGTGAGACCGCATTGGATCGTAGGACCGGTATAGAGCATGAGGTATGTCTCTTTCGCCACCTCGAACTTATACTGCCAATCGACGAAGACCTCCAGTTCGTTATAGGTGATCAGCTGGCGGTCACGAGGATAATCTCCGTAGCCCGGGTTTCTCTGGACCCATCCGCCGTTATAAGCGCCGAAAGTGTAGTTAAGCCCCATCGAGCTACCGAAACCGGCAATATAGCTGGCGTCATACACCAGACCGATCTTAAAACCATTCATCTTAACCGTTGTAGTCAGCGAGTCCTTAGCCGAAGAAGGGTTATTGGGACTATTGAGACGCAAGACAGGCTGCGCCCATCCGATTTGAAGACCAAACCCCTGTTTGGGAAGTTCAACCGCCATAACGCCTAACGCAAGGCAGGTTGCAAAAAAAGTCAGAAATAATTTTCTCATTGTATTGTAAATCTTAAAAATCGTATATTTTTTATCGTTTATTTGCATACGGTTTGATCACGACTTGCCCTCGACTTAACCTCGACTTGCCCCTTAGCAGGGTTGGAGGAGGCAAAATCTTAATAATCGTCAATTTTCCGGAAGACATCCTGAGGGTCGGTCGGCCTTATGTCATCCGCCCAGAAGAAAAGCGCCAGCCGGTCTCCTCCTTCGGGGATCTGATCCAAGGGGTACATCACTCCTGTTGTCTCGCTGGTGAACCGCATATGGTGGATCTTCCGGTCCTCCACAAACATGCGAATAAAACTGCTGGCGGTGGTGTTCATACCTACATAACTGCCGTCCTGCTCCTTGGGATAGAAGATCGTCAGTGCGTTTCCGTCCGTATCCACGATCTTCACTTCTCCCTCCACAAGGTAAGCCGTGAGCACCTTACCGCTCATCTGATTGAAGGTATCGAGCGAGTCCTGCATGACACAGACCGCATTTCCCGTACCCACCGCATGCTCCACCGCTCCGTTCACAATATAAACCACTATACTGTCCGCCGCTATCTGCTGGTTCTCGCTCCAGCAGATCGGTTTCGTATAGAGGTGCATGGTGGAATCGCTGCTGAGGTACACGAGCGAATCACAGGTCATCTGCATGTCGTCCCTGAAGACACGCACGCCGTAATGCGCCTGTACGCGGCGGTATGTGCTATCCGCATCCGTATAAGGCACCTCGGTTGTAAAGAGCGTGTCGGCATGGATGTATGAATAATGCACCGAATCCGACCAATCGACCATCAGCGCACTGTCCGTGGCATAACCGCGGCTGTTCTCCTCCCACATCTGGCCGTACTCTCCATACAGCGTGGCTTTCTGCGTCGAATCGACCATCTGCATCCGTCCGAGCACCTCTCCAAAACCGATCCGTTTGTCGTAATAGATTGTATCTCCGGTCATTGTTCTTCCGTTTGAGTGGTGGATCAGCGAACGATCCAAAAGCATCGACTGCTCGTTGGAAGTGTTGTACCATCCGCGGGAAGTGGTGATGTCCGTCTCCTCTTCATAGATGATATCCGTAGGACTGATGATATCCGCCACTTTCGTATCCGTATTATACAGGAGCGTGTCGCTTGTGAGCACAAACTTAGGGTTCACCAACCGCACATTGCGGCTGAAAACAGCCTGTTTGGATTTCGTCTGGTATGTGCCGCGTTCAGAAGTAAGCGTATTAAGCGTGTCCTCGACCTCTCCTCCCGAGAAATAGTATGCCAGACCTGTTGAGCGGTTATAATTGAGACTATCCGTAGTCAAGACCGTCGGGTTCTCCCCCAGCCTGCCATGAACCAGACGGACATGCTTGCGCATCCGTGCCAGTTTGGTATTGCCGTCATAGAAGAGCTTTTCGCCAACTCCGCTCAGCGTGTCCCCCTGTTCGAAGCGGACATGACCGAAAGCATCCAGAGAGTTAGAGTTCTCATAGAAATACGCCGAATCACAATACATCAGCGCATCCTCATGCCGGAAGACCACATTGCCTTTCAGTATCTGGGCGTCCGCTATCCGCTCCTGGTCAAACAAGAGGTTTTCCGCGCGCTCCAGATAGACCATGGTCTGAGCACTTGCGCTCAATGCACAATGCACAATTATCAATGCGCAAAGCGCTCTGAGAGTCAAACACAACCTCTTCAGTCCGTGCAAATTTCTATATTTTTGGAAAAAGCCCATCAACCCTTTGTAAATTATTGATTGTCAATCATGAATCCAACCCGGGTATTGGAAATCGCACCCCTGCCATTCCGGAGAGATCTGTATGAATGTTGTCTTTTGCTTTTTAAGGATCCAAGAGTGGAGGAAATCCTCGCTGAGTTTGGCTTCCAACATCGATTTGATCGCTTGGAAATCATCCGTCAGGTTAGCGCGGTGGATATCTGTTTTCTTCTTCAGTTTCACGATCGCACATACCTCACGGTTCTTCGCCTGATCCATCATCACAAAAGGCTGTGAGATGTCACCCTCGTTCATGGAATAGATCTGCTTGGCAATCTCCGGAGCCAGATCCTGGTACTCGAAACGGCTGCTACCCGAATTGGGGTTGATCATCAGACCAGCACTCATGACTGTATTCTTATCCTCGGAGAAACGGATGACCGCCTGCTCAAACTGCAGACTATCCGCCAGAATCATATGCCGGATACTATCCAGCCGCTCGATCGCGTTGATCTTATCCGAAGCGCTGATACGCGGACGGAGCAGGATATGGCGGCAGTTGATCCGCTCACCTTTCTTCTCGATGAGTTGGATGATATGATAGCCGTACTCGGTTTGCACGATGCGGCTGACGCGTTTGGGATCATTGAGGTTAAACGCCACATCGGCAAACTCCGTGACCAGCTGTCCACGGCCTACAAAGCCCAGTTCACCGCCTCTTTTGGCACTCTCGGTGTCCTCCGAATAGAGGCGTGCCAGCATTCCGAAATCCGCACTACCGCTCTGAACACGCTCCGTGAACTCACGCAGGCGCTGCTTGATCCGCTCCGTCTCTTCCACCGGAACCGGCGGTTCGAAACTAAGGATCTGCACCTCCACCTGAGCCGGCATCATCGGAATAGAATCCATCGGCAGGGAGGTGTAGAAACGGCGGATCTCAGAAGGCGTAGGTTTGATGTCAGCGGTCAGTTTCTGCTGCATCTGCTGGATGATCATCTGGTTGCGCACCGTGGTCATCATCTCTTCGCGGATCTCACTGCTGGTCTTGCGGAAATACTCCTCCATCTTCTCCTTCGAACCGATCTGGTTGATATAATAATTGAGCCGCATATCCACCTGGTGGCTCACACTGGATTCATTCGCCTCCACAGAGTCCAACTCCGCCTGGTGCAGGAAGAGTTTCTGGATCGCCATCTGCTCGGGAATATAACAATAGGGATCCCCCGGTATCTGCTGGCCTTCATACTGAGCACGCAGGCGCTCTTCCTCCACCTCGCTACGCAAGATAGCCTCGTCGCCCACAACCCAAATCACTTCGTCTATCACGCCTTGCGCCATAGCAGAAAGGCAGAAAAACAGACCTAACAACAGTGTATGGTATTTTTTCATTCTTAGTAGAATATGATTTTATGTTTCTGAATCGCTTCGTTATAGAGCCTCTCCCGCTCTTTTTGCAAGAACTCCGCCTGACGGGAGAGAAGCACCATCTTCTCAATCTGCGGACGGGCATAGTCTATCGGCATTTGTCCACCGCGCAGATGCTTGTCAACGACCTGCAGGATATAGGTATTGAGCGAATCTGTAACCTCCACCTGGTCTTTTGCCTTCAGTTTGGCTTCAATCTCCGCGCGTTCAACGGGCATCTGAGAGAGAAGATCGGTGGTTGTGAGCCATTTGTCACCAAACAACTCATAGCCGCTTGCATTCTGATAGGCATATTTCTCAATCGCATCCATCTCCTGTTCCGCCATCCATCCGCGCAGTTTCTTGATATTAGGCGCATCGTTCGGAACAACCACCAATATTCCCTTCACAATGCTTTCGTCCAGACGAAACCGATCGGGCATACGGTCATAGATATCCTGCACCGTGGAATCCGACACCGCCTTCGGCATGTATCTCTCCACCAGATATTCCTCGTAGGCATGCACATAGAGCGCGCGACGATAATCACTCACCAAACGCTCGATTTCATCGTCCGACTGCGCCTTGGCATTATCGTACAAAAGGATATCTTTCGCCCACTGGCTGATATATTGCTGCGCGACACGCAGACTGTCCTCTGCGCCCAATCCGACCGTCAGCGAATCCAGAGTGGAGCGATACAGGTATTGACCATTCACCTCCACCGCGGCACCGGATTGCTGCTTCTTCTCCAGAGCCTGACATCCGGAGAACAAAAACCCTGCCAAAGCAAGGACTATTATCAGTTTATTTCTCATAACGGCTGCAAAGGTACGAAAAAATTTGCATATATACAAAAATTTTTGTAATTTTGCACGCAAAATGAGTAACCAAGCTACAAATAAAGACCTTCAGAGCCTCTTAAACCGATACGAGAAGGGGCAGATTTGCGTTGTTGCGGATAAGACACTTATCCGCCACGACTGTTGGAACAGGTATGAAGCATTGCGCGAAATGCCTGTTTTATGGCTGGAGACAGACGAAGCGCATAAGTCAATAGAGACAGTAGCCCGGATTTGGGATTTTCTCTTTGAGAACGATATTACCCGCTCCGGATTGCTGGTTTGCGTCGGAGGCGGCGTGCTAACCGATATAGGCGGTTTTGCCGCAGCGACTTACAAACGAGGAATTGATTACATCAATATTCCTACTACTTTATTAGCTATGATCGATGCCTCCTCAGGAGGAAAGACGGGGTGTAACTACAGAGGACTGAAGAACAGCATCGGCGTTTTCGCTGCTCCGGCAGAGACGATCATTGACACGCAATGGCTTCACACCTTACCTCCCCGACAGTTCTTAAGCGGTTATGGCGAAATGCTCAAGACCGGATTGATAGATTCTTCCGATTTCAACGGGCTATGGAGCCGCTTGTGCAGTTACGATTTAGAGAGAATGGATCCCGATGAATTGGAGCCTTTGATCCAAGATTGCATCGCAGTCAAAGAGAAAATCGTAACCGCTGATCCACGTGAAGGAGGACTGCGAAAAGTGCTCAATTTAGGGCATACTTTCGGTCATGCATTAGAAGAGTTGAGCCTGCAAGGAGAGCCGGAGAAGATTCTCTTACACGGCTATGCCGTGGTGTACGGATTGATCGCAGAACTGTACTTGAGTATTGTGAAACCCGGTTGTCCATCCGAACCGCTGCAGCAACTTACACAGATCGTGCTGCATACATACGGAAAGCCCGATTGCAAATGCTCCGACCGTGAGCGACTGATCGCAAAGATGCAACAGGACAAGAAAAACGAGCACGCCGGAGAGATCAACTGTACATTATTAAAAGATGTCGGGCAACCGGTTATTAATCAAGTTATTACAAAACAAGAAGCAGAAGAAGCGCTTGACTATTTATTCTCCATATAAAACGATGATTGTTGATAATTCCAAAATAGAAAATCCTATCTTACGCATGGTAGGAGAAGAAGCCGACCGAATGCAATTAGCATGTTATGTGATCGGCGGATGGGTTCGTGATCTATTCCTGCATCGCGAATCAACCGATATAGATATAGTCTGTTTGCCCTCTCAAGCGCGCCTTGAGAACGGCGAGACGATCAGCCGTCCCGGTATAGCGTTAGCAGAAGCAGTGGCAAAGCGTTTAGGGAGAGGCGCCCATCTATCGGTATTCAAGACTTACGGAACCGCGCAAGTGAAAAAAGGAGGGTTGGAACTGGAGTTTGTAGGTGCCCGCAAGGAGAGTTACCAACGGGACAGCCGCAATCCGATTGTAGAAGACGGAACGCTTCAAGAAGACCAGAACCGGCGTGATTTCACCATCAATGCGATGGCTATCTGTCTGAACCATGACCACTATGGAGAATTGCTAGATCCTTTCGATGGAATCGAGGATTTAGAACAATGTATCATCCGTACTCCGCTTGATCCGGATATCACTTTCTCGGACGATCCGTTGCGGATGATGCGTGCTATCCGTTTTGCGACACAATTAGGATTTTTCCTGCATGAAGAAACCTTCGATGCCATCGTCCGGAATGCACAACGGATAGAGATCATCACACGAGAACGCATTGCCGAAGAGCTCAACAAGATCATGATGAGCCGACGGCCTTCAGAAGGATGGATCTTACTGGACAAGACCGGCCTGCTACCCCTTATTTTTCCTGAATTGACGGCACTCAAAGGCGTGGAAGTAAAAGAAGGAAGGGGGCATAAAGACATCTTCTTCCACACACTCAAAGTGCTGGATAATGTAAGTGATCTCTCCAGAAACCTTACACCAAAGGAGGATGACAAATTAGAGAACCGCGTGCTCTGGCTCAGATGGGCTGCGCTGCTGCATGATATCGGCAAACCGAAAAGCAAGGAATGGGATCCTCATGCCGGATGGACATTCCGCAATCACAATTATATCGGTGCGAAGATGGTGCCGCGTATCTTTGCCAAACTCAAGTTGCCACAGAACGAGAAGATGGAGTACGTAAAAAAGATGGTGGATCTGCATATGCGTCCGATTAATCTGATTGAAGACTCCGTGACCGACAGTGCTGTTCGGCGATTGCTCTTTGAAGCCGGAGACGACATAGAGGATCTGATGCTTCTTTGCGATGCTGATATCACGAGCCGGAACGAAGAGAAAAAAGCCCGATTCCATCGGAACTATCAGCTTGTGAGACAGAAGATGGTAGAGTTGGAAGAACGGGATCGGATCCGCAATTTCCAACCGCCTATCAAGGGCGATGAAATCATGGAGATACTGCATTTAGAGCCATGTTCCACCATAGGCGAACTAAAGACAGCCATCAAAGATGCTATTCTGGACGGTGTGATCCCGAATGAGTACGAAGCCGCCAAAGCGTATATGCTTCAGTTAGCGCATGAACGCGGCTTGTGCTAAGATCTCATCGTATGTAAATCCACGTTGGAGGAGAAAGCGCATGCGTTTCTCCGGCGCATCGGAACGGCGCTGACGGACGAGTGACTGCAGATTGGCTTTATATTGGTCTTCGTCTATCTCTTCCAAGGCAGTATTTATCGCCGCAGATGGTAATTGAAGGGCTTGCAGACCGGCGCGGATCTTAAGTCGTCCCCAGCTCTGGTACGCCACTTTATCATGCACATATGCAGCGCAGAAACGGGTATCGTTCAGATAGCCGTCTGCATACAGATTATCGACGATTTCATCGAACAAATCCTGCGGTGCTCCCCATTCATAGAGTTTGCGTCGCACATCTGCGGCGCAGTGCTCCGCGCGGGCACAATAGACTTGCGCTTTATTCAAGGCTTCGGGCTTCGATAATTCGTGCTTTTCCATATTGGTCTTTTATACATTGAATGCCGGTATAACGGAGAGAGGAAAGGAGAGATGTCATTTCTTCCGGATACGCCTCGTTGATCTCAAAGAAGAGATGGCGTCCCAAATGCAGTTCGGCAATGCGGCGATAGAAGAGCAGCGGATCATCGTCCGGCACAAAGAGTGCAGCGGAAGGTTCGTAGTCCAACACGTTCCGGCGCATTTGAGATTTCTCATGTTCGCATATATAAGGAGGATTGGAAACGACTATGTCGTATTGGTGACTGGTGATTGGAGAAGGGTGATTTCGCCCGATTTCATCGGATAAAATATCCATTTGGAAGAACTCCACCTCCACCTTGTTACGGCGCGCATTCTCCCGAGCCACAGCGATTGCTTCTGCAGAGATATCTATGCCGGTGACAGTCCAGGACGGATGTTTCTTCTTGAGGGCGATAGCAATACAGCCGTTTCCGGTACCGATATCCAAGACATGCAGCATTTGGTCATTGGGCATTTTGGCATTTACGCGTTCTACCAGTTCGGCGGTCTCCGGACGCGGAATGAGCGTAGCCGGAGTGAGTGCAAGATCCAAGCCGTACCAGAAAGTGCGGCCAAAAATGTACTGGATGGGTTCGAAATGCAGCAAACGAGAAATTATTTCACTTATTTCTTGCTTTTTCGGAAAATTTGTAGTATCTTTGCAGCCGCAAAGCAGTTGCGTACGGGAAAGAGCTGTGGTCTCCTCAAGGATCCACCACGCCATTTCCTCCGCTTCATCTTCGGGATAAGCGGCGGTCAGTTGCGATGCAATGTTACGGATTAACTCTTTCACGCTGCAAAAGTACAAAAAAAAAATGAATTACGCAAATTATATTGCAAAATGTATTGAGATTGCCCGTCGCGGCGAATACTATGTAGCCCCCAATCCGATGGTCGGGGCAGTACTTGTCCGTAACAGCGACGAGTGCGTTTTGGCGGAAGGTTGGCATGAGCAGTTCGGAGGTCCGCACGCGGAGGTGAACTGTTTCAGGAATTATGAATCACGGATTGCGAAGCATGAATGGCCGGCGGTTGATCTGAGAGATTGTACGTTATTCGTGAGTCTGGAGCCATGCTGCCATTACGGAAAGACCCCTCCTTGCGCCAAGTTGATTATCGAGAAAGGCGTAGGTCATGTGGTGGTAGGGATGTCAGATCCGAATCCGTTAGTAGCAGGAAAAGGGGTGCAGATGCTACGCGAAGCAGGGATCAAGGTGGAGACAGGGGTGTTAGAGAAAGAGTGCCGTGAGTTGAACAAACGGTTCCTGTGTCTGCATGAGAAGAAACGGCCTTATGTGGTTCTCAAATGGGCTCAGACGGCGGATGGGTTTGTAGATAAGAAACGAGCAACAGGGGCTTCGAACGGAAAGCATCTGAACGGTGCTTTGCCGATTTCAACGGAGAAAACGAAGGCGTTGGTACATAAGATGCGTGCCGAAAACATGGCGATTATGGTAGGTACGCGAACGGTTTTACTGGACAACCCGCGGCTGAGAAACACCCACTGGGAAGGCAGAGACCCTATCCGTGTGACGATCGACCGGCACGGGATCATCCCGTCTAATGCGCGGATTTTTGAGAGCGAGACGCAAGAAGAGAAAAAGAGTTATAACGGTATTGAGCCGGTGATTGTTTATCGGGAGCAGAGCGATTGGCCGTTTATTCTGTCGGATCTGGCGGGAAGGAATATTCATTCCGTGCTGGTAGAAGGAGGTCCGAGATTGCTGGATTCCATTCTGAAGAGCGGCATCTGGGATGAGATGCATATAGAGGTTGCGCCGGAAATAAAGATCGGCGAAGGGGTCTCGGCACCGGAAGTGGCTTTGCCAGAAGCGTTTGAAAGCGTTGACGGACACAGGTTATACACTATTTATCAATAAGGTTCAGAAGGCAAAATATGTATATATACATGTATATATACAGTATAAGCGTGCAACAGACAAAATAGCGGGCTCATCTTATGGTGATCCTATGGTAATGCTGTGGTGATCCTACGGTTTTAACAGCACTTTGACAGGGAAAGGGCGAGGGATGGGAGGCGGAAGAGCGGAGATCCGGCAAGGGATGGGCGGAGGATGGGAGGCAGAAGAGCGGCACATACCGGACAATCCGGAGAAGCCAGACCGCTGCGCTAAACCGGAAGATCGCCCATATATGGTCGATACAAAGAGCATGCGGAACGATGCAAAGAGCATGCGGAACGGTAATCCGCCCGCGGAACTTGCGGACACAGGACAACGTGGACGCATGTCGGCAAAGCCGATGCCCGAATTTAATTCGGGCGCAATAAACAAAGAAAGAGCAAAAGAAGGGGCGGAGAAAAGGACAACAGAGAGAGAAAAAAATAAGGAAAAACACGCGCGCGCTTGCATATGTCAAAAAAAAGTAGTAAATTTGCAGCCGATTTTAAAATGGAGTAGTGTGTGCCCACATAAACATACACACAAAACACACTTAAAAAACATACAAAAGACCGATATAAAAACACAGAAAAAAAACAAGAGATACAGGGACGGGAACAGAGGACGGACGGAAACTGAGGGGCTGGACAGATAGAAACCGAAACACACAACACGGAGAGAGAGACGGAGACGGAAACGGAAAGGCGGACAGAGAGAAACACAGAGAGAAACCAGCACACGACACAGAGGGACGGAAACAGATAGACGGAAACGGAAGGGAGGACGGAAACGGAGGGGCGGACAGACAGAAAGAAACACAGACAGGAACAAAAAGAAACATACAAACACATACCATAAAAACACAAAAAAGACAGATATAGAAACACAGAAAAAACAGGATAATATGGATAAAGACATGTTGATAAATACGAGACAGGCAATGGTAACGCAGAAGGCTAAGCAGAACGCGATGGTGATGCGGGAAACGACGGTGATGCGGGAAACGATGGTGATGCGGAGGGCGAAACGGATGGTGAAGCGGATGGCGATGGTGTTGCTGTTCGTGGTAATGGGTTTGCCGGGGAAGGCGGAAGATGTAGTGTATCTGACAACAGAGCAGTTCAGGGACAGGATCTTTGATTACAAGGCAGAGAAAGAGTGGGCATACAAAGGCGAGAAGCCATGCGTGATCGATTTCTATACCACCTGGTGCGGTCCGTGCAAACGGTTGGCACCGATCATGGAAGAGCTGAGTCAGACCTACTGCGACCAGGTGGTATTCTACAAGGCGGACACGGAGCGTGAACGCGAGTTGGCATACGTATTCGGGATCAACTCCATTCCGCAGGTGCTGTACATACCGAAAGAAGGCAAACCGATGTTACTGAAGGGTTTATACCCAAAAGAGGAGATTGTGCGGATCATTAATGAGTTTTTGTTGAAATAAGATGCAAGTTGAGTTTATTTTATTAATCTTATCGTTATTATTTTTCGTCAGTATTTTTGCTGACAAGATCGGATACAAATACGGTGTACCGGCGCTGCTACTGTTTCTGGTAGTGGGAATGGTTTTCGGTTCACACGGTCTGGGAGCAGTATGGGGCGGCGGCATAGAGATTGAGACGGGTTCGGCTCAGGCGATCAGTACTCTGGCGATGTGTATTATTCTCTTCACCGGAGGAATGGAGACGAAGTTGAGCGACATCAAATCGGTGCTGGCTCCGGGAGTCACGTTAGCGACCGTAGGGGTACTTATCACGTGCGTAGTGACCGGTGTGATCATCTATTTCATTTTCGGTTGGTTGAGCGCCATTACGACGATCTCCATCTGGATGGCGTTATTGATGGCTGCGACGATGAGCAGTACCGACAGCGCGAGTGTCTTCTCAATCCTGCGGACTAACGGGATAGGTTTGAAGCATAACCTGAGACCGTTGCTGGAGTTAGAGTCGGGTGCGAATGACCCGATGGCCTACGTGCTGACGACGACGCTGATCAGTATTGTTGTAGGGATGGAGAGCACGGCTACGGGCGGCACCGGCATACAGGCCCTTCCTATCATTCAGACGATAGTAGTACAATTAGTGATGGGGGCAGTATTAGGAATGGCATTCGGCCGCGGTCTGGTGATGCTGATGCGCAGGGTGAAATTAGGCAACGAAGCCTTGTACCCGATCATGGTATTAACCGCGTGCATTTTCATTTTCTCCGTCACCTACTACCTGCAGGGCAACACCTATCTGGCGGTTTACGTAGGGGGTCTGATCATCGGCAACAACAAGTTTGCCCGCAAGCGCCAGACCCAATCGTTCTTCAGCGGTCTGACCTGGCTGAGCCAGCTGGTGATGTTCCTGATGTTAGGTCTGATGGTCAAACCGGCTGAGTTCTTTGACTACCACGTATGGCTTCCGTGCCTGATCATCAGTATTGTCATGGTGCTTATATCCCGTCCGATAGCCGTTTATCTATGTATGCTGCCATTCCGCCAATACCGGCAACGCGACAAACTGATGCTGAGCTGGGTAGGTCTGAAAGGGGCAGTCCCGATCATTTTTGCGATTCTGTGCAAGAGTTACGGTGTACCCGGAGCAGATATGATCTTCAATATCGTGTTCCTGTGCACGATCGTATCTCTGCTGGTTCAAGGGACCACCCTGACGCTGGTAGCCAAGAAACTGAATCTGGCGACCGAGCCTCAGGAGTCACGTGTACTGGAGTATTTCGACATCGATCTGCCGGATGAGATCCAGTCCTCGGCAAGCGAGAGAGAAGTGTCAGAAGACATGTTAGAAAAAGGCAACACCCTTCGCGACATCAAACTGCCGCCCCATACTCTGGTGGTGATGGTTCGCAGGAACGAGGATTTCTTTGTACCGACGGGTCAGAGCGAGTTGCAGAAAGGCGACCAGTTATTAGTGATCACGGACCAAGACGCGAAGAAAGCGTACCAGCAGATGACCGACGAGGCGGAGGAAGACGCCCAATGGCGCGAGGCGATGCGGAAGAAGCATCAGGAACGCTGGCTGCGCGCGACGGCCTGGATGAGGAAAAAGAATTGAGAATCAAACATTATATATGAAAACGACCGTTTTTCTAACCGGTGCCACGGGCACAATGGGTTTTGCGGGCATGACAGAGATACTCCGCTACCCCGAGAAGTATGATTTGCGTATTCTGGCTCGTCCGAGCAAGAAGAACAAAGAGTTACTGAAGCCGATAGCAGCAGCCCATCCCCAGTTGACGATCATCTGGGGCGATCTGACGAGATACGAGGATGTGCTGGAAGGCGTGAAGGGCGCAGACATCGTTCTGCATGTAGGCGGCATGGTTTCGCCTCAGGCGGACTACCGTCCGAAGGCAACGCTGCGCACGAATATCTCGGCTGCAGAGAACATCACCAAAGCCGTTCTGGCCCAAGGCGAGAAGCAACCGAAAGTGGTCTATATCGGTTCGGTGGCACAGATGGGCGACCGTCGTGAGCCGCTTCATTGGGGCCGTGCCGGCGATCCGATCTGCGTATCGGCGTACGACCATTACGGTCTGACCAAAGTGCAAGCAGAACGCATCATCACCAATTCGGGCATCAAGACCTGGGTGTCTCTCCGTCAATCGGGAATCCTGTATCCTGCGATCCTGAAGAACTACGACCCGATCATGTTCCATGTGCCGATCCGCGGTGTGCTGGAATGGGCGACGGTAGAGGACAGCGGCCGGTTGTTAGAGCGCGTATGCCGTCCGGAAGTGCCGGAAGAGTTCTGGAAGAACTATTATAATATCGGTTCGGGCGAGGAATACCGGTTGAGCAACTATGAGTTCGAGGTGCTTCTGCTGGATGCTATCGGCTGTCCGAGACCGGAGAAGATCTTCAACGCCAACTGGTTCACCACCCGCAATTTCCACGGAATGTGGTATATCGACGGCGACAAGTTAGAGAACTATCTGCATTTCCGTGCGAACGTGCCTGTGAAGGAGTATTTTGCGCAGATGGCGAAAGCCAAATCGCTGCCATGGGGAATCAAGTTCGCCTCCAAGACCCACATTGCCAAGCTCTTCCCGCACTGCGTGAAGTTAGCGATGCGCGCGATGGCGAACAGCAAAGAGCATGGTACGCAGACCTGGATCAAGAACCATATCGAACCGCGCATCCATGCCTATTACGGTTCGTTGGACGCCTACAAAGCCATTCCGGATTGGGCTCACATGGATCTGAGTCACAACAGCAACGAGCAGGTTCTGCTGGATCACGGCTACGACGAAAAGAAACCCCGTGAAGAGTTCACCATCGAAGATATGCAGAAAGCAGCCGCTTTCCGCGGCGGCAAATGTCTGGGAAAGGCAGAAGGAGACAAAAACACGAAAGAGCTGAAAGGCATCGAGTTATGGGACACGCCGTTAGTGTGGGAGGATGCCGAAGGCAGACAGTTCGAGGCGACGCCCCGTCTGATCCTGTTAGGCGGACACTGGTCTCCATTCGACATGCCGTACCCATATGCGGACGAGCCGAAAGAGAAACAGGTACCGTGGCATTGGGACAAGGTAGCGAAAAAGAACAAGTTCTTCGCACAGCTCTGGGCTCCGCTGCATGACGCCAACGAAGACAATGTGTACGGACCGGAAGTGTTCGAAGGATGGGAGAAATGAGAAATGAGAATTGAGAATTGAGAGTTGAGAATTGAGAATTGATGTATTTTGACGAATTAGCCCTTTCAGACGAAGTATTAGATGCATTGTGGGACATGCATTTCGACGAGTGTACTCCTGTGCAAGAGAAGACTATTCCTGTGATCTTAGAAGGTCGCGATGTCATTTCCTGTGCCCAGACGGGCACCGGTAAAACCGCGGCGTATATCTTACCGCTGCTGACAAATCTGGCATTCGACGACCACGACGCCTCCAAGCTGAATGCGATCATCATGGCTCCGACGCGTGAGTTAGCGCAACAGATCGACCAGCAGATGCAAGGGTTCGGGTACTATGTACCCTTCTCTTCGTTAGCCATCTACGGCGGCAAGGACAACGGTGCATGGGGTACGCAAGTGACGGGTTTGCAGAAAGGCGCAGACATCATCATTGCTACGCCCGGGCGGTTGCTGAGCCAGATGAACATCTATGATGTCGATTTCTCGGGCGTGAAGTATTTCATTTTAGACGAAGCGGACCGAATGCTCGACATGGGCTTCTACGACGACATTATGACTATCGTCCGCAAACTGCCGGCAGACCGCCAGACGATCATGTTCTCGGCGACGATGCCTCCGAAGATCCGCCAGATGGCGAAAGCGATCATGCGCAATCCAGAGGAAGTGCAGATAGCCGTCTCCCGCCCGCCGGAGAGCATCCACCAGATGTGCGCACAGCTCTTCGAGCCGCAGAAGACAGGATTTATCCAGTTGGCACTGCAAGGAAGGGCGTTGAAGAAAGTGATCATTTTCGCCGGAAAGAAACAACGTGTGAAAGACCTCGCGCGCACACTCCGTATGTTAAAGATCGACGCACGCGCCATGCATTCCGATCTGGAGCAGAACGAGCGTGACCAAGTGATGTTAGATTTCCGGAACGGCAAGATCGACGTGTTAGTGGCGACGGATGTCGTGTCCCGCGGTATTGATGTGACGGATGTGCCGCTGGTGATCAACTATGATGTGCCGCATGATCCTGAAGATTACGTACACCGCATAGGCCGCACCGCCCGTGCAGAGAACAGCGGCGAAGCGATCACATTAGTGTCACCGGAAGACGCACGGTATTGGAACCGTATTGAGCGATTCCTGAAGAAAGAGATCGAGCGTGTGCCGCTGCCGGAAGCCTTAGGCGAAGGTCCGGACGAAAAGGCATTTATCCCAAAGCCGGCCAGACCATCAAGTCACGGATTCCGTAAAAACCGGCAAGGAAAGAAACATAACAGAAAATCCAATGGAAACAATCATAAATCTCCTCGACAGTCTTGACACCCCCACTTTCTATGGGGTGAACAACCAGAATATCCTGTGTCTCAAGAACCAGCATCCGGATGTACGCGTGGTGGCACGCGGTTATCAAGTGAAGGTGAGCGGTTCGGAAACCGCTATCGCA
This sequence comes from uncultured Bacteroidales bacterium, assembly GCA_946414805.1. GTDB lineage: Bacteria > Bacteroidota > Bacteroidia > Bacteroidales > Paludibacteraceae > Colicola. The sequence continues at coordinate 50,456 of CAMKPZ010000009.1, forward strand.
CATTTCGAACAATCGCTGCATTCCTGTGAGCAGTTCTGCATCCGCAACAACCGGTTGACGGAGCAAGATATCCTGATGCTTCTGCATGGCGACAAGCCGCATGAGCAAGCGACGGACAACCTGATTTTGTACGGCGTGAACGGCAAGTCTATCTATGCCCGTTCGACCAACCAGCAGGCACTGGTGAAGGCGTATGAAGAGAACGATCTGCTGTTCGCTGTGGGTCCCGCCGGAAGCGGAAAGACCTATACGGCTATCGCGCTGGCAGTCAAGGCATTGAAGCAACGCGAGGTGAAACGGATCATTCTATCCCGTCCGGCTGTGGAGGCAGGAGAGAAATTAGGATTCCTGCCCGGCGACATGAAAGAGAAGATCGATCCGTATCTGCAGCCGCTGTATGACGCATTGCAAGATATGATTCCCGCCGCCAAGCTGACAGAATACATGGAGAAAGGCACAATCCAGATTGCGCCGTTAGCGTTTATGCGCGGCCGGACGCTCTCGGAGGCCGTGGTTATTCTGGACGAAGCGCAGAACACGACGGCCTTGCAGCTGAAGATGTTTCTGACACGATTAGGATTAGGCGGCAAGATGATTGTGACAGGCGACATGACCCAGATCGATCTGCCGGCGACCCAGAAATCCGGACTGCGCGACGCGCTGGAGCGTTTCAAGGGCATCAAAGGTATCAAAATCATCGAATTCAACGAGAAAGATATCGTTCGTCACCCGCTTGTGAAAAGGATAGTGGCGGCGTACGCAAAAGAGTAATCAGGAGGCGAACCATTGATGAGCAATCGAGCCATCAGCCGTCAGCCGACAGGCTTTTCGTCAAAAAAAATGCCCGAACGCTTGCATATGTGCAAAATTTGTTGTACC
>CAMKPZ010000010.1 GCA_946414805.1 uncultured Bacteroidales bacterium
GTCGAGCCGTGGACTTCGTAATAACTTTCGTCATTACCTCAGTTCTTGTACTACATCTTGTTATGAATAGACATTCTTTCAAAGATCACTATTTTTGCTTAAGCTCTTTAGGGCGAACCCCGTTTTTGAGCGAAAGCGGATGCAAAGGTACAACAAATTTTTGAACTGACCAAATATTTATGCATTTTTTTTGCATTTTCTTTGTAACTCGCTGATTATCAATGGTGGCATTTTTGACGATTTTTGGGCGATTAGAGCCCGCCACCCTCTTTATACCTAAAAGTTGTCATTTTCCGTTAATACGCGCGTGCGAAAATCAAATGGAACGCGCGCGAAGAAAGAAGAAAAGTGTGATTTATTTCAAGAAAGGATATTTCTGTTATTTTTATTTGGTTAATTCAAAAAAAAGCAGTACTTTTGCAGCCGAATCGGAAATATACAACACAAAAACATATGAAAACAGAAAAACCGACAATTATTGATTTCGTTGAGCATTATACTCATAAGTTCAGCGAACATGTGTTTCTTCGCGAGAAGATAGGGGAGGAATGGACAGAAACAACCTTCCGCGAGACACGTGAGATAGCGCACCGTATCGGTGCGGGAATGATGGCGTTGGGCTTGCAAAAAGGTGAGCGCGTAGCGCTGTTGAGTCAAGGGCGCAACCTCTGGGTGACGGGTGAGTTAGGCATCCTATATGCCGGCGGCGTGAATGTGCCGCTGAGTATCAAGCTGGAAGACTCGGGCGATCTGCTCTTCCGTATCCGTCATTCGGACGCACGGTTCATCATGACCTCGGAGCAGCAGTTGCCGAAGATCCGTAAGATCATGAGCGAGTGCCCGAACATGGAGAAAGTGATTGTATTCGATCCGTTAGACACCTATGAGGAGAAAGAGATCAGTATCGACGAGGTGATCCGGATGGGTGATGAGTTGCTGGGCAAAGATCCTGAATCCTTCCGGAAGCGGTATGAAAGCGTCGGTCCCGATGACTACGCCAATATCAGTTATACGAGCGGAACGACAGCCGATCCGAAAGGAATCCTGCTGACCCATCGCAACTACACCGCAAACGTAGAGCAAGGCAGTTCGGTGATCCATTGCGACATAGACGATGTGATGCTGATCATTCTGCCGCTGGATCACTGTTTCGCACACGTGGCAGGATTCTACACGATGATGTCCTATGGCGGCAGTATTGCTACAGTTCCGGTAGGCAAGACAGCGATGGCTACGCTGCGTAACATCCCTATCTCGATCAAGGAGGTTCGTCCGCATGTGATGTTGTCCGTACCGGCGCTGGCACGTAACTTCCGCAAGAGCATCGAGACAGCGATCCATGCCAAGGGTCCGAAAGTAGAGAAGCTGTACCATTTCGCCCTGAATAACGCCATTGCCTATAACCGCGAATACTGGAACCGCGGAGGATGGCGGAACTGGTGGAGATGGCCGTTACTCAAACTCTTCGACCGTCTGATCTTCAAGGCCGTACGGGAGAATTTCGGCGGCAGGATGAAGTTCTTTGTAGGCGGCGGAGCATTGCTGGATATCGCGTTGCAGCGATATTTCTGCGCCGTAGGAATGCCCATGTTCCAAGGGTATGGTTTGAGCGAAGCGACGCCGATCATCTGTTCCAACTCGCCCGACGGAGCCATCTTCGGTTCGAGCGGACGTATCGTCAGTCCGATGGAGTTGAAGATTTGCGATGCGGAAGGTCAAATCGTGCCTGACGGCGAACGCGGCGAGATCGTGATCAAAGGCGAGAACGTGATGGCGGGTTATTGGAAGAACCCCGAGAGCACGGCTTCCACGATCGTGGACGGATGGTTACACACCGGCGATATGGGTTACGTGACCAAAGAACATCCGGGTTATCTATGGGTAGTAGGCCGATTCAAGTCGCTGCTGATCCGTGCGGACGGAGAGAAATACAGTCCGGAAGGCTTTGAAGACTCGCTGACCGACGGCAGCATCTATGTGGATCAGTGTATCCTGCATAATAACCAGGATCCGTACACGATCCTGCTGATGGTGCCGAACAAAGAGGCTCTGCAGGCGTGGGCCAAAGAACAAGGCAAAGATCCTGAGAGCCGCGAAGGCAAGGAGTGCATGCTGCTCAAGATCCAAAGCGAGATCGATACGTACCGTCCAGGCGGCAAGAACGAAGGAATCTTCCCCGAAGCATGGCTGCCGGCAGCAGTAGCTGTCTTAGGCGAAGCATGGACCGAGCAGAACCACCTCGTCAATTCGACGATGAAAGTGGTACGCGGCAAGGTGGAGACCTATTTCCAAGACCGCATCGATTATGCGTACACTGCTGAAGGCAAGGAACTCATGAATGAAAAGAACCTCGCAGCGCTGTAATGCCCTTATTTGGCATGATATTTGTAGACGAAGGGATGTGATGAACAAGATTACATCCCTTCGATTATTTATGATAATGGCGGCACTGTGTATGATGTGTCCGCCTATGGCTGCGCGCAAGAAACTGCAAGTGCCGGACTCGTTGCAAGTGCTTCATTTTGAAGTGAATGGTGTTCCTATTGAGATGCAGCGGGTGGAAGGCGGATCGTTTGTGATGGGTGCTACGCCGGATCAGTACGACGCCGATATATACACCAACAAACCGGCGCATCTGGTATTCATTTCTCCTTATTATATTGCGACTACGGAGGTGACGAACCGCCTATGGCGGGCAGTGATGGCAGAACGCGAGATGCTAAACATGTCCGGTTATCCGGAGCACCCTGTATCGTTCGTCAACTGGGTTGGCGTTCAGGAGTTCATCCGGCGTCTGGACAGCATCACAGGAATGCCATTCCGATTGCCTACCGAAGCCGAATGGGAATACGCGGCACGAGGAGGCGAGAAGAGCAAGAGTTACCGTTTTGCCGGAGGGAACATAGCTGATTCCGTAGGGTGGCTCTACCCTACCGCCGGACAATGGACACACCCCGTAGCGCAGAAGCAACCGAACGAATTAGGGCTGTACGACATGACAGGAAATGTAGCCGAATGGTGTCAGGACATCTATGGTCCTTACCAGATGGCGGCCGTACCGGATCCATGCGGCGCCGACACCGGTTCGTACCGGATCGTGCGAGGCGGCAGTTATGACGAAGTGAAGGCGAACTGCCATCTGTCCGTACGGCGTTGGTACACTCCTGAGACGACCGCCGGATATATCGGTTTCCGCATAGCGATGACGCTTCCGGACGACCCAATGAAAGGTGCTTTTCCGATGGATGGAAAGACTGCTGAAGAAGCGGAGTTGCCGTTAGTAGAGAAGATACGTATCAAGGGACGAAAATTATCCTTTTATTTAGTGCCGGGCGAAGAATCCTATTATATTTCCGACGAGATCAGCGCCGCACAATGGCGGAAAGTGATGAGTCTGGAAGCGCCTGATAATGAAAAGGGTATAGCTATCGGCATGAATAAAGAAGACCGTTACCGGTTTGCAGAACAATGCAGCCGTATTGCCCAGAGACCACTCCTTGTAGCCACCGTTGCGCAAACTGACAGCGCATTAGCCAAAGGCGTTATTGCCCCCTCTAAAATCACGAAGGACAAGAAGTCCGTCCAGAGCACCCAAAGGCGCAGAAAAAGAAGAGAGAAACTATCGCCATGGGCAGAGTTAGTAGGAGTAAAAATGAATGTTCCAGACGATCCTACTCTGCTGCAATTCAGGGGAGACGACAACGAGAAACTGCCCCTTCGGCTTGTGATAAAAGCCATAAAATAAGTAACAAAGAATCACACGTATGATTATCTATTTCTCCGGCACCGGAAACAGTCTCGCTATTGCGCGGCAGATAGCCGTTGCCACTAACGACCAAGTTATGCCGCTAACCGAAGCGGTGCGTATGGACCTTACATCAGAGCATCGTATAGGTCTGGTCTATCCGTCCTATGATTTCAATGCGCCGCCTGCAGTACGTAACCTTGTTCCGCGGCTCAAGATAAGCAAACAGTCGTATGTGTTCATTATCATCCCCTGCGGTGCGCAAGCGGGAAACTCTATCTGGTCTGTTCGCCGTCAGTTGCGCGAGAAAGGGATTGAGGTTTCGTACAGTCATAAGATCCGTGTGCCGGATAATTCCGCCATCGTCTTCGGGCGTAACCCGAATGAGCAAGTATGGAAATTCACCCGTTTTGCCGACCGTCTCAAGAGCATTATCTCCGATGTGCAGGAAGAGCGCAAAGCACTGCATTTCGCGTGGTGGAGTCCGCTCTCATGGGTTATGGGCACGGAGCGAATGGAGCAATGGATGTTACGCACGTTCCGGCCGGCTGTGAACGAAGAGAAATGTGTCGGTTGCGGCATCTGTTCCCGTGTCTGCCCGATGCGGAATATCACCCTCACCGACCGCGAGGAACCGACCGCGACTAATGCTCAGTCAGCCGCTATAGGTCCGCATTGCACCGCCTGCCTTGCATGCCTGCATGCCTGTCCGCAACAGGCCGTTGAGGTCGGCAGCAAACCTTCTGTCAAGGCGCATCAATACCGCCATCCCGATATCCGGCTGAAAGACCTTTCGTATTGAAAAAGACGCAACGAAAACAGCAACCGTAAAGGCTGCTGTTTTTGTTTCGGGTGGAGAGTGGGGCTCGAACCCACGACACTCGGAACCACAATCCGATGCTCTGCCAACTGAGCTATGACCACCATGTCGCCCCGAAGGACTCCGTCTTACTTTAATTTTCGAAAGCGAGTGCAAAGGTACTGCTTTTTTTTGACATGAGCAAATAATTGCGGTATTTTTTTCAAAAAAAATTCAAAACGAGGCATTTTGGGCGACAAAATATAGAAAAACGACAGTTTTTTTCTTAAAAGATTGCATATATAAATTATTTTTCGTATCTTTGCGCCGCTTTTTGTGTACGCATGCGCATACATATACGTACATACTTGTACACACAATAGTATGTATATTATTAGAGAAGCGGGATTAAAGAAGCGAAGCGCGATAAACGAAAAGCGCACTGATTACATGAATAAAAAACATACATCTATGATACACAAACAATCTCTCATTGTAGCTGCCCGACGCGTTCTGCTGAGTTGCGTGTTAGTAGCGTTCACTATGTCTCTGAGTGCCCAGAGTTTCCGTAGTCGCCGCGGAGCCTTTGACGGCGGCGATGATTACCATTTCGGTTACATCAGCGGCAGCGTAGGTTATTCGATGCTTCAGACGGGTATGACGAACGTGTTACCCAAAGGCAACGTAGGCGGATCTGTCGGTCTGGGTTACGAATTCCGCAACAGCGGCTTCTGGGCCAACGTAGGTCTTCAGATGAGTTTCCATCGTTCGTCCCTGATATTGGACGAGTATGACACGTTCAATCCAAGCGTTCCGTTTGAGTCCAATCCGTTTATAGGAAATGACAGTCAGGGAAATCTGACTGCCTTCCAGTACAAAGTGCGGCAGACGGATGAGATGCAGTGGAATTTCTTAGATGTGCCGGTGATGGCGGGCTACTATGTACGCGGATTCCATATAGGCGGCGGTCTGAAGGTGAGTTACGCTCTCAATCCGAAGACCCGTTCTTACGGAACCTATGAGCTGAGTGCAAGCAACCAAGAGCACTACCCTATCCGCTTTGAGAACATGCCGGACAGGGGTTACAAGGAGTATGAATTCGACAACCAGACCGCCAACCGTCTGAATGTAGGCGTGAGTCTGATCGGCGAGATCGGTTATGATCTGCTTTCTTCCGTACCGACACGAAGCCGGATCTGTAACGTTCTGAAATTAAGTTTCTATTTCGAATACGGTTTGAACAACTATCTGCGTAATCAGGATCAGCCGGACGAGCGTGTGTTCTTCCCCGAGCGTCCATATGACCCAACCCAACCGATGATCAGTTCTCTTGTCAACACGTTAGCGAAGCCGGCACGAACCGTTCCGTTCTTCACCGGCGTGAAGCTGACTTATATGATCGGCGGCAGCCGTACGGCAAGAGTAGGATACCACCACGGATGTATGTGCTATCAGTAAGAAGTAAAAAGCACTCGAAGCAATAGACAAAAAAAACATTACCGAATACGGAACTTAAAATATTGCAACAGTAGCAATTATGAATACGTACAAAATAGAACATTTATTCGGAGGTTTGTAAAAGTCACAGGATAATATATATAAATATATATATTATAGGTATGGGTAGGATGCGAGATTGACACGGGAATAACACGGGAATAGTTCGGAAGGCCCCTTGCGCAATCCAAGAAGCACCAAAGGCCAATAGGTGAAAAAAGTAAGCCGGAAGGCGGAAGAAGCTGAAAGCAAAAAAGAAGCCGGAAGGCAAGAACCGAAAAGGCATAAGCGGAAAAGACAAATGCTGAAAGGCAAGAACAAGAAAAGCCGGAAGGCAAGAACAGGAAAAGCCGGAAGGCGGAAAGATAGAAACATACTCACTTTGTAAAGTTGAATATGAAAATGAAAACAAAAATAATGAAGATGCTGAGTTGCGCGCTGTTCGTACTCGCATCAGTAGTAAGTGCTCAAGGTGCCAACGGCATTATTGAGGAGAAGAACTACAAGATCTGTCCGGAAGACACGCTTGAGATCAAGCTGAACAAACGGACAATCGAGGTTAGCCGTGACACGATCATCTATGACACGATCCGTGTGACCGATCCGAGTATGGACAGTATCTACGTGTATGTAGTGAATGTCTATCCCTCGTTTGTGAACGAACAGGAGCGGGTGCTGGAACAAGGCGGTTCGTTCGACTGGCAGGGCATGACCATCTCCAAGGCCGGCACGTATGAGAAAGTGTACAAATCGAACGAGAACGGTTGCGACAGTATCTATCGCATCAATGTCCGCGGACGAGTGGAGGTACATGTCACAGATACGCTGTGTACGGGGAGCACGAAGAAATTCGGCGGTCAGACACTGGAAAAGCCGGGTATCTACCGCGACAGTCTCCATTTCGCGACCTACGACTCGATCACGATCCTGTCGCTGATCGGTCACGAGCCGGACACGACGATCAAGTACGCGCGTATCCCCGAAGGCACGCAAACGCTATGGAACGGCAAGACCTATTCGGAGCAGGGCGTGTATGACACGCTGCTGGTGAACCGATTCGGTTGCGACTCGCTGAGCCGTCTGATACTGACCACGTATCATGTGGACACGATCGACACCGTAGCCATCATATGCCCGAACACCACACTCTACTGGCACGGCATGACTTATGGTCAGACGGGTCATTACGAGTTCTCGGGCACCCGTGAGAACGGCGATCTTGCCTATTACCGAATGGATCTGACGGTCAAAGTGCTTCAATTCACCGAGCGTACTTTTTCCATCTGCGACGACGAGACAGTCACTTTCAACGGCAAGACCTATGCGAACGCCGGCGAGTACGACGACTATATCACCTGCGACACGCTATGCAAGATAACGATCATCAAACACCCGACGCAGCTCCATCTGCAGACAGGTGTTATGGACGCAACGCATCCTTACTATTGGCAGTACACGCAGGACGGCGAAGAGAAGACAGACACCCTTTTGCAACCCGGAATCTACGAACACACTTCTCATAACGAAGAGACGGGCTGTAACGACATATGGCGTCTGGTTTTGACCCGAGATGTCACCCAATATCATTTCATTGAGAGTGTAACTATCTGTGAGAGTGAAGATTACGAATGGCGCGGCCGTCAAGGTCTGAACCGTCAAGGGATAGGTCAGACGACCCACTATTACGACTATCTGCGCAGCAAGTCTGATCAAGACAGTATCTATGAGCTGATACTGACTGTTCGTCCGGTACTCCGCACGACGCGTACCATTCCGTTCTGCGAGAGTATCACTTGGGGCGGGACGACCTACACGGAGTCGCATGCGCTTATCGACACGCTCCAGAGTGTCCAATACGGCTGCGACTCGATCGTGACCACCCTCTTATCCAAAGGTATTCCGTTCCACCACCACGACACCGCCACGATTATTCCGGGCGAGACGCTTATGTGGCGCGGCAGAACGATCCGGCATGACGGTCTATACGAGGACCGTTATCTGTCCGTCTCCGGATGCGACAGTATCTACAGTCTGGGCGTAGGTCTGAAAGAGGACGCTCCGATGACCAAGACCCGCACATGGCGTGAGAACATCTGCGAAGGAAACTACTATGAGTGGAATGGCAAGAAGTATTTCAACTCCGGAATATTCGTAGATACGATCTTCGTAGAAGGGACGCAAGAGGTTGATTCTCTGCATATTCTGATCCTGACAGTCAATCCGGTATATGCGACCCGCGAACGCATTACATTCCACAGTTTCCCGGGCACTTACCGAGGTCATGTGTTCTGGCAACCCGGCGAAGAATACACCTTCGAATACACCTCAGCCAGCGGTTGCGACAGCACGATCACCGTAGTAGCCGAGTATGAGATTTCACATTTCGAAGAGTCTGTAACCATCTGTCCGGGAGAGAGTTATATCTGGGACTGGGACGGTCTAAGTTACAATGAATCAGGTCGCTACGTGAAGACAATTACGGATGCGAACGGCGTAGACAGCGTAGAGCACATTCTGAATCTGACCGTCAGATATATCCCTGACACCTACATTAAGAAAACCATCTGCAAGGGCGGCAGTTACACTTTCGGCGACCGCACGCTGACCGAAAGCGGCAATTACACCTACACCTTCCATGACACGGGTTGCGACTCGGTAGTCCACCTGTCGCTGAACGTACTGAACAGCGACACCAACACCTTTGTTCACCACATGGACCAGGGGCAGAGTTACGTATGGAACGGCACGACCTATTGGGAGACCGGCACCTATTTCCACTACGGCACCAACCGCTTCGGCTGCGACAGTATCAATGTACTGGAACTGACTGTAAACAAGGTAGATACCGTAGAAACGTCACTGACAATATGTCCGGACGAGATACCGTTTGAGTGGAACACGATCGTAGCCAGCCAGAGCGGCGACTACTACAAAACCGTCAAACAGGCGAACGGCGACTATATCTATTACCACCTGAACCTGACGGTTCGCGAGGTGGTCCAGACAGACACAACCTTCACGATGTGCGGCGACGCCAGTCTGTCCTTCAACGGCAAGACCTACACAGAGGCAGGTCACTACAGAGACTATCTGAGTTGCGACACGTTGGTGAACATCCATATCGCCAAATACCCGCAGCAATTACACGAGACGAACGCCAGTCTGGGCGGCGATCACGGATACACCTGGACCTATTGGGAGGACGGCGAAGAGAAGACCAACACCTTCAATGCAGCCGGGACCTATGAATACGAGAGCACGAACGCAGAGACAGGCTGTAGCGAGTTATGGCGACTGATCCTGACCAAAGACGAGACGGAATACCATTTCGTTGAGACTCAAACCATCTGCGAAGGCGAAGATTACACCTGGCACGGTCTGAGCAACCTCAGCAGTCAGGGCATAGGCACCACGAGCCACTATTTCGACAACTACAAGACCCGCAACGGCAAAGACAGTATCTATGAACTGGTACTAACCGTCACTCCAGTAGAGCGCACGGTCCGCACGATCACCTTCTGCGGCGAGACGACATGGAAAGGCGTGCGGTACACCTCTTCCGCCGTCGTATATGACACGATAGCGATAGAGAACGGGTGCTACCGCATAGAGCGTGTGAACCTGGATCTTGCCACTCCTTTCTACAGCCATGAGACCAAAGAGTTACCGCAAGGAACGGTTCTCCACTGGCACAACCAGAACATAACCACCGACGGAACCTACTACGACTACAACACAACGGCCAACGGGTGCGACAGTATCTACCAGATCGACGTGACCATTATTCCTGCGGCTCCGGAGACCAACCAATACGCCGAAGAGCTATCGACCTGCGAAGGCGATACGATCGTATGGCGCGGCAAAGACCTATGGCGCAGCGGCACCTACGTAGATACCGTATGGACAGCCGGCAAAGAGAAAGTGGACTCCATCTTCACGATCAAACTGACGGTATGGCCGGCTCCGAAAGACACTATCTACCGCCATATGTACACATGCGGTTCGTACGGAGCATCCATCCGCTACCAAGGGAAAGACTACTATGAGAACGACACCATCGTCAACACCTTCCACACCATACACGGGTGCGACAGTATCGTTAAGGTTTACCTGCATTTCAACACGGCACTCTTCCTGTCCGACACGGTAGAGATCGCCGACACCGAGTTGCCGTACACATGGAGTTACCGGCTGGACGGTCTGACCCGCGACACGGTACTGACCACCGCCGGCACCTACAACCACAGCGAACCGGCAGAAGGGACATGCAGCAACCGCGAACAGTTAGTGCTGATCGTCTATCCCACCTATCTGTTCGAAAAAGACACCACTATCTGCGAGACGGATCTGCCCTTCTACTGGGTGAACGGTCCGCAAGACCACGCAGGAGACGCGCTGCAACATGCGATCGGTCAGACCAAGCAATACGAATACCGCTACACGACGGTGAACAACACCGACAGCGTCTATCGCCTGAACCTGACTATCGAAGCAGCCCCGAAACGCACAGAGCAAATCTATGTATGCGAGGGTTATCCGCAGGTGATCAACGGCAAACAGTACGGCGCTCCGGGAAGCGAGATGAACAAGATCTACTACGACACGATGCGTATCCCGAGCGCAGGAAACACATGCGACAGTATCATCTATCTGGAGATTTATGTATCGTCCTCGAAAGAGCACAAGCAGACGGTCATTCTGCATGACGGCGAATCAATCAACTGGGGCAAATACACCAATATCACGACCGGCGGTATATTCCGCGACACGACTAAAAACGTAGGTGCAGCAGGGTGCGACAGCATCAGTATTCTACACGTAATCAAAGAGTTAGGCGACGAGCGTGTGATCTGCTCCAACGATACGGGCGCAGATGTCCATCCCGACAAGCGCTATCCCTACTCATGGGAACATCCTCAGTTGAACGGCGCGGCACCGAGACAGTTATACACCTCCGGCACCTACTACGATACCGTATATGACGCACAGGGCTATATCGAGAACCTCTACCGCATGGATCTGACGATAGTCAATCCGTACGACACCACCGTATACGTACACGGATGTATGGACAAGGGGGCTTTCTGGCGCGACGAGATCTTCTACAGCGACACGACCTTCGTAGACCGGATAGAGGTAACTCCTTATACACCGGAAGCTCCGTGCGACTCCGTCTTCCATGTCAATATCATCATGGATACGGTTTACGAGTTCCATTTCGCGGACACCATCTGCGAGGAGCACCTGCCGTATATCCTGGGTCGTCAGGATCCCGATACCCTTTGGGCAGAAGGCACCTATATCCACCCCGACCAGACCGTTTGCGGGTGCGACTCGACGATCTACCTGACCCTGCGTATCATCCCGAAACTGACCAAAAACGACTCGACCTTCGTCTGCGAAGACCAGATCATGGAACACCCTGTCATTCTGGGTGACACCGTAACCCCGTGGTTCGATTTCCGCAACGGCGGAATGTTCCACGGCACATGGAAAGACAAGTGGCATGGTGTATCGTACACCACCGACACGATCGTATGGAACTGCGACAGCAGCTACTACCACCATATTATCGTCCGTCCGCGTCAGGATCAGCCGGCGGTAGATACATTCTACCTCTGCCAGGGCGACTCGGTACAGCTGCTATGGCCGTACAAAGACACATGGTTCAAAGAGCCGGGCTTGTACAAAGATACGATCAATACCAACTCGGCATTCACGGACGAGGCGCACGGAATGGTTCATAACGACCGTGATTTCCTCTGCGACAGTATCATTCACTGGTTAGTGCTCTATGCCGACACGCTGCATGAGGAAAAGACCGTACATATCGCCAAGGGCGACTCGCTCTTCTTCGATCACCAATGGCGTTATGCCGCCGGCGACTACGACTCGATCGGCTACGCCATAGACACCAATTCATACGGCGAACACTGCAAATACGTGATGACACTGCACCTGTTTGTGGATTCAACGTATTACTTCCGCGACACGCTCTCTGTATGCGAGTTCGCAAACAAAGACACATTGTACACATGGGCGGACGGCTATCAACGTGTTTACTCGCTGCCGGAGAAAGACAGTGCATTCCATGTGATCGACACACTGCCTACCCTGCTCTACCGGTTCGACAGCATCTATGATCTGTATGTTGACTACCACCAGAAATACTTCACGCAGATCTACGACACGATATGCGAAGGCGAATCGCTGCGGTTCGATATCCACCACCGCGACAACACCCTTACCCAGCGATTCCTCTCTGTGAAAGGCGTATATTACGATACTATCCCGGCTCTCAACGGATGCGACAGTATCATCCAACTGTACCTTGAGACGCGTGACAGTATTCCGACGACTTATATCAGCCATACGATCACGGATCGCGAGATCCCGTATCTATGGGTTCACCAATGGGTGGAGGACGGTCTGCCGAAAGACTCGACCGACACGCTGCGTGCGACAGGTATCTACCGGTTCACGATGCCGAACCAACACGGATGCGACAGCACGATCGTACTCAACTTCACGGTTCACCAGACTCATGTCTTCCGCGACACGATCGATGTCTGCTCGGTACCGAACAAGACTTTCACACATGTATGGAACACAGGCCGTGAGCAGCAATTCACTGTGCCGGACAAAGACAGCGCGATCCATTACTACGACACCTTACAGACGCGAATCAAAAACGACAGCATCTATGATCTGTTGGTTAACTATCGCGAAGTGGCGATCACCTATCTGGACTCGAACCTCTGCTACGGCGACTCCATGCGGTTCGGATTGACGCGCGCTCACCAACCCCGCTTCCTCTCGAAGACCGGTGTTTACAATGACACATTAGTACGCACAGCCAACGGATGCGACAGTATCATCGTTCTGCGACTGAATGTCTTCCCGCGCTATCTGAATTACGACACGCATCGCATGTCCAGCGCGGACACGCCGTATGTATGGATCCACAAACAAGGGGGCGTGGAGATCGGCCGTGATTCGCTGTACGCTGAGGGCGAATATGTATATCATTTCACCAACGGTTACGGCTGCGACAGTATCGATAGTCTGAGTCTGCGAATCCATCAGGCTTATCTCTACCGCGATACGATCCAGATATGCTCAAGCGAGACACCGTACACATGGGGCGACAAGAAAGATATTTACACCACCGGCGAATATACCCAATACTTCCGCACGCATGACAATCAAGCCGATAGTACGCACGTGCGTTATATTAAGGTGATGCCGGTTGAATATGATACGATCCAAGCTTCTATCTGCGAAGGCGACTCGTTACGGTTCGGTCTGACGAAGGCGAACAAACCGCGCTTCCTCTACGACGCCGGTCTATACAATGATACCTTGACCACCATCCACGGGTGCGACAGTATCATCACACTGAGTCTGAATATCTACCCGCGTCATTTCCATGACACGACGGTTCATATCGCCGATGTAGATACACCGTATGTATGGAAGCATTTCGGTACGGGCGGTACTCCGATCCTGCCGAACGACTCGCTCTACGCCAACGGACGATACGGGTTCACCTATCCATCGCAGTACGGATGCGACAGCATCGACAGTCTGACGCTCGTAGTTCATCCGACCTACCTGTTCAAGGATACGATCACGATCTGCACCAGCGAGACACCGTACACATGGTACAATGTAGATGCCAATGGCGACAGCACCTTATTCCAGAAAGCGATCTATGAGACCGGCCAATACATCAAGAATCTACAGACCCACGACGGATACGACAGTACCTACATGCGATACATCCATGTATTACCTGTCATACGGAAAGAGATCCACGACAGTATCTGCGCAGGCGAAAACAACTTCTATGTATTCAACGGCCAGAGACTGACCGAAAGCGGCGTGTTCATTGACACACTGACCGCAGCAAACGGATGCGACTCGATTGTAACCCTTAACCTAACGGTTAACAAACCTTACTATAGTTTCCGCGAGGAACATATCGTTGAGGGTCAGTCCGTTACAGTAATGGGTCTCACCTTCGACAAAGACACCATCCATACGATCAAGGGCCTCACGCCCAACGGATGCGACAGCACGACCGTGATCAAGGTGGTGGTACATCCGATGATTGACACCATCGTGACCGTATGCTCGAACGACCTGCCGTACATATGGGTTAACAAGTGGAACGGACAGCAGACACCGCTCTATGCCGCAGGCATCTACCGCAACGATACGACTTTCGTCAACGGAGCGAGAATGTTCTATGGTCTGCAGCTGGTTGTCAACAACCCTGTATTCAAGGATATCCACGACAGTATATGCGCCGGTGACAATAACTTCTACACCTTCAAGGGTATGAATCTCACCGAGAGCGGTATCTATCGGGACACTACCATGGGCGCTAACGGATGCGACAGCATTACCACGCTGCATCTCACCGTTAACAAACCCTACTACAACTACAGAGAAGAGCATATTGTTGAGGGTCAGTCCGCTACGGTAATGGGGCTCACCTTCGACAAAGACACCATCCATACGATCAAGGGTCTCACGCCGAACGGATGCGACAGCACTACCGTGATCAAGGTGGTTGTACATCCGATGGTGGATACCATCGTGACCGTATGCTCGAACGACCTGCCGTACATATGGGTTAACAAGTGGAACGGACAGCAGACACCGCTCTATGCCGCAGGCATCTACCGCAACGATACGACTTTCGTCAACGGAGCGAGAATGTTCTATGGTCTGCAGCTGGTTGTCAACAACCCTGTATTCAAGGATATCCACGACAGTATATGCGCCGGTGACAATAACTTCTACACCTTCAAGGGTATGAATCTCACCGAGAGCGGTATCTATCGGGACACTACGATGGGCGCTAACGGATGCGACAGCATCACTACGCTGCATCTCACCGTTAACAAACCCTACTACAACTATAGAGAAGAGCATATCGTTGAGGGTCAGTCCGTTACAGTAATGGGTCTCACCTTCGACAAAGACACCATCCATACGATCAAGGGCCTCACGCCCAACGGATGCGACAGCACGACCGTGATCAAGGTGGTGGTACATCCGATGATTGACACCATCGTGACCGTATGCTCGAACGACCTGCCGTACATATGGGTTAACAAGTGGAACGGACAGCAGACACCGCTCTATGCCGCAGGCATCTACCGCAACGATACGACTTTCGTCAACGGAGCGAGAATGTTCTACGGCCTGCAGTTGCGTGTCAACGATCCTGTCTTCGACACCGTGAGAGTGGCTATCTGCGAGGGCAGCAGCTATCTCTTCGGAGGGGAGCACTTGACCGTTGCCGGTGTTTACCGCGATACGCTGAGTGCCGCGAACGGTTGCGACAGCATCCAGACACTCGTACTGACCGTCAACAAACCGTACTACAACTACAAGGTGGAGCACATTCTGGAAGGACAATCGGTTGACTTCTTCGGAACAACCTACTCAACCACAGGTATGTACACACATTACGGACATACACCGGAAGAATGCGACAGTACCTCCGTTCTGCAGTTGATTGTGCATCCGATGGTAGATACCATTGTGACCGTTTGTACCTCCGATCTGCCGTACAACTGGATCAACAAATGGGACGGTTCGTCCACACTCCTCTACACCGCAGGCATCTACCGCAATGACACAACGGTTGTCAACGGCGAGAGAATGTTCTACGGATTGGAGTTGCGTGTCAACGATCCTGTCTTCGACACCGTGAGAGTGGCTATCTGCGAGGGCAGCAGCTATCTCTTCGGAGGGGAGCACTTGACCGTTGCCGGTGTTTACCGCGATACGCTGAGTGCCGCGAACGGTTGCGACAGCATCCAGACACTCGTACTGACCGTCAACAAACCGTACTACAACTACAAGGTGGAGCACATTCTGGAAGGACAATCGGTTGACTTCTTCGGAACAACCTACTCAACCACAGGTATGTACACACATTACGGACATACACCGGAAGAATGCGACAGTACCTCCGTTCTGCAGTTGATTGTGCATCCGATGGTAGATACCATTGTGACCGTTTGTACCTCCGATCTGCCGTACAACTGGATCAACAAATGGGACGGTTCGTCCACACTCCTCTACACCGCAGGCATCTACCGCAATGACACAACGGTTGTCAACGGCGAGAGAATGTTCTACGGTCTGCAGTTGAAAGTCACCCAACCGACGGACACCACTCTTTACCGCGAGATATGCGAAGGCGATATCTTTAACTTCAATAATCGCTTCCTCACCACCTCCGGCGAATACCGAGACACGATCAAGAACACCGTCGGTTGCGACAGCATAGTGATCCTGCATCTGAATGTGCTCAAGAAATACTATAACACCATTAACAGAACGATCTACGAAGGCGACACTGTTATGTTCCACGGAGATACAATCTCTGAGCCCGGTAATTACCCTGTTCGCTTGTCTTCTTCGTTCGGGTGCGATAGTATCATTGAGCTCCATCTGACGGTAAAACGTATGTATGACGACTCCGTAACCGTCTGCGCAAACGAGTTACCGCTCGAATGGCGCAATAGAAAGATCTACGAATCGGGTATCTATCGCGACACCACCTACGCAGACGGACAGGAGGTTGTCATCGGTCTCAAAGTGAATGTACTGCCGATAGCGCGTCCTTCTGAACCGATCGTGGCAACGATATGCGAAGGCGACTTCTATAAGTTCGGCGATTTGATCCTGACCACACAAGGAACCTATTACGACACACTGACGGCTGCGAACGGTTGTGACTCGATTGTCATGCTCTCGCTGCAGGTAATACCTGTCGCTTACCAGTCGGAGATCCGCCGTATATTCGAAGGCGACTCTGTCTTCTTTGACGGCAAATGGCTCAAGGAGTCCGGTGTCTATGAGCGTCGTGAGACCAACGGCAAGTGTACCGACACGTACCAACTCATCCTCACCGTTCTCAAGGAGTTCCGCGTGGACACCACCGCGTATGTCTGCAAGAACAATCTGCCGTTTATATGGCACGGATATGAGTACAATGAGTCTGGCGATTATGTACTGCCCACCGCATGGACCGATTCTTCACGCGTAGTGACCACGTTGCATCTCAATGTACGGGAGGCCTTCTATGATGAACGGAGTATATCTCTGTGCGAAGGAAACATGTTCATCTTCCGCAAAGATACCTTCACCTCGAATGCGATCTTCTACGATACGATTCCTTCTTCGGCGGGCTGCGACTCGGTTATCAAATACACCGTAAGCGTACATCCTACCTTCGAGCGTTGGGATACGGTACATATCTCCGACAAGGACTCCTATAACTTCAACGGACGTCAGTTAACGATTCCTGGAGATTACGAGTACACCGGCAGAACCGGCAAACCGTACGAATGCGACAGTTCGATCTTCCTCCACTTGGAGGTTCATCCGTCGTATATCTTCACGGAATACAGAGATGTATGTGCACCGGATACGATCCACTGGCATGGTCAAACGATCCATATGGATACCGTTTACCAGGAGACCAACACCACCACGCGTTACGGTAAAGACATTACCTATACTTATCGTGATCCGTACCTCACACGCTACGGTTTCGATAGTATCTACGAGTTGAAGTTGACCGTTCACCCGTCCTATTTCACGTATGAGCAATACTTGATCAGGGAGGGAGAGACCCAGACCTTACACGGTATCAACATCACACGCACGGATACCATCTACACCGATACGCTGCATACTATATACGGATGCGACAGTATCTTCCAGATCGCGGTGAACTCCAAACGTGTGATCACAGTCCAGCGCAAAGACTCGATCTGTAACGGCGAGTCCTATAATTTCTACGGCAAGACCCTCACTAAGGCCGGTACGTATAGGGCGTCGGTTGAGGTGCCAGGTAAGATGGACTCTGTGATCATTCTCACCCTGAAAGTCAATCCGACCTCGTTCACCAAGGTAACAAAGGTGATCACGGAGGAAGATCTGCCGTTCGTGTATGATGGACGCGTCTATGGCGTCAACGATGGTCTGGCAAGAGGCGTAATAAAGGACTTCACCGAGGAGTATATCAACCAGTACGGATGCGACAGCACCATCATCCTCACCATCAACGTGACAGAGCACTACTCCGCTTGGAACCTCATTCCTATCTGTACGGGCGAATTGCTTATCATTGATGGCGATACGATCCGTCAGCCGGGACAGTATGTATTCCTGCGCCGCCGTCAGATTGATGACCGAACCAGCGCATTGGATAGTCTCTACCGCGTAGAGGTATATAGCGCGCCTTCCTTCGAGATGCCTGTCAAGGATACCACTATCTGCGATGGCGATTACGTTGATTTCGCAGGAAAGAGGTTCACTAAGACCGGCCTCCACAAAGTGACGCTCAAGACCGTCAACGGATGCGACAGTATCCTGACGCTCAACCTCCATGTCGATCCTGCATACCAGTTCGACTTCTACGAGCGCGTTTGGCCAGAGGAACTGCCGTTCGTATGGGAAGGTAGAGAGTACTACAACTCCGGAGTATTCAATGCTTCATGGCAGAAAGGCCGTTGCGACAGTATCCGTACACTCCATCTCACGGTGGTAAAGACCGATACGATCACAACCAATATCACTGTCTGCGAAGGCGAGTACTATGTCTGGGGAGAAGACACACTCCGTAGATCCGGTACCTATAGCGAACTGGCTGTAGATAGTATCAACAAGATCTCTACGCTCTATGTCCTCAATCTCATCTTCTCCGGCAATATCGAGGTCCTCTCTGCTTATTCTGATGAGGTTTGTGCCGATGATTACGGATTCGATCTGCATTACACTTACAGCGGCAATAAGCGACCCAGCAGGTATAGTATCTATTTTGACTCGAATGCGAAAACCTATGGCGGATTTACGGATATCTTGAACCAACCGGTTCTCAGTGACGAGGTCATCCATGTGGCTTACGATTCGAAAGCAGACAGAAGACCTGATATCTATAGGATGCGATTGGTTCTGGACAATGGTGCTTGCGGTCAAGGATATAGAGATAATATCGAGTTGGTCGTTAAGTATCCGTCATGGGTGCTCAAGCAGAACTGGGACGATGTGGTTGCTCCGCTGAATAAAGCTAATAATGGCGGATACGATATCGTCACAGCGAAATGGTATGTCGTTCGCAATGGAGTATCGTCATACCATGGCGAGGCGCCGTATCTGCACTACGACAATCTGCAACCGGGCGACTTCGTTTATATGGAGGCTATGCGTCGCAACGAAGGATATTATGTTCCTTCCTGTCCGATTGAGATCGTGCAGTACAGCAATGACATCCAACCGATGGTTCGCGTTTCGTCTTACACCTCGAGACACAAACCGGAGATCGCTATCACCGCTAACTGCGAGGGATCATACGAGATCTATTCATCCACAGGACTGTTCATCTCGTCCGGCGAGTTCGTTGAGGGAAATACCCTACTCGCCCTCCCGAACATCAACGGTATCTATTTCGTCCGCACACATGTCGGCGACAAGACTGAGACGCACAAGGTGATCATCCTCTAAAGGATGCAAAAACGAGAGAGAGCTGCTTTCAAGGCAGCTCTCTCTTTGTATAATATTGTTCCGAAAATCAAAGATTCTTACGCCAGAAGGAAGAAGTGATATCCGTCCATGAGTCACCGGTCCGGCGATAGAGGCGTTGGTTGGTTTTCTCCGATTTGAGTCCTCCCAAGTCCTCGCGGTACGGGCCGATCTTGACATAGTCAAAAGGACCTTCCGCCGCCGGCATTTTCATTCGGCCGGAGTACCATGCCGTTTTGAGACCGGCAGCACCGGACGAACCGTCTCTACCCGCAGACAGATTTCGCACATACTCCGCCCAACGGGCTACTTCTTCGGGATCCTGATCGCCGCCCATGAAGCATACGCAAGTGACCATTGCCCCGTAGCGGTCCAGAAGCCCGTTCAACAGTTCTTCGTTCAGCATCTCACCTGTGTCCTCCCATAGATGCGGACTATGGCAACCCGGGCAATGACAGGGGCAATTAGAGAGATTAAGGGCGAGTGTTACCTCGCCCGGAATCTCTTGAAAGACTATATCAAATGAAGCTACTTTCATCTTTCTTAGCACTGCGGTGCTTTTTTCTTCTCTGCGTAGTAACGCCGAGCCGCCTCTTTCTGACGGGCCTCCGAGAAGTTCGACACACGCTTCATGTAGCCGATCACACGCGTCAGGTAGTCCACATTCTTGGAATGGCAATGCGGGCACTCCTTGAGGTAACGCTTGTCGATATGGCCGCAGTCGTTACAGATCGTGTTCGGGATATTGAAGGTGAAATAGTTACATCCCTCTACGGCAGCTACGCGCAGAAGCTGGCGGTACTGCTCTTGGGAGAGGTGTTCCTCCAGATTGCAGTGGAGCGCCGAACCGCCAGTGAGGTGCTCGATATATTTCTTGCCATGGAGACGGAAACGGTCGAGTACGTTGAGGCTCTTGTCTTCCACCACATAGAAATAGCTGTTGTAGCAATCGCGCGGAACGACATAGCCGTCCTCTTTGTCCCACTTTGCGTGTTTAACGCCTACGTTCTCAGCCGGAATCATCTCGCAGTTGAACATCACGCCCTGCGAACGGTACTCTTTGTTCTTCTTCTCTATGATACCGAGGAGTTCCTGTACGAAATGCGCATACTCCGGCGTATCTTTGATCTCGAGGCCGAGGAACTCAGCCGCCTCGACCAGTCCGTTCACACCGATAGTGAGGTACTGGCGGCCGATATTGATATAACCGGCGTCGAAGAGCGGCAGCATGCCTTTCTCCTGCAGGTTCTTGAGGTTCTCGTTATAAGCGAGTTGAACCTTGTGCATGAGATCCACGATGTCCTCCACATAGGCCTGATACGGAATGTTGTTACGTACGGCGTACTGGATGGCGCGGTTGAGGTTGATAGTGAGCACAGACTTGGAGCCGGTAGAGATACCACCCGCGCCGAGGGTATAGCTGAAGCTGTTGTCCGTAATGGCATTACGCAGACGGCAGCAGGAGGAGAGGGAGTCCGCGTTGTCCGACACATAGGTGAAGAAGGAATGGCCCTTCGCGTACATCTCTGCCGTGAAATCGCCGTACTCCTTGTCCTTGATATCGCCGTCCTCGGCAAGAAGCGCCATGGTCTCAACCGGGAAGGTGAGCACGCAACGGGTACGCTCCTCGTTGAACCAGTTCATGAACCGGCGCTGGAGCCAATCCAGACTCTCCCAGTGGGGCTCTTCGCCGTTCGGGAAGCGGAAGTTCTCAAAGAGTGATTTGAAATAATAGCGGTCATAATAGCTGATATTCCAGAATACGGACTGGAAGTTACGTGCTCCGGAAGGCTGGTTCAGACTGTAAACGACCTGCTGGAAATAATCGGTGATAACCTTGTCGATCGTGCGGCGTTTGAGGCTCAAATCCACCACTTCGTCAGCGCGTTTGTAGTAATCCGGGCCGTACTCCTGCTCGATGAAATAGTTCATATACATCAGGAACTCAGGCGTTGCGCAGGCTCCGGAGAGCATGGACGAAACCATGAACACCATGTTGATGAACCCGCCGCAGAAAGACTTGAGGTTATGAGGAGGAGTGGCGTTTCCGCCGATCGACTTGGTGCCGCCGATGAGCCACGGGTACATCGTGATCGATGCGCAATAGTTGGCGAGGTTCGTCTCGTCATTCTTGTAGATGAAATGCTGGTTCAGAAGCGACATGTAGCGGTCGGAAAGCTCCTTGCCGTACATCTCTTTGATCCGCTCGGTCAGCAGACGGCGGTTGAGACGGATGAAGCCCTGCTTCGGAAGCTCACCGATGAGGGTGGCGATATTCTTATGCTCCACATTGGCGTTCGCATCGAACTTGGAACCCTCGGCGGCATTGGATGCCTGCACATAATTCATCATGAAATCCAGACGCTGCTGGGTCTCGCGGTCCTCGGTGTGCCCCTGACGGTAGAGGATGAAAGCCTTCGCCACCTGATAATAGCCCTCTGCCATGAGAGCGGTCTCCACCTGATTCTGGATCTCCTCGACGGTCTGCCCGTTATGAACACGCAGATGCGAGAGGACCGCTCCGAGAGTCTCCTCCGTAGCAAATGCACCTACTGCCAAGAATGCCTTCGAAATGGCATTTTTGATTTTGTCAATGGCAAAGAGTTCTTTCTTTCCATCACGTTTGATAATGTATGTTTCCATAATATAGTATGATTAATATATAATTAATAATCTGATTATCTATGTTTATTTTCGTCAAACGAAATCGACTGCAAAGGTACAACAAATAATTGAAATGTGCAAGAAAACGGGAAAGAAAATTTATCGACAGAAAAGAAAGTTGTCCAAAACGAAAACACAAATCGCTGGTAATGTGCCGTTTATGATTTTTACAATGTCGAAAAGTTTTCCAAAACGAAAAATACACTGCTGAAGTCGTTTGACAAAAAGAACAAAAAATATTCAAAAAAACTTGCATATATCGCGGAAAAGCAGTATCTTTGCACACTAATTGAGAAAACTGAATGATGAAAAGCGTAAAATTTGGTATTATGGCAGCATTGGCATTGCTGTGCGCAGGATGCGCAAAAGAGAATAACCCGGCGGAGAAAGCCCCTGTGACAAAACCCCAGATCACGATCGAAGGCGGTCGTCTGACGCCGGAAGGGCTGTGGGCGATGGGACGCATCGGGAGCGTCAAGAGCGACATTGAGACAGGACTTCTCGCTTACACCGTGAGTTACTACTCCGTAGAGGAGAACCGCTCCACGACCTGGATCCGCATCTGCAATCCGTTTGAGGACATGGCGGTTGTGGATGAGTTCGTCGGTTCCGAACCGGCATGGTTCGGCAACAGCGGATGTCTCGCGTACCTCAAGGGCGGCAAGCTATACCTGCGCCGCGACAAAGAGGAGGTGGAAGTCTTGCCAAATGACCAAATGGCAAATGACATCGAGGGTTTCCTGCTCTCTCCGATGCGCGACAAGGTCATCCTCGTCAAACAGGTCAAGACCGTCCAGACAACCGCCGACAAATATCCGGACCTGCCGTTAGCTACCGGCCACATGCACGAGGATCTGATGTACAAGCACTGGGACGAATGGACAGAAACAGCGCCGCAGCCCTTTGTCTGTGACCTGCAGATCGAGTATTACGGAGAAGGAGAACGTATTAAATCCGCCAAACTTGGCGGATGCGTGAATATTCTGGAGGGCACCGCCTTTGAGTCTCCCATGAAGCCTTTCGGAGGCGTGGAACAGCTGGCTTGGAACCCGAACAACGAAGAGATCGCCTACACCTGCCGCAAGAAAACCGGACTGGACTACGCCGTTTCCACCAACAGCGACATATACCTTTATAATATACGTACGCGCGAGGAGAAAAACATCACGGAGGGCAACGGCGGCTATGACACCAACCCCTCTTACTCGCCTTCCGGAGAGTGGATTGCATGGCAGTCCATGGCGCGCGACGGCTATGAGAGCGACGAGAACCGCCTCATGGTCATGAACCTCAAGACCGGCGAAAAACGCTTCCTGAGCCGCACGATGGATACAAATGTGGATGAATACGCCTGGTACAACGACTCCAGCCTGCTTTTCACCGCCTGTTGGCACGCCACGGTGCAACTCTACCATGTGAACCTGAACGGTTATGTCAGCCGCCTGACGGAAGGGCAGTACGATCTGGGATTGGGCGATGTGAGCGATCATTATGCGTTTATTCTGGGACACTCCATGCGCCAGGCGAACGAGATCTACCGGATGGATGTAGGCGAGTGGCTGGAGAAAGACAACGGCGACTATGCGCACACCGAGGTCTGGTACGACCAGCCGTTTGACACCTACAACAAACTGCTGGACAAACTGACCGGCGAAAACGACAATATCTACTCCCAGATCGAGCGTTCCACCGTTGAACCGCGCTGGCAGAAGACCACGGACGGCAAAGATATGCTGACTTGGATCATCTATCCGCCGCATTTCGACCCCTCGAAGAAATACCCGACGATCCTATATTGCGAAGGAGGTCCGCAAAGTCCGGTTTCGCAGTTCTGGTCCTTCCGCTGGAATTTCATGATGATGTCCGCCGGCGACTATATCATCGTAGCGCCGAACAGACGCGGACTGCCGGGCTTCGGCATGGCGTGGAACGAAGAGATCTCCGGAGACTACGGAGGCCAGTGCATGAAGGATTATTTCACCGCCATTGACGAGTTCTGCACGGAGCCATATGTGGACAAAGACCATCTGGGCTGCGTTGGCGCTTCCTTCGGCGGCTTCAGCGTCTATTGGATCGCCGGTCACCATGACGGACGATTCAAAGCCTTCATCGCCCACGACGGTATCTTCAATCTGGAGATGCAGTATCTGGAGACCGAGGAGAAATGGTTCGCTAACTGGGATATGGGCGGCGCGTACTGGGAGAAAGACAACAAAACCGCCCAGCGCACCTTCGCCAACAGCCCGCACAAGTTCGTCGACAAATGGGACACCCCTATCCTCTGTATCCACGGCGAGAAAGACTACCGTATCCTGGCGAACCAGGCGATGGCAGCCTTTGACGCAGCCAAGATGCGCGGCGTGCCGGCAGAACTGCTGATCTTCCCGGACGAGAACCACTGGGTTTTGAAACCCCAGAACGGTATTCTCTGGCAGCGTGAGTTCCGCGGATGGCTCGACCGCTGGCTGAAAGGAGGGAACGGCAGGCAGACAATGTCAAACAACCAGAAAAAACAACTATGAAAGCAAAATGGACAGGATTAGTAGATGACTTGCGGGGGCATGTCGACAAACGGCACTACGCAAGGCATATTCCCGGAAACTGGGAGTGGGCGGCAGTGTGCGAGAAGCCCGAATTGAGCGAAGCGACGAAGAAAAAGAAAGCCTCGCTTCCAACGGCACTTCGTTTTAAGGCAATGATGGCAGAATACAAGTCAGCCATGCATGATCCTGCGCTTCGCGCTGAATGGGAGGCCCGATATGAGGCGGCAAAACGCAAGGCAATCAAACAGAACCGGTCCATTCAAGGGCGGTTATGCGATTTTGTAAAGCACGAACTGAGTATGGCTCAGAAACAAGGCGATGCCGGCAGTGAGGCATAGTATCGTCAGGGTATGTTCACCGTACTTTCGTCCCATAGAGCATACGATGAGCATACGTTCAGCATACGTTGAGCATTCGATTGGACCCCGAGGCGGGTCCTTTTTTTGTCATTTTCGCGCCGGGCGGTTTGCGGGCGGGAGGCCGCCGCTACGGCTATCCCGGAATTCAATTCCGGAGCAATAAACAAGCGGCTGCAAAGGTACACAAAAAAGCAGCTGCAAAGGTACACAAAAAATGACATTCACAAATAAATAGAAAGAAAAAAACGAATAACTTGCGTATTTCAAAAAAAAATACTAACTTTGCAGTCGATTTAACTGAAGGCTGAAAGCTGAATACTGAAAGCTGAAAGCTGAATACTGAATACTGAAGGCTGAAGGCTGAAAACTGAATACTGAAGGCTGAATACTGAAGGCTGAAGGCTGAAAACTGAATACTGAAAGCTGATAACTATTATGAAATACAATTACGAATACGAGATCAAATACCAAGAGGTGGACGGCAAAAAGAAACTGCGCCTCTTTAATCTGGAGAACTACCTGCTGGAAGTAGCAGGGACGGTTGCAGACGAATTAGGGTTCGGCATTGCGGCATTGCATCCGCGGGGACTGACATGGATATTGACAAGGCTGAGTGCGGAGATGTATGAGCTGCCGACGCACTGCCAGAAAGTGCGGTTTGAGACATGGATCGAGAGTAACGCGCATATGCTCAGCACCCGTAACTTCCGCATTTATGCGAAGCCGTCAGAGGGAAGCCGTCAGCCGTCAGAGGGAAGCCGTCAGCCGTCAGCCGTCAGCTCTCAGCCTTCAGAAGAGTGGAGGCTCATCGGTCAGTGCAAGTCCGTTTGGGCGGTACTGGACTTGGAGAAACGCGAGATCGTCAATATCTTCGACGATCCGATGTTTGCGGACTGCGTTGACGGCGAAGTGATCGAGATGAACCGCGTACGGATGACAACCATCCCGGAACCGACGGGCAGCGAGCAGCACAAAGTGGTTTATTCAGACATCGATTACAACGGACATTGCAACTCCTGCCGATACCTCCAAGCCATGACAGACGCCTATCTGCCCGACTATTACGGCAAAACCGTACGCCTCGACATCAACTACCAGAAAGAGGCAATGCCGGGCGAAATATTGGAGACTCTATATCTGGTCAGTCCGGAAGGAGTGCAATACCAGCAAAAAAACGGCCATGGCGAGACCTCTTGCTCCGCCAAGATAACCATTAGTCAGGCCGCTTCGCTCAAAGAAAAAAGACCGCAGCGGAGCTGCTCAAAGAAAAAAGATTAAAGACAGATATATTATGGAAACTCCTGACAGCACAACCCCTCTAAAACGCCCGGCAGAACTGGAATGCGACGTAGTGCGGTTTCAGAACCAGAAAGACAAATGGATTGCCTTCGTAGGTCTGCGTGACGGACGGCCGTATGAGATATTCACGGGTCTGGCGGATGACGAGATGGGTATCGCGTTGCCGAAATCCGTGACGAAAGGCAAGATCATCAAGGTCACCCATGAGGACGGAAGTCACCGCTACGATTTTCAGTTTGTGAACACCAGAGGGTTCAAGACGACGGTAGAAGGCTTGAGTTACAAGTTCGACCGCGAGTTCTGGAACTACGCCAAACTGATCTCGGGTGTCTTGCGCTACGGAATGCCGATCGATCAAGTAGTGAAGATGATCAGCAGCCTGCAGATGGATAGCGACAGCATCAATTTCTGGACCACGGGCGTAGCAAGGGTACTGAAACGGTACATACCCGGCGCCGAGGTGGAAGAAGAATCCCCTACTCTGTAAGCATAAAAAAAATAGAGACCTTTGCGGGTCTCTATTTTTCTTTTTACTTTTCTGCAATAAATCGCGTCTCAAGCATACCGAGGGACTGGTTCTCAATGACACGTACTCCGTATTTGCGTCTCCATTGGAAGGCGAGAGAGCGCCAGAACCCCCGTGTGACATAGGCATAGAGGAATGGATGAAGATGGAGTTGCAGGCCTCTTCCGTGCTGCTCGTACTCATGCTCGATCTGCTCCGCAAGCGTGTCGGTGAAGAGGATAGACGCCTGGATCTTCCCTTTGCCCATACAGGTGGGACAAGTTTCCTCAACCTGCATCTCTACAGCCGGGCGCACACGCTGGCGCGTGATTTGCATCAAGCCGAACTTGGAGAGAGGCAGTACATTATGCTTCGCGCGGTCGCGTTCCATCAGTTTACGCACGTAGTCGTACAGCTGCTGCTGGTGGTCCTTTGAGTCCATATCGATGAAATCGACAATGATGATTCCGCCAATATCACGCAATCGGAGCTGATGGACGAGTTCGTCCGCCGCAAGCATGTTGAACTGGAAGGCATTCTCCTCCTGGTCCTCATAGATTTTCTTGCTGCCGGAATTGACATCAATAGAGAACAGTGCTTCGGTCTTATCAATAATGAGGTAACCTCCGTGTTTAAAACCGACCGTTCTGCCGAGCCCCGTTTTCATCTGACGGGTGATGTCAAAATGGTCAAAGATAGGTTGTTCGTTTTTATAATACTTTACGATCTTCGTGCTCTCGGGAGCGATGAGTTGGAGATAATGAGTGACCTCATTATAGATCTCCTGATCATTGATCTGGATAGAAGTGAAATCGGGGCTGAGTACATCGCGGATGATACCGAGTGTACGTCCCATTTCTTCGCTGACGAGACTGACGGGTTCTTTCTGCTGGAGAGATTGAACGGTCTGGGTCCATCGCTCCACCAGCAATCGTAATTCATTATCAAGTTCTGCAGCGCGTTTATCCTCTGCGACAGTGCGGACGATGATGCCAAACCCCGCAGGTTTGATAGAGAGCATCAGTTGTTTGAGGCGTTGCCGTTCGGCTTCGCGCTTGATCTTCTGTGACACCATAACGCCGTCGGAGAAAGGAATCAGGACGATATTGCGTCCGGCGATAGAGATCTCGGCGGTGAGGCGCGGTCCCTTGGTATTGATGGGCTCTTTGGAGACCTGCACCAAGAGCGTATCGCCCACTTTGAGAATATCGGCTATCTGTCCTTCTTTCTTCACCTCGGGTTGGCGGGCCGTCTTTGTAATAACAGGCATGTGCCGACGATCCGAGACGGCTTTGGTGACATACGTTTGCAGCGTACGAAACTGAGAACCTAAATCCAAATAATGCAGAAAAGCTTCTTTCTCATGACCTACATCCACAAAAACCGCATTAAGCGCCGGCATGACCTTTTTGACACGGCCGTAATAGATATTCCCTACGGCGAAGTTGTCCTGGTCTCTTTTCTCCCGGGCAACCTCCTGGAGGCGGTCGTCCTCGGTAAGCGCAATAGCGATCTCATGGGGCTGTACATCCACAATTAATTCGCTTTTCATACTTGAAAGGGTTATAACAATAAATAAAAAAAGCCTTGTGGCAACTTACCCACACTTGAGTAAGTCTCACGCCACAAAGCTGAGGGACAACCGTCAATTACTTATGCTTATGACGATTCTTGCGCAGACGTTTTTTACGTTTGTGCGTGGACATCTTATGTCTCTTATGCTTCTTTCCGTTTGGCATAATGTTAAAGAATTAAACTGTTAGTATTTTATTATTTAAAATTATCGAACTTATCGAACCATGTCGGAGAAATCATCCGCCGGCTTGAAGAAGGGGATCTTATGCTCCGGCACAACGACGGAGGTGTTCTTGCTAATATTACGGCCTACTTTTGCAGCACGCGTCTTTGTGATAAAACTGCCGAATCCGCGGAGATATACATTCTCTCCAGAAGCCACATTCTTCTTCACATTCTCCATAAAGCCCTCTACCACAATGGTAATAGTCTTTTTGTCATACCCCGTAGCGATAGCCAATTCGTTAATGAGATCTGCTTTTGTCATATTTATGCTATTTTTAGTCCTTAATTTTCGAAAAATCGTGCAAAGTTACTATAAATTATTGAAATACAAAAGTTTTTCAGCAAAAAAATTGCAAATTTAGCTTTTTTTTAGTAATTTTGCACCGTTTTTAGACAAAAAAGTTCTTTTTTAGGGTTCAAAAATGCTCAACTCTCTATTTTATAACCGATTATACGAGTGGTACGAGATCCATCGGCGTATTCTGCCTTGGCGGGAGACGGAGGACGGCTATGCAATCTGGTTGAGCGAAGTGATCCTGCAGCAGACGCGCGTGGTACAAGGGATGGATTATTACATGCGTTTTATCGCGCGCTGGCCCCGCGTAGAAGATCTGGCGGAGGCTGCCGAAGAAGAGGTACTGCGGGAATGGCAGGGGTTAGGATACTACAGCCGTGCGCGCAATCTGCACAAGGCGGCGAAGATCATTGTGGAGAAAGGTTGGACGCCTTTCCCGAAGAAGTTCGAAGACATCCGTTCGCTGCCGGGCATCGGCGATTACACGGCAGGAGCGATCGCTTCGTTTGCGTATGACCACCCCTACCCCGCTATGGACGGCAATGTGTATCGCGTAGTAGCGCGGCTACTGGATATCGACGAGGCGTTCGACACCACGGCGGGAAAAAAACTCTTCCGGGCCAAGATAGAAGAGCTTCTGGATCGTGCCCATCCGCGATTATTCAACTCGGCGATCATGGAGTTCGGCGCGCTCTACTGCGTTCCTAAAGTCGAAAGTCAAAAGTCGAAAGTCGAAAGTCATTCGTTTTTGGAGGATAGATGCGATGAATGTCCGCTGGCAGATTTCTGCGCCGCTCATGCGCATGGTACGGCGGAGTTGCTGCCGATCAGAAAACCACGGCCGAAAGTAAGAGACAGATGGTTTGAATACCATATCTATATCTGCAGAAGCAGGGAAATAAATGCACAAAATACAGAGATTTACACACTGCTTCGCAAGCGGGAAGATCCCAAAGATATATGGTATCATCTCTATGAGTTTCCTTGTGAAGAGAGTGCAGGATGGAGCGAGGAGAGCAACCAATCAAGGGGCGAAAATCCTCTTTCCTTCACACATATTCTCTCGCACCAGCGGATCCATGC
Organism: uncultured Bacteroidales bacterium; assembly: GCA_946414805.1. GTDB lineage: Bacteria > Bacteroidota > Bacteroidia > Bacteroidales > Paludibacteraceae > Colicola. The sequence continues at coordinate 30,144 of CAMKPZ010000010.1, forward strand.
GCGTTTTATCGTCCATCAGGTAAACGAACTGCCGGCCATAGACGGCGGGATCGCCATTCCATGGCCGGCATTAGACGACTATGCCCTCTCGCGGCTTACGCTTCGCGCGATAGAAAAGCTGCCAATCGCTCCAGCGCCTCAGCAAGGACTTCGCGCGAGGTAGCCAGATTGATGCGGATATAGCGTTCCGCTCCGTACATTTCCGAGGGATTAAAGAGGACATGCCCCTCTTTCGCAAGGGCTACACAAAAAGCCTCGGCACTCATGCCCAATTCCTCTATATTCACCCACGCGAGATAGGTACCTTCGGTCACATGAAGGTGCAGTTTCGGCGTGCGGCGGTTAAGGAAATCGCGCAGATAACAGAAGTTTCCGTAGATATAGGCATTGAGTTCATCCAACCATGTTTCCGATTCATTGTACGCCGCCACTTGAGCCACAAGCCCGAAGGGGTTGAGTCCGTTCACCTCATGGATCTCGAGGGCGTAATTGATCCGTTCAAAGAGTTCGGGGTTCGGCACATAGATATTCGCGCAGAGCAGTCCTGCTATATTAAAGGCTTTAGAGGCAGAGGTGCAAACACAGAAATCGGTATCGTTGATAGCGATCGATGCGAAAGGCGTATAGGTATGGCCGGGGAAAGTGAACTCACAATGGATCTCGTCGGAGAGCACAAAGAGATGTTCGCGACGCATGATATCAGCAAGGCGCGTCAGTTCGTCGCGCGTCCAAACCCGTCCGGTGGGGTTATGGGGGTTGCAAAGAAGGAACACATCCGCCTCTTTCGCTTTGCGCTCCACATCCTCCCAATCGATCTCAAAACGGTTATCGCGCAGGACAAGAGGCGAGGGCACCAGTGTACAACCCATATTCTCGATACAGGCAAAGAAACAGTTATACGCCGGAGTAAAAGTGAGAACCCGCAGGGGCGCACAAGGCGAGGCTTGGGACGGCTTCTGGTTATGCAACTGAAGCGCCTTGAAGATTGCAGAGATAGCCGGCACAACAGCCGTCGTATAGAGAAGATTGGACCGGTTGATCCCCTTCCAACCATGGCGGCGGCTGAACCACGAAGCGACTGCATCGTAATTAGCCTGAGGAACTATCGAATAGCCAAAGACACCATGATTCAGGCGTCGCTGCATCGCTTCTCGTATGGGTTGCGCCGCCGCAAAATCCATATCTGCGATCCATAGCGGCAAGCAGCCTTGGGCACAATCGGAATCCCATTTAAAACAATCCGAGTTCTGACGATCAATATATTCTAACATGAGGTATTGGGGATTTGAGGGTTAATTAATTTTGCAAGGGTTTGATACACCGTCCGCAGGTCGGCAGACGGGAAAGAGGAAGTCTCCGGTATATTCGAGAGAATATCCAAGTGATGGCCAATAACCTGAATATCACCCCGTTGCGCCGGACCTGTCTGAGCCTCCTGCGGCGAAATGGAATGGATTTTCGCAGCCGTCTGATCAATGAGCGGAATGAGTGCCGCAAAAGGAATCTGAGTATCCCGCAGCAGATCGGCGGCAATACGATACATGAGATTGGAATAATTATTGGCGAAGACACCTGCCACATGAAGCCGCTCACGGTCATGCTGGGACGCCTCGTAGATACGCGAAGTGAGACACAACGCCAAGGAATAGATAGCAGCGATGTCGTCAATATTATGTCCTTCAATAAAACAAGGAATAGCAGCCCAATCATCAATGAGGACGGTGCGGCTGAAACTCTGGAAGAAATAGAGCACACCGGAATGGGGTTTGTCGGGTCCGAAGACATCTACCGGCATTGAGCCGGAGGTATGCAGATGGAGAGCCTTGGGGGCGTTTACCGTTGCCACCACTTCGCGCAGAGCATGATCCGCGATCGCATAAATATACACATCCGCCGCAGGCAACTGCCGGATCGCCTCGCTTGCGGTCCGCTCATCCGTCAGCGGGCGCGCATGGACAAGTTCCGCATGAATACCCTTAAGCGCAAAAGCGTGATGTAGATTCGTGCCGACGCTACCGGCACCGATGATAGCTATTCGCATTGATGATTAATGATTTACAATTCTACTATCTCCCCTTTCTCGGGAATGGAAACAGCGCGGAAGCCGGCTTCGGTCAGGTGGGTACGATAGGTCTCTGCCGTCTCTTTCTCGCCATGAACGATGAAGGTTCGCTTTACCTGATCCAATGCCAGACTACGGGTGATGTAATCGATCATCTCCCTGTAGTCACCATGACCGGAGAAGCCTTCGATCTTTGTTATCTGGGCTTTGATGCGCCGGTCAAGACCGAAGATCGATATCCATTGGAGACCGGGCTGCTGGATACGTGCGCCGAGCGTGGAGGGTTCGCAATAACCGACGATAAGGACCGTGCAGCGCGGATCGGAGATATGATTCGCCACATGATGCTTGATACGTCCGGCTTCCAGCATTCCCGAAGCGGAGATAATGATACAGGGTTCTTCCTTATGATTGAGCGCCTTTGATTCGCGGATGTCCGTAATATAGCGGAGGGTGTTGAATCCGAAAGGATCGGGATCGAAGCGCATGGTATCGCGCACTTCGTCACTCAGCTCGGAAGGATACATCCTGAATATCTGGGTTGCGTTAGTGGACATCGGCGAATCGACATAGACCGGTATACGGGGCAGCCTGCCATCATTATAGAGCCGGTTGAGAACATATACGATCTCCTGGGTTCGTCCGACAGAGAAAGAAGGAATGAGGAGTTGCCCTTTCCGATAGACGCAAGTGTCCTCCACTACGCCGAGCAGCTGTTCCTCCGAGACGAGTTCCTCGTCATGCAAACGGTCTCCATACGTGGACTCACAAATCAGATAGTCGCACTGGGGGAAGAGTTGCGGAGAGGGCAAGATATGACAATGCTTACGACCGATATCACCTGTGTAACAAAGGCGTTTCCATCGGCGTGTCTCTGAAGGCGGTTGACCATGCAACGCATGATCCTCTTCATAGATCTCCAGCGAACAGATCGCCGAGCCAAGCATATGACCGGAGTTGGTGAAAGTCAGAAGCACATCATCGAAGAGGCGGAAACGGCGATCATAATCATAGCAGACGAAATGACGCATCACTTTATCCACCTCATGCTGGGTATACAGCGGTTCGATCTTATATTTCTTTCCTTTCTCCTTATGGGGGTTCTGCTTGTCGATCTTCTTATTATAGGTTCGCACATCCTGCTCCTGAATATATGCGGTGTCGGTGAGCATGAGGGCGCACAGATCGCGCGTAGCAGGGGTGCAATAGATATCACCCCTGAACCCCATTTTATATATATAAGGAATAAGCCCGGAATGGTCAATATGGGCATGAGAGAGAACGACGCAATCGAGTTTGGCGGGATCGAAGCCCAGATCGCGGTTCGCTGCATCGGTCTCCATTCCTTTTCCCTGATACATACCACAATCGAGGAGGATCGTATGTCCGGAATCGGTAGTAATCAAATGTTTGCTACCCGTTACTTCGCGGGTGGCTCCGAGAAATTGTATTTTCATGGTATTAGACAGATCAAGTCAAATCATAGCCATAGTGCTTAAGGCGGCCGGTGTTGGATCTCCAATCCCGATCCACTTTCACAAAGAGTTGGAGGAAGACCGGTTTCTGAAAGAAATCCTCCAGATCCTTACGTGCCTGAGAGCCTACTCTCTTAAGAGCCGAACCGGCTTTTCCGATAAGGATGCCTTTCTGGCTCTCGCGTTCGCAATAGATAACGGCACTGATCTCAATCAGCGGTTTGGTATTGTGTGAGGTTGTTTGATCGGCAGAGCCGCTTGGCTTGAGGTTGTTTTCATCGTGGTCAACGAAAGACTCAACCTCCACCTCTACCGAATAAGGGATCTCCTTATCGTAATTGAGCAGGATCTTCTCGCGAATAATCTCATTGACGAAAAAGCGCGCGGGTTTATCGGTCAACTGGTCTTTAGGGAAGAACGGCGGCCCTACGGGTAACGCCTCTTTGATAGCATCAAAGACTTGCGCAACGCCGAAACGCTCCTGTGCGGAAATAGGAAAAATCTCTGCTTCGGGCAACTGGGAATGCCAGAATGCCACAAGCGACTCAAGGGTCTCTTGGGTCGTCAGGTCGATCTTGTTAATAATGAGAAACACTTTCGTTCCTGCTGCCGCCATCCGCTTCACTTTCTCCAGATAGTCGGCATTCCGATCGGCATTATCTTGCGGCTCTGTGACATAGAGAAGCACATCGGCATCCACGAGAGCGGAACGGCTGAACTCCAGCATCTTCTCCTGCAACCGATAGTTGGGAGAGAGAACTCCCGGCGTATCGGAATAGACCATTTGGAAATCCTCACCATTGACGATACCTAAGATACGATGACGGGTGGTTTGCGCCTTCGAAGTAATGATCGAAAGGCGCTCCCCCACCAAAGCGTTCATTAACGTAGATTTGCCGACATTGGGATTACCAACAATGTTCACAAACCCACTGCGGTGGGCCTGTGAACATTGTTTATTTACCATTTTGTCATTTACCATTTGGTCATTTATTTGAACATTTAGTCATTTTACATGACTGCGTCATACAGTTCGTCAACAGAGTTGAAGAGTTTAGCCGGCGAGAGTTTGGTTACCTTGCAGCCCATCTTCTTCTCGATAGCTTTCAGGTCGATCTTCTTCGGGTCACCCATGAGAATGATCGTTACCGGTTTTCCTTGGATATTCTCCTTGTAGAAAGTCTCAATCTGATCGAAAGTGAGGGCGTCGATAGCCGCAGCATTCACTTTGGCGGGATCATCGTTGTACCCCAGACGCTGCCAGTACTCATAGGTCTGCGCTTTGCTGCGCATGGACGGTTTAGCCGTTTGTGCTGCCTGCTTGAGAGCAGCCTTGAGAGCCAAAATATTCGTTGAGTCAGCCGGCATATCGTTCAGTATATCCATGTATACGGAGATCGCATCGTTAACCTTATCACTCTGCGTACCCACATAACCGATGAAGTAGCAATCCTTACCCGGTAACTCCGGCGTAGCATCCACACCGTAAGCCGAGTATGCCATGGAGCGTTTTACACGAATCTCGTTCATGATCACACCGGTGAAACCGCCTGACATATACTGGTTGAAAGCGTCAGAAGCCACATCCGAAGCGATGTCGTACGGACGACCGTTGATGTAAAAATAGAGGTCAGCCTGCTGTACATTACTGTTCGGCAAGAAGAGTACGGTCGGTTTGGAATACGACTGACGATCCTGCACGAACGGCGACTTCGAGGGTTTCATTCCTTCGGTCAACGGCAGGTTAGCAACCAGTTTGTCCTCCGGCAGCGTACCGCAGTAGAACACATCCAATGCGTACTCACGAGCCTGAGCGATCAACGATTGTACTTTCGGCAGTCCGAGTCCCCAGATATCCGCAAACGGCACCTCGTCCAAGTAAGAGGAATTCTTGCCGTAGAGAGCGTACTGCATGAGAGCAGATTTCTGCACAGCCGTACGTTTCTGGCGGCTCAGACGAGAGAAGAACTCGCTACCCTTGATAGCATCCAACTGTTTCTGCTCCAAGTACGGCATGAGTAACTGACGGGTTACCAGATTCATAATCTTGTCGAGGTTCTCATCCTCACCGGAGATAGAGATATAGAAATAAGAATCATTACATCCGTAGGACACATAACCTCCGAGTTTAGCAACCTGCATATCGAAATCCTTACCCTCGATAGCCGGATTACCCATGATACCTGCATTTTCCATCAGCACTGCTGCGTACGGCAGAAGCGGCATTTCATGCTCACCGACTCCGTAACGGAGAACGAGCGAGAAGATATCATTCTTCTTGTTCGGGGTGTAACGAAGCGTTACATTATCACCCAGCGAACTTACCTTCACCTCATTGAAATCATTGAAGGTCTGTTTGAGTTCACCTTTCGGCAGTTTCTTGAATGCTTCAGCATACTCAGTCTTGGCGTTCTTCACCGGATCCAACGGTTTGATATTCGGCTTCGGCAGCGGTTTTGCTTTCAGGCTCTTGGTATCCTCGTCGAAGGAGATGGTCATATGGTCTGCATCGAAATATTTCTTTGCCACACGTGCGATCTCCTCTTTGGTGAGGTTCTGAATCTTCTCGTTAGCCGTGAAGATATCGTCAACCGGTTTCGCGTAGGTGAACGCATCTACGAGGACATTCATCTTGGATGCCGGACTCTCATTGAACGCCTTGAACGATTGTGCGTACATATGTTTTACGTTCGCAATCAGTTCGTCCGAGATCTCACCGCGTTTGATCTTATCGATCTCGCGCATTACAATCGACTCCGTTGCTTTATCAGACTCGTACATCTGCTGGTTGGCATCATAGTACGGCACAGCCATTACGATGATACGTCCATCGTTACGACGGGTATCGGAGAAAGCATATGCTGCGGACACATCACCCTTGGTGTTCACTTGATCCAGCAGACCGGTCTGTCCGTTGTAGAGCAGTTGGCATACAAACTCCAGCACATCCTGATCCGGATCACCCTCTTTAACACCCTGATAAACCCAAGCGACTTGCGGGTTATAACCCAGATTGTAGTGTTTCTTACCGGTCAGTTTCACCTCCGGATATGAAGGACGAGCGGGCAATTCTTTCGGTTCCAAGCGGCCGAAAGTCTCTGCGATCATCGGTTTGGTGGACTCGGAATCGAAATCACCGACGATGATAAGCGCCATGTTGTTCGGCACATACCATGTGTTGTAGAACTCGATCAGACGGCTGAGACGCGGGTTTTTGAGGTGCTCGGGCAGACCGATGACATCACGCTCGTACGGTGAACCTTTGTAGATATCCTCCATCAGCTGTTTCTGTGCCTGAGACGAAGGCTCGTTGGCGTACATGTTGTACTCCTCGAACACGTTCTCCAACTCAGCCTGGAACGTACGGAAGACAGGGTTGATCAGACGGTCTGAGAAGATCGTCAACCAACGGTACATCTCTGCAGCCGGGAAGGAGTTATGGTACGCCGTGAGGTCATAAGACGTGTACGCGTTGACACCCTCAGCACCGATGAGGTCCAGCATGTTGAAAAAATCTTCGGTCGAAGAGATCTTCGCCTCACGCATGGAGCACTCGTTGATCTTTGTAGCGAGTTCCTCGCGGAGTTTCGGATCGGTAGCATCTGAGTACTGATCGTAGAGCGCGATGATGGAATCATAGATCGGTTTCTCTGCTTCCCAGTCGAGGGCACCAATCTTCTGTGTACCCTTGAAGAGCATGTGCTCGAGGTAGTGCGCCAAACCGGTGTATTCTTTCGGTTCGTCTACCGCTCCGGCGCGAACCACTACGTAACCGGTAACATCCGGTGCATCGTGATCCTCCCAAAGGAGAACAGTGAGACCATTGTCTAACTTGTACTCAGTCAGTCCCTCGCGGGTTTGAGCTGAGAGAAATGCGGTGCCGCAAACGAGCAGCAGAGCGCTAAGTAAAAGTTTTCTCATTGTTGTTAATAATTATTGTTAATATTTAATTTTTCGAGATATCGACATAGCGACATAGCGACATATCGAGTTCTTTTACCATTCAAGCAGTACTTTTCCGCACTGGCCGGAGACCATGACATCGAAGCCTTTCTGGAAGTCGTCGAACTTGAAGCGGTGAGTGATCACCGGACTGAGGTCAAGTCCTCCGAGGAGCATCTGCTCCATCTGGTACCATGTCTCCCACATGCGGCGGCCGGTGATTCCTTTGATCGTCAGGGCGTTAAAGATCACATCGGACCAGTTGACCTTGGTGTCAGAAGGCAGGATACCGAGTTGGGCGATGTTGGCACCTTTGTACATATGCTCAATCATCTCATTGAAGGCCGCCGGCGCACCGGACATCTCCAGTCCCACATCGAATCCTTTGATTCCGAGTTGCTGCATAGCACCTTGTACGGTCTCGCCTTTGGAGCCATCAACGGTAAGGGTAGCACCCATCTTTTTCGCTATCTCCAGCCTCAGCGGATTGATATCCGTTACGACGATGTTCTTTGCTCCAGCGTAGCGGCATATACCTGCCGCCATCGTTCCGATGAGACCTGCGCCGGTGATGAGCACATCTTCGCCCAAGAGCGGGAAAGCCAATGCCGTGTGCGTTGCGTTACCGAAGGGGTCCATGATAGCTGCGAAATCGTCGGGTATCTCCGGCCGCAGTTTGACTACGTTGGATTCGGGGATCGTCACGTATTCGGCGAAACAGCCGTCCTTGCCCATGATTCCCACGGAGATCGTGTTCTCGCAGACATGTCCCATTCCGCGGCGGCAGTTACGGCAGTGACCGCAAACGATATGTCCTTCGGCGGTCACGCGTTCGCCGACCTTGAAGTTACGCACACCTGCGCCTACTTCGGCTACTATTCCAACGAACTCATGCCCCATCGTATAAGGCGGTTTGCAGTGGGATTGGGACCATGCGTCCCATTTATACATGTGCAGGTCGGTGCCGCAGATAGCAGCCTTGATGACCTTGATCAGCACATCGTTCACTCCCACTTCCGGCATCGGCACTTCTTCCATCCAGATGCCGGGCTCAGGAAATCTCTTTACAAGAGCTTTCATAATTTTCTCATTTATTTGACCATTTAGTCATTTCAGTACTGCAAGTTCCGTGCCAATCTTTGTGAAGGCGGCGATACATTTATCTAATTGTCCGCGTGTGTGCGCGGCGGAAACCTGTACGCGGATGCGCGCTTGTCCCTTCGGCACCACCGGATAATAGAAGCCTGTAACGTATATTCCTTCTTTCTGGAGCGCGGCTGCGAACTCTTGCGAGAGGCGTGCGTCATAGAGCATTACGGCGCAGATAGCAGATTGGGTCGGTTTGATATCAAAACCTGCCGCTTTCATCTTCTCTACGAAATAGGCGGTATTCTCGTGCAGACGGTCTTGCAGTTCGTTGCTCCGTGTCAAAATCTCAAATGTCTTGATTCCTGCCGCTGCAATCATCGGCGGAATAGAGTTCGAGAAGAGATACGGACGGCTGCGCTGACGCAGGAGGTCGATAATCTCTTTCTTTCCGGTTGTAAAACCGCCTACCGAGCCGCCAAACGCTTTGCCGAGCGTGCCGGTGATGATCTCTACCTTGCCGCGCATGTTGTAGAGCTCAGTCACGCCGTGTCCGGTCTTGCCGACCACGCCTGCCGAATGGCTCTCGTCCACCATGACGAGCGCGTTGTATTTCTGCGCCAATTCGTAGATCTTGTCCAGCGGACAGACATTGCCGTCCATGGAGAACACACCGTCCGTAGCGATAATACGGAAGCGCTGTGCCTGCGCTTTCTTGAGCTGCTCCTCGAGGTCCGCCATATCGCCGTTCGCATAGCGGTAACGGACTGCCTTGCAGAGGCGCACGCCATCAATGATAGAAGCGTGGTTGAGGGCGTCGGAGATGATCGCATCTTCTTCGGTCAGCAGCGGTTCAAACAGACCGCCGTTGGCATCAAAACAAGCTGCATAAAGAATCGTGTCTTCCGTTCCAAAGAAATCGGAGATGACGCGTTCGAGTTCCTTGTGCGTGTCCTGCGTACCGCAGATGAAACGCACCGATGCCATGCCGTAACCGCGTGCATCCATACGCGCTTTGGCGGCTTCGATAAGTTCTTTGTTATCGGCGAGACCGAGGTAGTTATTCGCGCAGAAGTTAATCACTTCCTGTCCGCCCTCTACGGCGATGCCTGAGGACTGCGGGGTGATAATCACCCGCTCGTTCTTATATAGTCCTGCGTCGCGAATCTCCTGAAGAGTCGATTGCAGGTGTTTTTGAAATTGTTCGTACATAGTTTTCCGATATTTCGATATTACGATATTTCGATATTACGACTCCTTCTCCTCCCTTGAGGGGAGGTCGGGAGGGGTTTTTATATGATTCCCTGTTCCAGCATCGCAGTAGCGACCTTCATAAAACCGGCGATGTTGGCGCCCTTGACATAGTCGATCGTGCCGTCGGGTTGGGTGCCGTAGCGGACACATTGCTCGTGAATGGACTCCATGATATGGTGCAAACGCTCATCCACTTCTGCGGCTTTCCAAGAGAGGTGCTCGGCGTTCTGGGTCATTTCGAGGCCCGAGGTAGCCACGCCACCGGCATTAACCGCCTTACCCGGCGCAAAGAGGACTCCGTTGGATTGGAAGAAATGGATCGCTCCCGGCTGGCAACCCATGTTCGAAACCTCGCAGCAGCACCAGCAGCCGTTGGCCTTCAGTTCCTTTGCGTCCTCCTCGGAGAGCTCGTTCTGGAAAGCGCACGGCAGGGCGATGTCGCATGGGATTGACCATGCCTTCTTGCCGGCTGTGAAGGTGCAGAGAGAGGGAAACTTGTCCGCCATGTCTTGTACCTTGTTGCGGTTGGACGCACGCATAACGAGCATGTAGTCGATCATGTCTTTGGTGATGCCATCTTTGATGGCTACAACGCCGTCCGGTCCGGAGATAGCGACCACCTTGGCACCGAGTTCAACGGCTTTGGTGGCAGCTCCCCAAGCTACGTTACCGAAGCCGGAGATGGCTACTTTCTTACCCTTGATATCTTTGCCTGCCTTGTGGAGGAGGTGCTGGGTGAAATAGAGTGCACCGAAACCGGTTGCCTCCGGGCGGAGGATCGAACCGCCCCAAGTCATACCTTTGCCGGTGAGGACACCTGTATGATATTCGCGCGCGAGTTTCTGGTACATGCCGTTGAGGAAGCCTATCTCGCGTCCGCCGACTCCAACATCACCGGCAGGGATGTCTTGGTCGGGACCGATGCAACGCCATAACTCCAACATAAAGGCCTGGCAGAAACGCATGATCTCCGCATCGGATTTGCCAACCGGATCAAAGTCTGAACCGCCTTTCGCGCCACCCATCGGAAGGGTTGTCAGCGCGTTCTTGAAGGTCTGTTCGAAACCAAGGAACTTCAGCATGGACGGGGTAACGGCTCTATGGAAACGCAGACCGCCTTTGTACGGACCGATGGCGGAATTGAACTGGACGCGGTAACCGAGGTTGGTCTGCACCTCGCCCTGATCGTCAATCCACGTGACGCGGAAGGTAAAGATACGGTCGGGCTCGACCATGCGCTCCACGATCTTCGCCTGCTCAAACTCAGGGTGTTGGTTGTACACCTCTTCGATGGATTCCAATACTTCCTGAACGGCTTGCAGATACTCTGCTTCTCCCGGATGTTTCGCAGCCAAACGCTGCATAATGTCTTGTACTTTCATTTTTAGTGTGTTTTTATGGTATGTTTGTATATGTTTATTAGTCTCTAATAAAATCGGCCACAAAATTACATAAAAAAATCGACATACACAATAGTGTATGCCTTTTTTTCTGATTTTTACTGCTTTTTGAAGGGGATCTAATGGCCGCGGAAGGTAGTTCAGTGACCGCGGACGAACTGACACTCCGGGGTGTCCGTCAGGATTTGGAGACAAAAAAGGAAGATTGGTAAGAGGGTTAGCTCTTGCGGAGGTAGATGAAGAAAGTGGTGCCCTTGGGGGAAGAGACGAAGGCAATGCGGCCGCCAGAACCCTCGACGATATGTTTGGAGATCGCGAGACCGAGTCCGTTGCCGTTGGACTTGGTGGTGAAATTCGGCTGGAAGATGCGCGCCTGCGCCTCCTCGGGAATACCAGAGCCGTCATCGGAGATGGATATCTGCACTTCGCGGTCGGAATAAGCGGCATTGAGAACCACTATGATGTCCGTCGGCGAAGCCTGGAGGGCATTGCGGATGATATTGACGAAGACCTGGCTGATCTGTTCGTTGTCTGCGCGGACGATCACTCCGTTATCGGGTCCGATATAACGCACCGGCACCTGTTCGTCATTCTCACGCTGGAGGGTGATCACGTTCGACAGTTTCCCAGCGACATCGACTTCGGTAGTAACGACCTCGGGCTGCTTGGCAAAAGCAGAGAAAGACTGGGCGATATGCGCCAGATTGTCAATCTCGGCGACAAGCATCTTCGTAGTCTTGTCAAAATAGTCGTCAAAGCCTTCCGTCCCCCGTTTGAGTTGGAGTTTCTGGACCGATAACTTCATGGGCGTGAGGGGGTTGTTTATCTCATGTGCAATCTGTCGCGCCATAGTCCGCCACGCGCCTTCGCGTTCGGCGCTTGCCAACTGCTCCGCGCTCTCCTCCACCCGGTCGACCAACAAATTATAGCGTTCGACCAAGGCTCCCAGTTCATCGTGGTACGGGTAGTCGATATGGTTGTCCTTCGCGCCGATCTTAAACGACCGCATTTTCTCATTGAGCATCGCGATCGGTGCCGTCATGCTTTTCGCCGCCCCGAAAGAGAACACCAACGCCAGGAAAAGAACGATCAGGTAAGGCGGCAAGAGGCGTGAGAGGAGGTCGTTGAGTTCCGCATTACGCGTCTGTTCACTCAGGAAATAGGGCAGAGCGATATATCCGACCGGCACGAACGAGCCGTTATAGAACGGGACATAGGAGACGAGATAGGGTCTTGAGGCTATCTGCTCGTAACAAACGGCGGTATGCGCCTCCGTGAAGAGCGCCTCCGGCGCCATGCGACGCGAGAGCAATCCGCCCGAGAAAAGGGCTTCCGAGGAGGACGCCAACAGTTCGCCGGAGAGCGAATAGACATGTATATCCTGGTTGATATCATATCCCAGATCATGCAGATCGACCGCGAGACCCGAAGCCTGCGAACTATTGAGCGACACATCCCAGTAATAGAGCGAACGCAGATAGGACTGGATGTACTCCGAACGCGTCTGCAACTCCCGGCGCTGGCGCTGTTCGAAATTGGCGTTCACATACCGCATGGACATCACAAAGAGGTAGATGAACACCGCCAGCACACAGACCATAATGATATACATGATCCGGGTGGAGAGACGCATGTTGCGTAAGCCGCGGTGATGCACCAGCACTGCAATCCCGATCACCACCATCAGCGCAAAAATAGCGATGATGATATAGAAATAGGGGTTTGCCGAAAAGGGCGATGCGTTCTCTTTATTCTCCAGCAGTTCGCGGAAAGAGAAGGTCTGGGAAGCAATCGTGTTGATATCCGGATAGTCCTCCAGTCTGGCATAAGAGAGCGGAATCACCGTGAGGACATTGTATATACCGGCTTTGGTCCACCGCGTCCGCGCCTGAGCGTTGCTGAAAGTATGATCCCTCCACATATCGTACGCCGTGACATACACACCGTCCCCCGCCAAGCGGTTGGAGGACCAATAGACCATCTGACGGGTGTCGAAGACATAGAAAAGAACCTTCTCATCCTGCTCGGCGATCGCCCGGATCGAATCGAGCGACACATTGCGGGTCAAGGCATCGCAGAGGACCGAAGTCCGGCGCTCGGCAAGCTCCTGACGCTTCGCCAATTCATTTTCCTCCGATGAACAGGAGGAGAGGATCGCCGCACTCAGGAGCACAGACAGGAGAGATATATAAAGTACTATTTTTCGCATTTCGGGTGCAAATTTACTACAAAAAAATGACATGAGCAAGAAAAAATGACTATATAAATGCATTTTTTTTCAAAAATATTTGGTCATGTCAAAAAAAAGCAGTACTTTTGCACCCGCTTTTGAGAAATAGCGAGTCTCCCTAGCTCAGTTGGTAGAGCAACTGACTCTTAATCAGTGGGTCGAGAGTTCGAGCCTCTCGGGGGACACAAAAAAAGACACTTTCGGGTGCCTTTTTTTATTTACAGGCTCTCGGCGAAAGTCTCCGCTTCGGCGATCTGATCGATTTTACCGACATCCATCATCCGATAATTTGAGGGCACGTAAGCCAGGATTGGTGATTGGTCATTGGTGATTGGTGATTGGGGGTTGAGCAAAGACAGATAGAGATCGATCAGGGAGAACTTATCGCCTTTCTGCGCCACCACCTGATCCATCCGTTCAAAGATATCCGGACTGAGGATCTGCATTCCTGAGAAAGCCAACAGGCGATGGTTGGAGCCAATCTTGCCTTGCATGGAAGCGGGTCGCACCTCCCCCGTAGCAATATTAGTCCATCCGCAGAGGCGGTTCGCCTCATCAAAACAGAGATAGCGCTGGGTTTTGCGTTCGCTCACCACCAATAATCCCATTGTCTGCTCCTTGACCCGCTGCCATTCGCTGATGAGTGCCCGGAGATCAATATTGGAAAGGATATCCACGTTGCATGCCAGAACAGGCCCGTCTCCCAACAGATCCTTCGCCTTGCGCAGACCGCCTCCGGTATCCAGCAGAAAGTCCCGCTCGTCCGAGATCGTGATATGCGTTCCCCACCCTTCGTTCTCCCGAACAGTGTCGATGATCATATCCGGAAAATGATGCACATTCACCACAATATCCGTGATCCCCGCATCACGCAGTTTCTCCACCTGCCATTGCAACAGACTCTTGCCCGCCAACGGCACCAAGGCCTTGGGCATCCTGTCGGTGAGCGGCTTGAGGCGTGTGCCTAATCCCGCTGCAAAAATCAAGCCATGTAGCATTTGTCATTTACCATTTGGGAATTTACCATTTACGATCTATCCCCTGCTCACGGTGGATGAGATGGATCCGGACATCGTATTTCTCTTTGAGCCGTCGGGCTACATGTTCGGCGCAGTAAACCGAGCGGTGCTGGCCTCCGGTGCAACCGAAACACACCTGCAGATGGTCAAAACCACGGGCGATAAAGCGCTCCACATGGTGATCCACCAGTGCATCCACATGAGACAGGAAAGTGGTTATCTCTCCGTCCTTCTCCAGAAAATCAATCACCTCTTGGTCAAGCCCCGTCAGGGCTTTGTATTCCTCGTATTTACCGGGGTTGTGGGTGCTTCGGCAGTCGAACACATATCCGCCGCCGTTACCGCTCTCGTCCGCCGGAATACCGCGTTTAAAGGAGAAAGAGTAGATCGTTACTAATAGCATAGATATAGGGATATTGGGTTTGTAATCCGCCGTGCATGGCGAATAGTTCGTTGAGATTTCTTACGGCATTGGGGATGGATGACAAGAAATGCTCCTTGCGTTCGAAATAGCCTCTGTAGCCATAGGCGCCAAGCACTTGCAGCGTCCGAAGCAACACAAAATGCGGCAGCGCAGCACGCCAATCGGATTCAGCCATAGATGGCTGAAGCTGCTTGAGTTCGTCCAGATAGACATCGATCAGTTCATCGCGGAGCGTTTGCGGGATATTCGCCTTCGCCTGCCATAGGAAAGAAGCGACATCATACTGAGTCGGTCCTTTTCGTCCGCCCTGAAAATCAATAAAATAAGGCTGTCCGTCCCGGATCATCACGTTCCGGCTCTGGCAGTCGCGATAGAGGAAGTACACCCTCTCCGACTCTCCCCTCAAGGGAGAGAGTATTTTCGCCGTCAGGGCATCAAAATCGTCCTCTAACTTCGGTTCGCTGAACTCGATCTGCGTACCTTTGAGGAAGCAGTATTTGAAATAATTGAGATCCCACCGGATGGCACGTTCGTCCATTGCGGGCACCGGAAAGCAGTACGACCAGTCGAAACCACGTGCGCCTACAATCTGTACGTGCGCGAGTGCGCGTAGCGTGCGTTCTAATAAGGTGCGTTCCACCGCCGAGAAATCCCCCGTCTCGCGTCCGTGACGGATGGCGTCGAAGAGCAAAGTGTCTCCCAGATCGGTCTGGGTGTAACTCATCTCGTCCTCGCTCACCCACAACACTTGCGGCACAGGCAGACCCAGTTCGCTGAAATGCCGCGCCATATAGATAAAAGCGCGGTTCTCGTCGCGGTTGGTTCCCTCCACGCGGATGACCGTACGCCCCTCCGCATCTTTCTCGCGCCTATAAACGCGGTTCGATCCTTGCTGCTTAATCATACTTTGAACTGTATTGCGTGATGCAAACAGGTCACTTTGCAAGGTCCGATGATATTCTCCAGAATACCGTCCGCCTCGAAGAGGATATGCTTGCGATAATTGATTTCGATCTCTTTTCCGACAATCGGATAGATGAACGGCAGTTCGGTCAACCGTCCGTTGAAGAGGTTCGGCAGCGCCTTGCAGACCTGTTTGAATGTAGGCTTCTTCACGAACATAGCGTGGAAGACCCCGTCAGCCGGATCCGCCTCGGGGTTCTGACGGATACCTCCGCCGGAGAACGGACCGTTACCGATATTCATTGTGAAAAGCAGATCGTTCACCGCCTCCTTGCCATCCACCGTGAGTGTCATCTGCTGGCTCTTATGCTCCGCGATGGCAGCGATAAGACCGAAGACATAATTGACATGGTGGCTGCCGATATAATATTTGAGCGTCTCGGCTTTCTTGCAGGTGAGCGGATCCACGCCGAAGCCTACCGAATTGATGAAGTAGCGATGATGCTCAATGCCGTTCCGCCAATAGGTGACGCATCCCACATCGATCGGATGCCCTTCTCCCTCAAAGAACCGCCGCAGACTCTCTTTATGATTCTTGGTCAGTCCCCAATACCGTCCCCAGTCATTGCCGGTGCCGCGAGGCATGAGACCGATCTTGACTAAGGCTTTCTGCTCCGCCGTAAGAGTAGACCGCATCACGCCGTTCAGTGCCTCGGAGAGGGTGCCGTCGCCGCCTAAGACCAATAATTCGTCGTATCCCTTCTCCACCAACTCACGGGCCAACTCCGTTGCATGCCCCGCATATTTGGTCACGCGATAAGCAAAAGGCTGATGACGCTTACGCAGTAGTTGCCATAGATAGATGCGCTGCGCGCGAAAAGCGCTCTTGCCCGATTTAGGGTTAATTATAATGCCTAACATGATACCGTTTACAATTTATTCATTTACCATTTGTTCATTTGGAAATGCGAGTGCAAAGGTACAAAAAAAAAATGACACTTGCAAGAGCAAATGTCATTTTTTCTGTTTCTTACTTAAAGAATTCATTTACTTTCTCGTTCACAACGATTTCCTCCTGGAAGATGTAAGCACCCGTTTTAGGCGACTTAACCATCTTGATGCACTTAGAGTGCGCGCGACCGGAGTTTCCTGTTTGAAGGGTTGCCACCGCTTTCTTTGCCATAGTTCTAAGCCTTTCTAAAAATGTGGGTTAATTACTTAATCTCCTTATGAATCGTGTACTTCTTCAAGAAGGGATTGTACTTCTTCAACTCCAAACGGTCCGGAGTATTCTTGCGGTTCTTTGTAGTGATGTAACGACTCATTCCGGGAACACCGCTGGCCTTTTGCTCTGTGCACTCCAGGATGACCTGAACACGTGCCTCTTTCGTTTTCTTTGCCATTGTTTACTCCTTTCGAATTAGAGATAGCCCTTCTCCGCAGCTTGTTTCAGCGCGTTGTCGAGACCGATCTTGTTAATTGTTCTCAGACCGGCTGCACTCACGTTCAGCTCGATCCATACATCCTGTTCTACCCAGTAGAACTTGCGGCGGAAGAGGTTCACATCGAAGGTGCGCTTGGTATGGCGCTTCGAGTGCGAGACATTGCAGCCGCCCATGGCTTTCTTGCCTGTAATTTGACAAATCTTTGACATTGTAT
>CAMKPZ010000011.1 GCA_946414805.1 uncultured Bacteroidales bacterium
CCGGATTTTGGTTCCGAGAAGCGAGGTTCGACTCCTCGGTGGACAACAAGGCTGCGCAGGCAGCCTTTTTAGCCCTCAGCCGTCAGAAGTCAGCCATCAGAAATCAGAAAACTGAATGCTGAAAGCTGAGTGCTAAAAAACGTGTGATGGGATACGGGCAGCGTCACAGAAGTTTTTACTGCCCCATATTGAGTAACACTTTAAAATTGGCAATCAGCCATCAGAACTCAGCCCTCAGAAAGCTGAATGCTGAAAGCTGAAAGCCCCAAAAACAATTATGAAAGAATTTGCACTTGTAGGTACTCCGCGTAGCGAGTACGGCAAGAAGGCCGCTAAGGCTCTTCGCGCAGAGGAATTGATTCCTTGCAACCTCTACGGTTGCGGTCAGGCATGCACCTTCACGGTTGCTGCAGCAGATGTACGCAAACTGATCTACAGCCCGGACACCCAGATCGTTGATCTGACTATCGGTGAGCTGAAGACCAAAGCAATTGTTAAGGAACTCCAGTTCCACCCGATCAGCGGCAACACGCTGCATATTGACTTCCTCGCCGTTGACGAGAAGAAGCCGGTAGTAGTTGAGATCCCTATCCAGCTCAATGGTCTGGCTGAGGGTGTGAAAGCCGGTGGTAAACTGGTTCAAAACATGCGCAAACTCAAGGTACAGGGTATCTATACCGCATTCCCGGATCGCATCAATATCGATGTTACCGAGCTTGGCCTGGGTAAGAAGATCGCTGTAGCTGATGTGAAGGCTGAGGGTCTGAAGTTCGTTAACCCGGCTGACGCTTGCGTAGCTGAGGTGAAGGCAACACGCCAGAGCAAACAAGCTTAATCGGCTATCAGCCGTCAGCCATCAGCCATCAGAAGTTGAGCGCTGAGGACAAATGAGGCGAGGCGTATGTCTCGCCTCTAATTTTAAAGTATAAACTGAAAGCTGACAGCTGAATGCTGAAAGCCACATAATATGAAATACTTAATCGTAGGTTTAGGCAATATCGGCGACGAGTACGCCGGCACACGGCATAACATCGGTTTTATGATGATCGATGCGTTCGCTGCATCGGTTAACGCCCGGTGGGAGGACAAACGCTACGGGTTTGTAGCCAAATGCCGGGTGAAGAATGCCGAACTGGTACTACTCAAGCCCTCAACATACATGAACCTCAGCGGTAACGCTGTGCGCTACTGGCTGCAACAGGAGAAAATACCCGTAGAGAACATGCTCGTGCTGGTAGATGATCTCAACCTGCCGTTCGGCACCATCCGCATCCGCAAGCAGGGTTCCAACGGAGGGCATAACGGTCTTGGAAACATACAATCGGTATTAGGAACGGACGCGTACGCACGTGTGCGGTTCGGTATCGGCAATGAGTTCACCCGCGGCGCACAGATCAATTTTGTGCTCGGCGAATGGACGGACGAGGAGAAGAAACAGATCGACGAGCGGCTGAAAGTGACCACTCAAATCATTCCGAGTTTCTGCCTCGCCGGCATTGACCGCACCATGAACCAATATAATAGCCGTCAGCCATCAGCCGTCAGCCATCAGAACTAAGCAATTAGAGTATGCAAGACTATCACAGATTAGCCATGTGGCAACGTAGCCACCAACTAACTTTAGATATTTATAAAATAACTCAAGCCCAATTCCCAAAGGAGGAATTATTCGGACAAACAAATCAAATTCGGCGTGCAGCCGCATCAATACCGACAAACATCGCTGAGGGGTGTGGTAGACATTCACGTGCCGAATTAGCGCAGTTTCTTAATATCGCTGCCGGGTCTGCTTCCGAGGTAGAATATGAGATCCTTCTTGCGAAAGATACAGGATATATTACCATCGAGCAATATAATTGTCTGGCTAAAGAAGTTAGTGAGATACGTAGTATGATTAAAAAATATATGTCACACCTACGTGAAAAAAATCTGAATGCTGATAGCTGAATACTGAAAGCCTGAAAAATATGGAAGTACGAGTTGATAAATACTTGTGGGCGATGCGGATCTACAAGACCCGCTCGATCGCTGCGGACGCATGCAAGAACGGACGGATCACCATGAACGGCGTGCAGCTCAAACCGAGCCGCACCTTCAAAGTGGGCGACACGTTCTCCGTGCGCAAAGGCCCGATCACCTATACCTATAAGGTGCTGCAACTGACCGAGAACAGGCTCGGCGCCAAGCTTGTACCGGAATATATGCAGGACTGCACCGATCCGAAGCAGTTGGAACTGCTCGAACTCGCACGCATGGCTGGTAACGGCGTCCGCGACAGAGGTCTGGGACGACCGACCAAGAAAGACCGACGGGACATTGAGGTCTTCATGAGCGACAATTATCTGGACGAAATAGATTGGGATGATGAAGAGAATTGAGAATTGAAAATTGAGAATTGAGAAGTGAAATCGAAACGTGACAATATAGCTGAATACATCCTCTATATATGGCAGATGGAGGATTATCTGCGTGCCTTCCCGCAGCAGGC
Source organism: uncultured Bacteroidales bacterium (assembly GCA_946414805.1). Classification (GTDB taxonomy): domain Bacteria; phylum Bacteroidota; class Bacteroidia; order Bacteroidales; family Paludibacteraceae; genus Colicola. Next base: position 2,489 of record CAMKPZ010000011.1, read on the forward strand.
GGAGGCCACGGAGGAGTTGCATGATCTGAACGAGATGATGCACCGCGAAGGCGTTGTGGAGCAGGGGCATCTGCAGTTGGCGCAGAACGCGTTGCACGAGATAGAGGATCTGCATGCGCAGTTGCTCGACGAAGACGCGATGTACCGCGCTGCTATCATCCGTCTCACACCCCAACTAAACCTGCTAAAAGCCAAGACCGACCGTCCGACCATGAGCGATATAGAGGCCTGCCTCATCCTGCTCTACCAGATCATGATGCTGCACCTGCAGCACCGCGAGATCAGCGCCGCCACCGCCTCTGTACAACAGCAGGCAACGAAAGTGTTGCAGTTCCTGAGTCGGACCTATCGAGATCTCGATATATCGAAATAACGAAGTATCGACATGACAACCAAAGAACGATTCCATAGTGTTTTAGGCTGGTTTGAGGCGAACATGCCGGTGGCGGAGAGCGAACTGAACTATCGCAACCCCTATGAGTTGCTGGTAGCGGTGATGCTCTCGGCGCAATGCACCGACAAACGCGTGAATATGGTGACTCCTGCTTTGTTTGAAGCCTACCCTACGCCGGAAGCGTTGGCGCAGGCGACAAGCGATGAGGTGTTCGAATACATCCAATCGGTGAGTTACCCGCGATCGAAGGCCGAGCACTTAGCGGCGATGGCGCAAAGGCTGACGGAGGTCTATCATGGACAGGTGCCGGACAATATCGATGATCTGCAGACCCTGCAAGGCGTAGGACGCAAGACCGCCAATGTCGTCTGCGCCGTGATCTGGAACCAACCGACGATGGCTGTCGATACCCATATCTTCCGGGTGAGCGAACGGCTGGGACTGACCACCCATAGCAAGAACCCGCTCCAGACCGAAAAGCAACTGGTCAAATATATCCCCGCCGAAGTCATCCCCAAGGCACATCACTGGTTATTGCTGCACGGCCGCTATGTCTGCCAAGCCCGCAAACCCCAATGCGAGAAATGCGGATTAAAAGAATTTTGCAGGTTCTACGGAAAAAATGAGAAAAAATGAGCACACGCTTGCGTATGTGCTTTTTTTTTTGTAATTTTGCAGCGCTAAATGAATAAATGGTAAATGATTAAATTGTAAATAATTTTATGGCAGAGAAACAAGGCCCATCGGCAGACAAACTGAAAGCGCTGCAGAACGCGATGGCTAAGATCGACAAAGATTTTGGTAAAGGCGCCATCATGCGTCTTGGAGACGAGAAGATAGAGGATGTACCGGTGATTCCGACCGGCAGTCTTGGATTGAACTACGCGTTGGGCGTAGGCGGTTATCCGCGCGGAAGGATCATCGAGATCTATGGTCCGGAGTCGTCCGGAAAGACCACACTGGCAATCCACGCCATGGCGGAGGTGCAGAAGACCGGCGGCATCGCTGCTATCATCGACGCCGAGCACGCTTTCGACCGCTTCTATGCGGAGAAATTAGGCGTGAATGTGCAGGATCTGCTGATCGCCCAGCCGGATTCGGGAGAGCAGGCACTGGAGATAGCCGATGAGTTGATCCGTTCGGCTGCCGTGGATCTGATCGTGATTGACTCCGTGGCTGCACTGACGCCGAAAGCGGAGATTGACGGAGACATGGGCGATAACAAAGTGGGTCTGCAGGCACGCCTGATGAGCCAGGCACTGCGTAAGATGACCGCTTCGGTCAATAAAACCAATACCACTGTCATCTTCATCAACCAGTTGCGCGAGAAGATCGGCGTGATGTTCGGCAACCCCGAGACCACTACCGGCGGTAATGCCTTGAAATTCTACGCATCTGTCCGTCTCGATATCCGCCGCACCGGTCAGATCAAAGACGGCGACACGATCAAAGGTAACCAGGTGCGCGTGAAGGTCATCAAGAACAAAGTGGCTCCTCCGTTCAAGAAAGCGGAGTTCGACCTGATGTTCAACGAAGGTATCTCCAAGATCGGAGAGATCCTTGATTTCGCCGTGGCAACCGAGGTGGTCAAGAAGAGCGGTTCGTTCTTCTCCTACGGCGACACCAAACTCGGTCAGGGTCGCGACAAAGTGAAAGAGGTTCTGGCGGAGAACCCGGATCTGTGCGAAGAGCTGGAGACGAAGATCAGCGAGAAGGTTAAGGAACTCGGTCTGGAAGCAGTCCTCAATAAAATCGGGAAATGAGCCGTCAGCCATCAGCTGTCAGCCATCAGAAACAAATCTGACTTCTGAATGCTGAATACTGAAAGCCTTATATTATCCCCGAAAGAGGCGTATGAAGCGGCTCTGAAATGGCGGATCGTGAAGCGGAGTGTAGATGCACGTCAGCGTGAGCTGAAAGTGCATCTTACTGTATTGACAGACGAGGAGGGAAAACCCATACCAATTCACAATTCACAATTTACAATTAACAATTTCCCGGATGGTGACCGTTTCCTACTCTATACACCGCCGGTGTACCAGGATGTGCACAACGCCAAACGGCAGGTCATCATCATCGGTGCCGGTCCGGCGGGACTCTTTGCTGCGCTCACCCTGTTGGAATACGGGATCAAACCGATCATCTACGAAAGAGGAAAGGAAGTAAGTGAAAGGAAGAGGGACATCGCCCTCCTGAACAGGAACGAAGGGCTCAATCCCGAATCGAACTACTGCTTCGGCGAAGGCGGTGCGGGTACTTTCTCTGACGGCAAACTCTTCTCCCGCTCCAAGAAAAGGGGAAACATGCAGCGGGTGATGGAGATTTTCCATCATTTCGGTGCTCCCGACAGTGTTCTCTATGAGGCGCATGCCCATATAGGATCGGATAAGTTACCGACGATCATCAAGCGGATGCGCGAGTGCATCCTGGAGCACGGAGGGGAGATACATTTTGAGACTTGCGTGACAAGCCTCAAACAATTCACAATGCACAATGCACAATGCACAATTACCAATTCACAATTCACAAGCCCTATAATACTTGCGATCGGGCATTCGGCACATGACACGTACCGGATGTTAGCGGCGGAAGGCGTGAAGTTAGAGACCAAGGGGTTTGCCATGGGTGTTCGCGCCGAACATCCGCAAGCGCTGATCAACAGGCTGATGTACCATCTGAAGCCATCAGCCGTCAGCCGTCAGCAGTCAGAACTTATTAAGTATGTAGGCAACGCCTCATACAGTCTGGTGACGCAGGTGGACGGACGGGGTGTCTATTCGTTCTGCATGTGCCCGGGCGGTCATATCGTACCGGCAGGCAGTACGCCCGACAGCTGCGTTGTGAACGGGATGTCTGCCAGCCATCGCAACTCGCCTTTCGCCAACAGCGGAATGGTGGTACAGATCAACCCGGAGGATATTCCCGGCGATAATCCGCTACGGGGGCTGGAGTACCAAGAAGCTTTGGAGCGGCTTGCATACGAGCAGTCAGCTATCAGCCATCAGCCATCAGTAGCACCGGCGCAGAGGTTAAGGGATTTTGTGGAGGGCAGAGCGAGTAAGGATCTGCCGCCATGCAGTTATCTGCCGGGCATCGTTCCGAGCCGCCTGGACCAATGGCTGCCGGCTCATATCGGCAGACGATTGCAGCAAGGTTTCCGTGATTTTGACCGCAAATATCCGGGTTTCCTGACCAACGAGGCTGTTATCCTCGGCGTAGAGAGCCGGAGCAGCAGTGCCGTGCGTATTGTACGTGATCCGGAGACATTACAATCCGTCTCCACTCCGGGCCTCTACCCATGCGGCGAAGGCGCCGGCTATGCCGGAGGCATCACCAGCAGCGCCCTCGACGGCATCAACGCCGCAATGAAGATAGTTCAGCAGTAGTTAGACCGTATGTATATCGTCTAGGTATGGTCTAGATATGGTCTAGCGCAATATGGTAAAACAATAAATGCAGGCTCGTTCGAGTCTGCATTTATTGTGATCAGCCATGTATGGCTGATGCCTGAATTATTAGAGCTAGGTCTAAAGGCCGTTGGTGTAAATTAGAGCTTTGCACCAAGAGCGTTATACTTAACGCCGTTCTTGATGATAACGAGCTGGCCGTTCTCGAAGGACTTGGTTGCCTTGACGGTTGCATTAACATTTTCTACAGCCTGTGTCTCATCGTCAAACGCGAACGCATAGAAGTTAATGCTGTTAACAGGGAAGGTAATCGTTACATCGCCTTGCTCAACCGGCAAAGTAATAATCGGATAAACGTTCTTCTGCTGTACACCTCCCTCGCAACTTTCGCAAGTCATTTCAACAGAAATAGCATCGTCCTCTTTAACAACTTGGTTATACAACTCTTTACCATTCTGCTCAACTACGATGGTACGGTCTGTATCTGCATTTTTACCGGTACGAGCCATGATATACAACGTACCCTTGGCATAAGTACTAATCACAAAATTGTAAGAATTAGTGCTAGTAGTTTTACCTCCGGATTTCAAACGTGATTCATATGCCGTGTAGTTCTCTGCATCGCCAAAATAAGCCTGGTTAAGGTCGATAGCAGCTTTCTGATTAGCATCATTAATTGTCAGGTCGAACAGGTCGCCTTCCCAAGTTTTACCATTGGACCATTCACCAGCCGCAACAGCTTCGTTTCCGAAGGTAAGTAACTGACCGTACTCTACTTGTGCGTTAACAGTCATAGCTGCAACAACGGCAGCAGCGAAGAGGAAAATTTTCTTCATGTTTGTTGAGTTTTTAAAGTTAATAATATTGTTAGTTAGTTTTAGTCGAAAGTCGAAAGACAAAAGACCGCCCCTACGGGCTCAAAGTCATTTTGCTAAATTGACTTTACAAAATCCGCTGCAAAGGTACTACATTTTTCGGACATATGCAAGTACATATTGCCGAAAAATGTAGAATTTTTGCATTTTTATTCCGCTGCATCAGGGTCTTTGCCGTTATAGCGGACATTTTTGATCTTCTTATAGTCCGTGATCGGCATCGGTTTGGGGTTGATCTGGCAGTTGGTGAAGTTGATGTCTTCGGCATACTCCATCTTGATACCACCCCTGTTACCGATGATCATCACTTGGTCGAAGAGGATATTATGCACCGGTTTTCCCTTGAGTCCCTGGATATCTACCGCCTGTTTGGAACCGATACAGGTGATATTACGGAAGGTGATATTGGACCAATCGGGGAAGAACGCATTCTTGTCATCGGAGTCGGTAGCGGAAACACCTGCGCCTTTGTCGGCATAGCCGGAGGAGATGAGGAAAGCGGACTCGCGGATATCCTTCATGATAATATTATAGCAATAGATATCCTCGCACCAGCCTCCACGACCGGGAGCAGATTTGAAACGGCAACCGATGTCGGTACCCTCGAAGCGGCAGTCCTTGACTACCAGACGCTGCATACCGCCGGAGAACTCGGAACCGATGACGAAACCACCGTGGGCGCGATAGACGGTGTCGTTAGTGATGAGGAAATCGCGTTGCGGACCGGCATCCACGCCTTTCTGGCCCACGCCGCCCTTCATACAGATACCGTCGTCACCGCAGGAGATATTGCAGTTAACGATAAGCGCCACCTGAATATTTCCGGGGTCCATGGCATCACCGTTCTGCGCCCAATGCGGACAGCGGATCGTGACACCGTCGATAATAAGGTTTTGTATGCGCGTAGGCACGAAATGGAATTTCGGGGAGTTGAGCAGATGCACATTCTCCACGAGGACATTCCTGGAGTCGGTGATATTGACCAGATGCGGACGCATCTTCTCCTGGGTGACCGGATCGGAAGCGATATTAGGCACGCCTAACTTCTTATTGAGGTTGAAAGGATACCATACGAGCCATTTCTTGCTATTGCCGTCCGGCTTGGTGACGCCACCCATAGCAAGCACATCGCCCCATACATCGCCATCGACCGCCACTACCTCGGGATCCACCACTTTCTTCTGCTTGATCGGACGCCAGTAGATACCCTGGCCATCGATTGTACCATGACCGGTGATGGAGACATTCTCCACTTTGGAGCCATAGATCAGCGCGTGGCATTTCTTCGATCCGTCGCGGAGGGTATCGTTCTTCTGGACATAGAGTTCCTTGTTGGTCGAACCCAGAATCACGGCGTTGTCCGCCAGATGCAGATCCAGATTACTGATCAGTTTGACCGGACCGGTGAGCCATTTTCCATCGGGCACCATGAGGTGACCGCCGCCTTGTTTCTTCAGGTGTTTCAGAGCTTTGGCAAAAGCCTCGGTGTTATCCGTAACACCGTCGCCTACTCCGCCGAAATCAGTGATCGTCACCGTATAATCGGGGATCACCACCGGCTGCACATGCTCCACTGCGCAAGGCAGATCGGTATAGTACTTGTCATAAGGATTTTGCGCCAAAGCGACTACGCTCACCAGCGCCAAAACAGAAAGAATCAGTTTTCTCATATTCTTTTCTTCTAATTAATACAAATGAGCCACAATGGCATTAATATATACTTCCAGATTAGAATATCCGTTGACTAAAGTGGAAGTCCGTCCGTCCGAATAACGTTTGGGATTGAGACCGTGTTCTTCCTCCCAACTATCCGGTATTCCGTCTCCATCGGAGTCAGGAGCTTTCGTTCCTCCATACTCCGGCCATCCACCTGCATCAGACTGCGTATCAATCAATCCGCCTGTAGAACCGTTGGAGCCTTTGCATGTAGAGGTTCCATTACGGACTTCATTCGCTATGCGGGAATCAATAGCATCGCGAACCAGCGAACAACCGGCTTTAGTCAGAACCGTTTCGCAGGCTTGTTCTGCTGTTTGCTCATTAGCAAGCATTATCAGTCCGTCAGTCCAGCGGCTTTCGGTCTTGCATTGGGACAACTTAGCCGATTCATCCGGAAATACGCCTTTCCAGTTGTCAGCAGTAACATCGGAGGAGCCAAACATCACATTGTTTGTCACATAAAACTTTCCCGGTTCTACCGTTCCTCCCGGAGTCTTGCTGCAGTTACCGCATTTGGTTGTCGGATTCAGCAGGCGGTTCTTCACACCGGATTTCGTAGCCGGACCGGGTTTATAATAGTTATTGACGAAATTGATATGTCTGCCGCCAGCCCCTTTGGATGCACCTTCTCCGCCGTAAGCGGAATTACCGCCCCAGTTATAAACCACGTTATTTACAAAGTCAATCGGCCCGGCACACTTGGAATCCACGTAGTCATGGTCGAAACGGGGATTACGACTGTCGTGATGAGCCAACAGATTGTGGTGGAATGAGGCGTTTTCTCCGCCCCATATTCCACCATAACCGTGACTTCCCTTGCCATGCACGGAATTCTTGAGCGACTCAGTAATAAAACAATACTGCATCGTGAAATCCGTGTTTCCATAGCAGCTCACACACTCGTCCACCGACCATGAGCAACTGAGGTGATCCAAGACAACGCCTTTGGAGTCGTTCACCGAGACAGCATCGTATTCCGTATTACTCTCATCCCCTAAACGGATGCGGAGAAACCGGATAATCACATTATCCGCTTTCTTGATCTGAATCGGATAATCCGCGATACAAATACCATCTCCCGGGGCAGTCTGGCCTGCAATAGTCAAATTGCCATTCTCTATCACCAGAGGTTTAACCAGATGAATGACTCCCGCCACTTGGAAAATAATAGTTCGTGCGCCCGCTTCCTCAACCGCATATCGTAGAGAACCGGAATCCATATACCCTTCCTCATCCAGTTCGTCGGAAAGAGTAGTTACCACATACACCTTGCCGCCCTTTCCTCCGGTTGTATTCATGCCTCCGCCTTCAATCCAATTACACGCTGCCACCAGCGTCGGGTCATTGGTTTCCGGCTGCGGGACATCAGGCTGTTCGCTCTGACAACCGAGCGGAAAGAACGCAAGAATCGCGCACCATACTATTATTTCCCATTTTTTATTCATTGGGATAACCATAATCGTTCCACAATGTAGTCGGAGACGCCTTCACGTTAACACCCCAAATAGGCCAATACTGACGAGAATCCAGATTCTCTTCCGCGCTATATACCACATAGTTGGAAGCATCCAACAACCAGTCTTTTGAGTCTGAATAATAGAGGTTCTTTTTCAACCAACCATTCTTGCTGTCATAGAAAGAGGGACAAGTTGTTTCCCCGATATTCAAACCATACATACTATCTATCACGTATGCTTCGAACGGAGTAGTGACTTTTTTATACTTATAGTATAATGTATCGCCGATATTTTCTGCCTGGCGACCGGAAGGTCTTGCTATCAAGCGGATATATTCAGTAGCGGATTTCACCTTGTCACGCAGTTGCCCCCAACGCATCAGATCCCATTTACGGATATACTCGCCGGCAAACTCTTTGGCACGCTCCAGTTGGATGTCCTCCATCGTCAGAGCCCCTAATTCGGTTACACCTGCGCGCCTGCGTACCTTATTAAACTCTGCCAGAGGGTTTAATGTAGTTGTATTAGCCGGAGCGTCACCACCGATACCTCCGATAGAGGCCTCAGCAAACATCAGCAATACATCCGAATAACGAAGGATCGGGAAATCCACGCCATCATCCGTTCCTACCAATTCGCGGCCGGATGCCATCCACTCAAAACGATATTTGCCACAGTAGAATGCATCAATAGCATCCGCTTTCTGATACAAACATCTCTCGGTGGAATCCTTACCCAAGAAAGCAATCACACGTGCAGAGTCATTCTTTACTGCACTGTTTCCGTTATCATAATACCACTGGAAAGGTACAACTGTTACCTCGCGACGCTTATCCTCTTTGTCAAATTGGTAATACAGCCACGGGGTAATTGTAATATGTCCGTTCGAAGAACCGCCATTACCATAACCGGGCAGATGACCGGCTACAGAACCGGCTCCGGAGGTTGAATTAGACGGCAGTTTCGGAGCATTGTAATTCAGCACCTGACCACGAGCACCGTTTAAGAAAGGAATTACCCAGATGTGCTCCATTGCAGTATATTTCTTCTCATCGGAACAAATCTGCTTGAACGGAGCCTCAAAATCATCTGCCAATTTGTAATCTTCATTCTTAATAATCTCCGCACATGCCTCCAATGCTTCTTTATATACCTCCTGACGCTTAGCAGCATCATCAATATTGAACTTGATAGAGAAGGAGGAAGTTCCGCCTACTACAAGTTGATCCGGTCTTGCAGCCTTTCCGGCATACATCAGATCAGCTCTGGCCAACAAAGCCAATGCAGCAGCGCGGCTCGGGCGGCCTACATTATCAGCGGCCATAGTAACAGGGATCTCTGCCGACCAGGGCATATACTCTGCGGCCTTCTTCAAGTCTATACGCAACTGCTCGTAGATAACATTACGATCCGTTTTGGGAATATCCAAACCGTTTTTATCTTTTTTCAAAGACACGAAACGTGCGGGCACATCGCCCCAAATCTTGACCATCTCCAAATAAGCGAATGAACGAAGGAAATATGCTTCACCAAGGTAGTAGCGCATCACTGCATAATCCTCGTCTTTAGGATCATTATAACAGCTGAACTCCTCAATACCCTCAATGATATTATTCGAACGCTCAATCGCAGAATTCAGATATGACCAAATATCAGAACCATTGGTGGAGGAAACCGACTTATGGTTGATTTTCAGATTATAGGTCATCAGTTCATCATCCGGAGCAGACGAGGAAGAAGATTTGGTACTATGCTCAATATCCGTATTCATGCCGATATATCCGCATGCAATACGGTTACGATAGGAGTTGTTCTCTCCAAACAACTCATATACACCCTGAATGGCTTGTTCTGTACGAACCGGGCTATTGAAAACTTCACTCGCGTCCAGCGTAGAAACCGAAGAAGTCTCAAAGAAATCACAGCCGGTTAATAAAATCGTGACAGCAGAAAAAACCGCAATATACAATTTGCTTTTCATATCTGTTAAATTTTAATATTATTCAAAAGAAAGATTTATACCAAAGTTAAATCCTCTGCTCTTCGGGAATGCTCCATAGTCAACGCCAATAGCCAAAGGACTGATTTTTGTACGTGTGCTGACTTCCGGATCCAAACCGCTATATTTGGTCGCACAGAACAGGTTCGAAGCGGAGAAGAAGATACGCAGCGTAGAGATGTGTGCTTTCTTGGTCCACTTGTTTGCCAAAGTGTAACCGATATTCAACGATGCCAAACGAAGGAAGGATGCATCCTCAACATACTTGTCAGTCAATACAGTAGTTGTCTCCGAATACGGGTTTGCTACCGTTTTGCCTTCATTGGCTTCTGCCAACTGCGAAGCAAGAGCTGCGTAATTATCACCGGATACCACATTCTTCACTGCTGTTGCACCTGCCGGGATGTAGCCAAACTCCCCCGCTTCGTTCATTGCGAACAACGAGTATCGTTTGTCATACGCTACCGAGTTAAGCAAGTTACGACCTTTGGTCGAAGAACACATCGTTGTATAATCCAAACCGGACAGGTTTGCCACATCGTTTCCAACCGAATAGGTAAAGTTAGCCGCAAAATCCACCTTACCCCAGTTCTCAGAACCGACATACCATCCAATGTTAAAACCACCATTGACAGTCGGCATTGCATTACCGATCTTCACCATCTGGTAGTCGTCCATCACGCCGTCGCCGTTGGTATCTTTATTCTTCTCAATCTTGGTCATACCGGGGTACGCGTTACCAAGAGGAGTGGATATCTGATTTCCGTCTGCATCCAGCCACTGATCTTTTGCCTTATTGTAAGATGCGAAATCATCCGGAGTAAAGATGCCATTGGTTTTATAACCATAGATATTGCCCACAGACTCACCCGGTTTAACCATGTACTCGTATGTCTGTGCGTAATAGTTAGAGAAGCACTTTGACGAAATCTTATATTCATCCAATCCACCCAGACTGGTTACTGTATTACGGTTGAAAGACAAGTTGGCATCTACGGTGAGTCCATAGCTCAAACTCTTAGACTGATGATCCAGAATAACGCCCTTGATAGAGAAATCAATACCCTTGTTATCGGTAGCGCCAATATTGCGATACTGATAATTATAACCGCCGGTAGCCAACTCATATTTCAGAATCAGGTCCTTCGTGTTATTCCAATACAGATCGATTGCTCCGCTTAAACGCTCGTTGAAGAAACCATAATCGATACCGAAATCACGAGTCAGAGTAGTCTCCCATGTTAAATCAGAGTTGGCTGCAATCAGTTCCGTTTCCGAAGAACTACCGTTCTTGCCATCGATCAAAACGACCGATGCGCCATCCATGAAAATCTTATTGTTATCACTCAGATAGGCCGAGTTCAAATAACCGAGAGGCACATTGTTGTTTCCTACGGAACCCACACTCAAGCGGAATTTAAAGTTACTCATCACATCTTGTGCCGGCTCCATGAAATCCTCATCAATCATACGCCATGCAATAGCAGCAGAGGGGAAGACACCCCATTGGTGTCCTTTTGAGAAACGGGTAGAACCATCAGCACGGAAGGTTGCCGTTACATAGTAACGCCCCTTATAGTTATAGTTCGCACGTGCAAACACGGAAAGCATGTTATCGTTCGGCGCGTCATAACTCTGTACGGTAGCCACCGGCGATTGACCCATCATCTGGAATACTTGTTTACCGGTCAGAGTCGGATCGAATCCAAAGCCCGAACTGGTACGCAGTCTCTCGCGAGTAATCGTTTGCTCCTCACCGATCAAAATACTGAAGTCATGAGCATTATGCCATTTATTTGCATACTCGAAGGTATTGGTCTCTTTCAACTTCGTGAATTTGTCATCCGTTGCGATGCCATGACCATAGCCGGGCTTTCCGTCCATCTTGGTAAAACCGGTTCCCTTGATAGAATATTGAGTCGATGCGCCATAATAACGATCCTTGGCAATATCGCGGTTCTCATAATTCAATTCGGCTTTTACCGTAAAATGCTTCAGGAACTTATACTGGATGTAACCGCTCAAAGTCAGTTTGTTATCCGTCTTCTGACTATAGTTATCGTCAATAGCGATCTTCGGAGGATAAATATTTCCGAAATCATCATCATCGTCTTGCGGCAAAATGACTTCCAGCGGAGTATACGCTACGGCATTACGCAGACGCGTCTCGGATTTAGAACCCGAATCTTCAGCCGAGTTGGTTCCCGAACCCAACACATTGGTATTGGTGAAACGTGTAGTAACGCCGATTGTCATTCCCTTAATCGGTTGGAATTTCGTCTTTAACGAGAGATTGTTACGGCTATAGTTCGAGCCATACATAATACTATGGTCATCAATACGGTTGTAGGAGAAAGTGAAGTTGGCTTTCTTCAGGCCTCCGGAAACCGAGAATGCATGATTTGAATATAAACCGCGGGAGAAAATCTCATCCTGATAATTATGATAAGGCTGTCCGTTCCAGTAATCTACGATTTCCTTAAATGTAGAGCGGGAAGCGGTACCGATATTATCATCGTAGTTCGGATCCAGATATGCATAGAAACGTGAGTTCATAGCGCTTTCTGCATTACGGGTACTCATGTAGTTGTACTCGTATTGCATTTTCAAGAAATCCTCCGTATTCATTACATCATATTTCTTAGCTATTTCACGCCATCCCATATATCCGGTATAGTCCACGCGGAAAGCCATTTTCTCTTCGCCGCCTTCCGCCTCCTTTGTCGTAATGATGATTACGCCGTTAGCACCCTGCGCACCGTAAATAGCAGTGGCGGCTGCATCCTTCAACACATCCATAGACTGAATATCGCTCGGCGAAATATCAGAAATAGAACTTACCGGAAAACCGTCTACGATGTACAACGGTTCACTGCTTTGTGTCAAAGACGATCCGCCACGGACGCGGATTTGGATATCTGCGTCAGGGCTGCCCTCACTGGTAGTCACCTGCACACCTGACAACTTACCCTGCAGCGCTTCTGCTGCACTTGTCACAGGAATGTCCTTCAACTGGTCTGCGCCTACAGAAGATACAGAGGTCACCAAGTCGCGTTTCTTGGTCGTGCCGTAACCCGTTACGACTACCTCCTCAAGCACCTCGCTGTTCTCGCTCAGTACAACATTCATTACATTACCTGTGATGTTCAACTCCTGCGTCTTCATTCCGATGTAAGAGAAAACAAGCACCTTGGCGTCATCCGGCACATCGAGGGTATAATTACCGTCGAAATCCGTCACTGTACCGATAGTGGTACCTTTCACAACCACAGAGGCCGAGATAATCGTCTCGCCGGTCTGGTCTTTTACCGTTCCGTTAATCACACGAGCCTGAACAGCCATGCCCATCAAGAGCATTGCAGACAGCATCATGGTACGAAACACACTGAAATTCAGTTTCATAAAGAGAATTTGGTTTGTGTTGATATTAATAAAAAGTTAAATTGTTGGGTTCTTCTTTGCTTTCGCGCGTGTGCGCAAAAGCCAATTCGGCTGCAAAAGTACAAAAAAATCACCTTTGCAATGTGGAAAAATTGACGGAAATAGTATCTGTACACTATTTTTTGCCAACTCAACTTGTCAAAACGGTTCTGCATAGGTGCATCCCTCGCGCCATCTGGAGCAGCCGTATCGCGTGTTACCACGGATGATCAGACCTTGTCTGCAAACAGGGCAAAGCATACCGGCTTTGTTGGTTTTCACATCTTTCACAATGTCGGAGGTCATTTCTTTGAGTTCGCCCAGGAACTGCTGTGCCGTATATTCTCCGCGCTCGATCTCACGCAGTTTCTTCTCCCATAAGCCCGTCAGTTCCGCCGATTTCAGCAGCGGCGAAACGATGGTATGGATCAGATCGATACCGGTCTGGGTGGCACGCAGCGATTTGCCTTGTTTCTGGATATATTTGCGCTGGTATAGTTTCTCTATGATCGCCGCGCGGGTGGACGGACGCCCTATTCCGTTCTCCTTCATCGCCTCGCGCAATTCATCGTTCTCCACGGTTTTGCCGGCGGTCTCCATTGCCCGGAGCAGCGTCGCCTCGGTGTAGTATTTCGGCGGCGTGGTGGTCTTCTCTTTCAGCAGCGGCACATGCGGACCGCTCTCGCCTTTGCTAAAAGACGGCAGAGACTTGCTATTCTCGGAGTTCTCTGAGTTCTCGGAATTTTCATAGCCCTCTGAGTTCTCGGAATCATCGGAGTTCTCCTTTGTACTTTGTACATTGTCCCCTTGTCCCTTCTCAAAGACGGTCCGCCATCCCGGTTTCAGCACCTCTCGCCCCGTCACCTTGAAATCAATCTCGCCGGCTTTCGCCATCACCGTAGTGTTGCTCACCTCGCAATCGGGATAGAACGCCGCAATGAAATGCAGCGCAACGAGTTCATACACCTTCTTCTCATCCGCACTCAGCCCCTCGGGACGCTGACCGGTAGGGATGATCGCGTGGTGGTCGGTCACTTTTTTGTTGTCAAACACCTTCTTGGATTTCGGCAGCGAACCTGCGCCTTTCTTCCCGTCCGCCTTGAGCGTCAGCAGCGGTGCCACTTGCGGAAAATAATCTTTGATTCCAGCTAAGATACCCGGCACCTTCGGGTATATATCATCGCTCAGATACGTAGTGTCTACACGCGGATAGGTTGTCACCCGTTTCTCGTAAAGCGACTGGATGAGTTGCAGCGTCTGGTCTGCGGAGAACGAATATTTCTTGTTGCAATCGACCTGCAAGGATGTCAGGTCATATAATTTCGGAGCATACTCCGTGCCTTTCTTTTTCTCCACCGAAGTGATCGTCAGCGGCAGATCCTTGATGCTGTCCACCAGCGCCTGGCCTTGTTCCTCCGAGGTGATCGCATACTCGTCTTCCTCCGCCGGCAGTTGGGCGTTGAAAACCGTGTCGCGGTAGGAGGTCTTGAGTTCCCAATAGGTGCGTGGCACGAAATGCTCTATCTCCGCCTGCCGTTTGACCACCAGCGCCAGCGTAGGCGTCTGGACGCGTCCTACCGACAGCACCTGCCGGTCTTTTCCGCTTCCCCGCGCGTACCTAATAGTATATGCGCGCGTAGCGTTCATGCCTAACAACCAGTCTCCGATGGCGCGCATCAGACCCGCCTCGTAGAGATGCTGGTATTCGGACTGGTCCTTCAGTTGCTGAAAACCGTCCCGGATAGCCTCTTCGGTCAGCGAGTTCACCCATAGCCGCTTCACCGGACATCGGCATCCGGCCTGCTGGTACACCCATCGCTGGATGAGCTCTCCTTCCTGGCCGGCATCGCCGCAGTTGATCACCTCGTCGGCTTGACCGATCAGCGTCTTGATCGTATTGAACTGCTTGTGTACGCCCTCGTCGCCGGACACCTTGATCGAGAACCGTGCAGGGATCATCGGCAGGGAGCCCAAGCTCCATGCCTTCCATTGATCGGTATATTCCTGCGGATCCAGCAGTGCGCACAGATGTCCGAAAGTCCAAGTCACCTGATACCCGTTCCCTTCGAAATAGCCGTCCTTGCGCTGCTTGGCACCCAACACATTGGCGATATACGCACCTACCGATGGTTTCTCTGCTACGCAAACAATCATTTCTTCGCTCCGTATCCGTATCCTGCGCGCAGGCCTTTCACGCCGTTCAGCACACAGGCCACATTATGCATTCTCTTCTGCTCAACCACCTGATTGATATATTCGACCATCTCCTGCGGCGTGTATTTGTAGCGGCATACAAAGATCGTCATATCGGCGATGCGGTCCAGCAGATACGTATCGCTTACCAGCGCCACCGGAGCGGTGTCCACCAGAATGTAATCGTACCGCTTGCGCAACTCGGCGAACAGTTCGTCCAACCGCTCCGTCTGGATCAGCTCCGCCGGATTGGGAGGAATGGTACCGCAGGGGATCAGATCCAGATTCCGGTGTTCGCCGCTCGGTACAATGATATCATCTACCGACACCTCCGGTTCCGCCAGATAATCGGTCAGATGACCGGGGGTCTTGAGGTTGAAATAGGTGGCTAACATCGGTTTGCGGATATCGAGTCCCACCAGCACCACTTTCTTTCCTAACATCGCTAACGACAGCGCCGTGTTGCTCGACACGTAGGACTTGCCGTCGCCGTTGATACAGGAAGTCACGAGGATCACCGGCGATTGTATGCCGGACGGGATCACAAACCGCAGATTGGTCCGGATCAGCCGGAAGAGTTCGGCAGAGACGGTGCTCTCGCCTTCATGGATAGCGATGTGCGCATTGCGGCTGTTCTGCACCAGCTGGCCTAACAGCGGCGCCTTGATCTTCCGCTCGAACTCCTTCGGATCATCGATCTTGTCGTTCAGCAGGAAATAGATATAGAGTATTCCGGCAGGGACAAGCAGCCCTAACAGGCAGCACAGCACCAGCATCTTCATTAACTTCGGACTCCGGCTCTGCAGGTCTCGTTGCGGCAAGTCGACGATCTTGGCTGGCATCGCCGTAGAGGCTAACATCAGTGCATTCTCCTCGCGTTTCTCATAGAGATAGAGATACAGCCGCTCCTTGATCTGCTGCTGACGGACGACGCGCACATACTCGCGTTGCTGCTCCGGCGCGTCTTGGATCTGGCGGTTGTACCGCGAGTCCTGCGCCTGCAGGCTGCGTCTGCGGATCTGCAGGCTCTCGCGAACCGAACCGATCGTAGCGATGATATTCTGGCGCATGGACGCCAACTGGGCGTTCATCTGCTCGATCACGGGGTTGTCCTCCGTAGCGGTGCGGAGGATACGCATCCGCTGCAACTGCATCGCGTTGTATTCCGACAGGCTACCCGTCAGCGAGGCGTCCGACACGCCTATATTGGACGGGATAAGACTGTTGCGTTTGGTCTCGTCGCGCAGGAACTCATCGATATACTCCACCAGACTCAGCTG
The DNA here is from genome assembly GCA_946414805.1 of uncultured Bacteroidales bacterium. Taxonomy (GTDB): domain Bacteria; phylum Bacteroidota; class Bacteroidia; order Bacteroidales; family Paludibacteraceae; genus Colicola. The sequence goes on from CAMKPZ010000011.1 coordinate 19,233, forward strand.
GGTCTCGATCTCCGCCATGGCGCGTTGCTCCGCATTGCTGGAAGCGAGGAACAGCTGTGCCTGCGTATTCAGATCGGCGATCTTGTTCTGCTCCTTGTAGTCCGCCACGGCGTCCTCCGCCTCACTCAGTTCGTTCGTGATCACGGTTAACCGCTCCTCGATAAACGCAGCCGTGTTGGAAGCGATGAGGTTCTTGTCAACGATTGCGTTCAGATTGTATTGCTCGATGATCTGGTGTAGCAGTGCTTTGTCGCGTTCCGGAATGTCCGAGACCGCCGAGAGCGAAATGATATTCGATTCTTTCTTGTGCTGCGTGACGCTCAGTCTCTTCCTGTAACCGGCTACCACCGCTTCGCGGCGTGCATGGCCTACGCGGTACGTGGTGTCCGTACTCAGTTCGCGGTTGGCATGTACGATGATCGTTCCAACGCCGGTCTCCACCGGTTCGCCCAAGCGTTCAACCTTCGTGGACGAACGATGGAAGAAGCCTCTCTTCGTCTTGATCTTATAGCCGTTCTTCGTCGGTACCACCGTCACGGTGAAAGGGTCGGTCTTCGCTTTCCCCGTCAGACTCACGTAATCGATCGTCAGCGCGGGGTTCCGGAACTCGCCTTCCCATCGCATTCCGCCGCGTTTATAGTTGCTGTCCCATAGATTGAGTGCGTCAATCGCCTGATACAGCAATCCGCGCGAAGAGAGAACCACCACTTCGTCCTGCGCCGCCGTGTTGCCCGACAGGCCTAACATCGAAAAGGCCTCCATGGGCGAATTGCCCGTCGCATCTTTCTGACGGAGCGCAATCGTGGCGTCGGTCTTCCATTGCGGCGCCTTGCGCAGGTAATACAGCATACCTGCTCCTGCGAACAACACGATGCCTAACGCGAACCACCACCAGTGCTCCAATGTCACGCGGAGCACCTTGCGGACATCTATCTCGGTATTGATATTCTTCTGTTCCATAATTGTCTCTTATTTTCTTGCTGCGTTCACGACTGTCACGATCACCGTAGCTGCGCTTGCCACGGTACCGACCATACTCAGCCATAAGCTCACGTTCGCGCTGCTCACGGCACGTACCTTGTTCGGCGACACATAGATCACATCGTTCTGCTGGAGATAGTAATACGGCGAGTTCAGCAGATCGGTGCTGCGCAGGTTCACCCTCGCCAGCTCGATCTTGCCGTTCACCTCGCGGGTCACCAGCACATTGTCGCGCTGACCATATACCGTCAGATCACCGGCAGCCGCCAGAGCTTCCAATATCGTCAGCCGGTCGCCCGCCATCGCTATCCGGCCCGGGTGGTTCACCTCGCCTAATACCGACACGTGCGCATTCACCAGTCTCACTTGTACGGACGGGTTCACCACCTGCGTCTCCAGTCGTGCGCGGACAGCCTCTTCGGCACCCTCGCGTGTCAGTCCGGCCAAATGGACCTTCCCGAGCACCGGCATATTCACATCGCCCTCTTCGTCCACAATATAGTATTGCAGCATCGGCGTTGTCTGTACGCTGTTCGATCCCGGCGTCGCATAGACCACGGTCGGCAGGTTGTACGGGGTCACCGCTTCTTTGTCCAGAGCGGTCACGAAGATCGTCAGCGCATCGCCGTTACGGATAATGGTCTGCGCCTTGGCTTGGAAGCGCGCATTGATCGAATCTGTTTTCGCCGCATCGGCGTCACGCATGTAGGTCATCTGCTTCTGCGTCACGCAACCGGTGGCGATCACCACCATTATAGCCAATGCTAATACATGTTTGATTTTCATATAATTCTCAATTTTCAATTACCGGTCACCAACTGTCACCATTTGGCTACCGTGTCGTTGTATATATTCTCCGCGATCTCCTGGATCATGATCGCGCAAAGCTCGTCCTGTACATCCGTCAGCAACCGGCTGGCGTCGAAAGTCTGATAGGCGGAATAGGTCTTGTCGAACGATTCCTCGGGGTAGATATTATTGGTGAAATGGACCGTCACGCGGATCGTCAGTTTGCTCTCAGAGGCGTAGCTGTCGGCGGAGATGGCGCCCTGCGTAATGTCGTACCCTACTATCTCGCCCTCCAGCTCCAGATCGCCGCCTTTGCTCAGCACCTCTAACCTCGTCTGGCGCTGGTAGAGGTCGCGGATGCCTTCCGATAACGCATTGCTCAGCGTGGGGTTCACCATCGGCGCGTTGTTCGGGAAATCGGCTATAGAGATCGAATGGGTCGTCTGGTAGTTGATATTCGCCCCATTGAACTTATAACTGATCGAGCAGCCCTGTATCGCCATCGCTGCCACCATCCATACTATGTACCGCCACTTTTTCAATTCTCAATTCTCAATTCTCAATTCTCAATTACAATCCGTATTCCTTGATCTTGCGGTACAGTGTCCGCTCGGATATGTCTAATTTGTCTGCCGCCACCTTGCGGTTACCGCCGGCGACCTCCAGAGCCTTCTTGATCCGTTCGATCTCCGCGTCCTCGATTCTGAGGCTGCCCTCAATATCCTCCGCATCGATCGGTTTGCGCAGCGTTGTTTCGGGCTGCGCAATGGTGATCGTCGTCGGGGCTGCACTGCTGATCCGTTCCGGACTCACGCCGTCCAACCGCTCTTTGATCTCCTCCAGCTCTTTCTTGTTCTGCATCACCATGTTATAGAGGATCCCTATCTCGTGCGAATAATCTTTGCCTGCCTTCTGTTGCGGTTCGCGCAGAACGATCCCTTGCTGGTTCTCTTCGCGCGGAAGGTACCGTCTCAGCGTCTCCGCGCTGATCTGGTGGTCCATCTCGATCACGGCGATCTGCTCGGCTATGTTCTTGAGCTGGCGGATGTTGCCGCGCCAGTAGGAGTCTTGCAGCAACTGCGTCGCCTCTTCGCTCAGCGACAGCGGAGGCATCTGATAGCGGTTGCAGAAATCGACGGCGAACTTACGGAACAGCAGCGGAATATCCTCTTTGCGTTCACGCAGAGCCGGCACACGGATCTCCACGGTGTTCAGACGGTAATACAGATCCTCGCGGAACCGTCCGTCCTGAATCGCCTGACGCATGTCTAAGTTCGTGGCTGCCACCACGCGTACATTGGTCTTACGCACCGTGCTCGACCCCATCCTCAGGAACTCGCCCGTCTCTAACACACGCAGCAACCGCACCTGGGTCTGCAGCGGCAGTTCGCCTACTTCGTCCAGAAACAGCGTGCCGCCGTCCGCGATCTCGAAATAACCTTTGTGCTCGTTCTTCGCGTCCGTGAACGCCCCTTTCTCATGGCCGAACAACTCACTGTCAATCGTTCCCTCCGGGATAGCGCCGCAGTTCACGGCGAAATAGGCTCCGTGTTTGCGTGCCGAATAGGCATGAATGATCTTCGGAAAATGCTCCTTGCCCACACCCGATTCACCGGTGATGAGCACACTCAGATCCGTGCGGGCTACCTGCACGGCGATTTCTATGTCTCTGTTCAGTAGCGGACTGGATCCGATGATCCCGAACCGTTGCTTTATTCCTAATAACTCTTGTGGCGTCATATCAATACTGACAAAATGTCATGAAATAACCTTGCAAAGGTACTGCTTTTTTTCCATATACGCAAATATAGACTGCTTTTTTTACAAAATATTTGCATATTTCAAAAAAATGCTGTATCTTTGCACCCGATTTCGTAAAAATTTAAAATTTATAACATATGTACACATTTATTACTGTATTGATCATCATTGCCGCTATCCTGCTTACCCTCCTTGTGCTGGTGCAGAATAGCAAGGGCGGAGGATTAGCTGCCGGCTTTGCTTCGGGTAACCAGGTTATGGGTGCGCCGAAGACCGCAGACTTCCTGGAGAAAGCTACTTGGACGCTGATCGCTATCATCGTTGTTCTCAGCATCGTTACCGTTGGTATCACCAAAGGCAGAGCGGAGAAGAGTGCCGATCAGCCGAGTGTTCAGACCGAGTCCGTGCTCCCTGCAGCACAGGAGGCTCCGGCTGCCACTACCGATCTTCCCGTAGAGTAATCCCCTCGGATTTTCTGATCCTGCGGATCACACAAAACAGACAACCGTGCGGTTGTCTGTTTTTGTTTTCCTTCCTTTCCCGAGTCATTGTCGAGACTATGTCGAGACTATGTCGAGTCATTCTCGGGTTCAGAACTTTTAGTGGATTGCCTCTCCGCGGGGTTGGGGAGCACCAGCAGTACCACCACCTCCACCGTTCTCATTTACCGATACATCTAATAAAGAATGCATTGGTGTCACCTCTACGGCCTCTACGATTGGTTGATTATACATTTTCTTCATAACTAAAAAATTATTCTTTCATAAATTGAGTAAAGTCTGACCAGTTCTCGACAGGGCTTACATATGCATATTGGCCTTTACTCATAATGATTACATTTTCATTTCCGCTGCAAAGGTACTACAAAAATTTGACATGCGCAAATTTTTGTAGTCCTTTTTGCAACTTTTTGTTACTTCACGAGTCTTCCCGTACCATCGTACATCTTCTCGCCGCGGATGATAAACAACTCGCCGTTGATCATCACCTTGCGCGGAGCCTCTGAAGCCTCAGCATTGTCAATCGCTGTCGGTACCTGATCAGGACCGTTTACACCCATCGTTACGCGGCGACGACCAGGAGCCGGAGCATTGTTGGGCTCAAGATAGCCAACCTCGCTCAACTTCACATAAGCACGGTTAGCCGGAAGAATCAACTCTGTCAAGTCTACGCAACTCCATAGTGCACGGTTTGCAAAGTAATAAACACCATCAAGCTCTGTCAGCGTTGTAGCTGTAAATGTACCATACATACCATGCGTTCCTTCTTCAGCAGGGTTATCTACGTGGTTTTCTCCGTAGAAGATATTGATTACATCTCCGTGCGCTTGGAATACATACGGAATACCTGCCTTCAGTTCGGTAACCTCGTCAAATGCGATCTTGCCGTATTGCGGTTCACGACCTGCGATTTCATAGAAGGTTGCTCCGAATGCTGCGCCGGCAGGAACATTGTTCGGCAAGCAGATTGTTCCATATACGCCTGCGCCCAACATCTCGTCACGCGTGTAATCCGGACTCTCCTTAACGGTGAAGGTAATCTTCTGCACACGCATCGGCTTGCCTGCTGTTACAGGTACATTCTCGATGGTTACATCTCCGGCCGGAACATATACTACGTAATCGGTGAAAGTACTGGTCAGTGCAAATTCTGCGCTGCCGATTTTCATCTTCATTGCACTACCATCATTGCGGGCATTGATCTTCAAGATACCTCCCTTAGTGGTATGCATGTGCAGGCTTGCACCCTGGTAGTACACATTAGATGTATTACGGATTGCGTATGCATTATTGTTACCTTCAATCTTATCCCAGTAACCACCACCAAGAACATAGTTCGCGAGAACCAAACCATTAGCGGTTGCGACACGGGGACCGTGATTCTTATTGTCGATAACCTCGTCAATTGCAGAGCCATCAGCACGAGCAGTAATCTCTGCCCAGTCCCAAATAGTGCTCTCGGTTACATCTGCCAGCGGAACAATGTCCGGCAGGAGAGTTACCAGAGCGACAGCCGAAGCATTGCCGCAGTCGGTTGTAACAACTACTTTGTAGTACTGTGTAGCAACCGGAGTCGGGATTGCGTACGAAGCGGCATCAGCTGCGCCTGGGATAGCTACGGCATTGTTTCCTTCTGCATCATCGCAGGTGAACCATGCGTAGTGAGGATTAGCACCGGTAGCAACTGCATTCAGTGCGATCGATGCAGCAGCCTTGCCGGAGATATTCGCCATCGTTACCGATGCAGCCTCATTAACGCTCAATACAGCCTCAGCAGACTTAGTCGAAGCACTGCGATAACCTGCTGCGCTGTTGGTAGCGATGCAGTAGTACGTACCTGCTTCGGTCGGAGTATATGTAGCAGCCGTTGCGCCGGCAATAACCTCATCATCCTTGTACCAAGCATAAGAGGTAACAGGAGAAGCCGTTGCATTCAGAGCTGCGAATGTTCCGCCCTCGCAGATTGCCTCGTCAGACAATGCGCCGTTGAATACCGGAGCCTCTGCTTTCGGATCAGCCTCTACTGCACAGATGCGGGATACTTGAAGTGTGCCGTTAAATGCGAACCAATAAACCTTACCCGCCTCGAAATCTCCGTTTGCTATCAAGATGCACGATTTACCATCTGCTGCATAAGAGTTATCCATACTTGTTGTAGCAGCCATTGTACTATAGGTTAACGACTGTTTTGCAAGGAAGTTTGCCTTATCCTCCGAGACCTGAACAGCATTTGCAGTTGCCCAATCACGAGTGTTGCCTGTGCTATAGAAACGAACTTGCTTCATATCTTTCTCAAAGATCATTACGCAACGTTCTTTCTTATAAACATTGACATTTTCATTTTCAAAGTTCTTACCCGTATCGAATACATGGCTCTCATTGTATTTACCGCTAGAAGAAGCATTGTAAATCGTCCACACACCGGAGTTCGTGTACTCATAGGTCGGATCTGCAATCTCGCCTACAAACGTAGCGCAGCTCGGATCAGCAGCAATCACGATGGTTGCCTCTTCCGAGTTAACCGATGTAGCCGGCTTGCTCTCCTCGGTGTTGGTAACAACTACGCGGTAGGTGTACGAACCGATTGCAGAAACTGTCGGAGTGTACGAAGCAGCCGTAGCTCCATCGATATCCTCAAATTCCAAACCGTTCTTAACCTGCCATTGATAACTCAATGTACCTGTGCCGGTTGCCTCTACCTCCAGAGCCGCAATGCTTGCGCCCTCAACATAGTCGGTGCCTTCCGGTTGAGTAGTAATCTCCGGAGCGGCAGACGGAGCTACCTTGGTAATCGTTACGGTGTAAGTAACCTCACCATCTTCAGCGTAATCACTTGTTACCTTATAGGTCACAGGATTGGTAAAGTTTTGTTCACCGCTCTTGTCAAGGTGTGCACTTCCGTTAGCCCATGCCTTGATGGTCGGTGTCAGTGCCGTTACATCGAAGCTCTCCGGTACGGAAGCCGTGATAGCCTTGGTCGTCGGGTTGATATCCAATGCACCGATACCCTCGATCTCGAAGCTCTCAATGAACGGATCCATGTAACGCTGTACGGATACAGAGAGTACATGCGGATTCCATGAGTTGCTATTATCACGCGCGAGATATAAGGTGCGGGAAGCTTTCGTCAAAGCTACTTTGTTATGCCCAACGGCTAATGTCGGAGCCGTCTCTGCATTTACAAGCAGGTTTTCACCGGTTTCAACCGTTTCACCGCCATCATATGCAGCATATACCAGCAACTTGTACGTTCCGCCGATCTTTGATACTTCCAAATCAACTATATCACCAACTTGGAAACTTTCACCTTCCGGCAATTCAATCTTCAGATAGGACTTCTTTTGGAATTTAGAACCGGTATCACCCTCCTCATCACGACCGCTTACCTTGCTGTTCGCCAGAGTAACTTGCTCTGCTTTCAGATAAGAAGCCTCTGCGTCACGGGTAATAGCATTATCGGTCACATTACCCTTAACCAGGCAAACGCCCTCTTTGGCTGCAATATTGAAGTGAACCTGATACTGCTTGAAGTTCTCCGTATTAGCTTTCTCGGTAACTTTCACAAGAGCGCTTTGGTCAATGTCAATACGGGCTGCCAACTGCACAACGGCTACCTCAACCAGTTCCGGATTAACCACATCATTGAGTACATATGTTACCTCCGGATAAGCCTCACCGTAAGCGAGGTTGTACTCATAACGTGTAGTCGATGCTGCGAAACCTTCGATAGAAGTACCGCCTACCTTCAGATCCTTGAGGGTCAGGTCAACAGTCACTTCCGCTGCCTCAATATCCATTTCGGAGATATAGAGTGTTCCGCCATCAGCCGTAATTTCATGTACACCGGCCTCCAATGCAAAGGTCTGCTCTACCAATGAGCTCAGATTCATTGCATTGTCGTTCACCAGTTTACCCTCTGTAGTTGCTACTGCAGGTTCTGCATTGGATACTGCATAGTTACGTGCTCCACCATAACCTGCTGCCTTAATCTTCAGCGTTGCGGTATAGCCTGACTTGATCGTAACAGTCAGCTTGGAAGAGGCATCATTCTTCAGTTTCAAATGCGAAGTAATCGCCTGAAGAGCACCTGTCTTGCAATCATAGCTACCGTTGGTCAATACTACGCTTGTGATTCCTTCCTCACCTTCGAACAAGGTATAAGCGATGCCCTTGTTATCACCGGCTGCATTATCCACCTTTCCTCTCGGAGTCAGATAGGTTACACCGTCATAGTGGAAAGCGTCATTGTATGCATATACATAATGGTTCGGCTCGGCTGCCTCCCATTTAGCATACAGCGTAACATCGGCTTCAGATGTCACTACGGCACCCGGAACATAAGCGTTCTCCAGACCTGCCTCAGCGAACCAGCCCTTGAACACATTGCCGGCCTTAACCGGAGATTCAACAGACGGCATGTTAGCACCTGTTGCTGCAAACGTTGCTGCAATCTCGTTACCGCCGTTGGTGTTCAGGTAAATCTTGCAACCCGGAGTTACAGCATATTGGTTATTAGCATCTTTCTCTGTTACAGGAACAAAGCCTTCTGCGCAGTTCTCTACAGCAACTACCTCGCTGAACTTACCGCCACTGATGAAGTTATTTACATCTACCGTCGTAACTTCACCATTGAACTCACCATTGGTAACAGCCATTGTTACTGCCGGAGCCGGGTCGTTAACTTGCGGGTTCGACTCGTTGAGAGCCTTCACACCATTGAACGTACCGCCGTTGATGGTAACAGAGATCTCTTTCTTGGTGGTATGCTGTGCGATAGCGATAGCAGCACCGCTGGTAGTCGAACCACTGCCGTTCGGATTGCAAGAGAACTCAGTTGCGGTTGCGGTGAAGGTACCGTCGTTGATTACTAATGTACCCGCGCGCATCTCGATTGCGGCATCCACACCTGTCAAGCTTCCGTCGTTAACCGTCAATGTACCTACCTGTGGATGGTAAATGGCAATACCTACTGTACCGGTAATCGTACCGCCGTTGATTGTGATGACGGTATTGTTACGGCTACCGTTGCCGGTGATACCATAATAATAACCTGTGAGGGCACCGCCATTAACAACCAGTGTGGCAGGGGTAGAAGCGTCGTCGCCCAACTTGGTCAGAGCCACTGCGGCATATGCCTTATCGCCCGAAACAACAGAACCTGCATCCGGATCGCTCGAATCATTGATAGTCAGGCTTGCGCCGTTATGAACGAGGATCACACCGCTCGGAAGAGTTGCGTCACCTTCATACTCGATTGTATGACCATTGAGATCAAGAATAGTATTGGCGGAAATCTCAATCTGGGCAGTTACATCTACATCCTTCAGCAGAACGATTTCGCCATCTGCCGCGTGTGCCAATGCCTCAGCAAGTGTAGGATAGTTGGTCTCGCCAATACGAGCCTCACCGACATCCTCACGCCATGTTGCGGTCAGCGTTACTGCGTTGCCCGGCATGGTGAATGAACCACCGGCTGCTACAGAAGTAACACCTTCAACATCGGCTACTGCCCAACCGTCGAAAATATGGTCGGTATAAGTAAAGTCACAATCAGGAGCCGTTACTTGAGCACCAACTTCGTAGTTCACTGGACTCATCGTCTCAGAACCGTCTGCACCGCCCTTCGCAAACGAAACAGCGTATTTCGTCACATTGTTCAATGTACCGGCAATAGTTACATTCTTGCCCATACGATAACCGTTTCCGGTTGTTGCTGTCGAATACAATTTGATAGAAACGGTACCGGAGAATGCCTTTGAACCTGCATTAGTCAACTCAATCGGCTTCAACTGACCCGATGCCATATCTGTTTTTTCAATAGACAATGCTTCACTACCCTGATTGTCCTCTACTACCAATGTAAAGTCACAATCGGCATTAATTGGCTGTACGTTCAGCAATACATTGCATGGAACAAACTTCTTGCCCTCAGGAACAGTAAAGGTAAATGCAATATATCCTTCTGCATTGGTCGAAGCAATACCAACCGTCATAGTGCTGTTGGCTGTTGCTTTTGAGATAATCATATTGCTCTGTACCGGATCAGCGGTTGCAGTAATGCCTTTATCTGCTTTGGAGAACGAAGTGAAGGTTGTTGCGTTTATCGGCAGCGTCCACTCTGCATAAGCAGCACCGCAATAAGCAGTTACTATAATCTCTTTCTCTATACTTGCCGCTTCGTATGTCGCATCTGTGGCAACATTTGCTGTAATGGTTGCAGTTCCTGCTCCCACATAGTGCAGTTTGTTTCCGTCAACGATCTTTGCTACACTTTCATTCGAGGAACTGAAAGTAACAGCACCAGTCGAAGCGCCCTTATCTACTGCCAATGTTACATCAGCATCAGTACCTGCATTACCTCCTACTGGAGCTGTTGTCCAACTGATTGTCAGCGGGTTTTTTTCTACATTCCAATGGGCTTTGAGTTCAACACTGGCTGTTACAACTGCATCCCAATCATAGGCATCCTCTCCATCAAACCAACCTGCAAATTCAAAACCCGACTTCGTCGGATCTGTCGGTTTAGTTGCTTTTGCGCCATCTAAAACGCTCAAAGATGAAACAGCTGATCCTCCATCAGAATCAAACGATATACTATGGAATGTGCCATCATAAATCTTTACTGCAAACATAGCCCAGTTCATATTACCGCTAGAAGTAATGGTATACTCACCTGGACCAACGGCATTAAAATCATGAGAAGCCGTAGATGTTTCCCATGTAATTTCTTGAATTGTAGTTGAACCTTTCTTTAATTGCACCTTACGTCCAGAACTTCCAGATTTAACAATTGCATATAATTTACCAGCTTTGTTAGCAGGAACAGTAAAGGTCGTTGTTGGAGTCTTTGAACTTGAATACTGAGTTACATTGTATGTCTTTCCATCAATTGTTACTGAACCCGTAGCAGAGCCACTTCCGCTTGGCAATGTACCCGCAAAGAAATCATTTTCATTATTTGTAACACTTGCCGTTGTTGCATCTGCATCTTTCGAGAACCAGAAATACAACTTATCAGCAGCAGTTGATTCAGCAGCAGTAGTGAATACAACTGTAAATTCTGCATTCACATTATTTGCACCATCTTTGAGAGCGCCTTCTGCAACCGTAAGAGTGTAAGCTGTACTATTTGCCAACCCTGCATATGGAACTGTTACTGCCGCACCACTTGCTGCAATACTTGCAGTTGTCAAAGAGCCGGCACCACCGGATATTGAGAACTTAGAAGCATCTGCAATCGATACACCCTCGCTCATCGTCAAAACGATATTGCCGCTTACTGCTACATTCGTTGCATTGGCTGCCGGAATGGAACTTGCCAACGTGGGAGCAGTTTCATCTGCAACACCCGGATTACTTCCACCAGTTGAACGGGTAACCGTTACAGTTCCAAATTTCGAATCTGAGTTATTACGATTAATGGTGAACGAACTCTGCCCTGCAACACCATCATCTGCAACTACTTCATAAGATGCTATTGCAGTTTCTCCGCCCGGAATAGTAGTGGTGACCTGTATCGAGTTATTAATTTTAACGCCCGTAGTTTTATTACTCGAAGCATGAGATGCGACAACAAATGATATCACATCACCTTCTGCAAATTCACCACTAGATAGTGTACATTTTATTGCAGAACCGCTATTAAACTTATAAAATGTTTGAGTTCCTATGGTTAATTCATTAGATCCACCCGTTGGAAATACCGTGGTCACTTCCGCGGTACCACCTGTAGTTGCATTCGACTGCTTTGCCACATTAGTAGCACTTGTCAACGTAAAGGGGCCAAAAATAGTTTCATCCGCCCACATCTGTCCGATGCCGAGGATGAAGATTAAGAATAATGCGCCTAAATAGCGCCAAATAGTTCGTGTCCCTCGCGGAACAGACTTACTTAGAAATTGTTTTTTCATAAGCATTAAATTTAAAGTTAAACAAAAAGATTAGTTAAATGATTTTATTTTTATTTGTGTGTTATGATTTGTTATGCCGTTAAGTAGTACTCGTCGGTTATCTGAATCAAATACTCTACTGCCTCCAATAACGGAGCAAGGTCGTTCTTGATTACGGATAACACATACTCCTCATTGATGTCGAAATAGCCGTGAGCTATGTGATTTCGCATCCCCATTATATCACGCCAAGGTATTTCCGGACGCTGGTTCAGGAACTCCATCCCAAGACGTTTTTCCACCTTCTTAACTTCCTCACCAATGACTTCTATCATCATTGCATTGCCAGCCAATCGTTGCATTCCGAGGGGGGACATCAACCATTCATCTACGTTCTCCACATCCTTATTCCACTCTAACAACATCGAAATCGCTTTCTGTATGTTCAAAAGCGTTTCATGCACGAGGCGTACATTTTCAGAATATTCTAATTCCATCTCTTTTAACCTCATTTAGGAAGAAGGGCGTTAAACTACGATGTTTTAATATCATATCCACATGCCTTCCGGTTAATTGCTCTAAATATTCTTGTGCTCCGCCTACTCCACGCAGCGTTGCCGGCATTTCCACGAACACATCCACATCACTATCTTCTTTGTGCTCCCCACGAGCCACAGACCCGAAAAGCTGCATAGAAGTCATACCGAAACGCTCACGCAAAATCGGCGCGTGCTGTCTCAATGTTTCTATATATTCAGATGTCGTTTTCATCGCTTTTATATTTTCACGCTGCAAAGATACAGAAAATATTTCATATACGCAAACGTGAGGGCGCATGCGTACGAAATTTCTACTATTTCCGTCAATTTTTACACCAATCGCCCCCACTCATAAGAGCAGGGGCGATAGTCTATAATAAGGTCTTTATCCGGGCGGATGATTACGCATCCTCGCCGTTCAGAGCAGCCTCAGCCGCCTCACGGGCAGCCTGAATAGCGGCATACTCCTCCTTGTTGTGGACAGCCAGCTTCGTGAACTCACGCAGACCCGTTCCGGCAGGGATCAGGTTACCGCAGATCACGTTCTCCTTCATACCCTCGAGGTAGTCCACCTTACCGCGGATAGCAGCCTCGTTGAGCACTTTGGTCGTCTCCTGGAAGGACGCAGCCGACATGAACGATTTTGTTCCCAGAGCGGCACGGGTGATACCCTGCAGGATCTGTTTTGCCGTTGCGCACTCTGCGTCACGCGCCTTAACCAGTTTCTTGTCACGGCGGCGGAGCGAACTGTTCTCGTCGTGCAAACGGCGGGCCGTCACAATCTGACCCTCATGCAGGTTCTCCGAATCACCGGCATCCGTCACTACCTTGCGACCCCAGATACGGTCGTTCTCCTCGAGGAAGTCGAGTTTGTCGACTACATCACCCTCCAGATAACGGGTATCGCCCGGCTCCAGGATCTCTACCTTACGCATCATCTGGCGGACAATGATCTCGAAATGCTTGTCATTGATCTCCACACCCTGCATACGATATACAGCCTGTGCCTCGTTCACAATATAGTTCTGTACCGCCGTCGGACCCTGAATAGCCAGAATATCCTCGGGAGTGATAGCGCCGTCAGACAGCGCTACACCGGCACGGACAAAGTCGCCCTCCTGTACCAGAATCTGCTTGGTCAACGGGATGAGATAAGCCTTCTGCTCACCTAACTTGGAGGTGATGAAGAGTTCACGGTTACCGCGCTTGATCTTACCGAAGGATATCTCGCCGTCGATCTCGGCTACTACAGCCGGGTTGGACGGGTTACGTGCCTCGAAGAGCTCCGTGATACGCGGCAGACCGGAGGTGATATCACCGCCGCTGTTCGTAGCACGCGCCATGGAGAACAAGGTGTCGCCGATCTTCACCTCGGCGCCGTCCGTGAAGGTCAGACTTGCTTTCACAGGCAGGTTGTACGAACGCAGAACATTGCCTTCCTTGTCCATGATATGCGCCTGCGGCATCTTGGTCTTGTCCTTCGTCTCCGTGATCGACACTTCCTTCTTACCGGTCTGCTCATCGACCTCCGTCTTGCAGGTTACGCCCTCGATGACATCTTCGTAACGGATGACACCGTCTTGCTCGATGATCAACGGGGTCTTATACGGATCCCACTCGCAGACTACCGTGTCCTTCGGGTATTTCTCGCCCGGAGTGACAAACAACTTGGAAGCGTACGGGATATCGAAGCTGGAGAGCACAACGCCGGTCTTCTCGTCCTTGAGAGAAAGCGTGTTCTTACGGCTTACGACAATCGTCTCGCCCGCAGCAGTGGTGATGGTACGCAGATCCTCGATCTCAACAATTCCTTCGCGGGTCAGGGTGTAAGTACCCTGTGCAGCAGCACCACCGGCAAGACCTCCGGAGTGGAAGGTACGCAGCGTCAGCTGGGTACCCGGCTCACCGATCGCCTGAGCGGCGATAACGCCGACTGCCTCACCTTTCTGCACCATCTTACGGGATGCCAGGTTGCGTCCGTAACACTTGGCGCAAACGCCGTGCTTGCTCTCGCAGGTGAGAACGGAACGGATCACTACCTCTTCGATACCGGCCGCCTCGATTGCCTCGCATTGTGCCTCGCGGATCTCTTCGCCGGCTGCGACAATCAGGTTGCCCTCGTTATCATGGATATCATGTACCGACACACGGCCCAGAATACGCAGCGTCAACGATGCGATCACATGACCGTTAGCATCCTTGATAGCGCGTGCCGACAGACCACGCAGCGTACCGCAGTCCTCTTCGTTGATGATCACATCGTGCGACACATCCACGAGACGACGGGTCAGATATCCGGCATCCGCCGTCTTCAGAGCGGTATCCGCCAGACCCTTACGGGCACCGTGCGTAGAAATGAAGTACTCCAGCACCGACATACCTTCCTTGAAGTTAGCGAGGACAGGGTTCTCGATCTCAGGACGGGTATCGGTTGCTCCGGCCTTCAACGGCTTCGCCATAATACCACGGATACCGGCCAACTGCTTGATCTGCTGCTCGTTACCACGGGCACCCGAATCCATCATCATGTAAACCGAGTTAAATCCGTTGTCGGCTTCCTTCATATGTTTCATCAGGATGTCCTTCAACTCGTCATCGACCTTCTTCCATGTATCGATCGTAGCGCGGTAACGCTCGTCGTCGGAGAGCATACCGTAGTTATAGCGCTCGTTGATCTCATCGATATCGGCGTTACCCTTGTCGGTCAATGCTTTCTTCTCCTCCGGAATCAGAATATCATTGAGGTTGAAGCTCAGACCTCCGCGGAATGCGCGATAGTATCCGAGATCCTTGATATCATCGAGGAACTTCGCCGTACGAGCCACACCGCAGGTCTTAATCACCTTCGTAATGATGCTCTTCACAGCGCCTTTCTTCATCAGCAGGTTCTGATAACCGATCTCCTCCGGCACATACTGGTTCACGATCACACGGCCCGGAGTAGTCTCGATGATACGGGTTACCTTGCGGCCTTCCTCAATCGTGTTCACACGTACGTTCACCTTCGCATGGATATCTACGATGCCTTCGTTCAGAGCGATGATAGCCTCTTCCTCCGAGTAGAAGGTCAGGCCCTCGCCTTTCGCACCAGCGCGTTCCTTAGTAATATAATAGAGACCCAGGATCATATCCTGCGAAGGAACGGTGATCGGGTTTCCGTTAGCCGGATCCAAGATATTGTGGGATCCTAACATCAGCAGCTGCGCCTCCAGAATAGCCTCGTTGCTCAGCGGCAAATGGACTGCCATCTGGTCACCGTCGAAGTCGGCGTTAAATCCGGCACATGCCAGCGGGTGCAGCTGAATAGCCTTACCCTCGATCATCTTCGGCTGGAAAGCCAGAATACCGTGACGGTGAAGTGTCGGGGCACGGTTCAGCAGAACAGGGTGACCCTCCATCACGTGCTCCAGAATCTCATAGATCACCGGCTCACGGCGATCGATGATCTTCTTCGCCGACTTGACGGTCTTCACAATACCGCGCTCGATGAGCTTGCGGATGATAAACGGCTTGTAGAGTTCGGCCGCCATCTCTTTCGGCAGACCGCACTCATGCATCTTCAGCTCCGGACCTACGACGATTACCGAACGAGCGGAGTAGTCCACACGTTTACCGAGCAGGTTCTGACGGAAACGGCCTTGCTTACCCTTCAGCGAATCCGAGAGGGATTTGAGAGGACGGTTAGCATCCGATTTCATCGCCGTCGTCTTACGGCTGTTATCGAAGAGGCTGTCAACGGCCTCCTGCAGCATACGCTTCTCGTTACGCAGAATGACATCCGGCGCCTTGATCTCTACCAGACGTTTCAGACGGTTGTTACGGATGATCACACGACGATAGAGGTCGTTGAGGTCAGAGGTAGCAAAGCGTCCGCCGTCCAGCGGAACCAACGGACGAAGCTCCGGAGGCGTCACAGGGATAGCCTGCAGGATCATCCACTCCGGACGGTTCTTGCCGTTCGAAGCACGGAATGCCTCTACTACCTGCAGACGCTTCAATGCCTCCTGACGGCGCTGTACGGACGAAGACTTGTCCGCCGTAGCACGCAACTCATACGACAGAGCATCCAGATCGAGTTCGCAAAGCAGGTCATAAACCGCCTCGGCTCCCATCTTGATGATCACCTTGTTCGGATCCGTGTCGTCCAGCAGATCGTTGTTCTCCGGCATGATGTTCTGCACCTGGATATACTGATCCTCGTCCAGAAGCATGCATTTCTCGATAGGAATTCTATTCTTATCCGCCTCGTTCTTCTCGCCGATCTCCTGACCCTCCAGTGCACCCGGACGGACTACGAGGTACTTCTCATAGTAGATCACGGTGTCCAGTTTCTTAGTCGGGATACCCAGCAGAGCCGCCATTTTGGACGGCAGCGAACGCAGATACCAGATGTGCGCTACCGGCACCACCAGTTTGATGTGGCCCATACGCTCACGGCGAACCTTCTTCTCGGTCACTTCTACGCCGCATCGTTCGCACACGATTCCTTTATAACGGATACGTTTGTATTTACCGCAATGGCACTCATAATCCTTGGTAGGACCGAAGATGCGCTCGCAGAACAAACCATCGCGCTCCGGTTTGTAGGTACGATAGTTAATCGTTTCCGGTTTGAGCACTTCGCCCGAAGAGATCTGCATGATCTCATCCGGAGAAGCCAGACCAATAGTTATCTTGGTGAAACCGGTTTTCTTATTTTCTTGTTTAAAAGCCATACTAGTCCTCCATTATTCCATGTTGATACTGAGTGCGAGACCTTGCAATTCGTGCAGCAGCACGTTCAACGACTCGGGCAGACCCGGAGTCGGGAAGTTCTCACCTTTGACGATTGCCTCGTAGGTACGTGCACGACCGGTGACATCATCGGACTTGATGGTAAGGATCTCCTGGAGCACATGAGCGGCACCGTGTGCCTCGAGTGCCCAAACCTCCATCTCACCGAAACGCTGACCACCGAACTGTGCCTTACCGCCCAACGGCTGCTGGGTGATGAGGCTGTACGGACCGATTGAACGGGCGTGCATCTTGTCGTCTACCATGTGACCGAGTTTCATGAAGTAGGTCACTCCGACGGTAGCCATCTGGTCGAACGGTTCACCCGTCTCGCCGTCGTACAACTGAGTCTTACCGCCACGGGGCAGACCGGCTTTGTCGGTCCACTCGTCCAACTGCTCCATCGTACATCCGTCGAAGATAGGAGTAGAGAACTTGACACCCAGTTCGGCACCTGCCCAACCGAGCACAGCCTCGAAAATCTGACCGATGTTCATACGGGAAGGCACACCCATCGGGTTCAGCACGATATCTACCGGAGTTCCATCCGCCAGGAACGGCATGTCCTCGACACGCACGATCTTCGATACGATACCCTTGTTACCGTGACGACCTGCCATCTTGTCACCCACACGGATCTTACGGCGCTTAGCCACATATACCTTCGCCATCTGGATGATGCCGTTCGGCAGCTCATCACCGATAGTCAGGTTGAATTTATCGCGCTTGAGCGCTGCGTCCATCTCCTTATATTTGGCAATATAGTTGATCACGCACTGCGCTACGAGTTCGTTCTTATGGGCATCAGAGGTCCAGCCCTCAAGCATCACCGTGAAGTAATCAATCTCACCCAGACGCTCTTTGCTGAAATGCTGACCCTTCGAGATCAACTCGGTGCCCAGAATATCCTTGACGCTTACCGCCTGACGGCCGTTCAGCAGCGTGTAGAGTTTGGAGATCAACTCCTCGCGCAGGTTATCCGCCTGCTCACGGAACTTGAGATCCATCTTCTGCAGCGCTTCCTTATCCTCCATCTTCTGCTTGCGGTCCTTGTTAGCACGGCAATACAGTTTCTTGTCGATGATCACGCCGTCAAGCGAAGGACTTGCTTTCAGAGACGCATCCTTCACATCGCCTGCTTTGTCGCCGAAGATCGCCTTCAGCAGTTTCTCCTCCGGACTCGGATCGGTCTCTCCCTTCGGTGTGATCTTACCCACCAGGATATCACCCGGCTGGATGTAAGCACCGATACGGATAATACCGTTCTCGTCCAGATCCTTCGTTGCCTCTTCCGATACATTCGGAATATCGGCAGTGAACTCCTCCATACCGCGCTTCGTGTCGCGTACCTCAAGCAACTGCTCTACTACGTGAACCGAAGTGTACATATCTTCGCGCACAATGCGCTCACTAAGCACGATAGCATCCTCGTAGTTGTAACCCTTCCACGGAATATAAGCCACCTTCAGGTTCTTTCCCAGAGCCAACTCACCGCCTTGGGTAGCATAACCCTCGGTCAGGATCTGACCCTTCTCTACGCGGTCGCCCTTGCGAACGATCGGATGGAGATCGATAGTGGTATTCTGGTTGGTCTTCTCGAATTTCGGCATCTTGTACTCTTTCTCCTGCGAGTCAAAGCTGATCAGAGCCTCCTCTTCGCTGCGGTCGTAGTTGATGCGGATCACATCAGCATCTACATATGTCACCTTGCCGGCACCCTCAGCCACGATCTGCGTGCGGCTGTCAGCCACCAACTGATCCTCGATACCGGTTCCTACAATAGGAGCCTCCGAGGTAATCAACGGAACAGCCTGGCGCATCATGTTCGATCCCATCAAGGCACGGTGGGCATCATCGTGCTCCAGGAACGGAATGAGCGCTGCTGCTACGGAAGCGATCTGGCAAGGAGCCACATCCATCAGGTTCACCTGATCCGGTGCCACTACAGGGAAATCAGCACCCAGACGGGTCTTGACTTTCGAGCGGATGAAACTGCCGTCCTCACGCAGCGGAGCGTTACCCTGTGCCACCACCTGGTTCTCCTCGTCCTCTGCGGAGAGATAGATCACATGGTCGTTATCCAGATCCACTACGCTGTCGTTCACCTTGCGGTACGGAGTCTCGATAAATCCGAGGTCGTTGATCTTCGCGTAGATACAGAGCGAAGAGATCAGACCGATGTTCGGACCTTCCGGAGTCTCGATAGGACACAGACGGCCATAGTGCGTATAGTGTACGTCTCGCACCTCGAATCCTGCACGGTCACGGCTCAGACCGCCGGGACCCAACGCCGACATACGGCGCTTGTGGGTGATCTCGGCCAACGGGTTCTGCTGGTCCATGAACTGGCTCAGCGCGTTCGTGCCGAAATAACTGTTGATGATCGAAGAGATCGATTTTGCATTGATCAGATCAGTCGGTGTAAAGACCTCGTTGTCGCGCACGTTCATACGCTCACGTACCGTACGGGCCATACGGGCCAGACCGATACCGAACTGGTTGAAGAGCTGTTCGCCTACCGTGCGGACACGGCGGTTGCTCAAGTGGTCGATATCATCCACCTCCGCATTGCTGTTGATCAGCATTACGAGATATTTGATGATCTCGATCATATCTTCCTTGGTCAGCACACGGGTATCCTCCGGGATAGACATGTTCAGCTTGCGGTTGATACGGTAACGGCCTACTTCGCCCAGATCATAACGCTTCTGCGAGAAGAAGAGGTTCTGGATCATCTCTCGTGCCGTAGCATCATCGGCAGGCTCTGCATTACGGAGCTGACGATAGATATAGAGCACTGCTTCTTTCTCAGTCTTTGCCGGGTCTTTCTGCAGGGTGTTGAAGATGATCGAGAAATCATTCTCACGCTCCTGATCCTTGTGCAACAGCACCGATTTGGAACCGGACTCGAGGATGATATCAATCACCTCCGGCGTCAGTTCCGCCTCGCGCTCTACCACGATCTGGTTACGCTCGATAGAAGAAACCTCACCGGTATCTTCATCTACGAAATCCTCAATCGTCGGCTTCATCACGTAGCCGGCTAACTTGCGGCCGACACATGCCTCCAACGCCTCGCGGCTTACCTTCACCTCTTCCGCCAGATCAAAGCAGTTCAGAATATCCTTATCGGACTCAAAACCGATAGCACGGAGAAGCGTCGTTACCGGCAATTTCTTCTTACGGTCGATGTAAGCATACATAACCTTGTTGATATCCGTCGCGAACTCGATCCACGATCCGCGGAACGGGATGATACGGGCAGAATAGAGCTTCGTGCCGTTCGAGTGCATCGAGGTGCCGAAGAAAACACCCGGCGAACGATGCAACTGACTTACCACCACGCGCTCGGCGCCGTTGATCACAAACGTGCCCTTCGGGGTCATGTAAGGGATCGTACCTAAATACACATCGGAAACGACTGTGTCGAAATCCTCATGATCCGGATCTTCGCAACTCAGACGCAACTTCGCCTTCAACGGCACGCTGTAGGTCAAACCACGCTTAATACACTCTTCGATCGTGTAACGGGGACGATCCACAGAATAGTCCAGGAAGGCCAACGTGAAACTGTTGCGGGTATCCTGAATCGGGAAGTTCTCCGAGAATACCTTAAAGAGTCCCTCTTTACGACGCTGCTCAGGGGTACTATCCATCTGAACAAAATCCTCGAAGGACTTCAACTGAATCTCCAGAAAGTCAGGATAAGGCATATGCTTTTGCATACGACTGAAATTGACTCTCTGCTGTTTTTTTGTTGTAGCCATTATTTTAGATGGTTGATAATTGTTTAACAGAATTAAACTGTTGGTAATGAATAATTTAAATCTAAATCGGCGGGTTGGTCTTTTATTTTATTTTAATATACACCCTATAATAATTACCAAATTTTTCAGTTTTTTAATCATTCTGTCCTATTGAGCAGAAAAGGTTTAGACCCCCATTTGCATAGGGATCTAAACCTATTCCACCCGATCAGAGTGGTTGGTTAGGCGGGTATTACTTCAGCTCTACCTCAGCACCTACCTCTTCGAGAGCTTTCTTCAAAGCCTCAGCAGTTGCTTTGTCAACGCCTTCCTTAACGTTTGCAGGAGCAGCGTCTACGATGTCCTTAGCCTCTTTCAGACCAAGACCGGTTTGCTCCTTAACAGCCTTTACAACCTGGAGCTTGTTTGCACCTGCGCTCTTCAGTACTACATCGAAAGAGGTCTTCTCCTCTACAGCAGCTGCCTCAGCACCTGCAGCGGGAGCAGCAGCAACAGCTACAGCTGCAGCAGCCGGCTCAATTCCGTACTCCTCTTTGAGGATAGTAGCGAGTTCATTTACTTCCTTAACGGTAAGGTTAACTAATGTTTCAGCAATAACTTTAAGATCTGCCATTGTCTTATAAATTTTAAGTGTTTATTTTTTCAGTTAATTTGTTTTTCGGAATACCGATATTTCGATAAATCGATATTTCGATTATTCTGCGCGCTCTCCGAGCGTCTGCAGTACACCATGGATGGTGTTTTGTCCACTCTGCAGAGCCGATACAACGTTCTTTGCAGGCGATTGCAACAGGGCAACCAATTCTGCGATAAGTTCGTTCTTCGACTTGATCGTGCACAAGAACTCGAGATTCTGCTTGCCTACGTAAACGGTTTCCTCTACGTATGCAGCTTTGAGTTGCGGCTTAGCCTCACCCGTCTTGTCGCCCTTCGTAAACTCTTTGATCAGTTTAGCAGGAGCGTTGCCGGTGTTGCTCAGCATAAGAGCGGTATTGCCCTTGAGTGCACCGAAGATCTCTGCCTCAATACCCTTTTTCTCAAGAGCTTTCTGAAGCAGCGTGTTCTTGGCTACCAAGAGTTTGATGTCCTGTTTGAAGCATGCACGACGCAACTCACTGGTCTTCGCTGCATCCAGACCCTCGACATTAACGAGGTAGAAATGCGAATACTCAGCCAGTTGTGCGCCAAGCGCTTCAATGACGAGATTTTTATCTTCCTTTTTCATACTTGTCCTTTGTTTTTAGAGATTAAAGCGATTTGGTATCGATCTTAATACCCTGACTCATAGTGCTGGAAAGATAAACGCTCTTAATGTACTCTCCCTTGGATACAGCCGGTTTGAGATGCTTGATGGTCTCGATGAACGCAGCAGCATTCTCCGCGATCTTCTCAGCGCTGAAACTAACTTTACCGATAGAGGTGTGTACAATACCGAACTTGTCAACCTTGAAGTCGATCTTACCGCCCTTTACCTCTTTTACTGCTTTCGCAACATCCATGGTAACCGTACCGCTCTTGGGGTTCGGCATCAAGCCACGAGGACCTAATACGCGACCGAGAGCACCGATCTTACCCATGATCTGAGGCTGGGTGATGATCACATCAATGTCCGTCCATCCACCTTTGATCTTTTCAATATACTCATCCAGACCTACATAGTCAGCACCTGCCTCTTTAGCAGCTGCCTCCTGATCCGGAGTACAGAGTGCAAGAACGCGAACCGTCTTACCCGTTCCGTTAGGAAGTGCCACGACGCCACGAACCATCTGGTTCGCCTTACGCGGGTCTACACCCAGACGCACGTCGATATCTACACTTGCATCGAATTTCGTGGTAGTGATCTCTTTTACAAGAGCAGCTGCCTCGCTAATCGTGTAGAGCTTACCTGCTTCAATCTTCTCAGCAGCAAGCTTCTGTTTTTTTGTCAGTTTTGCCATAATTGTTGATAATGATTGAAGAGTGATTACTTAACTACGATACCCATACTGCGTGCGGTACCCTTGACCATCTTGAGAGCCGACTCAACGGTGAAGCAGTTCAGATCCACCATCTTGTCCTGAGCAATCTGCGTAGCCTGCTCCTCGGTGATTGTAGCCACCTTGTTACGGTTCGGCTGATCGCTTCCGCTCTTCACCTTAGCAGCCTCCAGAAGCTGGATTGCTACAGGAGGAGTCTTTACGATGAAGTCAAACGACTTGTCCGCATAAACGGTAATGATTACAGGCAGCACTTTTCCTGCCTTGTCTTGCGTTCTGGCATTGAACTGTTTGCAGAACTCCATGATGTTCACACCCTTGGAACCCAGAGCCGGGCCTACCGGAGGTGCAGGATTGGCAGCGCCACCCTTGATTTGGAGTTTGATAAAACCAGCAATTTCTTTAGCCATAGTTTTACTTTTGTTAATAGTTTTTGACTTGCTAACGGGCTTTCGAATCTCGATACTCAAATCTCAACTCTAATACCCTCAGTCGGTTAATAATTTGATTTTAAACTACCGAGTAGTGACTAACGGTCCGTAACAAGACCTCCTACTCTTTCTCTACTTGGTTGTAGCCCAGTTCCAGAGGAGTCTGGCGATCAAAGATCGTAACGACCACCTTGAGTTTATGCTTCTCGCTGTTCACTTCCTGTACAGTACCCTTGAAGCCATTGAACGGACCATCGACCACCTTCACGCTCTCGCCTACGAGGAAAGTAACCTCACTCGCTGCGCGAACCTCTGACTCGCTTGCCAGACCAACCAGTTTGTTGACCTCTGCCTGCGATACAGGCTCCGGTTTAACCGTCGTCTTGCCGCCGCTCAAGAATCCTAATACATTCGGGATATTACGCAAGAGAGGGAAACTCTCATCGCATAGATAGCACTCTACCAGCACATAGCCCGGCAGAAGGTTGCGTTCCTTCTCCGTGCGCTTGCCGTTCTTAAGCGTTACCACTTTCTCCCGGGGAATCAGCACCTGCGAAACATACTCGCGGAAAAGAGAACTGGATACAAGAGCATTATTAATATACTCCTCAACCTTGTTCTCCTTACCGGAGATAGCACGCATCACATACCATTGTTTTTTGTTCTCAGCCATAATCCAATTGACGATTTACAATTTACAGATTCTCAATCAGAGCAGGCCATAAACAAATGTCATGATACTCTCAAAGCACCAGTCCATAAACCATACGATCAGCGCCAGTATAATGGAAGCAATCAATACTATCACTGAACTTTGGGTCAACTCTTTGCGAGAAGGCCAACTGGTCTTATGAACCAATTCGTTGTACGACTCTTTGCAATATTCTACGAACTTCATATATAGTAGATTTTTTATTTTCTCCTGACAAATCTTATATCCGCGCCAACAATCCGGCTCTAACTATTGTTAAAGTCGAATCGGAAGCTATGTATTTGGCGAAGGCGTAACACTTCGCGTAGCACGGAAGGCAGGAATCGAACCCACATTGACGGTTTTGGAGACCGCTCTCCTACCATTGGAGGACTTCCGTAAAGCGCTCGGGGCTCGAAGCCCCAAGCGGTTTACTCATTTGCCGACAAATTAGTCGATGAGTTTGGTAATCTGACCCGAACCTACGGTACGACCACCCTCACGGATAGCGAAGCGCAGACCCTCAGAGCAAGCAACCGGATAGATCAACTTAACTTGGATCTCCAGGTTATCGCCCGGCATTACCATCTCAGTTCCTTCCGGCAGAGTGATCTCACCGGTAACATCCA
>CAMKPZ010000012.1 GCA_946414805.1 uncultured Bacteroidales bacterium
ATTTCAATGCAGGACCGAGTATCCTGCCGCAAGAAGTAATCAAACAGACCGCAGAGGCTGTAATGGATTTCCAGGGTGAGGGTTTGTCTATTCTTGAAATCTCTCACCGCGCCAAGTATTTCCAGCCCGTCATGGACGAGGCGGAAGCGCTGATGAAAGAGCTTCTGAATGTGCCGGAGGGTTATCGTGTGCTCTTCCTCGGCGGCGGCGCAAGTCTGCAATTCTGCATGGTGCCGTTCAATATGTTAGAGAAGAAAGCCGCTTATCTCAACACCGGCGTATGGAGCAAGAAGGCTCTCAAAGAGGCGAAAGGTTTCGGCGAAGCCGTAGAGGTGGCTGCTTCTACTGACTCGATCCCGACGGACTATGAGATCCCGCAGGATGCTGATTATTTCCATATCACGACCAACAACACCATCTTTGGTACTGAGATCAACGATGAGAAACTCGCAGAGATATATCGCAAGAAAGGCAAAGTGGCGCTGGTAGCCGATATGAGTTCGGATATTTTGAGCCGTCCGATCGATGTCAGCCAGTATGACATTATCTACGGCGGTGCGCAGAAGAACCTCGCTCCCGCCGGTGTGACCTTTGTCATCATCAAAGAGTCGTGTCTCGGCAAAGTGAGCCGTTATATCCCGACGATGCTAAACTACCAGACGCATATCGACGGCGGATCGATGTTCAACACGCCCCCTGTGCTGCCGGTTTATACAGCACTCCTGACCCTTCGTTGGCTCAAGGCGAATGGCGGCGTGAAATGGATTCAGGCACGCAACAAAGCGAAGGCGGACTTGCTGTACAAGTGCCTCGACGAGTCGAAACTCTTCACACCGACTATTCTCAAGAAAGAAGACCGCAGCCGCATGAATATATGCTTCGTGCTCAAACCCGAATACGCAGAACTTCAGGACGATTTCTTCAAGTTCGCTACGGCTAAAGGTATGGTAGGTATCAAAGGCCACCGTCTCGTCGGAGGCTTCCGCGCTTCATGTTACAACGCAATGGACCTCGAGGGCGTTCAGGCACTGGTAGATTGTATTAAGGAATACGAGAAATTACATTGATTATGAAAGTATTAGTAGCAACAGAGAAGCCCTTTGCAAAAGTAGCCGTGGACGGCATACGCGAAGTGGTGGAGGGCGCAGGATACGAACTCGCGCTTCTCGAGAAATATACAGATAAACAGCAGTTGCTGGAGGCAGTAGCAGATGTCGATGCACTTATCATCCGTTCGGATATTGTGGACGCTGCCGTGCTTGATGCTGCGAAGCAGTTGAAGATCGTAGTCCGTGCCGGTGCCGGTTACGATAACATTGATCTGGAAGCCGCTACGGCTCACAAAGTGGTAGCGATGAATACCCCGGGTCAAAACAGCAATGCAGTTGCCGAATTAGCCCTGGGACTTATGGTATACGCCGTTCGCAATTTTTACAACGGCACTTCCGGCACAGAGCTGAAGGGTAAGAAACTCGGTATTCATGCCTTCGGAAACGTGGGCCGCAACGTGGCACGTATTGCACAGGGCTTCGGAATGGAGGTCTATGCGTATGATGCGTATTGCCCGGATGAGGCGATGACGGCGGCGAACGTGAGACCCGTTCACTCGGCGGAGGAGTTGTATAAGACCTGCAACATCGTGAGTCTGCACATACCCGCTACGGCGGAGACCAAGAACTCCATCAACCATGACCTCGTAGGTCTCATGCCGAAAGGAGCTATTCTGGTGAACACCGCACGCAAGGAAGTGATTGACGAGGAAGGCCTGATTGCGCTCATGCAGGAGCGTCCGGACCTGAAGTATATGACAGATATCATGCCGGTAGCGGACGCCAAGTTCCGCACGCTCTTTGAGGGACGCTATTTCGCTACGCCGAAGAAGATGGGCGCACAGACCGCAGAGGCAAATATCAACGCCGGTATCGCGGCTGCCAAACAGATTGTCGATTTCCTCGAGAACGGCAACACCCGTTTCCAAGTGAATAAATGAAAACCCGTTTATTCATATTAATGACCTTCCTCACCCTTCCTTTGTGGAAGGGCGGGGCAGGCTTCCTATACGCGCAATCCATGAATGTGGAGTGCGTTGGTACGGCTACCCAGCGTGTGAACGGATCGGACACCGTCTTCATCTTCGCGAACAGCATTGGACTGCATTCGAAGATCGGTGCCGTTGATTGGTATTCGACCGCTACAGGAACTGCGGTACAGACCGATCAGGAGGATTTCTATCCCGATGACGGCGGTTACTATATCGTAAAGGGCGGAGTGG
Organism: uncultured Bacteroidales bacterium; assembly: GCA_946414805.1. Lineage (GTDB taxonomy): Bacteria > Bacteroidota > Bacteroidia > Bacteroidales > Paludibacteraceae > Colicola. The sequence continues at coordinate 2,273 of CAMKPZ010000012.1, forward strand.
AGTACAGCCCGTTCTATGTCTTTGTATGCAAAGATGCGGATGTGACGATGGAGGCTACAGCGGACTGTGAGAACACGGTTCTGCGGTGTAGCGGAGATATAGCGCCTTATACCTATACACGCCGCAACGGCACGCAAGGACGCCTCACGCGCGCGTGTTCCATAGATTATACTGCGTTAGCCTGGAATACCGAGGCATGGACTGACTCCGCGGCTCAGATGAATGCTACGCTCAACGCCACAATGACAATGCCGGCTCTCTACGGCAAGACGCCGATCACCCTTTGCTATGATGCAGAGATCCGCGATGCGCTGGGACTGGAGCCCGCATGCACCACGATCGACATTGCAGAGGAAGATATCAAAGCCGTGAAGATGGAGCTTGTGGCACTGGTTACGGCGCGAGAAAATGATCCGGCCGGCAATAATGAGTTGGAGCGCCCGATAGATCAGAAACTGGAGGAGTCCAAGAGTTACAGCGGTGCGCTGGAGGTGGCTTTCTACAGCAATCCTACGCCGGCGGCTACTTTCTATCAATGGACGATCTATAAAGCCACCGATCGCATCGCTACCCGTAATGACCGAGATATCCGTTATGCTTTCTCCGAACCGGGGTCGTACCGGATTGTAGGACGCGTCAATAATGCGTTCTGTACCTCTGATTCCGCGGAGACGGTTGTCAATATCTCCGAGTCGTATCTGCGGGTACCGAATGTGTTCACGCCTAACGGAGACGGTATCAATGATGAGTTCCGCGTGGCGTACCGCTCACTGCGTGATTTCCATTGCTGGGTGTATAACCGATGGGGCAAACTGGTTTATGAATGGACCGATCCCTCGAAAGGATGGGACGGTATGATCGGCGGTCGTCCGGCATCCGAAGGAGCGTATTTCTATGTCATCCGGGCTATGGGAACGGAAGCTGCAAGGAATGCTTCGTATGTGGGGCTAAAGGCGGTGTACCAGAAACGCAAACTGAATGCCGACGAGTCGGTGACCGGAGTATACCAGCTCTCCGGCGACATTAACCTGATCAGAGGAAAATGAGTAAATACGGAAAATAATAAAATGTGAAAATGAGAAAATTGATGCTTATGGCTTTAGCCGCTACAGTAATGGCAGCCTCCGCTGCTACCAATCCGTTCTTTGACTACAAGAACTGGAAAACGCCGCACGGCACGTACCCTTTTAACGAGATTCACGCGGAGCATTATATGCCGGCCTTTGAGGAGGCGTTCAAACGCGGTCTGCAGGATATCGATGATATCGTGAATAATCCTGCGGCTCCTACTTTCAAGAACACTATCGAGGCGTACGAGCGCTCCGGCGAGATGCTGACGGTTGTAGCCGGCTGTTTCTATAACCTCACCAGTGCAGAGACCAACGACACCTTGCAGCAGATCGAGATGGAGCTCTCTCCGAAACTCTCGGAGTACTCCGCTACCATCCGTCTCAACGAGGGACTCTTCCAGCGTATCAAAACGGTTTATGACCAGCGGGAGAAACTGAAACTCAACAAGGCGCAGATGAAACTTCTGGAGGATATCTACGAGTCTTTCGCCAATAACGGCGCGAACCTCTCTCCTGAGGACAAACAGACCTATCGTGAGCTGTCCGCCAAACTGAGCAAACTGACGCTCCAATACGGTCAGAACGTGCTCAAGGCGACCAACGCATGGACGCTGCATATAACGGATGAGGCGCTTCTCGCAGGTCTGAATGACGACACCAAGGCTATGCTTCGCGCGAATGCCGAGAAGAAAGGCCTCGAAGGATGGTTGCTGAATCTCAAACCGACTACAACCATTCCGGTGATGCAGGATCTCGACAACCGCGATATTCGTCGTGAACTCTATATGGCGAACGCCGGTAAATGCGTCGGCGGAGAGTTTGATAACACTGCGATCATTGTGGAGATCGTCAATACCCGTCTGGCATTGGCTAATCTCTTTGACAAGAAGACTTATGCCGAGAAATCGCTGCATAAGACGATGGCGGAGACTCCCGAGACCGTATACAGTTTGCTGGATCAGCTCCGTGACGCCTATATGCCGGCAGCTCGTGCTGAGGTGCAGGAGGTGGAGGATTACGCACATGCGCATGGATTCTATGCGGCACATCTGCAGCCCTGGGATTGGAGCTATTACTCCAAGAAACTCAAGCAAGAGAAATATGCTATCTCCGATGATGACCTTCGTCCGTATTTCGAACTGGAGAATGTGAAGAAAGGCGTGTTCGGCTTGGCTGAGCGCCTCTATGGCCTCAAATTCAAGGAGAATAAGAATATTCAGGTCTATAACCCCGAGGTGACGGCATATGAGGTCTTTGACGAGAAGGGTAAGTTCCTCGCTGTCTATTACGCTGATTTCCATCCGCGGGACGGCAAGCGTGGCGGCGCGTGGATGAATGATTTCCAGCCGCAGTATATGGTCGGTAAGAAAGATCACCGTCCGCATATCGTCAATGTGATGAACTTCACCCGCCCGACAGCAGACAAACCGGCGCTCTTCACCTATGACGAGGTGCGTACTTTCCTGCATGAGTTCGGTCATGGTCTGCACGGTATGCTCACGCGTTGCCAGTATGCAGCGCAGAGCGGTACTAATGTGCCGCGTGATTTCGTAGAACTGCCGAGCCAGTTCAACGAGAACTTCATTGATGAGAAAGAGTTCCTCGACACTTTTGCCAAACATTATATCACGGGCGAACCTCTTCCGCAGGATCTGTTGGACAAGATGCATGCGTCGCAGACCTACCACGCTGCCTATTCGTGTGTCCGTCAGCTCAGTTTCGGCTATCTCGATATGGCTTGGCACACGCTTGACAAACCCTTTGAGGTAAACGAGACGATCGGTACAGTCGAGTCCGTCTGCCGTTTCAGCGACGAGGCAATGGCGCAGGTACAGGTAATGCCAACCGTTCCGGGAACCCAGATGGCTACGGCTTTCACCCATATTTTCTCGGGCGGTTATGCAGCCGGTTATTACAGTTATAAATGGTCGGAGCTCCTTGACGCAGATGCTTTCTCTGTCTTCAAGGAGGCGCAGAAGAAAAACGGCTCTATCTTCGATAAGAAAGCAGCCAAACGTTTCCGCGAGAATATTCTGGAGAAGGGTGGTACAGAGAAAGCCATGGACCTCTACAAACGCTTCCGTGGCGGCGAACCGACTATCAACGCCCTCCTCGAGCGCGATGGAATCAAAGCCATTGAGATCAAATAATCAATAGAATTTAACTCTCTATTAATAAAAATCTGCATCAAAAGTGCAGATTTTTTTGTGTATATCATTTTTTTTGTGTAATTTTGCAGCGCAAACTCACGCTGGGGTGTCTGCATGATATTTCGGAGTGAGGGAGCAGACATATTGATTGGCGTTTACTAACGCTTGTTTTTGACTCATTGAAACCTGAGAAATTTCAAAATTAGTCTTCGAAAACAAGGCAGTGGTAGATGCCCATGGGTGTATTTATCCCCGTGCGTATCATTATATAGTACGTACGTGCGCGTAATATACACGGCGTGGGTTTCTGCATTGCTTATTCGAGACTATAGGTTTTCTCAGGACCTCAATGAGCGGATAAGCAAGAGAAGAGATCCGCGTTTTTTAATTTCTATTCTTTTCCATTATCCTTTTCAAAGACAATCGCTTTCGCCATTGCCTGTTAATTCTATGCATACATACGAATTAGAACAGGACCATCACGGGACCATGTCCTGACGACCTAAGAAAGTACGAATCAGAACAATTGCAAAGACCGTACAAACACCCATCAGTAACATTCATAATGGTCGCGAGATAGTCGCGGGGATGACAGGTAAATAGAGAGTAAATGAAAGAAGAAAATCTGTGTTTTATATGAATATTAAAAAGATAAAATACCTTAAGCGTTTTCTTTATGGAAATGTAGATATTTCTCAATGTTCAGGACAAATAAAATGGATCACTTCTAAGCATCCGGAAACAGGCTCTTGGATTATAGGTCAATCTGACTTTCACTATCTTGTTAGCAGAGATAATATTATAACACCCAATAAATATGCCGTTTTTGTTGGAGATATAAATCACGATTTTAAAAATTGTGATCATGTAATATTGGCTGGTATTCCGGGTAAAATCATCAAGCAGAATTATCGTACATTACTAGATTGGGGACAAGAAAATACTGTTGACGAGTACTTTTACAAGAATCCTCAATCAAATATATATCGTTTATATGACAATGAAAGTAAAATCATTTGACATATTTGACACTTGCCTTGTGCGTAAATGCGGGGAGGCCAGAAATGTATTTGACATATTGGCTGAACGTGCATTTGTCAGACCTGTTGCATCAGAGTGCAAACATGCATTTGTAGTAGCGCGTATTGAGGCGGAAACTAAATCATGGTCTTCGACACAAACACTGATGGATATATATAATGCATTCTGGTATAAACATTCAGACTTGCGTTCTACGGAAGAACTAATTGAGTTAGAAAAGGATGTTGAACGTGAGATGCTTTGCCCTGTGCATAGTGTGACGGAATATATTTCATCTTTACGCAAAAAAAGTAATCGTATTTTATTCATCTCTGATATGTATTTGGGAGCAGATTTCCTCCAACCAATACTACAAAAGGCTGGTCTCTGGCAAGAAGGTGATACCATCTACGTATCATGCGAAATAGGAGCGACCAAAGCGAGCGGAAGTTTGTTTGAGTATATCCGTCAAAAAGAGAATATCGCTTATAGAAATTGGCATCATTATGGAGATAATGCGCATAGTGATGTGCAAGTACCAAAGAAATTAGGAATACATGCGCATTTCGTATCGCACGATTACACTCCTTATCAATTATCCATGAGACAGCAACCCTCTTTACAATATCAATGGGGAGGTATGTTAGCCGGTATCAGTAGGAGTATAGCTATGCAAAGCGAGAGGACTGCACATAATGATTTTGTATTAGATATCATAGCACCGTTGTTTGTTACGTTCGTTTATCGCGTAATGGCAAATGCAGAACAGCATGGGATACGAAATCTCTATTTCTGTGCGAGAGACGCATATCCTCTGTACAGGATAGCACTTAAAATGCAATCACTTTTTCCGAAGATACATGTTAGCTATCTATATATATCCCGTAAATCATTATATGAGGGAGAAGATACAAATAAGTTAGGATATTTCGAACAAATAGGATTAGCTTCTTGTTCGGGAGGAAATGCTATTGTAGATGTTCGGTCAAGCGGAAGGACCTTGCCAGTATTGAATGACTTGCTAACATCTAATGGATTTAGTTCAGTGTATGGCTACTTCTTTGAAGTAAGCCCTACATCATCAGAACAATTACAGGGGTTGAATTACTACGCAGAATTAGATGACTTGTATATCCAAAATCTGAGTGTAGCACTACGCAAATTACCGAGTAATTGGTATATGTATGAATTGTATTTCCCGCTAAACACTCAGAAACGCACAATAGGATATGAGTATGACGGAAAAGAGTATAGACCTGTTTTAGATACTGAAGATAAGAAAGAGTATCGCTTGGCAAATCTACAGGAGTGTGTAGAATGGCGTAATTGGGCATTAGATAGATATGCGGAAGACTTTTTGCAGTTAGGATTGCATAACTACGCAGACGAGATTTTTAGTATGTACGCGCTTCCTCAATTAGCGGAGTTTTTCTTATATCCTGATAAGTATTATTTAGGTGCTTTGCGAGAGTTCAATAGCCTACATCCGGATAGAGGTTATATACCTTATGTAGATAATTCGTTGTTGCGGTTACCAATGAATGTCCTCAAGCACAAAACAATGTGGAAACGAGGAACTATATTTTACAGCCTTCCAACATGGATGAGCAGATTTTTGTACAGAAATAAATAATCCAACGATACATGGATCGACCCCTCCACATCGTAATGACCCCGACACGCAATGAAGCGTGGGTGATATAATAAAAAATAAAAGCAACCGACATTGCTGCCGGTTGCATAACATAAACGATCTTTGACATATTTCAATAAAAAGCGACCTATAAACGAAGGAAGTCATCTATATTAGCGGGTGTGATAATACGGAATGTTGCTTCTGGATAAGCGTTGGCAAACACTAACGGACAACGATTTTTTTTATGTGTATTCCATTTGAACTCAAATGCCTGCAGGATTCCATCTGATTCCTCAAGATAGTCAATTTCGGTTTGTTGCTTAGTGCGCCAGAAATAGGATTGCGCAAACGGATGGCGATAACTGATTTGCTTCATACGTTCCGCAATAGCGAAGTTCTCCCACATGGCACCAATATCTACACGATTTTCTGCAAGCGAGAAGTTTCCAATAACTGCATTACGGATGCCCATATCCCAGAAATATATTTTTTTACTGAACTTGAGCTCGTTCCGCAGATTACGGGAGAAACTGCCTAATCTAAAGATAATATATGATTGCTCCAAAATCGTAATATATCGTTCTATCGTTTTAGCATCTATTCCTACCAATCCGCTGAGTTCGTTATAACTGACTTGTGATCCGATTTGCATAGCTAATGCTTTGAGCAAAAGAACTAACTTATCCGATTTAGCTACTTTATCCAGGGTTAGGATGTCTCTGTATAGATATGAATCAGTCAGTTCTTTAAGGATAACAGCCTCCTGCCCCGGAGAGGTTACCACCTCCGGATAATACCCATAAACAAGGCGATGAGGAATTAAACGCAGTTCTTCCAGAAGCGATGTATGCTCCGACAATTCGCTGAAGGAGAGTGGAAAGAGTTTGAACTCCCTCTTACGACCGGTTAAGGGTTCATTCACTTTAGATGCCAACTCAAAACTGCTACTGCCGGTAGCAATGACTTGCACATCAGGGAGTTGATCGATGATGATTTTAAGCTGTACACCCACATTGGGGATACGCTGTGCCTCGTCAAGCACCAGAATATGCTTGTCGCCCATAAGCGTACGAATCCTTTCAGCACTAACCGTTGTGAAAAGGGATTGGATGTCTTGATTGTCCCCGTTTAGCCATAACACATCCTTTCGCCCCTTTAAGAGCAGTTGCAGCAATGTGGATTTGCCGACTTGCCGTGCTCCCATCAAAATGACGGCTTTGTGACTGCTGAGCAGGGATTCTAACTGAGGTAGTAAATAACGATTAATCATAGATTTGTCATTTGCGAGTGCAAAGGTACAAAAAATATTTGATATATCCAAGAGAAAATGTAATTTTTGCGGAAGCAAATCCCGAAAAGTTAATATTTTTGAGGAATAGTATCCTTAAAAGTCGTCTTTTTATTGAAATATGTAGCTAAATAAATATATAAAACAAAGCTATATGAGCCAACCAATTCACATCGTAATGACACCGACACGCAATGAAGCGTGGGTGATACGGGCGTTTCTGGAATCCACCACACGCTGGGCGGATTATGTGATTATATGCGACCAGTTCTCAACGGATGGAACACGCGAAATAGTGAACGAGTTCGCTAATTCAAAAAATAAAATCACCAATCACCAATCAACACTTACCAATCAGCGGAAAGCAGAAGTTATCCTCATAGACAATCCAAACAAGGAATTCAACGAGGCTGAACGACAACGGATATTAGTAGCCAAAGCACGTGAAGTAGCTGCAGGACGAGATACACTTCTCTGGGGACTGGATGCCGATGAGATACTGGCTGCCAATGCTTTCTCTACAGCCGATTGGCAGAAGATCATGCACTCCAACCCCGGAGCGGTCTTTTGGTTCCACTGGGCGCAACTGACCCATGACGAGAAGCATTATTATAATAACCGTGATCCGTATCCATGGCTGTTTCATGACGACGGAGTAGAGCCGCATGGTAATTATGTGCGGGAAATGCACTCGATGCGTATTCCTTACCCTTTGGACGAGCATGATATGAGTTATGTAAAGGATTTCCGCGTGCTGCATCTCGGTCCGGCTCCGTTGAATCGGGTACGCGCCAAGGAGCGGTTTTATATGTTTGTCGATTGGCAGGTCAACCACCGTTCGCCTTATACCATGGGGCGCAATTATATCGGCAGCAATGCTTATCCGGCTGAGCAGTTCGAGTTGCCGGAGGAATGGATCTATACAATAGAGAAAGACGGTTGGAGTTTATGGGATAATGTAGAATTGGATGAGACACATTGTTGGATGGATGATTATATCTATGAACGGCTGGACAAATACCCGATGAAGACATTAGCCAAGATCCCTCTTTGGACTCCGGAGTTTATGGAGTACTATCATATTCCTGATCCGCGTTCATGGTATGTAAGGTTGGTACATAGGTATCTGGAACTTACCCAACCGCATAAAAGTAACATATATGTGAGAGTTATTGACAAAGCATTACGCAAATTTATTAAAAAATAACCGCAAACACTAATTCATTATGTTCAAATACACAAAACGATTACTCTCGGACATTCGTTTCTGGTGTCGGGAGGTGAAGCTCCGCAGGAAGGAGAATGCGGAGTTTGAAAGGATCGAGGAGGAGGCATACTCCGGGCTCGGACATCCGATGGCAGGTTTCGGCTATTACCAGACGATCAAACGTAACCGCGCGGAGCGCAAACGACTACATGAAGAAGAGCGTGCTGATAATCGTTCCAAATAGAGCCAGAACTTAACCCCTATAAATGAAGACAGCCGTCATCTCGACGACTGTTTTTCTTAGGTATTAGTCTGTTTATTTAAGGTACAAAAAAGATTGGTCTGTTTTTGTGGATTTTAATGACCCTCATTTTGCAAACTGTAGTTGTCATTTTCAAATCCGATGCAAAAGTACTACTTTTTTTTGATATGGCAAAATCTTTTTATATGTTATATAACATAATTTTTGATTTTAGCCGGTTTTTTAGCATTTTGAATGTCATTCGCCTCGGTTTTTAAAGTCTTTCGAGTTCTATTACTTCCAGATTGTCAATTTTTGCACCATCTATCGTGAAGCGCAGGAGTGTCTGACAGGGTTGCCAGCCTTGTTTTCCTGCTGCCCCCGGGTTCATGGTCAGGAACTGATAAAGAGAGTCGTATTGTACTTTCAGAATATGACTATGTCCGCATACAAAGAGATCAATAACATTTTGGTCATTTATTTTGGCATTTTTGGCTTCGAGGCTTTTGCGGAACCAAGGAATGAGCCAAGGATTGTAGTGCCCGGGGTAGCCTCCGATATGTGTCATCAGCACGTTTACATCCTCAACGCGGAACCGGTAAAACTCACTCAACGAATACCGCACTTCGCCGGAATCCATGTTTCCGTACACTGCGCGAGTGGGTTTGAATTCCCGTAACCGGCGCAGTACATCCTCGCTGCCGATGTCTCCGGCATGCCAGATCTCATCTACCTCCTTGAAATGCTCAAAGACACGCGCATCCAGCAGACCATGCGTATCCGATAAAACACCGATCCTTGTCATTGTATGGTTTTATTTTCTTGTCAGACGATCAATGGTGAAGATTGTAGCTAAAACCGCTACAATGATGATGGTAGCGAAGAAAGCGATATCCCGCAGATCCAACACACCGCGCGAGAGGGAAGAGTAGTGGGCCTGTAGCAGAACCCAATAGAGCACAAAGCAAGAGAGAGCCGCTATGATGAAGCACACGATCTGGCTCTTACTGAATGTGGCACAGAGCAGACCGATCGCCATAAACGTACCGCTGAGCAGAATCAGACCGACGAACGAACCGATAAATGCTCCGCTATCGAGGTTTCCCATCGGTTCTGCCATATATGCCACGACGAAATAATGCACGAAGCAGGGTAGCAAACCGATCAGAACCAGAGTCCATGCCGCGAAATATTTGCCTAATACTATACGGCTGAGCGAGACGGGTTTGGTGCGAATGAGATCCCACATGCCGGATTGTCTCTCTTCGGAGAACAATCGCATGGTGAGGGTGGGACATAGCAGCATGAAGAGCCAGGGGCTGAGTTGGAACAACCCGTCCACTTGGGCGTAACCCGAGTCAATGATATTCCATTGACCCGGGATCACCCATAGGAAAAGGCTTATTGCTAAAAGGTACAGTCCGATCACGATATATGCAATCGGCGTAGCGAAATAATATGCCAGTTCTTTCTTGTACACTTTAGTGCTTTACTTCGATATTCTTGTTCACAGGAGTCTTCGGGAAGAAGATCCAGAAAGCTATTGCTACTACCATAGCATATGCCGCGAAAATGTACCAGAACGCTTGCCATCCCTGCCATTGCTCCATAGCGGCGCTATGGATATTATGCAAGGTCTGCACATCAATAATCTGGTCCCAAGCGATCTTACCAGCTTCATCACGTACAATACCCAGCGCACTGAAATCAATCTGGGGTACAACTTTGTTGAAAACAGCCTGTGCGCTCAGGGTACCGATAGTTGCTCCAAAGCCGTTGGTCATCATCATGAATAACCCCTGCGCACTGGAGCGCATTGATGTATCGGTCTCTTGGTCGACATACAACGCGCCGCTAATATTGAAGAAGTCAAATGCAAAGCCGTAAACAATGCAGCTTAATACAAATAACCAAACACCGCTTCCGGGGTTGCCCATGCCGAAGAACCCAAAACGGAATACCCAGGCAATCATAGCCATCAGCATTACATTCTTGATACCGAAACGCTTGAGGAAGAACGGAATAGCCAGAATACACAGCGCCTCGCATATCTGCGATATACTGATCAGAATATTGGAGTACTGTACACCAAACGAATTGCTCCAGTCCTTAAAGAACTCAAAACTGCCGAGGAAGGGGTTAGCGTAACCGTTAGTAATCTGCAAACTGAAACCAAGAAGCATTGAGAAGATAAAGAACAACGCCATCTTCTTTTGTTTGAACAGGCTGAATGCTTTCAATCCCAATGCATCAACGATAGAACCCTGCTGAGCATCTTTCTTCAGTTCGCACTTCGGTAAAGTCAACGCGTAGACTGCCATCAAAAGACTCAGACCTCCGGATAAAAGGAACTGGTTCGGGGTTGCTTCCCAATGCAGCAGACTAACGCACCACATTGATGCAATGAAGCCAACGGTTCCGAACACACGGATAGGCGGAAAATCTTTCACGGTGTCCATTCCTGCCTTGATCAGCGCATTGAAGGCAACAGAGTTAGTCAGGGCGATTGTGGGCATAAAGAACGCCACGCTGACTGTGTATAGTGTGAACAGCGTGCTGAATTGCACAGTGTCTCCTGCTCCGATAGCGTACCATCCGGCAGCAATCATAAACGCACCGGCCACCAGATGACAAAGGCTCTGCAACTTCTGGGCTTCTATCCAACGGTCGGCTACTATTCCCATCAGTGTCGGCATAAGCAGCGATACAATGCCTTGTACCGAATAAAACCAGCCGATGTTGGATGCCAGACCTACATTAGCGAGATACCGACCCATTGAGGTCAGGTACGCACCCCACACTGCGAACTCCAGGAAGTTAAACAAAATGAGGCGGATTTGTAATGCTCTGTTTTTCATAATAGTATAGTTTTAATGTTAGAATTCAGAGGTAAAATGGAAGGTGATATGTTTGTAATCCTGTTGCGCCATGGAGAGCACATAGGCGCTGTCCGCCATGAAAACATCGCGGCCTTCTTTGTCCGTAGCCATATACTGCGCCTTGCGTTTCTTGAAGGTATCGAGCTCCGCATCGTCATCGCTCTCTATCCAGCAGGCTTTGTACATCTGCAGCGGCTGCCATTTGCATTTGGCCTGATACTCATGCTCCAGACGGTATTGGATCACCTCAAACTGCAACTGTCCCACCGTACCGATGATCTTCCGGCCGTTGAGTTGGCTCACAAAGAGCTGCGCCACACCTTCGTCCATGAGCTGCGAAACCCCTTTGTCAAGCTGTTTCTGTTTCATGGGATCTGCGTTGTCAATGTATTTGAACATCTCCGGTGAGAAGGACGGAAGACCTTTGAAATGCAGTTTCTCTCCGGCAGTCAGTGTGTCGCCGATCTTGAAGTTACCCGTGTCCGGCAGACCCACTATATCACCGGCAAAAGCTTCATCTACCGTCTCTTTTTTCTGCGCCATGAAACACGTTGGAGCGGCAAAACGCATCTGCTGGTCCTTGCGCACGTGATAATAATAGGTGTTGCGCAGGAACTTGCCCGAGCAGATCTTGAAGAACGCAATGCAGCTTCGATGGTTCGGATCCATGTTTGCGTGGATCTTGAAACAGAAAGCGGTGAACTTGTCTTCCATCGGTGCTACCTCACGTTCTTCGGCTACTACAGGGCGGGGGGAGGGGGCGTTCTTTACAAAGAAGTCCAGCAACTCCTGTACTCCAACCGTTTTGTATGCCGAGCCGTAAAACACCGGCGCCAAGTCACCGCGCAGATAAGCCTCGCGGTCAAACTCAGGATACACTCCGTCGATCATCTCCAAGTCTTCTTGTAATTTCGGACTCAGATCTTTCGGACGGTTGTCCAGCGCAAAGACCGACTCGAACTTGAGTCCTTGTCCGTTTGCCCAAGTCACGGGCGTGCAATGGATCCCGAGCTCTTTCTCCGCTTCGTCCATGAGGTCGAACGGGTCTTTGCCTTCGCGGTCCATCTTGTTCATGAATACCATGACGGGTGTCTTGCGCATGCGGCATACTTCCATGAGCCGGCGTGTCTGTGCCTCCACACCTTTGGCACTGTCGATCACTACGATCGCGCTGTCCACTGCCGTCAGCGTACGGAAAGTATCTTCCGCGAAATCCTGGTGACCCGGGGTGTCGAGGATGTTAATATGATAGCCGTCGTAGTCGAATCCCATGACTGAAGTAGCTACAGATATACCACGCTGTTTCTCTATCTCCATCCAGTCGGAGGTGGCGGTCTTGCGGATCTTGTTGCTCTTCACCGCTCCTGCCACATGGATTGCACCGCCGTAGAGCAGCAGTTTCTCGGTCAGCGTTGTTTTACCGGCGTCCGGGTGGGAGATGATAGCGAACGTTCTGCGTCTTAATATCTCGTTTTGATCAGCGGAGGGTAGCATGGAATTTCTCTTCGAATGTTGCCTTCAGGCGGTTCATGATATTTTCAATCTGCGTATCTTTGAGGGTGTTCTCGGTATCTTGGAGTATGAACGAGATCGCATAACTCTTCTTGCCTTCCTCCAGATTCTTACCCTCATATACATCGAACAGATATACGTTCTTGAGCAGTTTCTTCTCCGTTCCGAAAGCAGCGCGCGCCAGATCGGCGAACTCTACGCTTTTGTCCACCAATAAAGCAAAGTCACGTTTCACTTCCGGATATTTCGGCAGATCCTCAATCACTACTTTGTATTGCTTGTTCTGCTTGAGCAACTGGTTCCAGTCCAGATCGGCATAATACACCTCTTGATCGATATCAAAAGCCTTCAGTTGCTTACGCGCCACAATACCGATATAACCTAACGCTTTGCCGTTAGCCGCTTTGAGAACCAGCCCGTCCTGGAAGAGTTCCCGCTCCTGCCGCTCTACGCTCACTTTGGAGATATCGACACCAAGACGAATAAGGATATTATCCACGTATGCACGGAGTTGGAAGAAACTGGTCTTCTCTTCCTTGCGAACCCAGCTCTGCGCCGTTTTGTTTCCTGTCAGCCACAGGCCTAAATGCGGCTCCTCGGAATATGCTTTCAATGGGTCGTTTTGAATTAATTCGTAATTTTTAATTTTTAATTCACCATTGTAGTGATAGCAGTTGCCGAACTCATAGAATTTCAGATCGCTGTTCTTGCGGTTGGCATTGCGCGCAATGGATTCCAGTCCGCCGAAGAGCAGTGTCTGACGCATAACGCCCAGATCTTGGCTCAGCGGATTCATGATCTTCACGCATTGTGCCAGCGGCAACTCCTGCAGCGGTTCATAATACGCCACTTTGGTCAGCGAGTTGTTCAGTATCTCGTTGAAACCCTGTGCGGTCAACTGCTCTGCAATGCGGCGGCGCAACTGCTCCGGATTGGGTTTGACGCCGTAAGCCAGACTGGTGTTCAGCTTCTCGGGGAACTCCACATTGTCATAGCCGTATATACGGAGAATATCCTCCACTATGTCGCATTCGCGCTGTACATCTACGCGGTAGCGCGGTACTCGCAACTCCCAGCAGCCGCCATGCTTGGCTACTATCTCTATCTCCAGCGCCTTGAGGATGGTCTCAATCGTCTCTTCACCGATACGTTTTCCGATCAGCGAATAAACACGCTCGATATCGATTGTCACTTCCCACGGAGCAAACGGCTCCTTTGTACTTTGTACATTGTCCCTTTGTACATTTGCAATGGTGTCCGTCACCTCCATTGCTACCTTTCCTCCTGCCACCTCTTGGATCAGCAGTGCCGCACGTTTGAGTACATAGAGGGTGTTGTTCGGATCGCAGCCGCGTTCATAACGGAACGAAGCATCGGTCTGTAACTGGTGGCGACGGCTGGTCTTGCGGATCGTCACGGGGTCAAAATAAGCACTCTCCAAGAATACGTTTCTGGTGCTCTCTGTCACGCCGCTATCCAGTCCTCCGAATACGCCGGCGATACACATTGCCTCTTCTTTGTTAGCGATCATGAGATCACGCGCATCCATCTCGCGCTCTACGCCATCGAGGGTGACGAATTTCTCACCTTGGCGGGCATAGCGGACATGGATCTCGTTTCCCTTGATTTTATCGGCATCAAAAGCGTGCAAAGCCTGCCCGCACTCGTGCAGCACAAAATTGGTGACATCCACTACATTGTTGATCGGTCTCAGTCCGATAGCCAGCAGACTGTTCTTCAGCCATTCCGGACTCTCTTTGATCTCCACGCCTTGGATGCTCACGCCCGTATAACGCGGACAGGCCTCCGGCGCATCTACGCAAACCTTGATCTCCAACTCATGGTTATCCACTTTGAACGCCTCTACGGAAGGTTTGTGTAATTCGTAATTTTTAATTTTTAATTCCGCGCTATGCATAGCATAGTACGCGTATAGATCCCTTGCTACTCCGTAATGCGAAGCTGCGTCAGAGCGGTTCGGAGTGATATCCACCTCGATGACAGTGTCGTTTTCAACGTGATAATACTCAGCCGCCGGCATTCCTACAGGAGTGTCCTCCGGCAGCACAATGATACCTGCGTGATCCGTTCCTACACCGATCTCGTCCTCTGCGCAGATCATGCCGAACGAGTCCTCGCCGCGCAGTTTGCCTTTCTTGATGGTGAAACTCCGGTCGCCGTCATAAAGCACTGTACCGATCGTGGCAACAATCACTTTCTGACCCGCCGCCACATTCGGCGCACCGCAAACGATCGGCAGTACCTCCGTGCCGATATTCACCTTCGTGATATGCAAGTGATCGGAATTAGGGTGGGCTTCGCAACTCAGCACTTCGCCCACAACCAAGCCGCGTAATCCGCCGCGGATTGTCTCTACCGTCTCCACGGTTCCGACCTCGAGACCGATGGATGTAAGAATCTTTGCTACCGTCTCTGCATCGTCCTGCAGCGCGATATAGCGTTTTAACCAATTGTACGAAATATTCATAATTTAATTTGTATTGACCGAATTTGGCTGCAAAGGTACAAAAAAGATTTCATATACGCAAGCACGCGCGTATTTTTTGAATATTTTGTCCCGATTATTTGCATGTATAATTTTTTTTTCGTACCTTTGTGCGCTAAATTGTATTTCGTTGAATTCAAAAATAAGATATATGTCAACAAATTTTGGTTTTGTGCGTGTGGCGGCCGCAGTGCCGGCAATGCGCGTAGCGGATTGTGCGTTTAACGCCGATCGTATCAAGCGGCAGATCGACGAGGCGGTGGAGGAAGGAGTTGAGGTCGCCTGTTTCCCGGAACTGAGTATCACGGGTTATACGTGTGCCGATCTCTTCTTCACGCAGTCTTTGCAGCAGAATGCAATGCGCGAACTGGAGTCCATCTGTGACTACACGCGCGGGAAAGCGATCATCATTCTTGTCGGTGCGCCGTTGCAGGTGGATAATGATCTCTTCAACTGTGCTTTCGTTATCACCGATGGCGAAGTGATGGGTGTTGTGCCGAAGGTCAATCTCCCGAATACAGGTGAGTTTTATGAGAAACGGTGGTTTACTTCCGGCCGTGCGGCGCGCGAATATACGCCCGGCGGCATTGCTCCGCGTATTCCGAAAATAGAGATATGGAGTGGGGAAGTGCCGTTCGGAACGGATCTGCTTTTCTGCACCCGTAACTATACGTTCGGCGTAGAGATATGCGAGGATCTATGGAGTCCGCTGCCGCCTTCGACCCAACTGTCGATCCAGGGAGCCGAACTGATCTTCAATCTCTCCAGTTCAAATTGTCTGGTGGGCAAGCATGCTTTCCGCCGCCAGATGATCACCCAGCAGTCGGCGCGTGTGCACTGCGGATATATCTATACTTCTTCCGGCATGGGCGAATCGACAACGGATGTCGTCTTCTCCGGTAGTACATATATCGCGGAGAACGGAGTGATGCTGGAGGAGGGAGAGCGTTTCCAACGCAACAGTACGATGGTTATTCAGGAGATCGATATAGAGCGTTTGAGAACGGATCGTCAGCGTAACACCAATTTCACGAAGGACAAGGCCGGTCATTACCGTCATATCAATGTGGCACCGATAGAGCGCGGGGAAGAGTTTACGGCTCCCGTTCATCGCCATTTCTCCACAACTCCTTTCCTGCCTGCCAAGCGCGATGAGGACAGTTATTGCATGGATGTTTTTTCAATCCAGACATCCGCGCTCATGCGCCGTTGGGAACACACCCGTTCCGAAACAATGGTGGTAGGTGTTTCCGGAGGCTTGGACAGCACGCTGGCGTTGATTGTCTGCGTCCTGACTGCGGATCAACTGGGCTACGACCGCTCCCGTGTAGTGGGGGTTACGATGCCCGGTTTCGGTACCTCGGACCGTACTTATAACAACGCGCTTGATCTCATGCAGATGTTGGGTATCACCCACCGCGAGATACCGATCCGCGAGATGGCGGAGCAGCATTTGGCGGACATCGGACATGACCTTGATACGCATGATATTACGTATGAGAATGCGCAGGCGCGTATCCGGACGCTTGTTCTCATGGACATTGCGAACCAGATGAACGGTCTGGTGGTCGGAACGGGCGATCTGAGCGAACTGGCGCTCGGGTGGTGTACCTATTCCGGAGACCAGATGTCCATGTACGGCGTTAACGCCGGTATTCCTAAAACGCTTGTGCGTTACCTTGTCCGCTATGCGGCGGAGAACCTCTTCGGAGACGATCTGCGCAGGGTGCTTGTCGATATCGTAGATACGCCGGTTTCACCGGAACTGTTGCCCACGGACGAGCAGGGAGAGATCGCCCAGAAGACGGAAGACAAAGTGGGACCGTACGAACTGCATGATTTCTTTATATGGTATTTCTTGCGGTACGGATTCACGCGCGAGAAGATCAGATATATGGCGTGCCAAGCCTTTGAGGATCAGTACGATGAGGCTACGATAGACAAATGGCTCAATGTATTCATGCGCCGTTTCTGTACCCAGCAATTCAAACGCTCCTGCATGCCGGACGGACCTAAAGTGGTGAATGTCTCGTTGTCTCCAAGAGGCGACTGGAGAATGCCTTCGGATGCAACTTGTATCTAAATTACCAATGACCAATCCCAATGACCAATTAGCAATCACCAATGACCAATCACCATTTCCCCATTCCCAATACCTTTGGTATGCCCGTGAAAGCGCGTGTGTATGCCGAGTATCGTTCGGTAGAAGAACTCCGTGAATTCCTTTTGCAATTCCGCGGAGAGAAACTCCTGCATATCGGTGCCGGAAGCAATCTGCTGTTTACCTCCGATTTCAACGGAGTTATTCTCCATTCCGCGATGCGCCGTGCGCGTTGTGTCTCGGAGGATGCAGACCACGTGCTCATTGAGGCGGATAACGGCTTGGTGCTTGACGAACTCATCGCCCAGTTATGCGACATGGGCATCTCCGGTCTGGAGAATCTCAGTTATATCCCTGGTGAAGTAGGCGCGTCTGCGGTGCAGAATGTAGGTGCATACGGAGTGGAGGCAAAAGATGTCATCGACTCTGTGAGAACCCTTGCTGTTGCCGATGGATCCGAGAGAATCTTCACAAACGAGGAGTGCCGGTACGGCTATCGGGACAGTATCTTCAAGAACGAACTGAAAGGGAAATATATCATTACGCACGTGGTTTATCGGCTCAATAAGCATTTTGCTCCCCGGTTGGATTACGGCAATCTGCGTGGCGAAGTCGGTGCAAACCCGACCCCGACGGATGTTCGCGAAGCGGTAATACGCATCCGGCGTCAGAAACTGCCGGAGATCTCCGAACTCGGATCGGCAGGTTCGTTCTTCAAAAATCCTATTGTGCCACGCGAAATATACGATGAAATCGCGGCAAGTTATGAACGCGTACCGCATTTCGAGCAGGACGGAGGCGTAAAAATCCCTGCCGCCTGGCTCATTGAGCAATGCGGATGGAAAGGCAAATCCATCGGTGGCGCACAATGCTATCCGAAGCAACCGCTGGTGCTTGTGAATGCCAATAACGCTACTCCGCAAGATGTCATGGCGCTTGCGGATGCCATCTGCAAAGATGTACAATCGAAGTTCGGCATTACCATCTCCCCGGAGGTGAACTATATTTAATTGTAAATTGTGAATTGTAAATTGTGAATTGAAAAAATGGCTACATTTGTAATCGAAGGAGGACATAAACTCCACGGCTCCATAACTCCGCAGGGTGCGAAGAACGAAGCGCTGCAAGTCCTGTGTGCGGTTCTTTTGACCCGGGAAACGGTGATCATTGATAATATTCCGAATATTCTGGATGTCAATAATCTCATTGATCTGCTCGGCTCGATGGGTGTTACGGTGGAGAAACTGTCCAAAGGCAAATATGCTTTCACGGCGGCTAATCTCGACACGGCGTACCTGCGGAGTGCGGATTTCCTCAAGAAATGCAATAAACTCCGAGGATCGGTCATGCTCATCGGTCCGCTTCTGGCAAGGCTCGGAGAAGTGACTTACGCCAAGCCCGGAGGAGACAAGATCGGACGGCGTCGTTTGGACACTCATTTCCAAGGAATGGTCAACCTCGGCGCTACGTTCAAGTACGATCAGGAACTGCTGGCATACCGTTTTGACGGCAAGAACCTCAAGGGCTCCTATATGCTGCTTGACGAAGCTTCTGTAACCGGGACGGCGAATATCGTCATGGCAGCGGTCATGGCGGAAGGAACGACTACGATCTACAATGCGGCGTGTGAACCCTACGTGCAGCAGCTCTGCCGTCTCCTTAATAATATGGGCGCGCATATTACAGGAGTGGGATCGAACCTCCTTACGATAGAGGGTGTTAAAGCCCTTCACGGCGCGCAGCATAAACTCCTGCCCGATATGATCGAAGTCGGTTCGTTTATCGGTATGGCGGCTATCACCGGTTCGGAACTGCGTATTAAGGATTGTAACCCGAAGATCCCCTTCGTACATTGTACATCGTCCCTTTGTACATCGCCCTTGGGTATCATCCCGGATGCCTTCCGTCGCCTCGGTATCCGTATTGACGAAGAGGGCGACGATTTGGTCATCCCTGCACAGGAGCACTACCAGATCGAGTCCTTCCTTGACGGCTCGATCCTCACAGTCGCCGATGCGCCGTGGCCCGGACTGACGCCGGACTTGCTGTCCGTCCTTCTGGTCGTTGCCACCCAGGCAAAGGGTTCCGTACTCATCCACCAGAAGATGTTCGAATCCCGCCTCTTCTTCGTGGACAAACTGATTGACATGGGCGCGCAGATCATCCTTTGTGACCCGCACAGGGCGGTAGTGATCGGACACGACCATACGCGCCAACTGAAACGCAACAACATGACCTCGCCCGACATCCGTGCCGGTATAGCCATGCTGATTGCTGCCATGTCTGCCGAAGGCACCAGTAAGATTGACCATATAGACCAGATCGACCGCGGATACGAGGATATCGAGCACCGGTTGAATGCTATCGGTGCCTGCATCAAACGAGAGGAATAATTGAAAACGAAATATTAAGAACAACGAATGAAACGAATAGTGACTATATTATTTGCATTTCTGCCGCTGTTGGCGGTAGCGCAAATGGTGCAACCCGTTCGATGGAGCGGGGTGGAAACAGGCGACTCCGTGCGTCTCAAAGCGACAATCGAAGAAGGATGGCACATGAATATCATTGACTTCGGTGAGCGCGAGTTTGACGAAGAGTTTGCGGACTCATTTGTTATTACGGTTGCCAAAGCCGATCTCACACCCATCCGCTTCAACGCCTGCGACGACAAGATGTGTACCGCGCCGGAGGTGTGGTCCTATAGCGAAGCGGTCTTACAACAAAGTGATCCTACAGGCGAAGCCGGTCTTACAGCGCAGCGGTCAGAACAAAGATCACTCCTTTGGATCTTTGTTCTCGGCTTCCTCGGCGGACTGCTTGCCATCTTCACGCCTTGCGTGTGGCCGATCATTCCGATGACGGTATCGTTCTTCCTCAAGCGTTCGGATAAAGGGATCCGCAATGCCGTTCTCTACGGACTGAGTATTATTATTCTCTATGTCGGGCTCGGGCTGCTGGTGACCGTTCTCTTCGGTGCATCGGCGCTTAATGAACTGAGTACCAACGCCGTGGTGAATATTGTATTCTTCCTGATCCTTGTAATTTTTGCGCTTTCGTTCTTCGGTCTCTTTGAGATCACGCTGCCGGATAGTTGGTCCACGGCGTTGGATAGCAAAGCACGGAGTACAGGCGGCTTCCTCAGCATTCTTCTGATGGCGTTCACCCTTGTGATTGTCTCTTTCTCCTGCACAGGTCCGATCATCGGTACGCTGCTGGTAGAAGCCGCCGGACACAGTCTCCTGGCTCCGGCGATAGGGATGTTAGGTTTCTCCGTTGCTCTGGCATTGCCCTTCTCCTTGTTTGCCATGTTCCCGCAGTGGCTCAGGCAGGCTCCTAAATCCGGCGACTGGATGACCTCTTTCAAGGTCGTTCTTGCGTTCCTTGAGTTGGCGCTTTCGCTCAAGTTCCTCTCGGTGGCAGACATGGCGTACGGGTGGGGTATATTGCCGCGTTGGCTCTTTATCGCGATCTGGATCGCCTGCTTCCTCGGTATCGGTATCTACCTCCTTTGGAATATCAAATCCGTCTCCACGACGCGCAAGATCATCCGTACGCTGGTGATCATCCCTTCTGTCGCTTTTGCTTGTTACCTCGTTCCCGGGCTTTGGGGCGCACCGGTCAAGGCGATCAGTGCTTTTGCGCCGCCGATGGAGATACAGGGACGGGAGGTCTTCAATGATTACGAAGAAGGAATGGCGTATGCCCGTCAGACAGGGAAACCCGTTATCATCGATTTCACCGGTTACGGGTGTGTCAACTGCCGTAAGATGGAAGCCTATGTTCTGGACAACGATTCCGTCAAGACGCGCCTGAAAGACTACGTATTCATCGAACTTTTTGTGGACGACAAACGGGACGGGATAGGAGACCGTAACTCGGCTATCCAACGGGAACAGTTCGGCTCGAACGCCCAGCCTTTCTATGTCCAGCTGGACGCACAGGGAAACCAGGTAGCCGAACCGATGGCGTTCACTACGGATCCGATTGAGTTTGTCAACTGGCTGAGATACTAAATGAAACGCCTCTTGTTCATATTCTTTGCTTCTCTTGCGTTGCCGGCGGCTGCGCAAGGCGTTTCGCTGTGGTTGCGCACCTCGGCGGAAGCGCTTTGTTCCACCAACCCCTTCTTCTCTTTCATGCCCCGGTACACCGATGAGGAAGGAATCGTGGAGAACAACAGAACATTCATCTATGAATATTCGGAGGCCGGTCCTAATGCGGCGGAAGGTACGGATCTCTGGGAGATTTTCTACACTACAACGATCGATTACACCCAGTGGACCTCCAATCTCCGGGAGGGATGGTATCGTGTCTCCATGGCGCCCCGGGCGGAGGATGTCGGTTTCCCGGAACGGTATATCGTGAGCGAACCGGTCTATATCGCTCGGGTGGATGGCGCTTGTACGCCTTTCTCGGATCCATGGCCGGACGAGATCTCGGATAACGTGTGTCCGAGGGGCACCTTGCTCTTCCGCGAGGATTTCGGCGGGAACAGCCCGTTGGATCCGGTTACCAGTCCGACCCCTCTCACGACCATGAGTCACCGCTATACGCAGGCTTTTGATGTGATCTCCAGAGTCGCTAGCGGAAAGTTCGTGGTGGCGAAACACGGATGGAAGAACAATCTGGATCTCAACCCGACGGCGAATACCTTCTCGCAGTGGTTTATTCAGGACGACCATACCTATCCGAACGATTATTCGCGCGGTTATCTGCTGGAGGTCGACGGCAGGGGAGGCAATGATGCTTTCTATACCACCCGTTTTCCGGTATGCGCCAATATGGATCTGACTTTCTCGGCGTATGTGGCCAATGTGTTAGCGCCGAACTACCATTACGCCAAGCCGAAAGTACGTTTCCTTATTACCGACGAGGCTACGGGCGATACGATCATGGAGGAGTCTTCGGGACCTATCGAACCGGCTCCGGACGATTTCATGGTCAATGGTTATCCTACGGTTCAGTCTGCCCCCTGGCACCTGGTCGGAACGACCTTCCGTGTCAATCCGGGAGTGAGTCTGATCCGTCTCTCTATCTACAATGACGAGAATGCCGGAATCGGTAATGACTTTGCGATGGATGATATAGAGATCCGCCTGTGCAGCCACGAAGTGTCTATTGATTCCGAGCATGAGATATGTCAGGACAGAAGGTATGATTTTCTCGCTCATGTGACCGATGACGGCGGATTTGAACAGCCTTACCAGTACTTGTGGCAGTTCGCCAAGGACAGTCTGCCCTATAACAGCGAAGGATGGATGAACAGGCACTTGGGGTTGGATTATACGATCGGTCAGGTCTCTTTTGAGGACGAAGGCTGGTATCGGCTCTGTGTCACCTCCAATGGCGTGGATGTCACCAAAGAGCGTTATTGCCGCGCCATGAGCGAACCTTTTTTTCTGAAGGTCAATCCTTGTCACCCTTGTCCGGATCTGCAGATTATCATGGAGGACACTATCGTCTGCGACACCCTTATGCCCTTCCGTTGGAGAGACACGCTCTTCACTGAACCGGCTTCGGTCAATATACTCCTGCGTGACAGTACCGGGTGCGACAGTGTCTATTATACCTACACCCTCCATACCCAACGCTGCTGCGCGGAGCCGACGGTCATCTATGAGGACACCACCGTCTGCGACACCCTTCTGCCTATCTACTGGCATTATGCCACTTTGCCTGAAGCAGGCACATACAAGGTCATCTACCGCAACCGCCGCGGATGCGACAGTCTGATCTACAACTGTACGGTTCATACCGAGCTGTGTTGCCGCGAGATGCAGACCGTCCGTATCGACACCACCGTCTGCGACACCCTTATGCCTTTCCGCTGGAGAGACACGCTCTTCACCGCTCCGGCGACTTACGAACTGCTCTACCGCAACCGCCGCGGATGCGACAGCCTCACCGCTTTCTGCTCCCTCCATACCAAGGTCTGCTGTCCCGATCCCCTCATCGTCCGGCATGACACCACCGTCTGCGATTCGCTCATGCCGTTCACGTGGCGCGGATTTACGTTTGACGAACCCTCCGAGAAACAGGAGACGGAATACTCTTCACGGCGCTGCGACAGTATCATACATGTCTATTCGCTCCAAACGGAGTTATGTATCCCTCCTCCGGTCTCGATCTATACAGACACGGTCGTTTGCGACACCCTCCTGCCTTACACCTGGCATGAGCACCTCTTCACGGAGCCCGGGACCTTCAGCCGTTCTGTCACAGGCAGCCGCCGGCAGACGGTCAACTATTTCTATACCCTCGACACCGTCCATTGCGAACGGCCCTGTCCGCAGATACGTTCTCTCGTCATTGACACCACCGTCTGCGACACCCTTCTGCCTGTCGTCTGGCGCGGACTGCTCTTTGAGCAGCCCTCGGAGCAGGGGGTCATGGAACTCTCGCCGCGCGGGTGCGACAGTATCCTGCACCTCTTTGCCCTGAATACCGTCCATTGCGACAAACTCTGGCCGATAATCGTCAATAAATACAACTGGCAGTTGGCGTGCGACAACGTAGCACTCCGCTCTTTCTTCCCGGACAGGATGCCTACCTTCTTCCAGTGGTTCAAAAACGACTCTCCTGTCCCGGGCGCCAATATGGACGACTATGCCGAGCAGAACCGGCTGCACGGAGTCTTCCAGTTGCAGGTCACGCTGGACGGAAACGAGACGGTCTGGTCGAATATCATCGATCTCTCTGCGCCCGAAGAGGAACAGCCTCTGAACCTGCAAATATACGACAGCAGAGGGCGGCAGGTCTCCGCAGACCAACTGACGAAAGGCATCTACCTCTTCCGTTATCAGCAGGGAGACAAGGTCTGGACTGAAAAGATAATGATCCCCTGATCTTTTTTCGGGTTTCCTTGTTTTTTTTCTTTTTTCTCTTGCGCAAGTCAAAAAAAAGCAGTAATTTTGTACCGTTTTTCGTTAAGAGAACTATAGCACAAGAGAAAAATACCATGGAAGAGGTCAAAATTATTGAAATCAAAAAGAGTATCTTCGAAGACAACGACCGTGATGCCGACGCACTGCGCGGCAAGTTGAAGAGCCGCGGAGTGTATCTGCTGAATTTGATGTCAGCTCCCGGCAGCGGCAAAACGACCACTCTTATTCAAACTATCAATCGTCTCAAGGACAAGATTCGGATTGCGGTGATGGAAGCGGACATCGACAGCGATGTAGACGCAGTCAAAATCAAGGAAGCCACGGGTGTGGAGTCCATTCAGTTGCATACCGGCGGAATGTGCCATCTCGATGCAGAGATGACGGAACAGGGCTTGGATGCCCTGTTAGTCGAAAGTAAAAAGACCGCTTCGCTCAAAGTAGAAAGCCAGCCTGACCTTGTGATATTGGAGAATGTGGGAAACTTGGTATGCCCTGCCGAGTTTGATACCGGTGCAGTGAAGAATGCCATGATCCTCTCCGTGCCCGAGGGACATGACAAACCCCTGAAATATCCGTTGATGTTCTCCGTCTGTGATGTAGTTGTGATCAACAAAATGGATGTTCTGCCGTACTTTGATTTCGATCTGGAGAAATGCAAGGAATACATCCATATGCGTAATCCGAAAGCTACCGTTATTCCGATCTGCGCCAAGACAGGAGAAGGAGTAGATGTCTTTGCCGACTGGCTCTTGACAGAAGTCAAGAATTGGCAAAATGACTAAATTGTAAATGACTAAATTGTAAATAGCTTTATGCCTGAAATGTCAACCAAGTTTGTCCCCAAGCACAAAGGGGACAAGAACCCGAATCCGAAACTGCTGAAGTTCGTCCGTCACGTGACGGACCGTGTGCCGGGAAAAATCAAGATGACCACCGATGCCCCTGAGTACTGGGGTCTCGCCTGTATCTTTGAGGACGAGATGGATGCCGTGACGCGCGAAGCGTCGCTGGATCTGTTGTTGGACATGCTGCCCGGTAATTTCTTCAAGGTCCGCAAACACCATTCGTACGCGCAGTTGCATGCCATGAATGCCAAAAAGCATTATACGCCGGACGACAAGTCGTTCGACGAACTGCTCGACAAACTGGCGTATTTCGGTATGCTGGAGTATGACTACGGCGATCATTATACCAACGGTCAGGGACCGGATGAAGGCACTACCTTCAACCGTGAGGACCGTATCTACTGGGTGCCGATGTTCGTGCCCGGCAGCGCCGAGTATACCAATATGAACACCGATCTCATGGACCGCCATCCGGAACTGGCAATGTTCTTCGAGCGAATGACTTTCCTGCCGCTGGAGAAGATTACGCCGATGGTGCCGATGGGGGGCAGCGGTATCGGTATGCATGTTATTCCGGTTGAGAAAGCGATCTCCATGGAGAACCAATCCCTTGATATTGAGCATATCAGTTATTGGCTCAAGAAATACGAAGGACATATCGGTGTGGGCATCTGCTCCTGCCGTTACGGCCGCAAGAAACTGGACGAAGGCTGTGCGGATGACTACCGCGACTGGTGTATCGGTGTGGGCGATATGGCGGATTATCTGCGTGAGACCGGCCGCGGACACGATATCACGTATGAAGAGGCAATGGCTATCCTCAAAAAAGCAGAGGATCACGGATTTGTACACCAGGTGACCAATATTGACGGCGATGGCAAGATCTTCGCTATCTGCAACTGTAATGTCAAGATCTGTAACGCGCTCCGTACATCCCAACTCTTTAATACTCCTAATATGTCGCGTAGCGCGTACGTTGCACGCGTGGAGGCGGACAAGTGTGTGGCATGCGGACGATGCGTCGAATATTGTCCTGCCGGAGCGGTCAAACTGGGACAGAAACTCTGTACTTCGCATGGACCTGTTGAATATCCGAAACAGGAACTGCCGGATGCCTCCAAATGGGGACCGCATAAATGGAATGAGGACTACCGTGACCGCAACCGTATCAACTGCTATGAGACCGGTACTTCGCCCTGTAAGACAGCGTGTCCGGCTCATATCGCTGTGCAAGGCTACTTGAAGAAAGCCGCGGAAGGCAAGTATCGCGAAGCGCTGGAACTGATCAAACGCGAGAACCCGTTCCCTGCGGTCTGCGGACGCATCTGCAACCGCCGTTGTGAAGATGCTTGTACGCGTGGGACGATCGATCAGGCGGTTTCCATCGATGCAGTGAAGAAATTTATTGCCGAGCAGGATCTGCATGCAGAACACCGCTTTGTGCCGGAGATCAATATTGCCTCCTCGGTACAGGAGCGATGGGAAGAAAAGATCGCTATTATCGGAGGAGGTCCTGCCGGACTCAGTTGCGCTTATTATCTCGCCACAATGGGCTATAAACCTACGGTATTCGAGAAAAACGAACAGCCGGGAGGTATGCTCCGCTATGGCATTCCTTCGTATAAACTGGAGAAGGAAGTCATTGATGCAGAGATTGATATCATGCGTCAGATAGGAGTGGAGATCAAGACCGGTGTCGAAGTAGGCAAAGATATCACGATCGCCCAACTGCGTGAGCAAGGATATAAAGGCTTCTATGTGGCTATCGGTTGTCAGGGCGGACGTCTGCCCGGTATCCCCGGACAGGATTTGGAGGGGACGACGACGGCTATTGATTTCCTGCATGACGCTAACTGCGGTCAATTAGTTGAAAGTCAAAAGACCGCTTCGCTCAAAGACAAGAGAGTAGTGGTTGTCGGCGGTGGTAACGTGGCTATTGATGCGGCGCGTGTGGCTAAACGCAGCGGTGCTTCCGAAGTGACAATGTTATCGCTCGAGACGGAAGATATCATGCCGGCGTCGAAGGAAGAACGCCGTGAGGCACGTGAAGACGGCGTGGTGATCAATCCGGGATGGGGACCGAAAGAAATAAAAAATTCACAATTAAAAATTCAAAATGTAGGTAGCATAACCTTCAAGAAGTGCGTGTCTGTGTTTGACGGGCAGCATAAGTTCGCGCCGAAGTTCGACGAGAACGAGACGATTACGTTGGATGCCGACCTTGTGATCTTTGCTATCGGTCAGACCGTTGTGCTGAAGGATCTGCTGAAGGACACCAAGGTGGAATTCGTCCGCGGTGTCTATCCGGTTGCCGACAAACTCACCTATCAGACTGCCGAACCCGATATCTTCGTCGGCGGAGATGTCTTCACCGGTCCGAAGTTCGCTATTGACGCCATTGCTGCCGGTAAGGAGGCGGCGGAGAGCCTGCATCGTTTTGTACAGCACGGACATATGACCATCGGTCGCAACCGCCGTGATTTCATCGAACTGGACAAGGGTGATATCGTTGTCGGGAATTATGATAACAGCAGCCGCCAGATACCTGAAGAAGCCGTTCGGAAGAGCCGCTTTGCCGAGTATCACGGTACGCTGACGGAGGAGCAGGTGCGCAAGGAAACGGCGCGTTGTCTTGGCTGCGGTGCTTCTGTCGTGGATACGAACCGCTGTATCGGATGCGGTATCTGTACTACCAAATGCGGCTTCGATGCGATCCATCTCCATCGGGAGCATCCCGAAGCCAGCGTCATGCGCACCTCCGAGAATAAGTTCGACGGCATCCTTCCCTACATGATCAAGAGAGGCGGAAAGATTTTGTTCGGCAAGAAATAAATTGTACATTGTACATTGTCAAATTGTACATCAATGCACGAACTGGGAATAGTTTTCTATATCATCCGCGATGTCAAAAAAGTAGCGCAGGAGAATGGGGTAGAGCGGGTCTCGACGGTTGTGATGAACATCGGAGAGGTCAGCACGATTATTCCGGAATACCTCATCGACTGTTGGCGGTGGGCTGCGGATAAGGAAGAGATCCTCAAGGGCTGCGAACTGAAGATAGACCCTGTTCCCGCGGTGACGCATTGCGACGGCTGCGGGAAGGACTATCCGACGGTGGAGCACGGAAAGACTTGTCCGTATTGCGGCTCTTCCGAAACATGGCTTCTGCGCGGCAATGAGGTGGAGATCAAAGAGATCGTCGTGCCTCAATAAATTATAAATTGTAAATCGTAAATCGTAAATTGTAAATTGTCAAATATCATGGCTTGTTTTATTGTACCATTAACACAAGCGGTAGCAACCACTGTGTACCGCAAAGTAACCAAACAATCCGACTCTTTTGTCGGTCGTAATCTCAAGACCCTGGAGCAGATGCTCTGGGGTGGATCCGTAATGCTGCTCATCGACCATCTGGTCAATGGTGAACTTTTCGCATGGAATCTCCGCGAAGTACTTACTGTCGGTGTGCCGATGTCTGTGGTTGTCACGGCGGTCTGGGCGATCTGGTGTTTTGCCAAAGAACGTAAAGCCGTCAAGGCTTAAAAAAAATCAAATCATTAAATCAACTAATCTATGTTTTTTCAAGTTTATGGAGAGCATGCTCTGATCCAATGGGTAATGCTTTTTGCAGTCCTCGCAGGACTGATTCTCTGGAATGAGTTCGCGCGCCGTACCAAACTCGGCGGTGCGATCACTTTCTTCGCCATTCCGCTGGCGCTGACCGTCTATTTCATCGCTATCGCTGTCGGCGCACGCATGGGTGCCGATTGGGCGGTGAACAACCAGACACACGTGTACATGAACGGCTGGTTCCACTACGCCAAGCTGTACGCTGCGCTGACCGGCTGTATCGGTTTCATGATGATCAAGTATGAGTGGGGCATCGGTGCCAAGCGCTGGTTCAAACCCTTCCCGTTCATCATCGTGGGTATCAACATTCTGATCGCTGTGGCTTCCGATTTCGAGTCCGCTATCATCGGTTGGAACAAATGGTGGCTGTCGAGTGAAGGCGTGTGGTTGTACGGCGGCTGGCACAACGTGTTCAACGGCGTTGCCGGTCTGTTTAACATCTTCTGTATGACCGCCTGGTGGAACGTTTACCCCAGCAAGGACCGCAAGGATATGATCTGGGCGGACATGACTTGGGTCTATATTCTGGTTTACGACATCTGGAACTTCGCTTACACCTACAACTGTCTGCCTACCCACAGCTGGTACTGCGGTATCGCCCTGCTGCTTGCTCCTACGGTTGCCGCTCTCTGCTGGAACCGCGGCGGCTGGATCCAGAACCGTGCCAACACACTGGCTATCTGGTGTATGTTCGCCCAGGTGTTCCCGCTCTTCCAGGAGACCTTCTTCAACGGCAGGCAGTTCTTTTCATGGGCTGTGCTGCCGATCCAGTATGTGAACGGCGTAGAGACGATCAACGCCATTTATGCCGCTTCCGGTCTCGGCGATGAGGTCGTTGCGCATACCACGGTGGCTGCGGAAGGTGCCACGGCTGCCAATCCGACCGCTATGCTCGTGATCAGCGCACTCGCCCTTGTGACGAATATCGTTGCCTTCGGATATATCATGTATCAGGCTAAGGCTCGTCATATCAATCCGTACAAGGAGGATGTCTTTGTTGGCCAGAAATATTACAAAGACGCCATGGCCCGTGCCGAGGTTAACTCCTGATGGCTGAATGCAGAATGCTGAATGCTGAAAGCAGCAAGAAAAAGTGTCCTTCGGGGCACTTTTTTTTGTTTAATATTTGCGTATCTCAAAAAAAAGCAGTACCTTTGCACCCGATTTCGACATAATTAGGCCTTGGTAAAGGCTTGGGTGTATCCCTATAATATTCCGCAAGCCATGACTAAAAGACCTATTTCTTTTATAGGATCGGTATGCGTTTGGCTCTCCGGTCTTTTTTTATGTGCGCAGCCGCTCGTTGCGGCGGACAGTATCCGTATCACCTTGCCCGAACTCTATCGTCTGGCGGACGAGGAGGCGCGGCTCATCCGTATGAGCGAAGCCTCGTTGAGGGCGGCTAACGAAGGGGTGCAGCAGGCGAAGAACAATCTCCTGCCGCATGTGAATGTTGCGGTCAGCGGCAGTTATATCGGCGACGCTTTCCTGATGAGCCGCAGTTTCAGCACAAGCGGACAGACAGAGGTCATCCTGCCCGGTTTGGGTCCGCAGAAGGTGGATAACGGCCGGCAGCCGGGTCCGCATTGGGGCAATACCTTCACTTTCGAAGCCTCGCAGGTGATCTATGCCGGAGGGGCGCTGATTGCCGGGATTGAGATGGCGAAGTTAGGCGAACGGATCGCCGAGCTGGATGTCTCGAAGAACCGTCAGGAGGTGCGTTTTCTGCTCACCGGAGGCTATCTGGATCTGGTGAAGACAGAGAACCAGTTGGCGGTCATCGACCAGCATATAGCGCTCACGGACGAGGTGCTGGCGCAGATGCGCGCACGGGAGAAAGAAGGCGTCGTGCTCCGTAATGACCTTATGCGCTACGAACTCCAGCGCAAGCAGTTGGAACTCACACGGGTGCGGCTGACCGATGCGCAGGCGGTCATACGGCACCAGATACAGACGATGCTTCACCGTCCGGAGGAACAGCTGCTGCTGCCGGACACGACGGCGGTGGCGAAGGAGTATAACGCGTTGGAGCAGGCTGCCGCGGAGCAGGCTTGGCAGGCACGAGCGGAGAGTAACAACCTCTTGATCCGGCAGTCCGAAGCCGCGCAGCAGATCAGCGAACAGAAGGTCCGGCTCACGCGCGCAGCTTCCATCCCGTCGATCGCCCTTGTCGCCAAAGACGAACTCTTCGGACCCTACACCACGGATCTCATTCCCGTGGACGCGAACGTGAACGCGTGGTTCGTCGGGATAGGGATCCAATACGACCTCGGGAGCCTCTGGCATAACCACCGCGCGATCCGTCAGGCGAAACGCCAACGCGAGGCGTCGCAGGAGCAGAACGAGCAGGTACGCGAGGAGGTGAAGATGCGCGTACATGCCGCCTATATTCATTTTCTCACCGCCTTCACGGAGGTGGAGACCCAGCAGAAACAGGTCGAACTGGCGGACGAGAACTACAGCCTTGTCCATAAGCGCTATTCGAACCAGCTTGCCCTTCTGACGGATCTCTTGGATGCCTCCAGTGTCAAACTCCAGGCGGACATGGCGCTCGTCAACGCGCGCGTGGACCTCTTATATAATTATTATCAACTCAAATATATCACCCACACCTTGTAAATCTTTGAATTATGAACAAGAAACTCACCACGTATATTTACAATACGGTTATCATTCTCCTGCTGTTGGCGGGAATCACTTATGTAGTGCTGCAGTTCACCCATTTCGGACGGGTGGAGTACACGGATAATGCGCGCGTCTGCCGGTATATCTCTCCGCAGAACACCCGCGTGCAGGGTTTTGTCAAGACGATCTGTTTTGAGGCGTACCAGCATGTGAATGCCGGAGACACGCTGGTGATCATCGAGGACAGCGAGTACCGTCTCCGTCTGGCGCAGGCGAGAAGCGACCTGGCGCGCGCCGAGCAGCAGAGCAAAGCCACCGGTTCGTCCATCCGCACCACAACCAGCAGCATGAGCGTCACGGAGGCTTCGATCGAGGAAGCGAAAGTGAACATGGAGAATCTGCAGCGTGAGGATGTGCGCTACGGGCGTCTGCTGCGTGAGAAAGCGGTTACTCAGCAGCAGTACGACCAGATCCACACGGCCTATCTGAGTGCCAAGGCACGGTACGCGCAGGTGCGCCAGACACGGGTCATGCAGGGCAATGTGGTGGAAGAGCAGGAACACCATCTCTCCGCTTCCGAAGCGGCGCTGCAGCAGGCGCAGGCGGCGGTCAAACTGGCGGAACTCAATCTCTCCTACTGCTATATTATTGCTTCGCACAGCGGAGTGGTGGGCGCGCGTGACATCACCGTGGGGCAGCTGGTGAACCCGGGCCAGACGCTTGTCAGTATCGTTGACGGGCAGGATATATGGGTGGAGGCGAACTACCGCGAGAGCCAGCTCAAGCATATTCAGCCCGGCGCACAGGTGGACATAGCCGTGGACGCTGTGCCCGGAGTGCATTACACAGGCGTGGTCGAGCGCCTCTCCGATGCGACGGGAAGCGCCTTTTCGCTCATCCCTGTTGATAACGCCACCGGCAATTTTGTCAAGGTGGAGCAGCGCCTGACCGTCCAGATCTCGCTGTACGGGAACGATCCCGAAGACCTCCGCAAACTCAAAGCAGGCTATTCCGTTGAATGTGAAGTAAAATACTAAGTTATGCCGTTCGTCATGCCTATGTTCCGTGACTGGGTGCCCAAGCGCATACAGCCGTGGATCTATATCTTGCAGGTGTTCTGCATTCAGTTTTCCGGTGGTGTCTATCTCGGCGCACTTGAGGCGGTGCGCGGCACAACGGCTCTGCAGCTCGAGGATCTCCTGATGCTTCTGTATGCCGGTTTGGCAGGCATGGCGGTCTGGTTCCCGATGCTTTTCAGGATGAAGTTCCGTTTCACGAACCAACAGCTGCTCATCGGTTCTGCGCTCGTTATCGCCGTCTGCAACCTCGTCACCATGCACACAACGAACATGGCAATCCTCTTGCCTGTCTGTTTCATTGCAGGCGTAGCCAAACTGCAAGGCACGTTCGAGAATATGTCGAATATACAGCTCTGGATGACGCCGGAGCGTGATTTCGGTATTTTCTTCCCGATCCTCCACATCGTTCTGCTGACGGCTATCACCGGCAGTGCATGGCTGGCGGCGGTGATTGCTTTCCGTTTCAGCTGGCAGATGATGCATGTTCTGACGGTCGGCACGATGTGTTTTGTGGTGGCAGTGCAGCTCTGCCTATGCCGTCCGTGGTGTCCTATGCCGCAACGGATGCCGCTCAGGGGCATTGATATATCCTCCGGTCTCTTGATCAGTCTGTTAATGCTGATGATCAGTTATATTCTCGTGTACGGAGACCGCCTTATGTGGTTCTTTTCGCCCACGTTGCGCTGGCTCCTGGCGCTCAGTCTGATCCTCTTGGCATTTGTCATGTACCGCCTCAAAACGGTAGAGAAACCCTTTATCTCTCTGGAGATCTTCAAGTACAAGAACGTGCTGGCAATCCTCTTTGTCACGGCGTTCGCGGAGCTGCTTCTGGGAGCCGAACACACGCTGGAGGAGATCTATTGGACCGAGGTACGCGGCTTGGAAGAGCATACCAAGGGTGCACTCTGCCTATGGTCGCTGCCGGGCGTGTATGCAGGCGTCCTGATCACGCTCTACTGGCTCGGACACAAAAAGTGGAAAGTGTGGAAACTCTTTGCTATCGGCTTCGGATGTATCCTGGTGTACTCGCTCTGGATGTATTTCTATCTGGATGTCAATGTGCCGATTGAGCAGTACCGGATAGGCTTGGCTTTCCGCGGTTGCGCGTATGCTATCCTTGCTGCTTCGCTCATGTGGAGTCTGCATGAGAGTGTGCATGATCTGGAGCATTTCTTCATGGCGCTTTTCATCTTCAATGTGATCCACATGTACCTTGCCGGTGCATCCGGTTACGGGCTGTACACCACGCTCTTCAAGCATTTCATGGCGGACAACATGTCCCGTTACGGTGCCTGGCTGACTCTTTCCTCTTTGAGCGCCAGCGATCTATATTCTATCAGCGCCAGCGGTCTATATTCTATCAGCGCCAGCGGTCTTTCTGCTACCTCCGTCATGTCTGTTACACTCAAGCAGATCTTCGGTCAGGTCGCATGGGCTGCCGGATTCATGGCTTCCGCTTTCCTGTTGCTGGATATTCCGCGTGTCCGCACCGGAGTGGAGAAGATCCCGTACTGGCCTGTCTATGGTATCAAACTCCTCACCCGCTCTCGTTGACCCGCTCACCCGCTCCCGTTGACCCGCTCACCCGCTCCCGTTGACCCGCTCACCCGCTCCCGTTGACCTGCTCACCCGCTCCCGTTGACCCCTCTCCGCCTGACCCGTTAACCACCTGTCCCCTGTCAATGTGCTGTCCAAACCGAAGGACCACCATAACATCACCATAGGATCACCATAGGATGAGACGATGTTTTTGTCTATAATGTGCTTTTACTGTATATATACATAGTATATATACACTTTTTGATCTGTTTTTTTATTTGCATATGTCGCAAAAAAGTTGTAAATTTGCAGCGCAAATTAAACCGACATTCGATGAGAGAACTGAAATGCCCGCATTGCGGGAATGTCTTCTCGGTGGACGAGAATGACTATGCGGCGTTGATCAATCAGGTCAAGAACTCCGAGTTTGAGGCGGAGTTGTCCCGTCGTATTCACGAGTTGGAGGAGACCCAGCGCGCCCGTCAGCAGGCGGAACAGACACGCCGTGCAGCCGAACAGCAGGCGGCGCAGGCGCAGATGCAGCTCCAGCTCCAGTCTCTGCAGGCGCAGATTCAGCAGGCGGACCAGCAGCGCCAGTTAGCCGTGGCGCAGGTGCGGCAGAAGGCTACAGAGGAATATATGAAGAAAGACCGCGAGTTGGCGGAAGCCAAAGCCAAATGGGATGCCGAACTCAAGGCGGCGCAGGAGCAGATCGCTTATTACAAGGAACTCAAGGCACGCCTTTCTACCAAGATGGTAGGAGAGACCCTTGAGATACATTGCTCGACCCAGTTCAACCAGCTCCTGCGGCCGCTTATGCCCTATGCCTATTTCGAGAAGGACAACGAGGTCGTGGAGGGCACCAAAGGCGATTTTGTCTTCCGTGACCGCTCGGAGGACGGGGTGGAGTATATCTCGGTCATGTTTGAGATGAAGAACGAGAACGACGAGACGGCTACGAAGCACAAGAACGAAGATTTCCTTGCCAAACTCGATGCCGACAGGCGCAAGAAAAACTGCGAGTACGCCGTGCTCGTGTCAATGCTGGAGCCGGAGAGCGAACTCTACAACGGCGGTATTGTGGACATGAGCCACCGCTTTGAGAAGATGTATGTCATCCGCCCCCAGTTCTTCATCCCGCTGATCACCCTCCTTTGCCAGACCAGCAAGAAGAGCCTCGACGCCAAA
Organism: uncultured Bacteroidales bacterium; assembly: GCA_946414805.1. Taxonomy (GTDB): domain Bacteria; phylum Bacteroidota; class Bacteroidia; order Bacteroidales; family Paludibacteraceae; genus Colicola. The sequence continues at coordinate 37,676 of CAMKPZ010000012.1, forward strand.
CGTGAACTGGCGCTCGTCAAAGCACAGCAGGTGGATGTCACCAATTTCGAAGAGAAACTGACGGCTTTCAAGGACGGCTTCAGCCGTAACGTGCGCCTCGCCAACGACCGCTTCAACGAAGCCATCGAGGAGATCGACAAGACCATTGCGCATCTCACCAAGGTACGCGAGAACCTTGTCAAATCCGGCGACAACCTCAATGCTGCGGACAAGAAACTGCAGGATGTAACGATCAAGAAACTAACCTACGGCAATCCGACAATGAAAGCGAAGTTCGATGCCGCACAAAACCAATAATCATATGTTGCATATCAATGAAGAAACGGCGCGCTGCCTGCTATGCCAAGACGCGCCTTGTGGTCAGAAAGCGGCACGCGCTATACGTGCTGCACGGTTCGATAACCTTTGGACGGCAGCCGGACTGTTCTCCGAACTCTCGGAAGCGGAACTCTCTGCCGGCGAAGCGGCGTGCATCCATTATGACAAACCCATCCGCATTGCGGAACTGGCGTCATGCATCCGCCAGACACCAATCCCCAATTCCCAATTCTCAATTCACAATTCCCAATCTCCCCTGCCTTCTCTGGAGATCAATTTCTGCGACATGGTATGCGAGAACCCCTTCTTCCTGGCTTCTTCGGCTATCTGTACCAACTATGAAATGGTAGCCCGTGCACTGGAAGCAGGGTGGGCAGGCGTTTTCTACAAGACTATCAGCAAGCAGACGATCCGCGAAGTCTCGCCGCGCTTCGACGCGGTGCGCAAAGAGGGTACGCCGTTTGTCGGACTCCGTAACATGGAGCAACTCAGCGAAAACCCTTACACGATGGACTTTGACATCCTACGCCGTCTCAAGCAGAACTATCCCTCCAAACGGATCATTGCTTCGATCATGGGACAGACCGAGGAGGAATGGATCGAACTGGCGAAGATGGCGGAAGAGGCAGGCTGTGACGCAGTAGAACTCAATTTCTCCTGCCCCCAGATGCGATTGACGGGACTGGGCTCCGATATAGGCCAGAACCCCGAACTGATCCTCTTCTACACTTCCTATGTCTGCAAGGCGGTTTCTATTCCTGTCATACCGAAGATGACGCCGAATATCATGTCTATGACCTCTCCGGCGCTCTCCTGCTTCTACGCCGGAGCGAAAGGTATCTCTGCAATCAACACGATCAAATCGATCACCATGAGCCGCGAAGCGGAGGTGAGCGAGAAAAAGACCGTCTCCGGCTATTCGGGCAAGGCGGTCAAACCCATTGCACTGCGCATGATCTATGAGATGACCGGAAACCCGATCCTACACAAAGCCGGTATAGAGAAACATATGGATATCTCCGGTATCGGAGGCATTGAGACATGGCGCGACGCCCTGGAGTTCATCCAACTCGGCTGCCGTAACGTACAGGTCTGCACGGCGGTCATGCAATACGGCTATCGTATCATCGATGACCTGATCCTGGGTCTGCAGCATTATATGGCATCCCGTGGTATCACCGAACTCAAGAAACTTGTAGGTGAGGAACTGCCGAATATCGTTCTGCCGCATGACTTGGACCGTGAGACGATGGTCTTTCCGAAGATTGACCGTGAGAAATGTATCGGCTGCGGACGGTGTTATATCTCCTGTGCGGACGGAGGCCATCAGGCGATTGAGTTTGACGCGGACCGCAGACCGCGCATCCTCGGCTCCAAATGTGTAGGTTGTCATCTCTGCCGCCTCGTCTGTCCTACAGGTGCTATCGGACTTGCCAAACGTGTCAGGAAACTCTAATGCGCGAATCCCTATGACCGAACGGGAGAAAATGTTAGCGGGCGAGATCTACGATGCCTGCGATCCTGAGTTGCTCACGGATCTGAACCGTGTCAAAGTCCTTTGCCGGCAGTATAACAACCTGCTGCCGACGGATTTTGCCGCGCGGACAAAGATGCTTTGCGAGATGTTGGGACAGGCGGACGAAGACACCTTCATCAACCAGCCTTTCTATTGCGACTACGGCAAACATATCAGGGTGGGCAAACGCTTCTTTGCGAACTTCTGTCTAACGGTGCTCGATGAAGCCTTTGTGACCATCGGAGATGACTGTTTTCTCGGTCCCAACGTGAATATCTATACCGCCTGCCATAGTACTAACCCTGTTGAGCGCAAGACGCGTCATCAGGAATGGGCGGAACCGGTGACTATCGGTAACTGCGTCTGGATCGGCGGAAACGTAACGATTCTGCCGGGTGTCACCATCGGTGATAATTGTACTATCGGAGCCGGTTCGGTTGTCACGCATGACATCCCTGCCAACTCCATTGCTGCCGGCAATCCCGCCAAAGTCCTCAAATATATCGGGCATTAAGTAATGGATAAGAGTGCCGGTTTGTAAGAGGAGATTGATATGCCACAGAAGATACAGAAAACGAATGTGTGCCGGCTGCTGGATGCCGCAGGGATTGCGTACGAGCTGATCGAGTACGCGGTGGACGAGTCCGACCTGAGTGCAACGCACGTAGCCCAGCAGTTGGGCGAGGATGTGGATGCCGTTTTCAAGACTATTGTGCTGGAGGGCGACAAGGTCAAGCATTTCGTCTGCGTCGTGCCCGGAGCATGTGAGGTGGACTTGAAGAAAGCGGCACGTGCCAGCGGCAACAAGTCCTGCAAGCCTATTCCGCAGAAAGAGTTACTGCCGCTCACCGGCTATATCCGCGGCGGCTGCAGTCCGATAGGGATGAAAAAGCCCTTCCCGACATACATTGACGAGACATGTCTGCTACATGAGAAGATCTATGTCTCTGCCGGGCAACGCGGCATGCAACTCCGCCTCACGCCGCAAGACCTGATAAAATACGTACCATTAGAAGTAAGTGATTTGATATGAAAAAGCTTATGAACGTGCCTTTTGAGGTGGTAAAGAACTATTTCTTTAAAATAGCGTGAAGACAAGCATCGTTATAGCAGGTAAGCAATGCGTCACATACGCAGACGAACAACCGCAAGTGCTGCTCATTCAGCCGGTGGGTGAGCATGAGAATGCTACGCTGGATGCAGAGATAGAGGCGATTAGAGAAGCGGTGCATGTGCCGTTTGTTTTTGCCGGTTTTGCGATAAGCGACTGGGAAGAGGAACT
>CAMKPZ010000013.1 GCA_946414805.1 uncultured Bacteroidales bacterium
AAGAAGGAGAATGGGAGAAATGAGCGGGCAACGGCATTGCCCTGGAAGGGAAGAAAAAGGAGAATGGGAGAAATGAGCGGGAACGGCATTGCCCTGGAAGGGAAGAAGAAGGAGAATGGGAGAAATGAGCGGCAATGGCATTGCCCTGGAAGGGAAGAAAAAGGAGAATGGGAGAAATGAGCGGGCAACGGCATTGCCCTGGAAGGGAAGAAGAAAAAAGGGAATAAGCAAAACGAAACACAAAAAGGAAGAATAGATATGGCAGATCACGACACATGGCATTGGCAGGAACCCGGAACGGCATGGAAGGGCGCCGGACTATACCATATCACGATGACGATACCGTCGCGTGAGCCGTTGTTAGGCTCCCTCCTCATTCCCAATAATGACCCTAAGCAAGCGCATATAGAGCGGACGGAATTAGGAGACACCTTGGTGGATTGCCTTTTGAGCATTCCAAGATATCATCCTAATGTCGAGATCTTGCATTTCTGCCTCATGCCCGATCACCTTCACGCGGTAATCTATGTGACGCGGGAGATGTCTGAGGGCATCGCCTCTGTAGTGCGCGGTTTTTGGCAGGCCGCGAAGAAACTGGGGCGTGCTTCTTCTTTTGCCCCGAATGCCATTCTTAACCCGCAAGGGGTACGATTATTCCGGGAGAACTACCAAGAAGGGGCAAATATCCTCCGTGATCAATTAGGCGATGCAGCGTATTATCAACTCCCGCCGATCTTTACCGAGGTGCCCTTCATCCGCCCGATGGGACATCGGGATCAGCTACCCACCACCATCCGCTATATAGATATGAACCCCCAGCGATTGGCGACGAAAAAGCTCATGCCGGGGTTCTTCCGCGTGCAAGAGGACATCGAGATAGCCGGACGGAAGTACCGCGGCATCGGTAATGCCGCTTTGCTGCAAGCCGCCCGATTTGCGCCCGTGCATGTCCGCCGGACGATGATAGATGAGGCGATGCACGGCGATAACAAACGGCTACGCAACTACATGAACGGCTGCGTGCTGGCTGCCCGTCAGGGAGCGGTGATGGTATCGCCATTTATCTCCGATAAAGAGAAAGAGGTGATGGTGGTTCTCCTTGCAGAGGAGCATCCCATCATCTATATCGCGGATAACGGTTTTAGCGATTATTACAAGCCCAGCGACGGTTTGTTTGATGCCGTTGCCGCCGGTCGCGTCCTCATCCTCAGCCCATGGGAGTACGATCCCTCCAAACACCATGTCACTCGCCCCGAATGCGTCGCCATGAACCAGATGGCAGAAGAGATATGCAATGCCTTGTCCATATAATAACATAGATTGCCCGCGCTTAAGCTAAGACTTGTGTGACTGCGCGCTCCGCGCTTGTATAACACTGCGTCTTGCTCTACGCTTTCCCCAAAAATTAAAATTGTTTGGGGACCCCGAATGAAATTAGATGAGCACACGGAACCAAACTCCCCGCCTGCTTGCGAGGAATAGATTGGCAGAAATAAAGCAAACGAAATAACATATATACCACAATATGTCCAAACAACTACAAATACGCAACTCGACGGCAGAGTTCTTGATCTTCCAAGCAGAAGACAAAGCGCAAGGCGTGCAGGTGTTCTACCAAGATGAGACCATCTGGGCAACACAGAAAGCGATGGCTACGCTTTTTGATTGCTCAACAGACAACGTAAGTCTGCACTTGAAAAACATCTTTGAGAGCGGAGAATTGCAAACGGAGGCAACAACCGAGAAATTCTCGGTAGTTCAAAAAGAGGGTAATAGAGAAGTTACTCGCTCAGTTCTCTTCTACAATCTTGATGCTATTATTGCTGTCGGGTATCGTGTGAACTCCATACGTGCAACGCAGTTCAGGCAGTGGTGTACTGCTGTGTTAAGGCAGTTTGCCATCCGTGGCTATGTCATTGACAAGAAACGCATGGAGAACGGAGCTTTCATCAGCGAGGATTACTTCGAGCACCTGTTAGCAGAAATCCGTGAGATCAGACTCTCCGAACGGCGCTTCTATCAGAAACTGACGGATATATATGCAACGGCTATCGACTATAACCGCGATGCGCCTACTACGCGGGAGTTTTTCGCCAAAGTGCAGAACAAGATGCACTACGCCGTACACGGACAGACGGTTGCGGAACTGATTGTATCGCGCGCCAATGCGGAGAAAGAGCACATGGGGCTTACCACTTGGGAGAATGCACCGAACGGGAAGATTGTCAAACCCGATGTGAGCATTGCCAAGAACTATCTCAACGAAGCCGAATTGGAAGACATGGGACAATTGGTCAACTCTGTCTTGGATGCCGCCGAACGTATGGCGAAACGGCATATCCCGATGACCATGGAGGATTGGGCGAAACGTATCGACATCATTCTGGAAGCCACTGACGACAGAATACTGACCGATGCAGGCTCGGTCTCGCATGAGTTCGCACAAGCTTTTGCAGAGACGGAATTTGAGAAATACCGCGTCATCCAGGACCGTCTGTTTGAGTCGGATTTTGACAAGTTCACTCTGCCTACATTGCCTTTTGAAGATCAGAAAGATTAACCATGCCCTGTTTGCATAGTATCTTTTCAGGCGAATTGAAATTAGTGTTTAGTGTATAGTGTTGAGTGATTAGAACTATATGAAAAAAGAATTGTTTTTTGTAGCGGCAGCGTTATGCGCTGTTTGCATGGTGTCCTGCCGGCCGGCGCCGAAAGGCGAGATGGCGTACCCGCAGGCAGAGTGGAGTGAAGCAGGAGATATTTTGATGCACACTCCCGGTGCAGAGTTGTTCAACGGCGTGATACACCCCTCGGCAGGGCTGTTTGAGCACTATTTCGATGTAGAGCAAGCCGCCGCGGAGCACCGTGAGTATAAGCGTCTGTTGGAGAAGAATGGTATCCGCGTACACACCGTAGAGGAGATTCTGAACGAGACAGGGATAGACACGCTGCGGGCGTTGGCAGCCAAGGTGTTGCGGTACGATATATCCGCCATTCCGGATGAGGACGCTGAGGCGTCAGAGGCATACCGGCAGCAGACGATAGAGGCGATGAGCAAGGGTGATCTGATCCGTTGTATCTTGTTGCAACCGACGGTCAAACTCAGCCGCACGGACAATAACACCGGCTATGAGGCACAGTATATCCAGAACCCGCTGATGAACCTCTATTTCACGCGGGACCAGAGTATTACCACTCCGCGCGGACATATTATTTGTAAGATGAACTCTTCGCAGCGTGCGCCGGAGACGGATATTATTGAGGTCTGCTACCACCATTTAGGAGTGGATCCGATTTTGCGTATTGAGGGCGAGGGCAGGCTGGAAGGCGGTGATTATTTTCCTGCCGGCACTATTTCGCTCATCGGCTGCGGTATGCGGACGAACAGGGAAGGCATCCGTCAAGTGATGGAGGCGGACGCGTTCGGGCATGACACCGTGGCCGTAGTGTGTGACCACAAGTTATGGCAGATGCAGATGCACCTTGATACATATTTCAATATCATCGACCGTGACCTGTGTACCATGGTGCGCAGCCGGTTAGAGGCAATGCCGGATGAACCGGAGTATGTGACTTGCGACATCTATGCCCGTGCAGCCGGAGAGAAGGAATACCGCCTCATCACGGAAGATATGCCGTTTGTGGGTTTCCTGCGCGAACGGGGTATGCAGATTATCCCGATAGACCGTGAGGACGAAATGCACTATGCCAATAATTATCTCACCATTGCGCCACGTCATATCATGGCGGTGGGCGGTCAGAGTGCGGCATTGCAGCAACGGCTTCGCGATGCCGGAGTGAAAGTAGAGTGGGTGCCGTTGGAAAGCCTGATAGACGGTTACGGCGCCGCGCATTGCATGACGCAAGTGCTGCAACGAACTGTTCTTTCCGGCAAATAAGAGAATTATGAATACCATCTTTATCGTACTGCCGATATTAACTATTCTGATGTTTGACTTGGGGTTGGTGCTCAAGCCTGCCGACTTCAGACTGGTAGCCGAACGGCCGAAGCCGGTGATTATCGGGCTGGTCGGACAGATCATACTGCTGCCGCTCATCGCGTGGGGGCTGATAGAGTTGTCTGCCATCAGCTTTCAGCATTCAGTATTCAGCGTCCAGCTGTCTGCATTCAGCGTCATCGGTATCATGTTGGTGGCGTGCAGTCCGGGCGGGAGTTCGAGCAATGTGTTCTCAATGCTGGCGAAAGGCGATGTGGCGCTGTCGGTGACGCTGACAAAACTGAAGAAGGAGTAGGGAACGGGTAGCAGATAGTACCGAGATACCCTCGGCAATGGGTAACGGATGACTAAGAATATACAAGAATCTATAACGATTGGCGCGAGCCCGAATCTGATTCGGGATATAAAAATTAACATGTCAGTATTGTCAGTTTTGTCAGTTTGGAGGTGGCGAGAGCTGATAAAATCAGGAAACTGACAAAACTGACAAAACTGACATAACAAAAAAAAGATATAAGTACAAATTAACATAAAACAAAAATACTATGACAGATTTATTGATTCTTTTTGCGGTGGCGATGGCGGTTTCCGCAGTAGGGTGGAAGTACTTTGTGTATTTCTTCAGTCTCGGTTACGGGTACGGCATTGCCGCTCTGGCGGTGACGATGGGTGTGCTATACCATGCGAACCTGAGTGTGCCGACAGCGCTGATGTTAGTGCTGCTGTTGATTTTCGGAATCCGGCTGGGTACGTATCTGTTAGTGCGTGAGCGCAAGGCGGCAGGGTACCGTAAGATCCTCTACGGCGAAGGACATTCGGAGAAGAAACCGGCAGGCGTGATGATCATGATTTGGCTGTTCTGCGCACTGCTGTACGTGGCACAGGTAAGCCCGGTTGCTTTCCGGCTGGCGAACGGTCCTCACGACAGCGAGTTATGGGCATGGATAGGTGCTGCGGTTGTGGCTTGCGGTATCTTGCTGGAGAGCATCAGCGACGCGCAGAAGAGTGCCGCCAAGAAAAAGAACCCGAAGCGGTTTGTGGATACCGGTCTGTACCGTATCGTCCGCTGCCCGAACTATCTGGGCGAAGTGACCATCTGGACGGGTGCGTTGCTCAGCGCGATTGGCGCAGGGCTGACTTGGTGGCAGTGGCTGATAGTAGGAATAGGGTATGCAGGCATCGTGTTTGTGATGTTCAGCGGCGCACGCCGGCTGGAACTGCGTCAGAACGCCGCCTACGGCAACGACCCCGAATATCAGGCGTATGTAAAGAAGACACCGATTCTGATTCCGTTCCTGCCAATCTATTCCGTAGCCAAATACGAATGGCTGAAGGCGTGAGGTTTTAATGTTTGTTCGAGCATTACAACAGCGGTTCCGCGAAGCCGGAGTGAAATACGAGGGAATAACCAAACAGAAGAAAAATGCAAATTTTATTTGTATATATTATAAAAAAGTTGTATCTTTGCAGAAAATTTGAATAACAAACAATAATAACACAATGAAAAAATTACCATTATTACTCAGTATTTTGTTCGTTTGCTTGTTTACCGGTTGTGTGAAAGAACCGGAAGCGCAGCACACCAGTTACGAAACGATTACGCTCTCTCGCGAGAATGTGACCGCTCCGGTGAGTTGGAGCGCGGCAATCCGCGGTAAGGGCGATGTATCCATCGTGTCGCGATGCACGGGTACGCTGAATGAGATCCGAGTAAAGGACGGTCAGCGCGTGAAGAAAGGCGATGTGCTCTTCCTGATCGACAGCCGCAGTGCGGAGAACGCGTTGGTTCATGCACAGGCCGACCTGCAGACCGCAATCGCTAATCGTGACAATGCGAAACTGGAGGCAGAGAGCAACAAAGAGTTAGCGGAGCAAGGTATTATCAGTGATTACCTGCTGCGCAAGAGCCTGAACACCCTGCAGTCGGCAGAGGCTCAGGTGTCGCAAGCCAGTGCTGCTGTGCGCGATGCAGAACTGCGATTAGACTACTGCACGATCAAGAGTCCGGTAGACGGATTGGTAGGAAACGTGTTACCGCGTGTGGGCGATGTGATTGCCGAAGGGACAACGCTGACCCGTGTAGCCGGTGTGAGCGAGATGGAAGCCAGTTTCTCTCTGACCGAGAGCCAGATTCATGCGCTGGTAAGCGAGTTCGGCAATCTGGAAGAAGTGATCAAGATCGCTCCCCCTGTGATCCTGCGATACAAAGACGGATCGGAATATCAGGAGAAGGGCAAAATCACCTCTTTTTCCGGTATTGTAGACCAGAGAACGGGTAGCGTAAGCTGCTATGTAACTTTCCCGAACCCCAAAGGCGAATTGTTCTCCGGAATGCAGGGTACCATTGTAATGCCGTTTGAATGGCAGAACGCGATGTTGGTTCCACTCACCTCTGTGGTACGTATCCAGAACAAGGTGCTGGTATATAAAGTAGGAGCAGACAGTCTGGCTCATAGCGCTATCGTAGAGATAGAGGAACTGGGCGACGGCGTACGCGCTGCTATCCTCTCCGGCGCAGAAGTAGGGGAGACGATCGTAGCCAAAGGAGCTGCTAATGTACACGAAAATGACAGAGTCATTTGGTAATTACGAATTAAAAAATACGAATTACGTATGGCAAAGGGAAATATATTTGTAGACAGACGAGTGATGGCAGTGTGTATCTCGCTGCTAATCGCTTTAGTAGGCTTTATATGTCTCAAGACGCTGCCAATCGAGCAGTATCCCGATATCGCCCCTCCGACAGTGATGATCACCACCTCTTATTCGGGCGCGGATGCGAACACCGTAATGAAATCAGTGGTAATGCCTATTGAGGAGGCGGTCAACGGCGTGGAGAACATGGCGTACATGACTTCTGAAGCTACCGCTACCGGTGAGGTGAACATCAATGTGTACTTCAAACAGGGCACGGATCCGAATATGGCGGCGGTCAATGTGCAGAACCGAGTGTCAGCTGCTCTGGGTCTGCTGCCGCAAGAGGTGACGCGAGTAGGCGTGAAAGTGGAGAAACGACAGAATAATATCCTTCAGATCTCCGCCCTCGTCAGCCGTGACGGTAAGTTTGACAACGATTTCATCGCCAATTATATTGATATCAATGTCAAACCGCGTCTGCTGCGTGTGACGGGTGTGGGAGCCGTGCAGAACCTCGGTAATACCTATTCGCTCCGTATCTGGATGAAGCCGGATGTGATGGCGCGTTACGGCATTGCTCCGGAGGATATATTCGCGGCCATCGGCAACCAGAATATGGTAGCAGCTACGGGTTCGTTAGGCGAACAGAGCGGTAATACCTACCAATACAATCTGGAGTACAAAGGCCGTTTGCAATCAATCGAAGAGTTTAACGATATCGTGCTGCGAAGCGCAGGCGGCAATGTGCTGCATTTGCGCGATGTGGCAGATGTGGAGTTAGGGGCACTCAGTTATAGTTTCTCCTCTCGTGTGGACGGTCAGCCAGGCGTAGTATTCATGATCAATCAGGCTCCGGGCGCCAACGCTACACAGGTCAATGCCGCTATCAATGATATCTACAAGGATCTGCAAAAGACTATGCCGGCAGGATTGGAGTTTACCACTCTCCAGACCAGCGATGATTTCCTCTTTGCCGCTATCCACAATGTGGTGGAGACGCTGATTATCGCGATTATTTTGGTGATCCTCGTGGTATATTTCTTCCTGCAGGATTTCAAGGCAACCCTTATTCCGTCTATCTCTATCATCGTGTCGCTGTTAGGTACGTTTGCTGTGGTGAAAGTCGCGGGATTCTCACTTAATATATTGACGCTCTTTGCACTCGTGTTAGCCATCGGTACGGTCGTTGATGACGCGATCGTGGTGGTGGAAGCCGTGATGGCGAAGATGGAGCACGGCTACACTTCGGCCTACAAGGCGACCAAAGACGCGATGAGCGAAGTGACGGTAGCTGTTATCAGCTGTACGCTCGTCTTCATGGCCGTGTTCATTCCGGTAACCTTCATGCCCGGAACGAGCGGTACTTTCTTCACCCAGTTCGGTATCACGATCGCCAGTTCGGTGGGTCTGAGTTGTATCTCGGCTTTGACCCTTTGTCCTGCGCTGACGGCGATTCTCTTCCGCCCAAAGAAAGAAGCGACGAACGGTAAAAAGAGCTTCAGCCAATGGGTGAAAGAAGCCTATGAGACCGGCTACAATGCCATCTTAGGAAAGTATAAGAACGGCGTGTCCCGGTTTATCCGGAAACCCGGTCGTGCATGGATTTGGCTTATCGCTGCGGTGGTAGCCATGGTGTTTGCCATGCGTGCTTTGCCTGCCGGATTGGTGCCGCAAGAGGACCAAGGTGTGTTCGTCGTTGATGTTACGGCTCCTGCCGGTTCTCCGTTGGTGGAGACCGATAAGATCATGGCGCAAGTAGAGGAGCATGTGCTGCGGCTGGAGGAAGTGGAGAGTTATGCCAAGATCTCCGGTTTCGGAATCATCTCCGGTACAGGTGTCAGCTACGGTACACTTGTCGTTCGTCTCAAACCATGGGATGACCGTAAGGGTATAGAACACTATATCGACATGGTGATGGCTAAATTGTATTTGAGTTGCGAGGATATAAAAGATGCAATGATCTTCCCCGCCCAGATGCCTCAGATCCCCGGATATGGTAACAATAACGGTATTGACCTGCAGATGGAAGATCTGCAAGGCGGCGATATGAGTAAGTTTAATGAGGCGGTGAATGCCTTCCTCGCCGAACTTCAGAAACGGCCGGAAGTACAGATCGCGCAGTCGCTCTATAGCGAGTCGTTCCCCAAATACAAAGTGGATGTGAATGCTACGCAGTGTGACCGCGCCGGCATCTCTCCGGATGTGGTTCTCAACACGCTTGGCGCGTTCTGCGGTAGCGCCTATATCAGTAACTTCAACCAGTACGGAAAAGTCTATCGCGTGATGGCAGGGGCCGCACCGGAATATCGTCTGGATCCCAATTCGCTCAATAATATCTTCGTGCGCATTGGGGACGAGATGGCGCCTATCTCGCAGTTTGTGACTCTTACGCCTACGGTAGGATCCGCTTCCCAGAAACGATTCAACTTATACCAGTCTATCGCTTGTTTCATTCAGCCTAACGCAGGTTATAGCGAAGGCGATGTGCAACGCGTGATAGAGGAGGTGGCGAAAGACCATCTGGCGGCAGGTTATGGATATGAATACGGCGGTATGAGTCGCGAGTTGGAGGCGAACAGCAAATCCAATCTCACGGTACTCATCTATCTCGTCTGCATTCTGTTGATCTATATGATTCTGGCATCGCTTTACGAGTCCTATTTCATTCCGCTGGCAGTTCTGCTCTCTGTTCCGTTCGGTCTGATGGGTTCGTTTGCGTTCTCGTGGCTCTGCGGTCAGCAGAATAATATCTACCTCCAGACCGGTGTGATCATGTTGATCGGTCTGTTGGCTAAGACGGCTATTCTGATTACCGAGTTCGCCGTCGAGAAACGCAAACAGGGCATGCCGATCATGGAAGCTGCATTAGGAGCATGTGAGGACCGTCTGCGTCCTATTCTGATGACGGTAGTAACTATGATAGCCGGTATGATTCCTCTGATCATAGAGGGCGGAGCGGGCGCAAACGGTAACCGCGCATTGGCAATCGGTGTGACCGGAGGTATGGCTGTAGGAACACTCGCACTGGTGTTTGTAGTGCCGGCGTTCTACATCATCTTCCAGAAACTGCACGAGCGTTTCCAAGGCGAGATGAAGCCGGTAGAGGAAACATCGGAAGTCCCTGATACCGATATGCCGAAATCCCGAAAAAAGAATCCTGTTGCAACGGTGCTGATACTTTGTACTTTGTCCCTTAGTACTTTCATGTTCTCTTCCTGCGGTGTGTTCAAGAAATACGAGCCTGCACAGCGTCCTGAAGCGGACTCTCTGGTGACGGCTGTCAGCGAAGAGAGTTGGCAAACCTATATCACCGATCCGGTTCTGCAAGGACATATCCGCAAGGCACTCGAGAGCAATGTGGATTACCGTTCCCGCCGGATAGCTGTTCAAGAAGCGGACGCACGACTGAGAGCGGCTAAATTAGGGTTCCTTCCGACTCTGGCTATTTCTCCTGCCAATGTAGGTGTGTCCGGCGCCTATACACCGGGAGCCGGCATGTCCGGAGCAACCTTGAGTTACCAAGTGCCGCTATCCCTCAACTGGGGCGGGGAAGGTTTCGGAACGATTACCAACCGCAAGCGTCAGGCAGAGGTGCTCCGTGAGCAAGCGGAGGACAACCGCGCTGCTGCGCATGCGAACTTGGTGGCGACGATAGCACGAACCTATACGCAACTGCAGTTGCTGGACTATCAGGCAATTATTCTGGACAGCACAGAAGTGATCTGGCAGCGTGTGTTGGAAATACAACGTGTATTGGTGAAGAACGGACAGGCATATTCGCCTTCTATCGGTCAGATGGAGGCCTCGCTCATCAACGTGCAGATCCAACGCAAGCAACTTCTGGAGCAGATCCATTCGCTGGAGTTGTCCATGTGCCTGTTGCTCAATGAAGAACCCCATGAGATCGCCCGTTCGCCGTGGAAGAGTTATGAATTCGAGGTGTGGACAATAAAATCTATACCGGCATCTCAGTTGAGTAACCGTGCGGATGTCCGTGCAGCGGAGCGCAATGTGGCGGCGGCATTCTACCAGACCAATATGGCCAAGGCTGCTTTCTGTCCCGCTTTGTCCCTCTCCGGACTCATTGGATGGACCAATAACGGAGGTATTGTGGCCAATCCCGGTCAGTTGCTGATGAATGCAGCACTGGGTTTAACCCAACCGATCTTTGCCGGCGGCAAACTGAAGGCAAATCTCAAGATCGCCAAACTGGAGCAGGAGGAAGCCGCTAACCGCTATGTGGAGACGATGCTTCGTGCCGGCAATGAAGTGAATGACGCTATCTTCCGTTGCCAAAACGCGCAAGAGCAGGACAGCCTCTATCAGCGATTGCTGACCACACAAAGCGAATCCTATAACGGGACATGCGAATTGATGAAAAAGGGCAAAGCATCGTACCTGGAGGTGCTCACCGCTCAAGAGAACTACCTCAAAGCCCAACTCGCCGATGTCACCAACAGATATAACGGACTGATCAGTCTGATCGATCTGTATGTGGCTATCGGCGGCGGTACGAAATGATAAATACCGATTAAAGGAATTTATTTATTCATCATAAATGATATGGATCGGCGGTAGAGTTTGTCAAACTCTACTGCCGTTTCTATAGGGAAGCCAAAGACTAATGTCCTCGATGCTACAGCGGCACTATCGGAAGCATATCCAATAGCAGCAGGGCATCGCATATCCGTATATTCTGCGGCACGGAAAGATCCCTCTCCTTCGGCCCGCAGCCCTTGTGGCGTACAGGTGAAGAGTTGTTCTTCATTCGGAGAGGTGAGAATGGTGATATGCGCCGGGCGACCGGCGACAGGAGAAGTAACCAGCACTTTGCCGGAACGAGTGGCATGCGCCGCATAATACGAAGCATGCAGCGTCTTTCGCATCCATTCGGAATCGACAGCATCCCAGTGATCGGCACTGACGAGCAATCGTCCACCCCCGGAGAGATAACGAGCTAATGCGTGACAGATATGCGGCGGGAGCGGTTTCCGGTTGCGTCCGCAGATATAATCGACAAACGCAAACGAGGAGTCCGGCGCAGCGTACGCCGCCGTGGCAGAGACATAACTGATATTCATCGTCTGCAGCACGCGGCCGTGCAAAACAGCGTAATCACGCGTATTGCCGATGGTGATTTTTCCGGCATGATCGCGATAGCAAGCTCCCCATCCGCAGTTATCATCGTTGAGCCATGCATGAGACCTTGTGAAATCCCATTGTTCGCCAATATAAGCGCAAGAGAAACGGTCTTCACAGGCGTAACTGCCCGGCATGATACCGGCATATGTAGAATCTGCAAACCACTCCGGTCCGTACACATCATCAAAACCATCGACGATAAGCGCCAACGGGGAAGGATCGGTGGAGAGATAAGCGCTCAGAGTAGGACCGGGCATACTCAGTCCTCCGTCATTTCCGGCTACCACATAGCAGTCATACCGGACGCCTTGTTTGGCCTCAATGGCGAAGGAAGGTTCCTCTACCTGATGGATGTTCCATTCTCCGTCATTTTCCCGGATATAGACCATATAATAGGTTGGCACAGCAGAGGACTCCAGCGAGTCGGTCACAGGAGTCCAACTCAATCGCAGATCAGGATCTATCTGCATCTCGCGAACCGGCAGAGGCTGCACCACTGCGTTTGCTCCGTTGATATACCGCAGGATACCTTTATACACCGCGCGCGCCGCTGTGAAACGGAATGCGGGATCCAGGCCATACCGCATATCTGCCATGTTCTTATGGCTCAATAACTCTAAGATAATACTCGGCACAACCGGCACACGCGTCTCGCAATAATTCGCTTCCTTGAGTTGGCGTCTTGTCCACCCGGGTGCAATCGTGCGCAGGTCATTCGTGATCTGGGTCTGGATCCAATCGGCGAGATTGCGATTCACACGTTCGCGATCTTTCCCGTTACGTAGCACTACGGATCCGCTGTCATCCTTCGCTGTATAGATCACCAGCGTTCCGATAATCGTAGTGTCATTGCCGCTGTCATATCCATCCGTATGCAGCGCCAGGCAAAGATCGATCGGTACATCCAACGCATTCACCCACATCGCACGGCATTTCATATCGTCCTTGTATTCATCGTCTTCGTATAGACTCCAGATCGTAGAGTCAGCTCCTTGCGACTGGATCCAATAACGTGCTCCTTCCGTCCATGCCGGCATGCCTGATACACCCGGAGCCTGCTGTTCCAATCCGGCACGGGGCATATAGATCGTTGCTCCGGCATTCTCCAGCATTGTACGTACCAGACGCACATACTCATGGCTATAGAGATCCTCAACCGTCGTCCAGAGTGTGGCACGCTGCCAGATCCATTCATCACGATGATGGTTGTAGTAAAGTCCATGGCTGGGGTAGAGTACAATATTACGTTCCGTCAGGTCATGGCAGGCGGAAGAGGATTTCTTCGCTCCTGCCGATCGGGCGCAATCGGTGATCAGATCATCAATATTCGTATTGAGTGTCTGGATAGTGACGGCGCCTTTCTCATTCCCCAGCACCCAAATGCTCACTTTGCGCTTGAGTTCGGCTACGTTTTCAGGGGTCCAGCGCACATCTTTGAGCGTAGCGTTGGTTCGTAGCGTCACTTTATTGCCATTCACCCGCAGGTTTTTCACTCGCACAGCGGGCGACCAGACGGACGAAAAGCCCGTCCAGACAGTCAGCGAGTCTGCCAGATCTTGCATATTAATCTGTGCTTCCGACATGGGGGTACAGAGCAAAAAGCATATGAGAAATATATATATTCGTTTCATATATTATTGGTTAGTGGATTTGATTTCTAATTTTCGTCTGTTAGCCGGACGGACGCGATATCCTGCTTTACGGAGTTGCTCCAGCAGTCCTTTTTCTCCGCCGAGATAGATCGCATTGAGCGTAATGAAAGCACCGCCTTCTGTGAGGTAAGGTCTGAGACGCTTCACCCACTGCTCATTGCGGCTGCAATAGACTTTGTAATCGGAGAACGAGATAGAGGTGGTGTTATCCGGTCCTTCTACCTGATATGCCATATCGGTCAATCGTCCGTCAAGATACATGGCTTTGAGCGTCCGTTCTTGTTTGACTTCATTCTCCGGATACTGGATGACTTTTAGCAATTCCTGGCATTGCCAATGGAATGGTTCGCGGTCAAAAAGCATATACATGGTCTCGCCGATATTGTCCAGCCCGATGACCGGTATATCCCTTTCCGCCGCTACTGATTCGAAGAAACTCTCCATCGAACTCTGCTCGTCATAGTGGAGCCATTGCTTCATCAACTCGGTACGGAACATCTCCGTCAGATAGGAGGGTTTCATCCGGCATAGCTTGTCCAAGCCGAGTCCTAAGTTTATGCGAAGAGTGTTGTCGATGTATTCATAATCGCTTTCGCTGTAGAAATTGGTCAGTTTGACAGAATCAGGCAACAGGGCTGCCTTGCGCAAAGCGGCTATCGCTTCATAGTCCTGCATCGCGAATTCCGTAATGACTTTATTGCATTTTCCGAAGCATTTGAATACATTGGGTATCGTGTCAAGAAACTGCATCGGAACGAGTCGGTTGGTAGCCAGAAGGTAGGATTTCTGCCTCGCTCCATTCCCTGAAATCTCATACAGAAGTTGAGCGTTGGCTGTACTACAGTACAGAAAGCAGAGAAGACCGATGAATAGATATTTGTGATATATATGCGTTCTTAAAAACATGAGTGCATTGGTTTATTTGAATCGCGAGAGCAAATTGTAGGCTTGGTATATTCCGAGTTCCCCTGCTTTGGATAGATCCGCCAGGCCTTTCTCGTTCTCGCCGATGAAGACATAAGTCAGACCGCGGTTGAAATAGGCTTCCGCGAACTCATTGTCTATAGCAATGGCACGGGTGTAATACCCGATAGCTTGCTTGAACTCCCGCTGCGCGCAGAGGATATTGGCTTTGTTATAGATAGCGAAGACGAAATCCGGTTGCTTGAGGATCACTTGGTCATAGTCGCGAAGCATGATATCGAAATCCATATTCGTTGTTGTTTCTTGTGTTCCCATAGCCCGCTGGTATTCCAGCATCCGGTATCGCCAGTTAGCGCGGCTGAAGGTAAGCAAGATCTCATACGAGGTGCTGTGTACAGAGTTGTTGTTTAGCACCAGGGCACGGGTACAGTCATCGATAGCGGAGTTATAATCCTGCACAATGGCGAACTCCATCGCCCGCGCAAAGAGCAATGTGATCATCCGCTCATCCGACATCGGGAACCCGGATAATTCGTCTATCTGTTGTGACAGACGGGTTATCTCCGCGAAATGAAATTCCACCATCTCGGCGGTGAGCGTCAAGTCCTGTGAGGTAAGACGCATGGCTGCCGGCAATGCGCCGCTGCGATTGAGATCTTCCACCATCGGATGGTAATAATTGGTCCGCCTCAGACTCAGATCCTGACTGTAATAACTGAGAACCACATTCGGTTCGTTCACCACATCCTGGTAGCGTTTCTGCACGGCGCCTCGTGTTCGTGAATCGTATTTCTGATCGTCTTCTTCCGGTATGTCCGTTTGATTCTGCGCTGTGGCCGCGGAGAACTCTTTGCGATGATCTTTCTTTTGCGGTTGCGCATCTGCGAGTAACATCTCTGTATTAGGTTGCGCCGCCTGCTGCGCTTGGATCTCATCTTTGCGCTCCTCCAGATCATGAGCAGTCTGGTGGTAACGGTATGCGGCTTTGGTGTTTCCCAACTGCGTTTTCGCTTGCGCCGCCATATAGTAAGCCGGCAGGAAATAGGGATAACGCGCGATAAGCGAATCCATATCTGTGACGACGGCATTCCATTGGCGTAGCTGCATTGCTACCAATCCGCGCTGATAACGGAGTTCGGTACGTTCTGGAGCCAAAGAGATTGCTTTGTTCAAATCCTCCAGCGCGTGATTATAATCGCCGACCTCCTGACGCATCAAGCCACGGTTGTAATAGCAATCCGCCTCGCGCGGAGCTATCTTCACTGCTTGGTCGTAATCGGCCAGAGCACCTCGGTAGTTATGGCGGCGATAATGGATCACGCCTCGGTTGATGTAGTCGCCCGCCCATTTGGAACCCAGATTGATAGCCTGGGTTAATTGTACGTATGCCTCGTCTTCATGGCCGAGCATGAGGTTGGTTACGCCCAAAGCAGACCAAACGGCCGGATTGATCTTATCGTACTTTGCAGCTTGCTCAAAGGCTTCCAATGCAGCCAGTGTGTCTTTCTTCAGGATGCATATATGGCCTTTCTCGCTCCATACACTGGCGGTTTGGGGTTCTCGGCGAAGTATCTGGTTCACATCGTCCAGGGCTTCGTCATAGCGCTTCAACTGAGCGCGCGTATCTGCGCGCAGCAGCATATACGTACGGTTCTCCGGCGAGAAATGCAGCGCCTCCGTGTAATCCGCTTCGGCGGCCTCCCACTGATTGAGCTGGCGGTATATATACCCGCGGGTATAATAGCATCCCGGCGAGAACGGATTGCGCTCGATCGCAGCATTGCAATCCCGCAATGCTCCCTGATAGTCCTCCAACTGGATCTTTGCTATCGCGCGATAGAAATATGGATCCGCGAGATAGGGCTTGAGATGGATCACCTGGTTGAAATACTGGATAGCAAGCACATAGTCCTCGAAATACAATGCATTACGCCCGATGGCACTGATGCGATCGGTGTTGAACTGGGCTTTTGCCGGACTGAGAACCGCTGTGCCCAAGGAAAGAATAAATACTACAACTATGTATCTATATGCTTTCAATGCTTCATTCTGATTTATTTGCATCCGTCATTGGGGTCAAACCACACCGGAATATCGAATTGCTCTTCTTGGGAGTAACCCAACTCCGGATCCGCATACACTTTCTTGAGATAGAGTGCGCAGACGGGAAGTGCCATTGAAGCGCCCTGACCTTCTGCCATATTATCAAAATGTATGCCACGGTCTTCTCCTCCGACCCATGTTCCGCTGACGAGCGAAGGCGTGAAGCACATAAACCATCCGTCGGAGTTGTTATTGGTAGTACCCGTTTTTCCGCCCATCGGTGCGGTCAGTCCGTAGCGATAGCGCATACGGATACCGGTGCCGTGATCGATCACCTCCCGCAGCATGTAAATCATCTTGTAGGCTGTGGTCTCGCTGATAATCTCATGTGTGCGCGGGACGAAACTGCCGATCACATTTCCGTTGTTGTCTTCGATACGGGTGACATAGAGCGGTTCGGTACGGATGCCCTTGTTGGCAAACGTGGTATAGGCATCCACCATCTCTTCTACACTCACTTCGCACGGACCCAGACAGAGCGATACTACCGGGTCTAACTGACCTTGGATACCAAAGGACTGCATCAGCTTGACGAGTTGTTCCGGCGTGAAGAGGGACATCAGGTACGCCGCCATCCAGTTGGACGACTCTTTGAGACCCCAGGCCAGTGTGACGGTGTCGCCCTGGTATTTCTCATGGGTGTCTCTGGGCGTCCAGGCATTCCCGTTGGCATCAATCAGCGTAACCGAATCATATACAAAGGTCTCGCACGGCCACATGCCTTCGTCCATAGCGAGGGTGAAGAGGTAGGGCTTTACGGTTGAGCCCACTTGGCGGCGGCCTTTGGTTGCCATATCGTATTGGAAATGTGTGAAATCCGGTCCTCCTACATATGCCTTCACATGTCCGGTACGCGGATCCATCGACATGAATCCGCAGCGCAGATAGCTCTTGAGCCAACGGATGGAGTCGTATGGGGTCATCACGGTATCAATCATGCCGCGGTCATATGTGAAAATCTGCATTTCGCTCGGCTGATAGAATGATTGCATGATGGAGTCATGGCTCACTCCTGCGCGTTTCATAATACGGTAGCGGTCGGTCTGACGCATGGAGCGGTTCATGATTCCGCTTACTTCTTCCTGGGTCAGTGATCGGGAGAAAGGCGCGTTTTTCTTCTTTTTGAGTTCCTTGAAGAACGACACCTGCTGCGCCTGCATATGCTCGTTGACCGCTTCTTCGGCATACCGTTGCATACGCGAATCGATTGTCGTGTAGATCTTCAGACCGTCCTGGTAAATGTCATATTTGGAACCGTCCGGTTTGCGTGTTTTCTCGCAGAATCCATAGAGGTCATTGTTCTCCCACTGGTATCGGTCAATCTTATATTGCTGTTTGTTCCACTCGGCGTAATCGCTCTCTTTCGGTTCTTTCGCTGTCAGCATCACACGCAGGTACTCGCGGAAATAGGGTGCTGCTCCCTTTTTGTGGTCTACGGAGCGGTAATGGAGCGCAAGATCCCTTTGTTTGGCTTCCTCGCAGTGCTCTTCCGTGATATATCCGTATTTCTCCATCTGCTCCAACACGGTATTTCGGCGCTGCTTGGCGCGATCCGGATGACGGACGGGGTTATAGAACGACGGATTCTTGCACATGCCTACCAGCATTGCCGCTTCTTCCAATTTTAGATCTTTTGGTGTCGTCGAGAAATAGACTTGTGCCGCTGATTTGATACCGACAGCATTGTAGAGAAAATCAAACTGGTTGAGATACATCAATAGAATCTCATCCTTCGAATAGAGCCGCTCCAGCTTGGTTGCAATGATCCATTCGATGGGTTTCTGCATCGCACGCTCCAGTACATTGTTCGCCCGCGGTGACCATAGCTGTTTCGCCAGTTGCTGGGTGAGGGTACTGCCGCCACCGGCTCTGCCGAGTTTGAGTACTGCGCGGAAGAGCGATTTGAAATCCACACCGGTATGGTTGTAGAAACGTGCATCCTCTGTCGCAATCAGTGCCATGATCAAGGTGTCGGAGAGTTCGTTGTACTGAACTCCCACGCGGTTCTCATAGCGGTAATAGCGTCCCAGCGATTGGTTGTCCGAAGAGATAATCTCGCTGGCAAACGTGTTTTTAGGGTTCTGCAACTCCTCCAACGGGGGCAGGTAACCCAATGCACCTTCGGTAATCAGCCACATGACCACAAACGCCACGGTCAGACCTCCGAAAAATAAACTCCAAAACCAAATCAAAAATGGTTTATGCCAACTTTTTGTATTCATATCATTAGATCTTCTATTATTCTGTTTAATACATGTATTCCTTTTTGGGTCGCCACTAACCGGCCATCCTCTGTCCTCCTTAACCACTGTTGTTTTCGAGTCAATCCCGTGACCACTTCGCGACCATTATGGACATCTAAGTAGGATTCCGGGATTCCTTTGTTCGTTCTAAGCCCCAACATAACCCGCTCGTTGTACAGGTCTTTTTCGCTCAAAACCTCTTTTTCGCGTTCTAACGAGCCGTTCTCTATGCCGCGGAGATAGGCCTCTAAATCATCCGGATTCCAGCTTCGCGTGTTCCCTGTATAACTATGCGCGCCTGCGCCCACGCCTATGTACGGAGTGCCATCCCAATAAGAGCTGTTATGTTTGGCTTCGAGGCCCGGCAACGCAAAATTGCTTACTTCGTAATGTACAAATCCGGCTTGTCGTAGCCGTTCGCATAAAGAGTCGTACATCTCGTTTTCTGTCTCTTCGTCTGTCGGGGTGATCTGTCCGCGATCACGCATCAGCGTGAGCGCTGTGCCTTCTTCATACATCAACCCGTAGGAAGATATATGCTGGATTTTCATCTCTATTGCGCGGTCTATATCTGCCATCCATTGCGCCATGGTCTGTGTGGGAAGGGCATAGATCAGATCAATGGATATATTTTCAAAACCCGCTTCTTGTGCCATGCGGATGGCCCGGATGGCTTGTGCGGCATTGTGTCTTCTCCCGATCAAAAGCAGTAGTTCGTCCTGGAAGGACTGTACGCCGATTGATAACCGTTGGATACCGGTCCGCTTGAGTTCGCTCAAGTATTCCGGAGTGGCGTCTGCCGGATTCAGCTCCATCGTGATCTCCTCTTTCCCGTCTCGTCCGGCCGCGTCCAGAATGCGTGCGATCGAGACAGCCGGTAACTGGCTCGGGGTACCTCCGCCGAGGTATATCGTCCGGATCGGTTCGTCGGTCTCATTGCGCCGCATACGGATCTCTCGAACCACTGCTTCTACATATCGTTCACGTTGACCCAGTTGGGTAGTGGAGAAAAAATCGCAATACAGGCATCGCTTGGCGCAAAAGGGAATATGTACGTACAATCCTGCCATCAGTCTTTTTCACCCCATAACTTCTTCATCCAGTCCGCCAGTTTCTGCTCTTGCGGGCTGCCTTGCGCCTGCCAGAAGACTGTGCCTTGCATTTCGTCAGGCATAAACTGCTGCTTGACGAAATGGTTTGGGTAGTCATGCGCGTATTTGTAGCCGTCGGAATACCCCAGTTCTTTCATCAGTTGGGTGGGGGCGTTGCGCAAGTGAAGCGGCACCGGCAGATTTCCGGTCTCTTTCACTTTTCTCAATGCCTCGTCAATCGCCAGAATACCGGAGTTGCTCTTCGGACTGGCGGCCAGATAAATCGTTGCTTCCGCTAACGGAATACGTCCTTCCGGCCAGCCGATTTTGGTTAACACATCGAAACAGGCATTAGCCACCAGCATGGCGTTGGGATTTGCCAAACCGATATCTTCGCTTGCGGAGATAACGAGTCGGCGGGCGATGAATTTCGGATCTTCGCCACCCTCGATCATGCGGGCTAACCAATAGATTGCGGCATCCGGATCGCTCCCGCGGATGGATTTGATGAAGGCGGAGATGATATCGTAGTGCATCTCGCCGTCCTTGTCATATGCCACGGGGTTCTGCTGCAGCTGCTTGGTGACGGTCTCGTTATCGATGATCTTCACACCGCTATTGCTCACCAACTCAATGATATTGAGTAGTTTGCGTGCGTCTCCACCGCTGTAGCGAAGGATCGACTCTGTCTCTTTGATCTCCATTCCGAGAGAGCGTATATAGTCGTCTTGCGTCAGGGTGCGGTTCAATAATTCTAATAAATCGTTTTTCTCCAGCGATTTGAGCACATACACCTGGCATCGGCTCAGCAGAGGCGTGATTACCTCAAAACTGGGGTTCTCGGTTGTTGCGCCGATCAGAGTGATTGTTCCTTCTTCCACGGCGCCGAGCAGACTGTCCTGCTGACTCTTGCTGAACCGGTGGATCTCGTCGATGAAAAGGATCGGGCTGCGTCCGTCGGTGGGGGTGAAAAGTCCGCTGTTCAGCGACGCTGTGCGTTTGGCTTTGTCAATCACATCGCGTACTTCTTTTACGCCGCTGGTGACGGCACTCAGTGTGTAGAAAGGCCGTTGTAACTGATGCGCAATGATGCGCGCCAGAGTGGTCTTGCCCACACCCGGAGGACCCCAAAGGATGAAACTCGCTATATTGCCGCTCTCGATCATCTGGCGCAGGATCGCTCCTTCGCCCACCAGATGCTTCTGGCCTATGTATTCATCCAGCGTCTTTGGACGCATTCTTTCTGCTAATGGCAACATAAATGCATGTACAATTTATCATTTACGATGTATAACTCAGTAGCTGTTTCGCGGTAAGTATTGCCGCCTCTGTAGCCTGCTTTCCGCTTAGCATGGAAGCGATCTCTGTGATCCGTTCGTCATTATTGAGAAGACGGATATGAGTCTCTGTCCGGCGGTCGGTATCCGCCTTGTATACTTTGTAATGCGTTTGTCCGAGAGCCGCTATTTGTGGCAGATGGGTGATTGCGATGATCTGTCTTGATGATGCCATCTCGCGCATGATGGAAGCCATCTGCGTGGCAATGTCACCGCTCACACCTGTGTCAATTTCGTCAAAGATGATGGTCGGCAGGCCTTTGGTAGAGGCAATCAGCGATTTGATACAAAGCATCAACCGGCTGATCTCGCCGCCGGAGGCCACTTCGCTTACGGCCCGCAGGCTCTGATTGAGGTTCGCGGCAAAGAGAATCTGCACGATATCGCATCCTTCCGGTGTGAAATCGGGAGTGGGGGAGACGGGTATCTCAATTTTGGCGTGCGGCACGCCTAACATCTTCATTCCTTCCGTCAGTCGTGTGCATATGGTTCCAACCACGGCTTTACGGCTCTTGGTCAGCGCTTGTGCGGTTTGGGTCAGCTCTTCGCGGCGTAAATCTACTTCCTTTTTCGCCTGCTCGATATCAAAGTCGAAACTGTCCATCCGATTCACTTGTTCGGCTAACTCGTCGCGCATGCCGATCAGTTCTTCGACGGACTCGGCGTTGAATTTATGGCGTAACTCTTCCAGTTTGCCGATTCGTTCTTCTACCCATATCAGCCGCTGCGGATCCATCTCTATATTCCCCATCTTGCGCTCCGCTTCTTCGGCAATATCTTGCAACTCAATGCGCGCGCTTTCGATGCGTTCTTGCAGTTCCGGTGCAGCGTCTTCCAGCCGGCATGCCCGCAAAGACTCTATCGCTCCGCCGCCTTCCAGTCCGCCGTTAAGCGCCAACGTTGCCTGCAACAGATTATTACGGATCTCTTCCGCATGGCTCAGTCGGTATTGCTCCTGATCCAGCTCCTCCATCTCGCCAGCCTGCAACCCGGCTTCCGAGAGCAGGTTATAGCGGTATTGGATATAGTCGGCGTCCTGACGGCTCTTACGCGCCAGCGCTTGCAAGTCGTTCAGTCGCGTCTGCGCAGCCAGATACGCCTCATATCGGGTGGTGTATTCCGCTTTCAACTCCTCATTGACCGCAATGGCGTCCACGATTCCTAACTGGAAATCCTCATTCTCTATCAGCAGATTAGCGTGCTGCGAATGGATGTCGATGAGTTGGTTGGCAAGTGCCTTGAGTTCCTGCAAGGTCACTACACTGTCGTCCACAAACGAACGGCTCTTGCCGTTGGCGTACAACTCGCGCCGGATGATGATTTCGTTTGTACATTGTACATCGTTCCCTTGTACATAAAACGTGGCCTCGATGATACATTTTTCCTCGCCGTCGGTAATCGCCTTGCTGTCAGCGCGGGCACCCAGCACCAGTGCCAATGCCCCGAGGATAATACTCTTGCCGGCTCCGGTCTCGCCGGTCAACACGGAGAATCCTCCGGAGAAATCAATATCCAGATGGCTGATCAGTGCATAATTCTGTATGTGTAAATGCTTTAGCATAGATTACTCATTCATTCGTTCATACGTGTTTTGCCTCGTTGGATCAATATCCATCAGCAGTTCGTACACATCTTTTTTCTCTTTGTCGGTGCCTTTGCGGAAGATATCTACCAACTCCTCTGCCTTGGCGTCCAGAAATGTATTGATGACATAAGTGGCAGGCCGTGCGCGGTAAGCCTCCTTGAGAACCGGCATTCCTTCTGCAATACGTGCTCTGCCGTTCTTCACATTCGCGCTCATCTCGTCCAGACCCAGACGGTGGTACTCATAGTAGTAATTACGGTATTTCTTAAACGCCTCGTCCAGCAGATTGTTGATCAGCGCATAGCGGTTCCGGTTGCTGTCAAACGCCAGCCATCCTTTTTGCTCCGATCCGTCCATGCTTGCCGATTGGCATGCGTTGACGATCTCCTCGCATATCTGGAAATAAGGTGTGCCGCCCAGCCGCTGGAAACTATCCTGGTCATGGCCGATGATGAGATAGCAGTAGTACGCCAGCATTGCTGTGAGGTTGGTCGTAAATTGGTTCTGCTGCCATTCAATGCGGTCGAACTCCTGGTAGGTGAAATTGAAGGCATTGTCCTTGAAATTCAGTAACGGAGTAGTGTACGTGGTCCCATATACGGGGCGGCGGCTCTGTAGCGTCATCTCGCACGAATAGGAGTTGTCTGTTACGGCTTTGACCACGATCAGCATGCTGCACTCGATCTTCTCGTATTCGGCATAGCTCATGTTTGTCCAGCGGTTCTGGCTCATGTACTCCTCAATGGATGTCTTGAGCGTCTCAAACACCTGCTTGTTACTGCCTTCGATCTGGTCGGAATTGATGGTCACGGTGCAGTTGAGTTCCTGCGCATGAAGCGGGGAAATTCCGATAAGGCAGACAAGTAGTATTGAGATATATTTATAATTTGAAATCATAAACTTAAAATCCTGAATATGAAATTATTTCGTTATCGAAATGACTCCTCCTGTCTTCTCGCTGAATCGGATCTTCGGCAGTTCCGCCCCCGTGAACAGCTCTTTGGGCAGCGGTATATCGATGCCGAATTGCGCCATTGGAACGACTTTGCTGTTGATCAACTTATCATTATAATAAACTAAAGCACGTGCGCTTCCCGGCAGGTTATATACGATCGGAGAGAGTTCCATGGCGTTTTTGTCCTTTTTCCCTTTTTTGTCCTTTTTCTCCTCTGCTTCTTCTTTCTTCAGGTACTGATGCACGAACTCCACATTGATCTTAATCTTGTCGGCATCCACATTATCCGCACCCGTAAAGCCGTTCTCCGCGGAGAAATAGAGTGTCTCATTCCAAAACTTGAAGTTCTCTCCATACGGGCAGCTACCCACATGTTTGTGCTTGATTTCTGTGGTTTTCTTGCCTGTAAAGAGTTCTACTAACTGTTTTTCCTGATGTCTTAACTCCTTGAGAACCAATTCCATCGCCTTGCCATCTGCCGGCGCATGCTCCACTTCGCCGTTCAGCAGATACATCCTCGTCTCACGGATTCGGAAAATCTGCTTCGCCACTGCTTGTGCCTGCTTTTCTGCACTACCTGTTTCCACGATCTCCTCGGTATAAGGCAGGATTTGAACCGGATTTTTCATAGACCTTTCCGCCTCTTTTGTAGCATTCTTCTTGTGCTCTTTGGGCTCCTCCGGCAGATTATAGCCCACCAGTAAACCGCGGTCGTTGATGTTCACCAGCAGCCACGGCATGCCCTTTTCCGCACGGATGACATGCGGCCGTTTCAAGTCCACCTGGGTATGTGTGGTGATCTCTACGCCTTGGAATGTATAAGTGGTCTTGTCCTCCTTAATGGCATCCTTGATGCCTAATAATTTTTCGGCATACTCCGCAAACTTACCCGCTTCCTCACGTTCCTCCAGATACGTGAAATCCATCCGGACACTGGTCTTCGGGCTGTAATATACCATTTCGGACTTGTCTGCCTCGTGGTAATTGTCGTTCAGATCTGTTAGTGCTATGGTTAAAAGCACAAATAAAAAAGTCTTCATATTTTTAATTCTTTAGTTCGTTAACTCCATCATTCCAAATTTTCCAAGCCGCTTTCGCTTGCCCGACGAGCATCTCCATTCCGTTTTTGATGGTGGCTCCTTGTTCGCGGCCTTTGCGCAGGAAAAGTGTTACCTCGGGGTTGTACACGCAGTCAAAGAGCAAATGTCGTGCCGAAATCAATTCATAGGGAACAGGCGGACAGGTTTCTGTCTCCGGCAGCATACCTAACGGCGTGCAGTTGACAATCACCGTGTATTCCTCCATGATCGCTTTTGTCAGTTCGTCGTACCCCAGCATCCCCCTACCGGGCGTACGGCTCACCAAAGTTGGTTCTACGCCCAGTTTCCGCAATCCGTAACATGCGGCTTTTGAGGCTCCGCCGGTGCCGAGCACCAGCGCCTTGCGGTCGTCTGCACGCAGGATCGGGCGTATCGATTCCATGAATCCCAGGCAATCGGTATTGTATCCCACATGCTTGTATACGACATTCACCGCTCCGATTGCCTCTGCGGTTTCGTCCAACCGATCCAAATAGGGAATAATCGTTTGCTTGTACGGGAAGGTGACATTCATCCCGTCTAAACGACTCAACAAATCCTCTGCCTCCGGCCAGCTCTCTTTTCCTTCATGGGAAGTCAAAAGAGGTTCTTTGAGGGGGTAGAGCGAGTACTCTGCTTCTATTCCTTCTGTTGCAAATTTCTCATTGAAGTATTTCGCCGAGAATGAATGCAATAGAGGAAATCCTATTATACCGTAGTGACGCATAATTTGCCTTTTTTTATTGTTGCTTTGTGAGTCTTGGAAGTAAAAACTTTACCTCCTTCGCCTCGCTGCAACGCTTCATAAATCTTATCTATTTCCGCAAAATTGTACATGCGAAGATGTTCGTACAGGTCTACCAATTCCGCTTCGCGTGATTTTTTGTGTTCGAGAATATCTACATAACCTTGCATGTATTCCGCCGTTTGAGCGATGTGCTCAATCTCTGCCTTGGAGTAGTTTTTCAGTTGTTCACGGATCGCGTTTCGGGCAATGGAGGTGTCGCTGTTGGTTGAGTCGGTCACCCATTGCAGTCCTCTTTTGTCGCGCAGATAATGTTCAATATAGTCGCGTGTCGTGCACAGCAGCGGGCGTACTATAACTGCTCCTTCCGGCGCCATGGGATTAGGACTGATAGGACGCATTCCTGCCAATCCGCGGATGCCTGCTCCGCGTTTGAGGTTCAGCAGTACGGTCTCCGCTTGGTCGTTCTGATGATGGGCAACAGCGACGGCTTGGCAACCCTCCGCCTGTGCCAGTTCATTAAACCATGCGTAGCGTAATTCTCTTGCTGCCATCTCGATACTGATGCCCTTTTCGCGCGCGTACAATAAGGTGTCGAACTCTTTTACCTCAAGCCGCACACCTGTTTTTTTGCAGTGCGCTCTCACGAAATGCTCATCCCGATTGCTCTCTTCGCCCCGCAGATGGAAATTACAATGCGCAGCGATGCACTCATAGCCTGCGCGTAACAGCACATCCAGCAGCGCTACGCTGTCTGCGCCGCCGCTGAGAGCCACCAGTACCGGTCTGCCTTTCTCCAGCAATCCGCGATGGCGGATATATGTGCTTACTCTTCTTAACACCTTACACTAATCCTCTGTAGCGTACGCGTTTCGGCTCTGCAGCATCTTCGCCCAGACGCATTTTCTTGTTCTCCTCGTATTCCGAATAACTGCCTTCGAACCAGAATACCTTTCCGTCTCCTTCATATGCCAGGATATGCGTGCATATACGGTCGAGGAACCAGCGGTCGTGGCTGATCACTACAGCGCAGCCGGCGAAGTTCTCCAGACCTTCTTCCAGAGCACGCAGGGTGTTCACATCAATATCGTTGGTCGGCTCATCCAGTAGCAGTACGTTTGCTTCGCTCTTGAGTGTCAGCGCAAGATGCAGACGGTTTCTCTCTCCTCCGGAGAGCACGCCGCATTTCTTCTCTTGGTCCGCTCCCGTGAAATTGAAACGGCTCAGGTATGCGCGGGCATTGATTTCTCTTCCTGCTACGCGGATAAACTCGGTGCCGCCGCTGATGGTCTCAAACACGCTCTTGTTGGGATCAATATCCGTGTGCTGTTGATCCACATAGCCGATTTTCACGGTCTCTCCGACGGAGAAGGTACCCTTGTCGGCCTTCTCGCTACCGATGATCATGCGGAAGAGGGTTGTCTTGCCGGCGCCGTTCGGACCGATCACGCCCACAATGCCGTTAGGCGGAAGCACGAAATTAAGATCCTCAAAGAGCAATCTGTCGCCGAAAGACTTTGCTACGCCTTCGGCGTTGATAACCTTGTTGCCCAGCCGCGGGCCGTTCGGGATGAAGATCTCTAATTTCTCTTCGCGCTCTTTCTGTTCCTCGTTCAGCATCTTATCATATGCCTCCAGACGGGCTTTCTGTTTTGCGTGACGGGCTTTGGGCGCCATGTGGATCCATTCTAACTCGCGTTCGAGCGTCTTGCGGCGTTTGGAAGCCTGTTTCTCCTCCTGTGCCATGCGGGTTGTTTTCTGCTCCAGCCAGGACGAGTAATTGCCTTTCCATGGAATTCCTTCGCCTCGATCCAGCTCCAATATCCAACCGGCTACGTTATCCAGAAAATACCGGTCGTGGGTGATACAGATCACTGTTCCGGCGTATTGCTGCAGGTGTTGCTCCAACCAGTCGATGGACTCTGCATCCAGATGGTTGGTCGGCTCGTCGAGCAGCAGCACATCGGGTTGCTGTAGCAATAATCGACAAAGAGCGACTCTTCTGCGCTCTCCTCCGGAGAGGGTAGTGACACTCGCGTCATCCGGCGGGCAACGCAAAGCATCCATCGCCCGATCGAGTTTCTGGTCTATATTCCATGCATCGGCGGCGTCCAGTTTGTCCTGCAGCTCTGCCTGACGCGCTAACAGCTTGTCGAAATCGGCATCCGGTTCGCCGAAAGCCATGTTGATCTCGTCGTACTCTTTCAACATGTCCATGATCGGCTGCACACCTTCCTGCACCACCTCGCGAACCGTCTTTGACGGATCAAGTTTAGGATCCTGCTCTAAGTATCCTACGCTGTAACCCGGACTCCACACTACCTCGCCCTGATATTCTTTCTCAATACCGGCGATGATCTTCATCAGTGTTGATTTACCGGCGCCGTTCAGACCGATAATACCTATTTTCGCTCCGTAGAAGAAACTCAGGTAGATATTGTTCAACACTCGTTTTTGCGGACCGAACGTCTTGCTCAGCCCTACCATTGAAAAAATAACTTTCTTATCGTCTGCCATATGATTCGTAATTCGTAATTTTTAATTTTTAATTCCCTTTAGGCTCAGCTGTATTCTGCCTCTTGCGCGGTCTATATCCACTACGCGCACCTGCACGTGCTGATGGAGTTTCACGATCTCCTGCGGGTTGTTAACACGCCGGTCTGCCATCTCGGAGATGTGTATCAATCCGTCTTTGTGTACGCCCAGATCCACGAAAGCGCCAAAAGCACTGATGTTCGTCACGATGCCAGGCAGCACCATTCCCGGCTGAAGGTCATCGATCGTGTGTACATGTTCGTCGAAATGAAACTCCTCTGTCTCGCCTCGCGGGTCACGACCGGGTTTGGCTAACTCGTTCATGATATCCGTCAGGGTAGGGAGGCCCACTTCGTCCGTGATATACCGGCGGATGTCAATCTGTTTGCGTTTCTCCTCGTCGGCTATCAGTTCGGCTACTGAGCATCCTTGGTCTTTCGCCATTCTCTCCACAAGCGCATAACTCTCCGGATGTACGGCACTGTTGTCCAAGGGGTTCTTTCCTTTCAGGCGCAGGAATCCGGCGGCCTGTTCAAAAGTCTTGTTGCCTAATTTCGGTACTTTCAGCAGTTCTTTCCTGCTGGTGAATGCGCCGTGCTCGGAGCGGTAATCCACAATGCTCTGCGCCAGCGTAGGACCCAGACCGGAGATATAAGTCAACAGGTGTTTGCTGGCGGTATTCACATCTACGCCCACATAGTTTACTACGCTCTCTACCGTCTGCTGCAGGCTTTCGCGCAGTTCGGTCTGGTCCACATCGTGCTGGTATTGTCCCACACCGATTGCTTTGGGTTCGATCTTCACCAGTTCCGCTAACGGGTCAATCAGTCTCCGTCCGATGCTCACTGCGCCGCGAACCGTCACATCTTCGTCCGGGAACTCCTCGCGTGCAGTCTTGCTGGCGCTATAGACGGATGCTCCGGCTTCGCTCACTACGAATATCTGCGGTCTGAATTCTGAAGGCAGAAGGCTGATGGCTTCTCGTGCCATCTGCTCTGTCTCGCGGCTGGCGGTCCCGTTACCGATAGCGATTGCTTCGATCTTGTATTGCCGGACCAGTTCCTGCAGCCGTTTGGTGCTCTGCAGGTTATGCAGATAGATCACATCGTGCATCACCAGATCGCCTTGCTCATTGAGCACAACGGTCTTGCATCCGGTGCGGAAACCCGGGTCCAAGGCCAACACTCTTTTCTGGCCTAACGGTGCGCCGAGCAGCAGTTGGCGCAGATTGTCCGCGAATACACGGATAGCTTCTGCGTCCGCCTTCTCTTTGGAGAGTGCCGCATACTCGGTTTCGATAGCCGGTTTGAGCAGCCTTTTGTAGCCGTCCTCCATCGCCAGTTCCACCTGATAGGCTGTGTCATTATCGGCGTGCAGCCATAGGCGGGCTAATTTGTCCAAGGCTTTCTCTGTGTCCGGAGAAATATCTACGCGAAGATAACCTTCGCTCTCCGCACGCCGGATGGCTAACAACTGATGGCTGCGGATGTGTTTCAGCGGAGCCTTGAAATCGAAATAGTCCTTGTAGTTCTGCGCCTCGGGTGTCTCGCTCTTGCCTTTTACCGCTTTGGTTGTCAGCAGGGCAGAGTAGTTAAACTCCCGCCGGATGGCATTTCTGCTCTTCTCATCCTCCGCAATACGCTGCGCGATGATGTCCCGTGCGCCTTGCAGGTCTTCTTCCTTGTCCGGCAGTTTCATCGGGCGTTGCTTGAGGATCTCTTCGGCAAGGGGCAGCAGACCTTTCTCTACCGCGATGTCCGCACGGGTCTTGCGGTGCGGCTTGTACGGCAGATAGATATCTTCCAGTTCCGTTGCATCCCAACATTCGTCAATACGCGTACGCAACGCCGCGTCGGTATTGCCGAGCTCATCCAGCCGTGCATAGATTGTCTCTTTGCGTTTGGCGAGTTCCTGCAGTTTGGTGTACTGCGCCTGAACAGCCGCAATCTGCACTTCGTCCAGACTGCCGGTTTTCTCCTTGCGGTAACGCGCGATGAAAGGAATCGTGGCTCCTTCGTCTAACAGCGCTAATACGGCGGCTGTCTGCCGCTCACTGATATTAACGGTTCCGCTTATTATATGTGCAAAAAGTGTATGCATATGGGTTTTTGTCGTCTGCTTCGTGTCGCTCTGCGGAGGTCAGTTCCCATTCCTCCTCTTTGATCTCGGGGAAGAACGTGTCTGCGTCCTCCCAGCTATGATGGATCCGCGTGATATAGAGTTTGTCGGCGTGCTCCATCATCTGGCGGTATACCATTCCGCCGCCGATGACGAATGCTTCTTCCTCTCCTTTGACAGCGTTGATCATTTCGTCCAGCGAGTAAACGGCTTCGGCACCTTCGAAAGCCTTGCCTTGCACATCCGTCAGCACGATATTACGGCGGTTGGGCAGGGGATGTTTGGGAAGCGAGAAGAATGTCCGCTCACCCATCATGACGGTCTTGCCGCTTGTGATCTGCTTGAAGTGCTTCAAGTCTTCCGGCATATGGCATAGCAGGTCGCCTTTCCTGCCTATCGCATAATTCTCTGCTATAGCTACAATGATTGAAATCATAATTGTGAATTGTGCATTGTAAATCACACTGACACCACTCCTGCAATGTGCGGGTGCGGATCATAGCCCTCTAATTGGAAATCTTCGTACCGGAATCCGAACAGGTCTTTCACCTCCGGATTGATAATCATCTTCGGCAGCGGGCGCGGCTCACGCGTCAGCTGCAGTTTCACTTGCTCGAGGTGGTTCAAATAGATATGTGCGTCACCGAGCGTGTGTACAAAATCTCCGCATTGGAGCCCTGTCACTTGCGCTATCATCTGGAGCAATAACGCGTACGAAGCGATATTAAAGGGTACGCCGAGGAATATATCCGCACTCCGTTGATAGAGTTGCAGACTCAGTCTGCCGTCCGCTACATAGAACTGGAAGAGGCAGTGGCAAGGCGGCAGCGCCATCTTCTCCACTTCCGCCACATTCCATGCGCTGACCATCATCCGCCGGCTGTCGGGGTTATGCTTGATCATCTCTACGAGATTGGCGATCTGGTCTATCGTTCCGCCGTTGTAATCGGGCCATGAACGCCACTGATGGCCGTACACAGGTCCCAACTCGCCGTTCTCGTCCGCCCATTCATTCCAGATCCGTACGCCGTGGTCCTGCAGATATTTGACATTCGTGTCGCCCTGCAAGAACCATAGCAACTCATAGATGATGGATTTCAGATGCAGTTTCTTGGTGGTCAGGAGCGGAAAACCGTCCTCCATCTTGAATCGCATCTGGTGACCGAAGACGGAGATAGTACCTGTTCCGGTACGGTCATGTTTGATAGTGCCTTCTTCCAGCACCCGCTTGCATAAATCCAGATATTGTTTCATTAATATAACTTATATGTCGTTTTCAGTACTTTGAATTCCGTCCGTCGGTTGATCTGGTTGCATATCTCCTGTTTGTCCGCCGGCAGGGACAGGATGAATGTCTCGTCGA
Source organism: uncultured Bacteroidales bacterium (assembly GCA_946414805.1). GTDB lineage: Bacteria > Bacteroidota > Bacteroidia > Bacteroidales > Paludibacteraceae > Colicola. The sequence goes on from CAMKPZ010000013.1 coordinate 31,469, forward strand.
GTGCCTGATCAACCGGAATGAACGGATATTGTTTGTTGAGCGCTTTGTCGCAAACAACCGGTTTGGTTTTGCCGTAACCCATCGGCGTGAGCCGTTCGCGCTCTATGCCGTGGGAGATGAGGTAGTCGCAGCAGCTCTGTGCACGTTTCTGCGAGAGCTCCAGGTTGAACTCCTCATTACCCTTGAGGTCGGTGTGTGCGGAGAGTTCAATCGTGATATTGGGATTGTCGTTCAGCATCTTTACGAGTTTCGCCAACTCTGCTTCCGAGGCTTGGGTCAGTTCCCACCGCCCGAACTCATAGAACACATTCTCCATCTTCACCGGCCGGCTGATCGGGTTGAGGTTGAAATTCAGCACATATGTCTTGCTGTCCTTGAGATCGAACGTGTTCCATTGCTCTTTGGCGTTGAGGTGTCCCCGTGCCGAAGCAAGCATCACATATTTGACATCCTGTTTCAGCTTGATCTTGTAGGTTCCGTCCCGTCGGGCGTTGACTTTGCTGTTCGTGCCGTCCGAGCCTACGATGCGCAGCCGTGCTTCGGAGATCGGGTTGCCTGCTTCGTCACTCACCGTTCCTTCGGCATAGAACTCCATCTCCGGCAGCGTGAAGCGGTAGATCTTGTCGAGTCCTTTCTTGTCGCCGCGGTTGGAGGAGAAGAAGCCGTCCTGTGTGTTACCTGCGAAAGTGATTCCGAAATCATCGCCTGCACCGTTGAACGGCGTACCCATATTAAAGAGCACCCAAACCACCGAGTCTTTGTTGGTCGTGTCGCGCGTGGCTTTGAAGATGTCCAGACCTCCGTAGCCCGGATGGCCGTCGCTGGCGAAATACAGCGTGCCGTCCTCATGCACATACGGGTACATCTCATTGGCTGTGGTGTTGATACCCGGTCCCAGCGGCTGTGCATTCAGCCATTGATCGTCTTCCAGTTCCGCCATCCATATATCTTTGCCGCCTACGCCCCCGGGCGCATCGCTCACGAAATACAAGGTGTCGCCTGTTCTGTTCAGCGCGGGGTGACCTACCGTGATCGAGCTGTCTGCAAAGAGCTTCACCTCCTGCGGTTCGCCCCATTCGCCGCTTGCCCGTTCGCTGCGGTAGATCTTTGCTCCCAGATCCTGGCCGTTGATCGGTTTGGAGTAGGTGAAATACATCGTTCTGCCGTCCCGGCTGAAACAGCATACACCCATCTCCGCCGAACCGGCTTGTTTGCCGCCCGTGGAGTCGTTCTGCTGCTGTTCCTCCTCTCCGCCTCCGTAGAGTCCTTCCGCCAGTTCTATCTCCTCCCATTCTCCGGCTGCGTTCTTACGCGTCTGGTAGAGCTGGAAGAGCTGCTGACCGGTCACGTTGCTTGGCCGCTTCAGTTTCTTGGTGCCTTTCTGCTTCTCCTGACGGTTACTGGTGAACATCAGCGCGTCGCTTTCCGAACCGATAAACATCGGCGCAAAGTTGCTTGTCCGCTTTTCGTTGAACACCTTTGCTTCGTTTATCCTGTACCGGCTTGCTTCCCGTTTCCATTGATCAACGGTAGCGCAGGCGTATTTGCCTGCTTGCGCCACATAGTCGTCCGGATGGGCCTCCAGATAGAGGTCGTAGTATTTGGCGGCGTCTTTGTATTTGCCCTGGTATTGCAGCGCTTGTGCGGCGTGCAGGAAGACCGTGGAGTCCTGCATCTGGTATTTACATCGCAGCGCACTCTGATAGCAGGTGGAGGCTCTCGGATTGTTCAGGATCCGGTAGCACTCGCCCTGACGGTACGCCACATAGCCTTTGAACTCCCTGTCTTTCTTGCTGCTCAACCGTCCGTAGCATTGCTTGTAGATGTCTGCGGCGGTGAAATACTCACCGATCGCATATTTCTTGTCCGCCTGCTTGATCCGTTGCTGCACACTGCAACCCGGCAGGCAGAAAACTGCGATGCACAGTACAGTAAGGAATAATATGTTTTTTAAACCCTTCAATGAGAAATAATTTTAATTCGTAATTCTTAATTTATAATTCATTCGTCCAGACTGTGAACCACCAGACCGCTGCGCAGTTTGGGTTCAAACCATGTTGTCTTGGGCGGCATAATGTTTCCGCTGTCGGCGATGTCGATGATCTGTTGCATGGTCACGGGGTAGAGCGCCAGCGCCATCTTCATCTCGCCGCTGTCCACTCTGCGCTGCAGTTCGCCCAAGCCGCGGATGCCGCCTACGAAATCGATCCGTTTGTCGCGGCGCAGGTCTTTGATACCCAGGATCTTGTCCAGGATCAGATTGCTGGAGATCGTTACATCCAGTACGCCGATCGGATCGCTGTCGTTGTATCGTCCTTCTCTGGCGGTCAGCGAGTACCATTTGCCGCCGAGATACAGCGAGAAGTTATGGAGCCCTTTGGGGCGTACTTCCCTGCAATCCGTCGATATTTCGATATCCCGGTATTCCGATATCTCGAAGTCTTCCTCCAGCGCTTTGAGGAACTCCTCTTCGCTCAGCCCGTTCAGGTCTTTCACCACGCGGTTGTAATCGATGATATTGAGCTGGTTGTCCGGGAAGCACACAGCCAGGAAGAACTCGTACTCGGGATCTTTAATTTTTAATTTTTCATTTTTAATTTTTAATTCCTTTCCCACGCCGGCTGCTGCTGCACTGCGGTGATGGCCGTCTGCAATATACATTGCCGGAATCGTTGCAAAGATATCCGTAATACGGTCGATGACCGCTTTGTCCTTGATCACCCAGAACGTGTGACGGAAACCTTCCGGAGCCGCTACGAAATCGTACTCGGGCTGACCCTTGCATACCTCTGCTACGATCTGATCCAGATCATCGCGGTGGGGGTAGGCGAAGAATACCGGCTCCATGTTGGCGTTCAGCACGCGCACATGCTTCATGCGGTCTTCCTCTTTGTCCTTGCGCGTCAGCTCATGCTTCTTGATCCGTCCCTCCAGATAGTCATCCACCCACGCGCCGACCACGAGTCCGTATTGCGTCTTGTCTTTCTGACTGCTGATGGCGGACGGCTGATTGCCTAAGATCGACTGCGCATAGACATAATAGTGCTCTTCGGGATCCTGTACGAGCCATCCCTCTTTGCGGAATTTCGCCAACTGCTCTTTGGCAGCCTCGTACACCCGCGGGTCATGCTCGTCCGTACCGGGCTCAAAATTGATCTCGGGCTTGATGATATGATAGAGCGATTTCTCGTTACCTGCCGCTTCTGCGCGCGCTTCCTCCGAGTTCAGCACGTCGTATGGACGGCTGCTTACTTCCTCCACCAGCTCTTTCGGCGGACGGATTCCTTTGAATGGTTTGATTTTCATAGTATCAATCAATCATAAATTGTCAATCATGCTTTCTTCGGGTTTGCCGGAGCGGCGTTTCCGCCCATCGAGCAGGTGCCGTTGAAGATGGCTCCCGGTTCGACGATCAGCGTCTTGGTGGCTACTTCGCCTTGTATCTTGCCGTTTGAACGCAGCGATAACTGCTGGCTGCAGGTGATCTTGCCGTCCATCAGTCCCATGATCTCCGCGTTCTGGCAGTTGACGGTGCCTTTCACGCGTCCGCTTTCGCCGATCACCACTTTGCCTGTACATTGCAGATCGCCTTCTACTAATCCGTCAATACGGTAATCGCTGTCTGCGGTGATATTACCCACGATCTTGCTTCCGGAGGTCAGTGCGTTGAACATCGATCCTCCCTGTTGTCTGTCATTTGCCATAGTTGTCTATTTTTTTGTGATTATTATTCGTGTTTCTTTGTGTTCATCGTTTGCGTTTGCTGTCCGCGGTTGTGTGTGTCCGTTGCCTGTGTTTGCTGTCCGGTCCGCGGTTGTGCGTGCTGTCCGTTGTCCGTTGTCCGTTGTCCGCTGTCCGTTGTCTGTGTTTCCTCTATAATTATACATGCACGCATGCACACATTCGCGCACAAAACGCAATTTGGCTGCAAAGGTAATACATTTTTTTGACATATGCAAGATTTTGATATTTTTTTGTTAATTATTTGTGTTCATGCCCCCCAAAGTTCCACCTTCGCCTAAAGTTTCTTTTTTCTTTTCGTGGCAGATCCGTTTTGCTGTCCTTTCTTTCGTCTATTGCGCCCGAATGCTATTCGGGCATCGGCTTTGCCGGTCCCCTCTGCTTCTGTGTCTCCTGTCCCTGCCGGTCCCCTCTGCTTCTGTGCCTCCTGTCCCTGCCGGTCTCGTCCGCGTCTGTGTCTCCCGCCGCCTCTTCTTCTCCCTCCTGCCGCCATTCCATAGCCATTCCACCACCGGTTCCCTGCCAATGTGCTGTTAAAACCATAAGATCACCATAGAATTACCATAGGATCACCATAGGATGAGACGAATATTTTGTCACTAACTCGCTTTTACTGTATATATACTATGTATATATACACTTTCTTTCCGTTTTAACAGGTTTTGACAAACGCTTTCCATGCCCTTTTCTCCCTGTTTTTCGCCCCTCCGTTCCTTCTCTTTTCCCTCCTCAAAGTCTGCAATTTTTATTTTTATTTATAAAAATTTGCATATGTCAAAAAAATGTATTACCTTTGCAGCCGATTATGTGTGTGCGTGTGCTGCACGCGTGAAAATAATAAGAATACGCATGAAAGTAATGATAGCAATACTGTTGGTGGGATGCGCGATGATTGCGCTGTGTGTGGGGGTGATCTTCCGCCACGACCACACATTCCGGTCCCAGCACATAGCGGAGAACGCACGGATGCGGGAGAACAAGATCCATTGCGCCACCTCGCAGGACCGCGAAGAACGAAAGAAACAAACCAAGAAAATAAACATCAAAAATTTATAATTATGAACAAACAGAGTGTATTTAATGTAATAGTGGCGCTGTGCCTTATTACGATTGTAGTTTTGTTTTTTACCGTAACGCCGAAGAGCAAGAAACCGGCGACGCAGGATGTGGAAGCAGCGGGCGAGTTGCTGCCGATCGCAGTCATCAACACTGATTCGATCCTCAAGCACTACACCTTGGCCGTTGAGTCCACCGACAAACTGATGTCCCAATATGAGGAGTCGATGGTGAAACTGGACACCCGTGCCAAATCGCTGCAGAAAGAGGTTGATTCCTTCCAACAGGATGTGATCAACTTCCAGAAGAAAGTGGAGTCGGGTGCGTTCTTCAGCCGTGAGCGTGCGGAGAGCGAACAGGCCAAACTGCAGGGCAGAGAGCAGCAGCTGATGGCCAAACAGCAGGATCTGGAGAACCTGCGTCAGCAGTTGAGCACCGACTTCATGAACCAGCAGAGTGCGCTGACCCAGCAGTTGCAGGACTCGGTACAGGCTTATCTGCGTGAGATGAACAGCGACGGCCGCTACCATCTGATCCTGAACGACGCAGTGCTGATGAACAAGGCTGCCGGTTATGACATCACCGACGAAGTGATCGAGGGCTTGAATGCGCGGTATGCGAAGTAAGCTGCTTGCTATAGTGCTGTTCTGCGCGCTGAGTGTGTCTGCTCAGCGGATCCCTCAGGCGATCGAGTACACGGAGATATATGATTTTCTGGAGGAACTGACATCCGACGGAGTGATTAACTCTAACGCGGCGATCAGACCCTATACCCGTGATCATATTGCGGCGTTGCTGACGGAGGCGGAGCGCAAGGACTCGCTGCTGACGAAGCGGCAGAAGGACGATCTGCAGTTCTATCTGCAGGACTACGCTCTGGAACGCGACACCCTGCCGGTGTACTATTCCTACGGACACAGACACGTGACCCAATGGATCACGCCGGTGTCCAACCTGTCTCTGGCGGATCCGAGTCTGCATATTCTGACGAAGGACAAGATCTTCAAGATGCGTGTCCGTCCGATCTTGGGCATGGATCTTGATTACAACAAGAAAGGTCTGCTGATGCACCGGTGGTACGGCGCAGAGATCCAGATGGACATCGCGCACCACCTCGCTATCTGGGGTTCGATCCGCGACAACAGCTGGAGCGGTCAGGGCGTGACAGGATCGAAGATCCATTACGGCTGGGCGAACGGCAGACCCTATCCGGCGCTGAACGATATTCCGGGCGTGCAATACAAAGAGGCTAACTACGGCGGCGATTTCTCGGATTCGCGCGGCGGTATTTCGCTCTACGCATGGTGGGGCTCTATCGGCGTTCAGCGCGAAAGGATCCAGTGGGGCGACGCGCAGCATTGCTCGAACATCCTTTCGGCGCATAACCCTGCCGTACCGATGGTGACGCTCCAACTGACGCCCTGCCGCTGGTTCCAGTTCGATTATTTCCACGCGTGGCTGCCAAGCAACGTGTTAGACTCCACCTATTACTATGTGGAGAACGAAGCGGAAGGCGTGACGGGAAGGGAATACCGGCCGGCGAACAAATTCATGGCGGCGAACATGTTCACCTTCATGCCGATCAAGTATATCCAGTTCTCGTTCGGAAACTCGATCGTTTATGCCGAGCGCAACGTACAAGCCGCTTATTTCATCCCGATAGCGTTCTTCAAGTCGCTGGATCACCTGCTGACCAAAGGTCTGGGATCGGAGAACCAGAACTCGCAGGCTTTTGCCTCGATCTCCATCCGTCCCACCGATCATCTGCGGCTGTACGGTTCGTTCTTCCTCGACGAGTTCAAGTTCGCCCGTCTCAAGCCTTCGAACAAAGAGCATAACCCTGTTTCGTATCTGGTGGGCTTCAACTGGAGCGGCTGGCCTGTGCGCGGACTGAGTCTGCGCGGCGAGTTCATGCGAAGCTATATCGCCTGCTACACCCATTCGATCAAGGTGTTGGATTACACCTCCAACAGCTATAACATGGGTCATTACATGGGCGATAATGCGCAGTCGATCTTCGTTCAGCTGGCTTATCGTCCTGTGCGCGGACTGCGGCTGACGCTCGACTACACCTGCGATACCAAATACCGTGCGTACGAGTATCTGCGTAATAATATCGCCGGTTCGCGCGTCCAGAATCCGATCATCGCCGAGAAACCTTTCAGCGAGAAGATATGGCGGAACGACGAGTTGCGCTTCCGCGCTGTGTATGAGGTGTTCAACAACTGCTATGCGCATGTGGATCTCACCTATAATAACGCGCGCGCGTTTGTTCCCGCTTCGGCACGCATCGAAGGAGAAGACAGAGGATGGAACGCAGACGGCACTTCGAAAGATCTTGCAGGCGACGCGCTCGTAGATTATTATCTCAACAAATATACACCCGTCTATCTGCAGGGACGCAATATCACGTTCTCCTGCGGATTGAGTTTCGGCTTTTGACACCGAAATAACGTAATTACGTAATAACGAAATAACGAAAAATCAAATATAATGAAAAAAGAAATTCAATTCTCTTTGGTTTACCGCGATATGTGGCAGAGTAGCGGAAAGTATGTGCCGCGCAAAGACCAGTTGGCGAAGATCGCTCCGGTGATCATTGATATGGGTTGTTTTGACCGTGTGGAGACCAACGGCGGCGCGAGTGAGCAAGTGAACCTGCTGTACGGCGAGAACCCGAACCAGGCTGTTCGTACGTTCTGCAAACCGTTCAACGAAGCCGGAATAAAGACTCATATGCTGGACCGTGGTCTCAATGCGTTGCGCATGAACCCTGTTCCGGCGGATGTGCGTCAGTTGATGTATAAAGTGAAGCACGCACAGGGAACGGATATCACCCGTATTTTCTGCGGCTTGAATGACCCGCGGAATATCATCCCGTCCATCAAGTGGGCGAAAGAGGCAGGCATGACAGCCCAGGCAACGATGTGTATCACCTATTCGAAAGTACACACCGCGGAGTATTATATCAACCTTGCGGAGCAGCTGATCGAGGGTGGAGCACAGGAGATATGTCTTAAAGATATGGCAGGTATCGGTCGTCCGGCTATGCTCGGAACGATCGTTGCGGCAATCAAGGAGAAACACCCGGATATTATTATTCAGTACCACGGTCATACGGGCCCGGGCTTCAGTGTGGCTTCGATGCTCGAAGTAGCCAAAGCCGGCGGCGATGTGCTGGATGTAGCGATGGAACCGCTTTCTTGGGGTAAAGTGCATCCGGATGTAATCACCATTCAGGCAATGCTCAAAGATGCCGGATTCCTCGTGAAGGACATTAACATGAAGGCTTATATGGAGGCACGCAGCCTGACGCAGTCCTTCATCGATGATTTCCTGGGATACTGGATTGATCCGAAGAACGCGCTGATGACTTCGCTGCTGGTAGGTTGCGGTCTGCCGGGCGGAATGATGGGAAGTCTCATGGCTGACCTCAAAGGTATGCACGCCGCTATCAACGCCAACCTCAAGAAGAAAGGCGAGAAAGAGTTGTCCGAAGACGAACTGCTGGTCCAGCTCTTCGACGAAGTACAGCGTATCTGGCCGATGCTCGGTACGCCGTGTCTGGTAACGCCGTTCAGCCAATATGTGAAGAACGCGGCGCTGATGAACCTCTTCAGCCGTTCGATGGGCGAGAAAGACTTCACACGCATGGATCCCGCTATGTGGGGCATGATACTTGGTAAGAGCGGTAAACTGCCGGGCGAACTGGCGCCGGAGATTATCGAACTCGCCAAAGAGAAAGGCTTTGAGTTCTACACCGACGATCCGCAGAAACTCTATCCGAACGTGTTGCCGCAGTACATCAAAGAGATGAAAGAACTCGGTTGGGACCGCGGACAGGACGACGAGGAACTGTTCGAGTTCGCTATGCACGACAAGCAATACCGCGAGTACAAATCCGGTATTGCCAAAGAGCAGTTCAACAAGGATCTGGCGGAGCGCATGCAGAAAGCAGGAAAGGAAGTGCCGGAGGAGTTACGGAAGTACCTGCCGCAGGCTCAGCCATCAGCAGTCAGCAGTCAGCCGTCAGCCGAGGATGAGATGGCAGCAGTTGCTATGGCATTGCACTTGGCGCAAGGAAAGCAGCATAAGGAAGGCATCATCGAACTGCCGAATGTACATTCAACCGCATGGAATAATAAATATTATACACTTAAATAATCATGAAAAAGTACAATTTCAATGCAGGACCGAGTATCCTGCCGCAAGAAGTAATCAAACAGACCGCAGA
>CAMKPZ010000014.1 GCA_946414805.1 uncultured Bacteroidales bacterium
TATTTCTCGAACCACTCCTTGAAGCCTGCGTAGTCTGCTCCGAAATCGTCTTTCCAGAGCTCGATATACTTGCGGATGCAGTCTTTGAGGTGGTGTCCGTTGAGGAAGATCAGCTCACAGGGCATGAAGATCAGACCCTTGGTCGGATCGCCGTTGAAGGTCTTATAGCGGCGGAAGAGAAGCTGGACGAGCTTACCCGGGTAAGCGGAAGCAGGTGCATCAGCGAACTTACATGCGGGATCGAAAGTGATACCCGCCTCGGTGGTGTTCGAGATCACGAAACGGATCTCCGGCTGGTCAGCCAAAGCCATGAATGCAGCGTTCTGGCTGTACGGGTTGAGTGCACGGCTGATGACATCAATACGCTCCAGCGAGTTAACCGCCTTACCTTCCAGACGGCCCTGCAGGTTCACATGATAGAGGCAGTCCTGGCCATTGAGCCATTCTACCATACCTTTGTCAATAGGCTGAACCACAACGACCGACCCGTTGAAGTTGGTCTTTGCATCCATGTTCCATACGATCCAGTCTACAAACGCGCGGAGGAAGTTACCTTCGCCAAACTGAATGATTCTCTCCGGCATCACGGATTTAGGAGCCGTGAGCTTGTTTAGTGCTTTTTTTGCCATAATGATTTAATATTAAATGAGATTTATAATCAGCTATATTGTCTGTCTTCCCTGAGGTACTATCGACCTTTGCGGTGCAAAGGTACATTTTTTTTGCGAGATATGCAAGCGTTGAGATGCTTTTTTCGTCTTTTTAGTCAATTTTTCCACATTCCCGCTCCATTTTAGGCTTGGAGGCAAGCAGAACGATGACGGCCGTGAGTGCCGCAAGGGTGTCGCTGAGCGGGATTGCCCACCATATGCCGTCCAGCGGATCCGCGAACAGAGTCGGCATCAACAGAGCCAGCGGAATGAGATAGAGCACCTGGCGTGTCAGACTCAGGAAGATCGCTTTTCCGGCTTTGCCGATAGAGGTGAAGAGGTTGCCCGTAACCATTTGGAAGCCGATGATGAGCATAGTGCAGCAGATGATCCGCATAGGACGGACTGTCTGCGAGATCAACACCTCATCGTGGGTGAATATCTTCGTCACCCATTCCGGAAAACACTCGCCGAGCATAAAGACGACCGCCATGACGGCTGTGGCATAGAGCGATGTGAGATAAAACGACTTGAGCACACGGTCCATCTGCTTGGCACCATAGTTATAACCGGCGATAGGTTGCATTCCCTGATTCAGCCCCATCACCATCATCGCGAAGACAAACGTGAGGCGGTTGATCACGCCATAAGAGGCGATCGCCATATCGCCGCCGAAATGCTTCAACTGATTGTTGATGATTATGACTACAAAGCAATGCGCGATGTTGGTCAGGAACGGCGACATACCTATCGCGAGAGCACGATGCGTAATACCTCTATCCAACCGCCATATACCCCGATGAAATCGAACCAATTCGTTCCTGTCAAGGAATTTCGTCAACTGCCATACGACCGCCACTGCCTGGCTGATAACGGTTGCTAACGCAGCACCGCGGACACCCATATCCATACCGAAGATAAAGATCGGATCAAGGATGATATTGATGGTCACAGCCACTATCGTAGCCGTCATCGAGAACCGCGGATGTCCCGCCGAACGCAACATGGCATTCAGACCGAAATAGATATGCGTAAGGATATTCCCGTAGAGAATGATCTCCATGTATTCGTGGGCATAGACAATGGTATCGTCGCTGGCGCCGAACGCCATCAGAATAGGATCCAGCCATATCAAACCCACCCCCATCACTATCGCCGAGAGGATGATATTGAGCACTATCACGTTACCTAACACGCGGTTGGCTTTCTCGTAATCGCGTTCGCCTAAATAGATCGCCAAAAGCGATGAAGCACCCACTCCGACAAGGCTGCCGAAAGCGGCGCAGATATCCATGAAGGGTTTCGCCACCGTCAAAGCACCTAACGCCAAGGCGCCGCAGCCGTGACCGATATAGATCGAGTCCACAATATTATAGAGCGAACTGGCTGTCATAGCAATGATAGCCGGCAACGCGTATTTCCATAATAACGAATGGACGGGGGCGGTTCCTAATTCAATGGGTTTGCTCATTCGGGTGGACAGATGTATAATTTAGGATTGCGCAGAGAGGGAACGGACGATTTTCTCAAACTCAGCCGCAGCAGGATGACCGGCTTGCAGCGCAATGGGTGTTCCTTCGTCTCCGCCCTCGCGGATCGATTGCACCAGAGGGATCTGTGCCAGAAGCGGAATCTGCAACTCTTCCGCCAGATGCTTTCCGCCTTCTTTGCCGAAGATATAATACCTGTTCTGCGGTAGTTCGGCGGGCGTGAACCATGCCATGTTCTCCACCAGACCGAGAATCGGCACATTCACCTTCTCGTTCCGGAACATCTCCACTCCTTTCCGCGCATCCACAAGCGCCACGGGTTGCGGCGTTGTGACAACGATCACGCCCGTGAGCTGAAGGGCGGAAATAAGGGTAAGGTGAATATCACTCGTGCCGGGAGGAAGGTCTATGAGGAAATAATCGAGTTCACCCCAATGGGCATCTTCGATCAGTTGCTTGATCGCATTGCTTGCCATTCCTCCTCGCCAGATGACCGCCTGATCGGGGTTGACGAAGAAACCGATAGAAAGCATCTTCACGCCGTACTGCTCGATAGGCTCAATCAGCGTTCTTCCGTCGATTTCAACGGAATAAGGCCGGCAGTCTTCCGTATGGAACATCTTCGGCATAGAGGGTCCGTGGATATCCGCATCGAGCAGTCCTACGCGGTAACCCGCTTGCGCCAGAGCCACTGCCAGATTGGCCGTCACGGTGGACTTACCCACTCCGCCTTTACCGCTGTGGATCGCAATCACATGCGTTGCCTGCACCGGCGACTGATGGCCGGAGGTCGGGGAAGGGATATTCTGCTTGACCGCCTTGGTATGAATATGGGCGGTGATATTCGGATCCACATAAGTATGCAGCGCAGCCTCGGCTGCCTTCACTACGGACCGCATGAAAGGATCACTGTCTTTCTCGAAGATCAGCGAGAAAGAAACCTCATAACCGGAGATACGGATATCATCCTCGAGCATGCCGCTCTCGATCAAGTCTTTGCCCGTACCGGGATAGCGCACATGGCGCAAAGCATCAATTATTTGCTGTGGATACATGGATCAATAATCGCTTATGGAATTACTAACACAAATTTTGCGAGTGCAAAGGTACTCATTTTTTTTGACATATGCAAGAGAAGAAGGAAAAAAGACACAATAATTTGCGTATGTGCGATTTTTATTCTATCTTTGCGCCGTAAATGAAAAATCCTATTATACATCGTTTCGGTGCGGACATGGATTTGTCGTCAGCGCCTGAGGAATGGACAGGAGCTTATCTCATGCCCCCTCATCCGTTGGCGCAGGCGGCGGCACAGGAGACGACAGAGGCTATCCACGCATACATGGCCGATCATCCTCAGAGCGAGTTACATAAGCGGGGAAAGATGTTCGGAGTATTGGTCATTCGCGATCCCGACGGAGGGTACGGCTATCTGAGGGCATTCTCTGCTATGCTGGACGGCGAAACAACGATGGATGGGTTTGTAGGACCCGTCTTCAAGGGAGACCGCTTGCCGGAAGGGCATACCAGAGAGCAATCGAGACGACTGCAGAAACTCTTTTTCGCCGAACAGTACCTTTTGAACAACCGCGGAGAGAGACGCAGTATTTTAGATATCTTCAGGAATGAGAAACCGATCATCGAACCGGATGAATGGTTCCGACGGGAGAGACAGAAAGCGCCGATGAAATCGGAACATTTGCCTCCTTCCGGAGCCGGTGAATGCTGTGCGCCGAAGATGCTCCAGTGTGCATTGGAGAACGGATGGCAACCTTTGGCTTTAGCGGAATTCTGGGTGGGTGCCAAACCGCAGAACGAACTAAGGCGGGAGGGCGTTTTCTATGCTCCTTGCTCCAGCCGGTGCAGACCTGTCTTGAGATGGATGATAGGAGAAGAAGAGGCGCATCGGTCGTATGAGAAAGCCCAAGAGATCCCTGTTCTCTACGAAGACGAATGGATCCTCGTTGTAAACAAACCGTCCGGCATACTCTCTGTGCCGGGGACGGGGGACGAACCCTTTGTAGCCCGAATGTTGCAGCGCGAAGCGGAACCCGTGCACCGGTTGGATCAGGACACAAGCGGATTGCTGGTGATGGCGAAAAACGCGGAAGTATATACCAGACTGCAGCGTTATTTCCAGCGGCGCGATATATTAAAGCGCTACGAAGCGGTTCTGGATAGCAATCATGGCGGAGCCGCTATTCCGGAGGAAGGCGATATCTCCTTGCCGCTGCTTCCTAACCCTATGGATCGTCCGCGGCAGATGGTGGATAAGGAGCATGGCAAGATCGCTGAGACGCATTTTCGGGTGCGTGAGAGGCGTACCGACGGTTCTGTTCTGATAGATTTCTATCCGCGCACAGGGCGCACGCACCAGTTACGCGTTCATGCGGCGCATCCGGAAGGATTGGATACTCCCATCAAAGGCGACCGCCTATATGGAACACCGGCTGACCGGTTATATCTGCATGCAGCAGAGATCCGTTTTGTCCATCCGGTCACGGGAGAAGAGATGTATTTCTGCATTGAGAGCGGTTTTTAGAATCACCTATTTCGCAGGCGAAGTATAATTGCGTCCGTACGAGCGATAGGAGTCATGCTCGATCTCAATAACGGGTTCTTCGAGATGCGCAAGAGGCGTCAGCTTCCACTCTATGTATTTGATACTCAGTCCGCGGTCCAGCCATTGCTTCTCATAATGGGTCTGGAGTGCGCGGGCATCCGTGAACTTGGGATCCCGGGCATGGGATGCAGCATAGAGATCATCCGTTTGCGCCAGCACCGGATAGGGGTTAAGCCGTAGCATCTCCGTGGTATAGGTATAGAGGAAAGGGCTGTCGGTCTTGAGATGAAGAAGACCGTCCGGTTTGACGATGCGCTGGTAGCGCTGCATGAAATAGGTGGAGGTAAGTCGTTTGGTGGCTTTCTTCATCTGCGGATCGCAGAAAGTGATCCATATCTCGTCGATTTCATCGGGAGCGAAGAAGGAAGTAATGACCTCTATATTCGTACGCAGGAAGGCTACGTTCTTGAGTCCGTCCATCTCCGCCTCTCGCGCGCCCGCCCACATGCGCGCTCCTTTTATATCTATACCTATAAAATTCTTCTCGGGGTAACGGCGTGCCAGACCCACTGTATATTCGCCCCTGCCGCATCCCAGTTCGAGTACGATAGGGTGATCGTTATGGAAATAACTATCCCGCCAATGACCGGCCATCTCATTTACCGCCGGCTCTGTTATCATCTGTCCGTTCTCATAGAGAGCACGCGCACCGCATTGGAAGACATTTGAGAATGTCTCCATCTCCGCAAATTTCTTCAGTTTGTTCTTTCCCATCTCCTTTCCCTTTCACCTTTCACTTTTCTTCACAATCTCTATTCCTACATCGGTTACTCCGCGCAGGAGCGAATCGCGCATGCCTTGCTGGACGGAGATATGATAGACTCCTGTATCGGGGAACTGTTTCGCTTCTTCCCACAGCACCGGCATCTCGATGAAACCGTGGTGTTTGTTGCCCAACCATTGCCCACGGTCATCGGCAAGATAGAACTCGATCGTATCGCATGTGAACCCGTCATTCACAAAGAGCCACATGTTCTGATAGGGATAAAGCTCGGTATGGCGGATATAGAGGAGCATCTGGTATGCCGATGAAGTATCTTCGATCGCGTAATCGAAATGCGCCACGGAATCGATGTGCCATTTGTTCGAGTCAATGGACATAAAATCGCTATAGACGATAGTATGCCGGCAGGACGGAAGCACCCAGAGAGCGCCCAGCAATAGGAGGATGAACAAGCGGTTTCTCATATGGTTACGATTGGTGTTTGTTTCTGTCCTTGCGGTCGCGGTGGTGGTTTTTCTTCTTGGCCTTGTCGAAACGGGTGACATCTCCGTGTCCGGTCTGGTAACCGATCTCCGGAATAGCAGCGGATGTCCCTTCGAGGCTGTCGGGTTTCTCTCCGCGACGGTTCATCGCGATGATCTCATGCGCACGGGCGGCAGACAGCGTTGTCAGGTTGCCGGGGTAATGCGGATCGGAAGAGTATGTGACGGTTCCGGCCAGCGGATCGGAAGAGAAGAAATAGAAGGTTGCATCCTTGGTCTCCAGTTCGACATGTCTGGACGGCAGTTTTTTCGCCGCATCTTCATACACCGGCACCTCATAATTGAGGCAGCATTTGAGTTTCGCGCACATGCCTGCGAGTTTCTGCGGGTTAGGAGATATGTTCTGCAGCCGAGCGGCACCCGTTCCGACGGATGAGAAATTGATCATCCATGTCGAGCAGCACAGTTCGCGGCCGCAGGGACCTGTGCCGCCGATACGCCCTGCCTCCTGACGCGCACCTATCTGCTTCATCTCCACGCGGATACGGAAAGTCTCGGCATACACTTTGATCAGTTGGCGGAAATCGACACGCCCGTCTGCGATATAGAAGAAGATCGCTTTCGAGCCGTCGCCCTGGTATTCCACATCGCCGATCTTCATCTCCAGTCCGAGCGATTTGGCGAGTTGGCGTGCTTTGATCATCGTCTCCTGCTCACGCGCGTGTGCCTGCCGTGCGCGCTCAAGGTCTTCCTCTGTCGCAATACGGACCACTTGACGAATCTCGTAACGCGAGGTGTCTATATTGTTCTTCTTGATCTGGAGTTCTACAAGCTTGCCGGTCAGCACCACCTCTCCCAGATCATGTCCGGGATTGGCTTCCACCACCACTTTCACGCCTTTCTCCAGAGGAAGATGCGCGGAGTTATGGAAATAGCCCTTTCGGGTGTTTTTGAATTGCACCTCGATGAGGTCTGTCAGTTGGGTATTCTCCGGCAGATCGCTCAGCCAGTCGCAGACCGGCAGCATATGCGCTGAGTTCCGTTTGGTCGCCTCTGCGCCTAATTGCTCATGAGGATTGCCTACTGTATATTTGTTCATTGATGAAGGGGTTTTTTCTTGATTAGTACTATCATCTGGAGGCAGAGGTCAAAGAAAATCACCTTGGCGTTGCCGTTTTGTTCTATTTGTCGTTCGGCAAGGTCAAGCTGCTTCATGATCGCTTCCACATTGCCGTCATGTATAAAAGGCGCGAATTTATCGGAGAATTTATGCTCTGCCGGTACTTGGTAATTCAGCGCAGGCTGGTTGAAATTCCGGATATAGTTCTCCCGCACTTGCTGCTGTGCGTATTGCAGGAAATGTTTCTGCCGTTCCCTGCCTACCTTGCTGTCAGCCATGGCGAGTGACCAGGCGCGGAGTTTCTTGAGAGACTCGAATTTCTTGGTAGGATCGCTCAGAACGCCCACGGTATAGGCGTCCCGGAAAAGTGCGATGAAATCGAGCAATTCCTGCTGGTTCTCTTCGGTCTCATCGATCTTTCTGAGGGCGGCGAGATAACTGCCGTTCGCTATCCGGGCTATATCGTCCGCATAGGCGGGATCAACACCCTTGGATTGCAACGCCTTGGCTATCGTCTCGTTCTCAAGCCGCGGTACACGGATCGTCTGTACGCGCGACTGGATGGTGGAGAGCAACTGCTCCGGATGCTCGGACACAAGCAGAAAAACCGTTCGCGCGGGCGGTTCTTCCAGCAGTTTGAGAAGCTTGTTGGAAGTAGTGGTATTCATCTTCTCCGGCTGCCAGATGATCATTACCTTATAGCCCTCGCCGTAAGGCTTGAGACTGAGTTTGCGGATGATCTCTCCGCTCTCTTTCTCATAGATCATGCTCTGTTTGGACTCCACGCCCAGCGCCCGGTGCCAGTCTTCGAGATCGAAATAATGCTTCGTCAGGATGATCTCGCGCCAGGGGGCAAGGAAATTGTCACAGGTCTCATCCGAACCCACTATCGGAAAGACGAAATGAAGATCAGGGTGCTGCAGCCGCTCGAACTGGAGACAGGTCGGACACACGCCGCAGCTGTCTTCTTCCGTCCGGTGCGGACAGTTGAGATACTGGGCATAAGCCAGTGCCAGTTGCAGTTTGCCGATACCCGATATGCCCGCAAAGAGTTGTGCATGAGGTATCCGTCCCTCGCGCACCGCCTGACGCAACTGCTGCTTCGTCGCCTCTTGTCCTATGATCTCCCTGAAAAGCACTTTTTACTTCTCTCCTTTCAGCTCTTCCCGCAATGCTTCTACCATCTGGGCGTACTCAGCCTCGGTCAGATAGACCTTGCCCGGGTTCATCTGGAAAGTGCCGCCGTAATCGGGACCGTCCGCATATTTGGGTGCCAGATGGAAATGGAGATGGCTGAGTTTGTCGGAATAAGCGCCGTAATTGATCTTCTCTGGCTGGAAGAGTTTCTGCATAGCGCGGGTCACCTGCGCTACATCCGCCATAAAGAGATTGCGCTGTTCGTCGGACAGCTCGTTCAGATCATTCACATGTCCGTCGTAAGCCACAAGGCAGCGGCCGTGATAGGTCTGCTCTTTGAAGAGGAACGCACGCGATACACGCAGATGGGTAATCTCAATCATGAGATTATGAAGGGTCTCATTGTTCTGACAATAGAGACAATCTTTTGGATCAGAATACATAGTATATACAATTTTACAATTACCTGTTACCAGTTTTTCTCCCCTCGATCACAGCCTTCCGCACAGCCTCGATAGCTTCGTTCGGCTCCGCAAACTGCTTGAGATCAATCGGTTCGCCTATGTGCATATGCACGGGATGGCGGTTCACGAACGGTTTGCCTTTGGGCAGCACCTCAAAACAGCCGTCCAGTGACAGCGGGATCACAGGCAGACCCAGATCCCATGCGATCTGGAAAGCACCTCTCTTGAATCGCCCTACTTCGCCGTTCAGCGAACGTGTCCCTTCTGGGAAAATCACGGTGGAAACACCTTTCACCAGTTGTTTCTCCACTTCCTTGAGGCTCTCCATCGCGGCTTTGGCATTGCGGCGGTCAACGAAGATATGTCCCGCAGCCTTGCATCCTGTACCCACGAAAGGCACCTTGCGCAACTCCGCTTTCATCAGCCATTTGAAGATCACAGGTAGCCATCCGTAAACCAGCCACACATCGAACATCGACTGATGGTTGGCTACGAAAACATAACTCTGTCCGGGCTGAATATGCTCGATTCCATCGACAGAAACCGGCAGAAACATCAGCCAAAAGAACGACCTTGACCAGAACTGCTGAACCTTATGCACGAACTCGGCATTCTTGAAAGGAAACATGCAGATGGTGAATACAGCCGTAAAGACCGTCAGTACACACAGTATCGGCCATGCCACCAGATACTGGTAAATGATATAAAAGGGTTTTAGTATGCTTTTCATTCTCAATTCTCAATTCTCAATTCTCAATTCTCAATTCTCCCTGTCATATTTCTGCATAAATCCGCGGTAGAGCGCGCAGATACGCCGGATCTCCTCCCATTGTTCGTCCGGCAGTTTGGTGCCTACCACCTCCACAACACGACCGGCGGCTATCGTTCCGATCTCTGCGCAGCGGCGGATATCAAAACCGTCTGCCAGCGCATGAAGAAAACCTCCGGCAAAATAGTCTCCGGCTCCGGTGGAATCGGTGCAGGAGGTGGTGATAGCGCCTATATGGTGACGCTTGCTGCCCTGCTGCACATACGATCCGTTCTTGCCCACTTTCACCACCGCAATGTCGCATTGCTCCGCAATCACCTGAACCGACTCCTCAGGATTGAGATGCGTATAGGCGAAAGACTCGTCCTCGTTCGCAAAAACAATATCCACGTACTGTTTCACCAGCTCCTTGAGGAAAGCATGGTTCTCGTTGATCACATTATAGGACGCCAGATCAAGGGACACCATACATCCGGATTCTTTCGCCAGACGGATTGATTTCTCCAGCAGCTCATGGTTCTGAACCAGATAGCCCTCGATATGGAAAATGTCAAACCCGTTGAAAGCGTCCTTCTGGATATCGTCTGCGCACAACTCAGCCGCAGCACCAAGATAGGTAGCGAAAGTCCGTTCGCCGTCAGGTGTCACAAGCACAATCGAGAAACCCGACATCGAACTCTGCGAAAGCAGAAGAATGGGCTTCACGCCGTTCTTTACCATGTCCTCGCGGTAGAAATCGCCCACCTCGTCGTTGCCGATCTTACCGATAAATGCAGCTTTTCCGCCCAGCGAAGCGATGCAGTTGATCGTGTTCGAGGCGGAACCGCCTGCCACCATGCGCTTGCGGACAGACAGAAAACGGTACTGGATCTGCTCCGCCTGGTCTTTCGAGATCAAGTTCATGCTCCCCTTCGGGAAGCCGAGTTCACGCAGATCATCCTCACTCACCTGTAGAAGAATGTCCGTTAACGCGTTACCTAAACCTAAGATTTTCTTCATTTCTTATCTTTTTTGCCCCAAAAATAGGGTGATTTCGCAAAAAATTGGCTCTAAATTACATTTTTTTTCAAAAAAACTTGCGTATATCAAAAAAAAGCAGTACTTTTGCACCCGCTTTCGAAAAAAAGCAAGCTTCCTTAGCTCAGTCGGTTAGAGCATCTGACTGTTAATCAGGGGGTCCTAGGTTCAAGTCCTAGAGGGAGCGCAAAAGGCATCTGCACATCGTGGATGCCTTCTTTTTTATCCGGCTCTGTTTTCCCGTCATACCTGCTCTGGTTCTTCCTCATCTCCGCTTTGTCACCGCTCTGGTTATTCTTCATCTCCTCTCTGTCCCCACTCTGGTCTCTCTTCATCTCTGCTTTGTCCCCACTCTGGTCTTTTCTGTATGTTTTCTCAAAGAGCGTCATGGTTGTTCCTCCCCTTCTCCCTAAATTCGCTGCAAAGGTACGAATTTTTTTTGACATACGCAAGCGCGCGTGTATTTTTCCTTATTTTTTACCTTTTCTTTCCTCCCCTCCTCCTCTTCTTTCTTCCCCCGTTCCTCTTTTCCGCCCTCTCCCTTTCTCTTTTTCTCCCTTCCCTCTTAGCGCCCCACCTCTTTCCCGTTTCTTCTTTCCTCTCTCCCTTCCTCCTCCCCGTTTCTTCTTTCCTCTCTCCCCTCCTCCTCCCCGTTTCTTTTTTTCTCCCGCATTCAATGCGGGTTGTTCCCTTCGGTGGCATTTTTGCCGCCGCTTCCTCTTTCGCCTTTCCCCTCTTCCCCGCCTGCCCTTCCCCTCTTCCCCGCCGCTTCCTTCTTCGCCCTTCCCCTCTCCCTTTCTCTTGCGTCCCTTCCCTCTTTTCCTCCCCTCACCCTCCCTTTTGGCTCTTTTTTACCGATTCTCCCCCCTCAAAACTTGCATATATCAAAAAAAAGCACTATCTTTGCGCCGTCTTTCGGTCCCTCCGGTCCGCTGGCCTTCCACAGCCCTTTCACTGTCAGAGTGCTGTCTAAACCAAAAGACCACCATAACATCACCATAGGATCACCATAGGATGAGGCAATAAAATCAACACTTATACACTAATACTATATATATACATAGTATATATATACAATTCGTTAAAAATCATGGCAAGAGTAAACACAGCGGACGGCTCCAAAGTCCACGGAAAACTGAACAAGAAAGACAATCAGGTCCATCGTGTCATCAACGGACGCGAGTTCGTTCATGCGGTCGAGAATCCCTATGACGGACCCGCCTCGAAAAACCAGAAGGCGCATCGCACCATCTTCGGACAAACCAACGCCGTCATCAACACCATCTTGGCGGATCCTGCGCAGAAAGCCGAATGGAGAAAACGGATGGAGGACTACAACCGCTCCGTCAATGCCATGCTGCCTGACCATCCCAAGCGTTTTGCCACCGTCCGCCAGTACGCCTATTTCGTCATCAGCGAACAGCTCAAACAGACGCCCGCTGCCAAACAGCGCAAATCCAGACTGCCGCTCACGCTCCCCAAAGAACTCAAACTGCATGTGAAGCGTTTTCCGGAACTCTCCGCCGCCGAGATCTACGAGATACTCAAGGCGCGTTTCACCGTCTTTGTCGGAGAGCAGCATATCCATTACCTCGACGAAGATAATATCGATTATATCGCTACCCATTTCGCCCTCCGCCGCAAAGGCACCGTCATTGCCTATGCACGCCTCTTCCCGGACAAACCCAAAGGTGTCTTTTCCGTCGGACGCCTCCTGACGATCGAACGCGGAAAAGGATACGCCAAATACCTTATGCAGCAGATCATCCACGAGGCGCGCACGCAAGGCGCACACGCCCTGCGCCTGCACGCACAGACCTACACCGTTCCTTTCTATAAAAAACTGGGCTTCCGCGCCGTAGGCGAACCGTTCATCGAAGCGGAAATACCCCACATACTAATGGAAATGCCCCTCGCATAGATTATGATGGAAGAGATTTATTTTGCAGGAGGGTGCTTCTGGGGAACGGAGCATTTCTTCCGACAGATAGAAGGAGTCGTCGGAACCGAGACCGGTTTTGCGAACGGCAGAGAGGATCTGCCGGAACCGACCTACGAACAGGTTTACACCGATTCCACCGGATATGCTGAGACCGTGAAAGTGGTTTTTGACAGCGAGAAAGTGACGCTGGAGTTTCTTGTCGGACTGTTCTTCAAGGCGATTGATCCCCTTTCGCTCAACAAACAGGGAGAAGATGAAGGTACGCGCTACCGCACGGGAGTGTATTACACGACGGATCAGCAGAGGCTGGCGATCGAGCCTGTTTTTGCCGATGAAATGAGCAAATATTCGCAGCCGCTGCAGGTCGAACTGCTGCCGCTGAAGAACTATTATCCGGCAGATGAGTACCACCAGGATTATCTGACGAAACATCCGGATGGGTACTGCCATCTGCCGAAAGAGCTCTTCCGTTGGGCGAGAGAGCAAAAGCCCTCCCGTTAGCGGATCTCCTGCCCCAAAAGACTGTAGATATGTCCGTCGCGGAAAACACGGATCTCTCCGTTCAGGAGAATGTATTTGCCGTTTTGATCCGGAGAAAGGGCAATGCTTTCAATGTCTGTCGGTGTACTCTGCTCCGGATTCGACGGAATAATCGGAGGTGTCGGGATCACCTCGTCGCCGCCGCCTTTGAGATCGCCGGTATAACCCGTAGTGGCAAAATCGCCGATATAGACATGTAGCGGCGTACCGTTCGCATCAAGCGCAGACAGCACATAGTTATACCGCGTCGCCTCCTCCAGACCTGTTACTTGGAAAGACAAACTGGTAGGTAATGCGGCTTCTGCTGGCACTCTTTTAGCGAGTGCACCAAAGGAAATCCCCTTCAAGATTCCGGTAGGACCTAATGTAATATGGCAGAAAGTTGTGCCGTCCTTGTAGATGTCTATCTGATACGAACCGGCAGTGCTGTCTGTCGGCCACATGAAGACTGCGCTGGTCTGAGCCGCATCCACCGTCACACGGTTCGGAGACACCTCGATAAACTGGCTGCAAAATTACTGCATTTTTTTGACATGCGCAAATAAATCGCTATTAAATCACTATTTTCTATATCATTTCATCATTGCGCACATGCATCGTCTGCGTTGGACGGTAGTTTGGCCGGGCCAAAGAGAGATCGCCACTTTTACCCCTGCTGACCAAGGCCGGACAGCACTGGTCTTATCCGTTCCGACCAAGCCTTGATATTCGCTCATAAAGGTATAGTGATTGCGCTCGGTAGCAAAACCGATAGGAATATGTTTGCCCGATTTCATCGCTGCAAAATCCATCGGCATCCATTGTACATAAGCTGCCACCACAAACTGTGCCCTCTCTCCTAAACGCATGACCATACCTGCTTCCACGTACGCCGATAAACCCAACGGTCGGATCCTGGAACCGAACGAAGCCTCATGGCGGGGATAGCTCTCTGTCTCGAACCGTCCGGGCAGGTCATGGAGCAGCAGTCTCCATTGTTCATACCATCCCGTATGGGTCACTTCGCCTGAGAGGAGGGTATAGGAGGATCGCAGCGGGACAGAGAGCAAAGCTCCTACTGCCGCATGTAGCCCGTAGCGGGCGTCCGTACTGGCGAAATGGCGGAAACGCAGACCTATCGGTACCTGCAACAACCACATCTGCTCACGCTCCTTCCATTCGTTGAAGGATGCCCGGTGGGTGTATTCTTCGCCCATGTAGTCTCGCAGTCGCCCGTCATTGGTACCGGTACGCCATTCCATCGGTTCGGTCAGCATGGCGGTGGTGGCGATATGCGTGAGCCGGACTCCTGTCTGCAGACCCGCTATCGGAAGGAAGAACCATGTATAGCCTGCGCCGACAGAGAACGAAGGAGAGACAAACGTCCTTCCGCCGTCTAACTCATAACCCAGGCCGCCTATGCCGCCACCGATCTCTATGTCGATATAATGGCTCGGAGAGAACGCGTTTTGCGACCAGCTCATGCCTCCTCCGGTCCCTAACAACCAGAGAACCAGCGCCCATACCCTATGACTTGCACGAATTTTCATCGGTTATACTTATTGTATCTTTTGCCCCGTCGCCGTATATCGTTGATCGCCTACCACCAGCACTAATTGCCCGTTCTCGATGATTTTTCTACATGGCCGTTGGTCGCTTAACACCTCTTCTTCCCCTTGCGTGGGGTACATCGCGTAGAGACAGCTCCGATATACCGTGCCATCCGGCGTCGTCATCTCCACCTGATAGATGCCGTCCAACGAAGGGTTCTCATGGAGAAACTGGTCAGTCTCACCGCTCAGCATCACCCCGTCGCGGTACCACTGATACGCTACAAATGTGAGTTCGCCTTCAGTGTGCATACCGCTGTTATCCACATAAACCACATCCTCTCCTTTGCGCCGTACGTAGCCGTCCAGGTTGATCGTAAAGGTCATCTTCTGCGGCTTCGCCTGCTTGCATTTCTCCGGCACGTCTTCATCGGTATAAAAGCAGATTGTCACCTCCTGCGGTCCCAGTGGTACACGCTTTGGCAGAGGTACTTCTATGACATCCTCTTCCGGCAGAAAACCACCGATGGAATCGCGAAAACCTGCTTCTTTGGAGGCTTGTTGGAAATAGAGGTCGAAGCGTTCCGGCGCACCGCTGATGACCGTATAGGCAATCTTCAGATGGTTCTCCGTCTCGCATACCGACACTTGCGGTACGACCTCCACTACCGGCACCGGCAGTACTTCACTCACCAGCGTCACGTCCATCGGGCAGCCTTCGTGGGTCTCATCTGCGGCTACAAAATGCTCTTCGTTTCCTGTAAAACGGAAGGTCTGCGTATGTCCGTCTGCAAACGTATAGGTATACTCGTACGGCAGGTCCCCGGCGCAGATGATAATCCGCTCTGTCTTCTTCTCGGCTCTGCCGAAACGCCACGAAGCTTTGCCCTCCGAGACTTGCCATTCGCCCTCGCAGAGGATGTTCTTTACTGCTCTTTGCAAGAAGATACTCATCGGCGCCGTTAGGTGGTATTTTTCTAACGGGATAGCGGTGTTCAGTATGGGCGCGTCTATATGGAGTGTGTCAAACGGCTTCGTGTCCGTACTGCCGCGATAGAGCAGCCAGCAATAGGTGAACACACTGCCCGCGCTACCCTGCGCCGGCTCCTCTTCGCGGATAAGGGCGGTCACTTCGCTCGGTACGCCGGCATCTGAGCAAACCTGCAAATCAAACGGCTCAATACTGCCGGCGCTATATCCGCCGTAAACGGTGATAGTAACACTGCCCCTTGAGTTCAGCCAGTCCATCAAGCCCGTATCGTCCTTCACTTGGCGCGTGAAGACATACGTATTGCCCGCCTCCATCGGTATGTTTTCCAGCGGCAGGAAGGTTGTGTCGCTCTGAGGAATCTCCTCTCCGTTGCATAACCATCGGTAGGAATAAATCCCGTTTCCGCCGGAGACGGTGTCTGTCTCATGAATCGTTTCCAGACATTCCGGTGAGCACAGGTTTCGGTTGAAACTCTCGATGGAACCGGGGTTTATTGCTTCAAAAACCACCACTACATGCGGATTCCGGGACTCGGTCATACTGGCCTTGCATGCCTCTTCCCGGACGCTTCGCGTGAAGGTATAAGTGCCGGGTTGGTCAAAGGTGTAGGTCAGCGAGGGGGTCTCCACTTGTTCTCCGTCGATATACAAGGGGTTTCGGGTGTCTTCCGGTACGGGTTTCCAGGTCCGTTCTTTTACCATCCATTCGCTTCTTTTGAGCATCCATTTATAGTGGAACACCTCTCCTCCTCCTGACGCGTCTTGAATACTCTGTATAGTAGTCGTCATCGGCAGTATGCCGTAGAGCGTGTCGGGTTGCTCTTTTAGTTCTCCCGGGTCGAACTCTTTTCTCACGGTTAGAAACAACCGCCCTTGCGAGTGGGTCCACTCGGTCTTGCATTGTACGTCATGCACGTCGCGGCGGAAGGCATAGTCGCCCGGCACGTCGGTCGGCATTGCCCATGCGTTATAATCCTCTTGACAGAGCCGGATAGTATCCATCGGCAGGTAGGTCTTGGTGCCGTCTTCCGCGGTGATCACCGTATCGCGGATGAGCTGGTATTGGTAGCTGTACTGCCCGTCCTTCTGCTCATCGTCTTTGCCGCCTGTGGCTTCCTTGCCGTTGTTGTTCTTTTCTTTAAACTTTACCTCCTCCTCGTTCCAGCAGGCTGTATAAGCCCCGCTCAAGAAGCCGGCATCGAAGGCTTCGTAGCCCTTCACGATGGTATATACCTGCTTCACTGCCGGACCGCAGCTAATAGTCAGGATCACCTCCTGATTGCCGCAGGGACGCTTCACTTCCGCCGACGCGCCTTTGGGGTTTGCAATATAAATGACATCCGGACTCGGCGAGTACCATTGGCCGGAACCGAAAGCACTGCTGTTCTGTCTCTCCAACCCAATACCGGTACGGGGGGAGTTTCCGTCAGTCGGAGCGCCAACGCCCTCGGCACGCATGATTGGTACGCTCTCTGCATCCAGTATAACGGTCTTGACCGACATCTCCGAGGCAATGTGGTTGGCAAAACAAACCAACTGCGGGTGGCTCTCATACCCTCCGGCAGAGCAACGCCATTCGTTCTCAGGATTCTCATAATAGGGGCTGTTACTCCCAATAAAATCGGACGATTTGGCTATCGCGTATCGGGTGTTGTCCGTGAGGATAGGATCCGCCCCTCCGTACCCTGTGGCATACATACGCGTTAACTGCTGGTCGAAATAAACCATCGTCAAGTTGTCTTCCGGCGCTTCGTTCTTGCCGAATAACGCTCCTACATGGTCGGACCCCTTGCAATAACCCATGCTATAGCAGTTGTTCAGGACTGCCGAGGCTTTGTTATAGCCCACTAATCCGCCTACATGATTATTGCCGTCGGTGATGATGCCGGCGTTGTATGAGAAGCTGATCCCGCCGTAGTTAGTACCCACCAGACCACCGATATCATTGCCGTTGTGCGCGATGATCTGCGTCATATTAAAGCAGTGGTGTATCTGCCCGCGGTTCGTTCCTACCAGGCATCCTACGTTACTTGCGCCATCCGTCATGATTTGTCCTTGCGCGATGCCTATATGGTGAACGACCGCTGCGTTTCCGCTTTCGGCTATCAGCCCTGCGCCGGAGGGGAGGAGCGAAGAGAGTATATACAGGTTATAAATCACATGGTTGGCTCCGTCTAACTCGCCCTGAAACGGTCTGGCAGCGCTGCCTATCGGTTCCCAACTCGGCGGAGTCGCGCTGCTGCCGCCTAAATCAAGGTCTGCAGCCAGACGAACGGTCTTCCCCGCAAAGTCATCCGTACGGCTCGCTGAGGCTATCCAGGCTAACTCTTCCGCCGTCCGGACAGTGTATGTTTCTCCGTTGAAATCGGGCATTTGTGTACCTCCGCTCCAGGGTGTCAGACTCTGCGCAAAGGTATGGGTCGCCCCTAATACCATGCTTATCAGCACAGTATTTATCCACATAAATACGCGTGTCATAAAATCTTACTTACTCGATGCGTTTTCCGGTTATATCATAGATACCTTGCGGTGTAAAAAAGAGAAGCCGTCCTTCAATAATGGCTTTTTTCTCTGAGCTCTCCGAATCGGTTTTTTCGATGCCGGTGATCACGCTTTGTCCATCCGGATCGCCCGGAATAATCGGCGGTGTCGGGATAAGTTCGTTACCGTCGTATTGCAACTCACCCTCGTATCCCAAAGTCGCAAAATCTCCCACATAGACATGCAGCGGAGCATCGTTCTCATCCAAGACAGACAGTACATACGTGTATCGCGAGGCCTCATCCAGTCCGGTCACTTTGAAGGAAAGGGTATATGACTGAGAATCATTTACCATTTGGTCATTTACCATTTGGTCATTTTTGCGCTTCGGAGCGGAGAAGGAGATACCGAGAAGCTGTCCTCTGTTGCCGAGCGTCAGTTTGCAGAACACTGCGCCGTTCTTGTAGATATCGATTTGATAACTATGCGCCGCACTGTCCGTCGGCCAGGTGAAGTCCGCCGTCGTCTGTCCCGGATCGACCGTCACGGTCTTCTGAATGATTTCTTCCTCATCCAAAGCCACGATCCGGAACCGCGACCAGTACTGCGCTGCCCGATAAGCGGCTACGCTGCTTGACATGACATGTACCTTCGCTGTGTCCGGCACGCCGTTAAACGTACCATCGTAGATCAGCGGTGGTTGCGCGGCGTAGCAGGTGATATCCGTTACCGATGAATCCGCCAAGAAACAATCTTGACCGAGGATTGCTACGTTCTTGCCGATGACGATACTCTCCAGGTCGCTCCAATTAGCGAAAGTACCCATACCCGTTGCTACCAACTTGTCGTTCAGAACCAGGTGTTTCGGGCTGGTGGTCAAGTTCAGCTGGTTAAAAACAGCATCGCCTAACACGTTGAGCGAAGTAGGCAAAACCACCGTATCCAACGGACAACCGGAAAAGGCGCTATTGCCAATATTCGTCACCGAGTTAGGTATTTTTATCGATCGTAAGGATGAACAACCGGTAAATGCTTTTTGGGGAATAACCGTAAGCCCTGCAGGCAATTTGACGGAGTCCAATGCTTCGCAAAGGTTGCATAATTGCTCCGGTATTTTCTGTAATCCGGATGGTAGAACCAGTTGTTTCAACTTCTTGCATCCCGCAAAAGCACTCGCTCCGATACTCGTTACACCTTCAGGAATATTGATTTTCTGCAAACGACTGCAGTTGGTAAAAGCACTCGCTCCTATCTCTTTGACCGTCTCCGGCAGGGTAATGGAGTCGTTGTACATAAATTTGCACAACATATTTGGGATATATTCCACCGAGTCGCCAAAAATGATATAGCTGAAATGGCACTCTCCCGGGACGTCCGATTCATACCGAACGAAATCATTTGCGTGTATCGCTTCCCACACCATCACTTTGGAGTCGCTGTTGTAATTCTCCGATCCGAAAGCTCCCCATCCCATCGTTTTGAAAGTCTTCGGGAAGAAAACAGTGTCGCCTAAATTCGTGCAATTGTAGAACGCCATATCTCCGATGGATTCGAGACAATCCGACCATCTGACCTTCCGCAGGTTTGAGCAGAATATGAAAGCCTGACTGTTTATGGTCTTGATTCCTTTTCCCAAATCGGCGCTGGTCATCTTGGTGCATTCCTGAAAAGCATAAGCTCCGATAGTTGTCACGCTGTCCGGCAGCACGACCGATTGGAGGTTATAGCACCCGTGGAAAGCGTTCGCGCAGATAGAAGTGAGCCCTTCCGGGAAGGAAACGGTCTTCACATACTCCCTTTTCGGATAGTTACTCAAATCGTCCGACGTCATTGCTCCGCGGCCTTCGATCACTACATGCCCCGTGCCCGAATCCAGCGTGTAAGTCAGCTCCGGTCCCAGACTGCCGGTATATACCGTCGCATAGGCGCTATTTGCCATCATCGTCAGGCAAACAAGAATAATAGATACTTTCGTTTTCATGAGTGTATATTATTTTATCTGGTTTCCTTGAATCGTATATTCATCCACTCCACGACGGATGATAATATGTCCGTTACGAAGCACTTTTGTACATTGTACATCGTCCCCTTGTACCTCCACGAGGTCTTCTGTGCTTTTAGCGGTAGAGAACGTGCCGTATGTAGTCTCCAATAGCAGTCCCACCTCGTCATACGCCTCTAACGTGTACCAGTACTGCGTACCGGCAAGCAGGTTCTCTATGGTGGTATTCAGCACCGGTGCAGCCCAAGAGACAGCAGGTGCACGGCGTGGAGCCTTGGAGAAATCTATCTCAAGCAGCGTTCCGTCCGCCGCCAGTTGCAAGGTGCATACTTTCTCAGTGCGCTCTTTGTTCGCCCATATGATCAAAGTATATGAAGCGCCGCCGCTGACTGCCGGCCATGTAAAGGTCACTTCCGTTTCTTGTGGCTCTACCTCCACCCCTTCCTCCAACTCGGTCTTTGGGGTATCCACTTCTTCGCGGAACTGCGTATAGTAGAACCGCGCCATGTAATAGTTATTTGTAAGAGAGATAATTCCCTTCGAAAGTCCCTTATGGTGAATGGTCAGGATACGTGAGGCGGATTGAACGCCGTTCAGCGCCGTGAATAGGTCTGCCTCGTCCTGAATACCAAGAGCTGACGGCTGCAATACCGGGTAGTCCTCCAATGCGGCGCCGTAGGTACATTCCCATGCCAGTCCGTTGGTTTCCTCACGGCTGATCAGATTGCCTTTTTCATCCAGGTGGTAAATACCTTGTTCTTTTGCCGAGCGCGAAGTAATGCCCTGTGATTCCCATGCGCTCTCCGCGGTATTCCACTTGAAGCTCTCTTTGCGAATCCAGTCGGTTTCATCGCCCTCGTAGTAGAACAAATTGCGCTCTTTGAGTGTCAGCACAAGCCCTGTGCTATCGGTGGAATAATAGATATTCTCCAGCGTTCTGCCCTGCTCGTCTGTGCGCACATAGCCCAGACCGCTCTGAGTCAGTCCCGCCTTGTTCGTCCAGACTCCGTCCCCTTTGTAGTCCTGCCATGTATAGCAGGGGAAACGTGTGCCGTCCTCATGGTAGAAATAGTGGTATTTCTGCATCGGTTCGTTGCTCTTCACGCCGTTGTTGTACTGGCGGTACTTGACGCAATCGGTCATCTGTCCCGCTTCGTTGTAGGTATATCGGTAATAAATCACCGTGTCGCACACAAGGGCATTGTCACGCCACGCGTAGTTGTGCCGTTCGATAAAAGCACCATGCTCATCATAAATATCAAAGGTACGGGCAGCCGTGCCTGTTCCGAAGATGTTTGAAACATACCAATTACCGGCTGAGTCCAACTTGTTGAAAACAGATACCGCCGAAATGCGGCAGTCCGGTTCCGGATAATAGAGCTCATCTTCGCGGGAATAGAGTTCCCATGTTTTGGTTGAATCTACGTACGAATAGGTATATGAGGCTACTTTGCGTCCTTGCTCATCATATTCATATCTATTGTACGAGCCGTTAGTTGTACCATCGTAGTATTGCTGCAAATAACCGATGTTACTGCCATTTTTCAGGAAGAACTCCTGCGACAAGTACGGCGACATACGGGAATATGGGGTGCCATCAGTCGTGAATCCCACATATGCCGAAAATGTCCGGACATAGCATTGCTTGTCAGTGTCGAACTGAAAGATATACGTTTCCGAGGCACGCCATGTCTGTCCGCCATCGCTGCTCTCATACTTCATAGCAGACAAAGGTGCTCCGTCATCGTCAAACATCGTGCGCATCTTGTTGCACCAAAGGACATCCCACTCTCTGGTCTGCCGGTTAAAGCGTTCGCACATCTCCAGTTTGTCAAAGCCGTTGTGATAGTTGTGCTCCGTCCATCGCAAAGTATCGCGGGCACCGTTGCGGATGTTTCCGTCGTTAATATTTATTATACCGGTGTAGTTGTCGTAGCGTATTTTTTCATAGGTTGTAATCCATCCCCCCCATGTAGGCGCAGCCTGTCGGATACGCTCCAGCACCAATTCGCCGTTCTTGTATTCCTTGCGGTGGCAGGAGCCGATGCTTGTAGCAGTGTTATAGGCTGTGTCATAATCCAGTGTGATGCGATAGAGGCTGTCACGTTCTACCACATGGTGAGATTCGCTGGTAGCAGAAAATTTGTGTTCGTACACAAGGTCACTTGTTTTCCCTCCTTCGGGTTTGTTGCTCAGGCTCCAACGATAGTCGCTGTCCGTCATCCATTTCCCGTTTTCCCAATGGGCGTAGAGCGTACGGTAATTCAGCCGTGTTCCGGCATCGTAGTCGTTCTCATAGCGGCTCAGGCTGCTCAGTTCGCCTGTCTTGTCATAGGTATAGGTATCCGTAATGTCAAAGACCGTGTCCGTCAGATAATAGCCTCCGCCGTAGTTGTACGCGGGCCAGAAGAGGTGCTGCACCGTCCTTTTCTGCAGCACGCCTGTGGAGTCATACGCATAGGTGCGCTTGTCCGTCGTAGTGGATTGCTCCACGCCTGCTTTGTATGCCTTGACCTCCGAGGTAAAGGAGAGCGAATCGCCGTTGGCGTTCCAGCTCTCGCTGATTGTTCCGGACTCCGTTTGCACTCCTAATCTGTTATAACGCGCGTAGGCGACATTATGCGTTGCGGGTTTGCCGTTGGCATGCCATGTATAGACATTCTTCGTCTCTTTGTAGGACAGACGATGATCGGTGTATTCGCAATAAATACGGCTGTGCAACAGACCTGGAACCCATGCCGAGTCAGCGTCGTAGTAATAATAATACTTCGTTTCCAAAGACGACTCGTCATCTTCCTGTCTGATACAGCGCGCGTCCTCATACCAAATGACGGTTCCATCCTCTAAGCTTTTCTCTTCCTGATACGAGATATAGTCATAGTTGCGTATCTGGCGCAGCAGATGGCCTTCTTCGTCGTACACGTTGCGGTAGTCGTTCCGGAAATAGAGTTCACGGGTGGTCGGCGAGTGGAATTTAATATTCCTTAGCGAGTCCATGGAATTGTAATACCTGCCGGAGCGAGTGTACTCTTTCAGGTACAAGCCGCTGTCGGCATGGATATATAGCGTTTTACGCGGCTGAAAGATAAGGGTGGAGTCCTTCGTTATAAATCGCTCCACGCTGAGCACTTCAAGTGTGTCATCCGCGTATCTGTAAGCCGTGTAATGATCAGAACGAACCTCTTCCTGACCATCTTCCGCCGTATAGGCCGGATAGGAATACACCACGCTGTCCAGCCGCCAGGCATAGTTGTCGGTTGAGATACCTTGCGGGTTTGTACTGCCTGCATTTACTTGCGCATACACGCACGTTCCTTTTAATAGTAAAAAGGCTACAAAAAGCAGACAAAAACAATTTTTCTTTTTCATAATTTGCATATGTTAGAAATTTATACTAATTTTGCGTCGTGTTTTGGGTTTCGAAATCTGGTGCAAAGGTACTGCTTTTTTCCGACATACGCAAATTTACGTGTTGTATGACACTTAATTTATGCTATTTATAAATAACTGA
Source organism: uncultured Bacteroidales bacterium (assembly GCA_946414805.1). Classification (GTDB taxonomy): domain Bacteria; phylum Bacteroidota; class Bacteroidia; order Bacteroidales; family Paludibacteraceae; genus Colicola. Next base: position 23,472 of record CAMKPZ010000014.1, read on the forward strand.
TAATCAAACAAATGAAAATTATGTGCAAAAATAAAGTTGTACGCGTTCTCGGAGCGGCTCTTCTGGGCTTGCTTTTTTGCGGACAAGGATGTCAAAAATCGCCTTCAGAAGCCTCCAAACGCCTTCAAAAAGGGGAGGAATTATACCTGTTGGGGTGCGCCTCTAACCAGAAGAGCAACTACGAGGAATCGACGATGTTTCTCAAGCAAGCCGAAGATGAGTTATCGGGTATTGAGCCCTCATTGCTCAGCGCTTCGGAACAAGAGAAACGGATCCATCTGATAGGAATGACTTTATTCCATTTGGGCAATTCGTCCGAGAGCGAAATGCTATACGATGTAGCGAAAGAATATTACCGCAACTCTATTCCTTATATCCGGCAAAGCGCGGACACTATTTTTCTCGCCTGTGCGTACCGGGATATCGCCCGGACAACATCTCTCACGGGAGGCGAACTGGATAGTGTGTTATGGTATTTCGGTCAAGCGGAGACATATGCGCATGAAGCACAGAGTGATGTACTGGCATTGGATATCGAGGCATACCGCTATCAGCTATGTTATCCAGACAGCGTAGCACAGCGATTGGCTGTATGCCGGCGTTTGGCGGAAGAATACGGAGCGCATGCACGGTATTCGGAGATAGTGGAACTCTTTCTGAAACAGCAAGATACAGACTCAGCTGCATTCTATCTGGAACGATTGCAGCCTAAAGATTCCGCTTACGCCTATTGGTTTGAACAGAGCTACGCATATTTGCAGAGCAAGATCCTGTGCCAACAGGGGCATGCTGAAGATGCCTATGCAGAATTACTCGATCTGTACGACCGGAAGATAGAAGAGTTGCAGCGGGATGCCGGCGCACGGACATACGCCCTGTCGCTTCATTACGATATAGCACGTGAGCAACAGCTGGCGGACGAAGCACGGCGTGAACGCCAATGGCAACGAACTATCTCCGTTATTCTGGTTCTGCTGCTGATCTTGGTTCTGTTTCTCCTCTTTGTATTATGGAGGTACTGGCAGCATCGCCGTCGCGAACAGAATGCCGCCATCCGGGCACTGCAGGACAAATATGCGCAGCAACTCCGGTTGGCATTGGAACGATTGCAGCAAAAAGTGAACCTTACACGTGAGATCGAGTTGCAACGGCTGCGCGGCAATGAGGTGGAGTTTCCCAAATGGCTGCAGGTATATCGCGATGAACAGTTGACCATGAATAAAGAGAGTCTGGATGAACTGATCCAATCGGTGGACGGCGCATTGGACGGAGCGATCAGCCGTTTGCGCCAAGACTATCCGGATTTGACGGAATCGGATATGCAGTTTGCAATCCTCAGTATTATCGGAGCATCCGACAGCGATATGGGTATTTTGCTCAACGTACAGAAACAGACCATTTATCACCGCCGACAGATAGTACGGAAGCACATTCATGTAGAGACCGAAAACATTGATGCATGGCTCCGCGATTACGTTTTGCATAAAAAATTTCATTAAAAAGAACGCGCGCGCTTGCATATGTAAAAAAAAAGTTGTACCTTTGCACGCTATTTTGTATTTTGTGTTATTACGCACTATAGAATAACTACATTGTAGATGATTAAATTACAAATACTTTATGGGACTTTTTTCTTTTACACAAGAGATCGCTATTGACCTTGGTACGGCGAACACGATCATCATGTGCGACGACAAGATCGTGGTAGATGAGCCGAGTGTGGTAGCAATCTCGATGGCGGACAACAAGATGGTTGCCGTTGGCCGCAAGGCACAGCAGATGATTGGTAAAGGCGGAACGATGATCCGTACGGTTCGTCCGTTACGTGACGGTGTGATCGCCGATTTCTATGCTTGTGAGATGATGATCCGCGGAATGATCAAGATGATTCCGAAGCAGGCACGCCTCTTCTCTCCGACGATCCGGATGGTGATCTGTATTCCTTCGGGTTCTACGGAAGTGGAGATCCGTGCAGTGCGTGACAGTTCGGAGCACGCAGGCGGTCGCGATGTATATATGATCTATGAGCCGATGGCGGCAGCAATCGGTATCGGCATCGATGTAGAGAGTCCTGACGGATGCATGATCGTTGATATAGGCGGTGGTACGACGGAGATCGCTGTGATCTCGCTCGGCGGCATTGTAAGTAACAAGTCTATCAAGATCGCCGGTGATGATTTCAACCAGGATATCATCGAGTATATGGGTCGTATGCACAACCTGCGTATCGATGAGCCGACGGCGGAGCGCATTAAGATCCAAGTCGGATCGGCACTGCCGGAATTGGAGGAAGCCCCGGAGGATTTCATTGTGGTAGGTCCTAACAAAGTGACGGCGCTTCCGATGTCTGTTCCGGTAAGTTATCAGGAGATAGCACACTGCTTGGAGAAGAGTGTAAGCAAGATCGAAGGCGCTATCCTTCAGGCGCTGGAAGCTACTCCTCCTGAGTTGTACTCGGATATCGTGAAACGAGGAATATACCTTACGGGCGGCGGTGCCCTGCTGCACGGTCTGGCCAAACGACTGACAGACAAGATCACTATCCCGTTCCACGTAGCGGATGATCCTCTGCACTCTGTAGCACGCGGAACCGGCGTTGCGCTGAAGAATGTCAATAACTTCGGCTTCCTGTTGCGCTAATCATAATAAGCGATGCAGAATTTGCTGAAAATACTGCTTCGTTATAGCAACTTCCTGGTGTTCATTGCCTTGGAAGTTGCTGCGTTTATGCTGATCGGCTTCAACAACCCCTATCCGCGGAGCAGTATGCTGAGCACCGCCAATAGCTTTATAGCCTGGCAGCATGAGCAGGTGAGTGAGATCAACGGCTATTTCAGCCTGCGGAACCAGAATGAGTTATTGGCCGCCGAGAACGCAGAGTTGCTGAACCGGATTTGTTCGATGGATTCGGCGAAAAACCGCGAGGATGTGCATTACGAGAACGCAAAAGTGGTGCAGATGACGACAGGCGAGATGCATAACTATCTGACCATCAACCGCGGAAGTAACGATGGCATCCAGCGCGGTCAGGGCGTGCAGAACAGCGAAGGGGTAGTGGGAATCATTCGGACGGTGGGACCGAACTATAGCGTAGTGCTGCCAGTCATCAATACTCATACCAATCTGAGTTGTCGGTTTGCCAAAAACGACTATATCGGTACGCTGAAATGGGACGGAAAAGATATACGTTTCGCGCAGTTGACCGATGTAGCGGCTCACATGGTGGTGAACGCCGGAGATACGATTGTCACAAGCGGATTGAGTCCGGTATTTCCTGAAGGCGTGCCCGTTGGAATCGTAGAAAACAGTGTGCTCAAAGAGGGTGATTCGTACCACACCATCCGCGTTCGGCTATGCACGAACTTCAAACGGCTGAAATATGTGAATGTGGTGCGGAACAAGCATCAGCAAGAAATAGAGGAGTTGTCAAATGGATTGGACTAAACAAATAGCACGATATGTGATTGTGATGTTGCTGCAAGTGCTGCTCTTCAATCAGTTGCAGTTAGGCGGTGTGTGTCATCCGTATGTGTATGTGCTCTGCCTGCTGATGATGCCGATCACGCTGCCTCACAGCGCAGATATGATCATCGGCGCGGCGGCAGGTCTGATCATGGATGTATTCTGCAACACGCTCGGTGTACATATGGCGGCTTGTATCTTGGTAATGTTTATCCGTCCCTATCTCCTTGGCGCCTTCGTGAACGACAAAGACCGCTTGACAGAGCAGATCCATCTGCGGGCTTTGGGAATGGAAGCGTTTGTCAAATATGTAGTGATACTGGTGGTTGTGCACCATTTGGTTATATTCCTGTTGGCTGCGTGGAGCTGGAGCCATCTCGGGTTTGTGATGCTGGAGACAATCGTAAGCAGTCTGATTACTATTCTGCTCATCATAGGTTATAACGCACTGAGGTACAAATGATTAACGACAAGTTTTATAGACGCCGGTTTGTGATCAGTGGCATTGCCATTGTGGTTGTTACGGTGTATATAATCCGGTTATTTTACCTGCAGATCATTGACCAATCGACCAAGGATCAGGCGGATAACAACGCACTGGTCAAGCAGACCATTTACCCGTCGCGAGGACTGATATACGACCGTAACGGTGAGCTGCTCGTATTCAACCAGCCGATCTACGAGATCACGATGACGATGCGCGAGATGGGAAAAGAATGGGATACAACGGGCTTCTGCAAATGCTTGAAAATCAGTAGAGCTGAGTTCGATGAACGCATTGCTGAGATCAAGGACCGTAAAAAGAACAGAGGCTATTCGACCTGGACACCGCAGATCTTCATGAGCCAACTCAAGAAAGAAGATATCGCTACGCTGCAGGAGTCGCAATTCCTCTATCCGGGCATTCAGATCCAGAAACGGACACTTCGCGACTACACATACAAAGCCGCAGCGCATGTCTTGGGATCCGTGGGCGAAGTGAACCAGAACGATATTGACCGCGATAGTTATTATGCGCGCGGCGATTATTCGGGTCGCGACGGTCTGGAGCGGACCTATGAGCGGCAGTTGCGCGGAGAGAAAGGCGTGGAGGTGCTGATGCGTGACTCACGCGGACGCATGCAAGGCAGTTATCAGGACGGTGCGTTGGATAAGAAAGCCAAAGCCGGAACGGATCTGCAGACGACGATTGATATTCAGTTGCAGTTATTAGCGGAAGAGTTATTAGCCGGTAAGATCGGAAGCGCAGTAGCTATTGAGCCGAAGACCGGTGAGATCTTGGCGCTTGCATCTAATCCCGGATGGAATCCGAAGGTGCTGGTGGGCAAAGAACGCAGCAAGAACTATAGTATGCTGTTGAAGGATCCGACCAAACCGCTGATGAACCGCGCCACGCAGGCTACTTATCCTCCGGGATCAACCTTCAAGACGATTCAGGCACTCGTTTGTCTGGAGCAAGGCGCCATAACGGAAAACACCCTGTATCCCTGTTCCGGTCCGCAGAGTACGCCTATCAAATGTACGCACCACCACGGTTCGCCCGTAGCCTTGGATAAAGCGATCGAACAGAGTTGCAACCCCTATTTCTGGTGCGCTTTCCGCGACCTGATGCAGAAAGACGGTTACGGCAAAGACAATGAGGACTTCCGGAAGCGATACGAGTTATGGAGAGAAGCGGTATTGGAGTTCGGTTTAGGTCAGCGATTCCAAGACACCGATCTGAGTGAACAGTCGAGCGGCAGTATTCCGACAACCAAACAATACGACCGCGCGTACGGCAAGACCGGCTGGAAAGCAATCACGGTTCGCTCCCTCAGTATCGGTCAGGGCGAGATATTAACTACTCCGCTGCAGTTAGCCAACCAAGCGGCACTGATCGCCAATGAGGGTTATTATATCACGCCGCATCTGAATAAAAACGACTCTATGCTGACACATCGGCATGATGTACATATCCAAAAGCGGTATTTCGAGGCTGTGAAGGACGGTATGCACCGCGTCATGAAATACGGCACAGGACGATGGTATCCTATCGAAGACATTGAGCAGGCCGGCAAGACAGGAACGGCTCAGAACCCGCACGGCAAAGACCATGCTATTTTCATTGGTTTTGCACCGGTGGAAGACCCGCAGATAGCAGTCGCTGTAGTCGTTGAAAACGCAGGTTTTGGCGCTACGTGGGCTTGTCCGGTAGCTAGCATGATGATGGAACAATACCTGACCGGAAGCGTGAAACGCAAGGATTTAAAGAAAAAGATAACAACCGCAGTGCTGAATGAGAGCGTCAAGAAGTGGTAACATATGGCAAAATGTCGATTGGATCACAATCGGTATGTTTCTGGCTCTGGCTGTCTTCGGCTGGATCAATATCTATGGCGCGAGCTATACCTTTGACCAGACGAGTATCTTTGATTTCTCCAACCGCGCCGGCAAGCAGTTTGTATGGATTTTAGGCTCGTTGGCTTTAGGCACTATACTGCTGCTAATTGACTACAAGACCTACGATGTACTGACCTATATTGCATATGGAGCGATGCTCTTGCTGTTATTGGCAACGCCGTTCCTGGCGCATGACATCAAGGGTTCGATGAGTTGGATCTCATTGGGTCCGGTGAGTCTGCAACCGGCAGAGTTCGCCAAATGTATTGTAGCATTAGCGATTGCCAAATACATGGGACGGTACGACTATAAAGTACGCAGTTGGCGCGATTTGATCGTACCTTTTGCGATCATCGGCGTGCCGGCACTGATCATCATGGTGCTGCAGAAAGAGACCGGTTCAGCGCTCGTGTTTGCCTCTTTCCTGCTGGTGTTCTACCGTCAGGGTATGAGCGGATATGTCTTATGGGTGGGTGTTGCCGCCGTTGCATTGTTCATCATCAGTATACGGTTTGGCGCCGTTGCCTTGCCGTTGGGTACGGGGAGCGTAGGAATACTGACCTGCATGCTGCTGCTGACCGTCATTGAGATCTTTTTCATATGCAAGGAGCATAAGATGCGCTGGCAGGCGTTGATCCTGATCGGGAGTGTTATATTGGTATACGGGCTGGCGATGCTCGTTAACATATGGGTAGCCGTTCCTTTCAACTGGGTAGCGATGGGTGTAGTGCTTGCGCTGGTGGTTTACTCCGTAGTGATCAGTATCTATTGGCGCAAATACCAACTGCTGATCGTAGCGGCATTCAGCGTCTTCTGCATCGGCTACACGCACGCGTGCGATTTCGTGTTCCAGAAAGTGCTGCAACCCCACCAACGGATACGTATTGAGGTCCTGTTAGGTATGAAAGAAGACCCTTCCGGTGCCGGATATAATGTCAATCAGGCACGTATCGCCATCGGTTCCGGACGATTCTTCGGTAAGGGGTATCTGAACGGAACACAGACCAAGCTGCAGTTTGTGCCGGAGCAAGACACGGATTTTATCTTCTGCACCGTAGGAGAAGAATGGGGATTTGTCGGTTCCATCGGCGTTTTGCTGGTCTATCTGCTCTTCATACTACGGCTGATCATGATAGCGGAGAGGCAGCGGAACACTGCTACATGCATATACGCTTACGCGGTAGCCGGCATCTTCCTCTTCCATCTGACGATCAACGTAGGAATGGTATTAGGACTGCTCCCTGTGATCGGTATTCCGCTGCCGTTCTTCAGCTACGGAGGTAGTTCGTTATGGGGATTCACACTATTATTATTCATCTTGCTGCGGCTGGACGCGGCGCGAATGGAGCAATTGAACTAAGATGGCGTTTGTAACCAACCCCATAGGAATTATCGGCGAGGAAGAGGCCGCTCGGATGCTGGAGAAGAAAGGATTCCGGATTGTTGAACGCAACTGGCGGATGGGGCATTTGGAGATAGATCTGATCGCGGAGAGCAAGGACGAGATAGTCTTTGCTGAAGTGAAAGCACGAACAAGCACTTTCGGTAATATCCGACCGGAGGAATATGTAGATGAGATCAAAAGAAGAAGGATGATTGCAGCCGCCAACGGATATATCAAGTACCGTAAAATAGAGAAACTACCGCGATTCGACATCATTGGCATACTGGTGAATCCGTTGACACACGAGATCATCTATCGGAATCACTTGGAGAATGCCTTTATACCGAGAGTGAGGACGATCTCTGCCGGCAGTTTCAGCGGCCAATGGAAATGGACACACAGACACAAAACAATAGGAAGAAAATAGTCAATCAAATCGAATGAATTTTAAATACGATGTCATAGTAGTAGGAGCCGGCCATGCCGGATGCGAGGCAGCAAGTGCAGCAGCCCGTATGGGTAGCCGTACGCTGCTGATCACGATGGATATGAATAAGATCGCCCAGATGAGTTGCAACCCGGCAGTGGGAGGCATTGCCAAAGGGCAGATCGTTCGTGAGATAGACGCGTTAGGCGGTCAGATGGGTATTGTCACCGACCGGAGTGCCATCCAGTTTCGACTGCTCAACCAGAGCAAAGGTCCGGCTATGTGGTCTCCGCGTAGCCAAAGCGACAGGAAGCGGTTTATCGAAGAATGGGTGAAAGTTCTTTCCCATACCGATAACTTAGGTATATGGCAAGATACCGTAGTAAGTCTTATTATCAAAGATAATAAGGTATGCGGTGTGAAGACGGCTTTGGGTATCGAGATGGAAGCAGAGGCAGTGGTATTAACCAACGGCACTTTCCTTAACGGACTGATGCACTGCGGCAAGACGCAGATACAGGGCGGACGCACATCCGAGCCTGCCTCGTATGGGATTACCGAGCAGTTGGTGGGGTTGGGTTTCAAGAGTGACCGCATGAAAACTGGTACCCCTGCACGGTTAGACGCACGATCGATTCATTTCGAGGAGTTAGTAAGGCAAGACGGCGAGAACGACTGGCATCGATTCAGTTATCTGAACACGGTTCATCGGGAGCTGAAGCAGATGCCGTGCTGGATTACCTATACAAACCCGCACACACACGAGACATTGCGGGCAGGATTAGCAGATTCTCCCCTTTTCAACGGACAAATCAAGAGTATCGGTCCGCGTTACTGCCCGAGTATTGAGACAAAGATCGTTACGTTCGCCGATAAAGAGGCGCACCAGATATTTCTGGAACCGGAAGGAGTAGATAGCAATGAATATTATGTTAACGGTTTCTCCAGCAGTTTGCCATGGCAGGTGCAACTAGCCGGACTGAAGACAATCAAAGGATTGGAAGATGTAGTGATGTACAGACCCGGCTATGCGATTGAGTATGACTTCTTCGATCCCACCCAACTGCATCACACTCTGGAGACAAAACAGATTAAAAATCTGTTTTTCGCTGGACAGATCAATGGTACAACAGGTTATGAAGAAGCAGCCGGTCAGGGATTAGTAGCCGGTGCGAACGCACATATCAACGTACACGGCGGAGCGCCATTCACAATGGGCAGAGACGAGAGTTATATAGGAGTGCTGATCGATGATCTGGTAAACAAAGGCGTAGATGAACCTTATCGCATGTTCACTTCCCGCGCTGAATACCGCATTCTGCTTCGCCAAGATAATGCGGATGAGCGACTGACCGAGCGGAGTTACAAGATGGGATTAGCTGATCGGGACAGATATCAAACATTAACAGACAAACAATCAGCTTGCGCCGATTTCATCGGATTCATGCAGCAGAGCGTAGTACGGAAAGGAAGCATTGACGGATGGCTGGAGCAGATAGGCAGCACTCCGCTGCACGAGGGATGCAAGATCAGCGAGTTGGTATTGCGTCCGCAAGTAAGTATCCAGGCATTGGCAGAGGTACTGCCGGCCTTAAAAGAAAAGATCGCGGATTTATCCGATGAGATCATAGAGAGTTGTGAGATCCAGATCAAATATGCCGGATATATCAAACGTGAGCAATTGGAAGCCGCCAAGTTACAAAGACTGGAGCAGATCCGCATTCCGGAGATGTTCGACTACGAAAGCATACAAAGTCTGAGCACCGAAGCACGACAAAAACTCTCTCGTATTCGCCCGCGATCCATAGGAGAAGCACAGCGCATACCGGGTGTAAGCCCGAATGACATAAGCGTTCTATTAGTGTTAATGGGGCGATAGGACTACACACTTTAGTTTGCAAACAAACTAATTTAGAGTGTTTCACGTGGAACATAGAGCACGAGCAAGTAGTAAATGTACAAATAGTAAATGATTAATAGTAAATAATTCTATGACAGCAAAAGAAGTAATTGCAGCGATCCGCAATGTGCCTGACTTCCCTATTCCGGGCATCCAATTCAAAGACATCACAACGGCATTAGCCAAGCCCGAATGCCTGCAGTGGATGCGGGATGAGATGGTAAGGCGATACAAGGACCTTGGTATTACGCAGATTGTAGGTATCGAGTCGCGGGGTTTTATTGTCGGCCCTGCTGTGGCCATTGAGTTAGGCGCAGGGTTTGTTCCCATCCGCAAACCGGGGAAATTGCCGGCAGAGACAATTAGCGTGAGCTACGAGAAAGAGTACGGCACAGACACCATCGAGATGCACAAAGGGGCATTGAACGAAAATGATGTAGTGCTGATTCATGATGACATCTTGGCTACAGGCGGGTCAATGATGGCGGCAGTCGAGCTGGTGAAAAAAGCCGGTGTGAAGAAGATCTATACTAACTGCCTGATTGAACTGGAAGGATTGAATGGCAGAAAACTCCTCGAGGGAAACGGTGTGGATTTCGACTGCCTTCTGGAGATCGAAGTAGACGAGTGATTGGGGTTAGGGAATGGCTACAAAGAATGATCATATTGTTCTGCTTCTGAAGCGCATACCGGAGAACCCGGGAGTGTACCAGTACTTTGACAAGGACGGGCAGATTATCTATGTAGGCAAGGCTAAGAACCTGCATAGACGGGTGAACAGCTATTTCAACAAGGACCACCAGTCGTCCAAGACACGACAGTTGGTCGCCCATATAGCCGACATCCGGTATGTGGTGGTTGATAGCGAACAAGATGCATTCCTGCTGGAGAACAATCTGATCAAACAATACCAACCGCATTATAACATACTGCTCAAAGACGGCAAGAGTTATCCCTCGATCTGCATCACCAAAGAGCCCTACCCTCGGATCTTCAAAACTCGCACAATCAACAAACGAAGCGGCGAATATTACGGTCCGTATAGTTTTGGCAACACGGTAGATATGGTACTGGAATTGATACATAAGATCTATCCTATACGAACATGCAACATCCCTCTTTCCGCCGATTCCATCGAGAAAAACAAGGTTCGTGTATGTCTCAAGTATCACCTGCATAACTGCTGCGGCATATGCGAGATGCGCCCCGGAAGCGAACATTACGGAGAATGGATCGATCAGGCGCGTAAGTTAATCAAAGGAGACGCACACGATATAGGTCGCCAGTTAGAGGAAGAAATGGCGATGAAATCGGCAGAAATGAAATACGAGGAAGCCGCTGAGATCAAACGAAAGATAGAACTTCTGGAACAGTTTAAGAGCAAGACTATCATCACCAACACCCACACAGGCGATTTAGATGTCTTTGGTTACGACGAGCAGGATGATAAAGTATATATTTCCATGCTGCATGTACATAACGGCTCCATCGTACAGGGACAGACTATCGAATACCGGCGCAAGATGGATGAAGAGAAAGAGGAACTGCTGGCGATGGGAATGATGGAGTTGCGAGAGCGCCTGGAGAGTACCACGAAAGAGGTGATAGTGCCGTTCATTCCGGATGTATTTGATGAATCGATGCATATCAACATCGCTATCTCCGGCGACAAGAGAAAACTGTTAGAGTTAGCGATGCAGAATGTACGCCAATACAAGATGGATCGTCTCAAACAGGACGACAAACTGAATCCCGAACAAAGAGGCGTACGGATCCTGACAGAGCTGCAGCAGATGATGGGACTCCCTACTCTGCCACGATGGATCGATTGCTTTGATAACTCGAATATACAGGGAACAAACGCTGTGGCGGGTTGTGTTGTTTACCGCATGGCCAAACCGAGCAAGAGCGATTACAAGCGGTTTGAGATCAAGACGGTTGAAGGAGCAGACGACTACGCAAGTATGCGCGAAGTAGTAAGGAGAAGGTACCAACATCTGATAGACGAAGGCGGTCAGATGCCGGATCTGATCATAGCCGATGGAGGATTAGGCCAGATGCATGCCATTCGGGAGGCAGTAGAGGATCAGTTAGGGTTGAGCATTCCGATTGCCGGATTGAAGAAAAACGACAAACACCGGACGCAAACACTCCTTTACGGATTTCCTCCGGCAGAGATCAGTATGCCGGTGACGAGCGAAGTATTCCGATTGCTGACGAATATACAAGATGAGGTACACCGGTTTGCTATCAGTTACCATAAATCGAAGCGCAGCAAGGCACAGATACATAGCCAACTCGATGATATTCAGGGAGTTGGACCTGCTACGAAGCAGAAGATTCTGCGGCATTTCGGCTCTGTAAAACGCGCTGGAGCAGCGAAAAAGGAAGAATGGATCGAATTACTCGGAAACACCAGAGGATCAGCACTTTACGAGTATTTTCAGACCAAAATAACGCCCTGAGAATTGAATAAAATTCACGAACATGAGTGTTTATACGATAAAAAAAGGTGAGACTCTCGTTCTGCTCAATGAGCAAGGCGAAGAAGTGAGTCCGTTAGAAATTCTGAAAGAAGCAGAACCTCACCGTGTTTTTGCTTTTGACGGACAGATGGGGGCTGGCAAGACGACCTTTATCAAAAAGTTATGCGAAGCGATGGGCACCGAGGATGTGGTGAACAGCCCTACTTTCGCGATAGTCAATGTGTATGATGTGGAACAACCCTACAAGGGCGAAGTCTATCATTTCGACTGCTACCGGCTCAAGGACATCCGCGAGGCGATTGATTTCGGCGCAGAGGATTACCTCTATTCGGGCAACTACTGCTTCATCGAATGGCCGGAGATGATCGAGGCGCTTCTGCCGGAAGATACTATTTACGTGAAGATCGTTCCTCAGGAGAACGGAGACAGGAAATTGATTGTTGGGGAGTGATGGCTGATAACATAAAAAATCGTTATAAAATGAAAAAGTTGCTTATCGCTTTGCTTCTAATGCCGATGATAGTCATGGCAGCAGAATTGACCGAGGGAGATACCCTGTATGTTAACCGGAACTGGGAAAAAAGATCTCCTGCAGATGCCGAATATATTGGTATTGTCAAACGTGTCGATAGGGAATCGAACAGCGCCCTTGTGCATTATTTCTCACGCGAGAACGATCGGTTAAAATCCATCCAACATTGTGTAGCAGAAGGCAAAGGAGCCGGTTTACGGAAAGGTAAACAGATCTTTTTCCATGACGACGGCAAGGTGGAGTATATGGAGATCTACACGCTTGTGCATGACGAGCGGAGAGACACCATGCGGAACCGCCTTGCCTCGGAGATATACCTCTACACGGATGGCAAGACGAAAGAGGAAGTGAACCTGACTTACACCATCAACAAATATGGCATGGAGACTTCTTTTTACACGCGAAAGCGCTATTATCCCTCGGGGCAGTTGCAGTACGAAGAATCTACCAGTGAGAAAGAAACAGAGCCGCAAATACGCTATTACAACGAGAAAGGAAAGAAGGTAAGAAGGCCCAAGCAGAAGATAGAACCATATATGCAGATGCCGGCGTTTCCAGGCGGGCAGGAGGCTTTGTTTATGTTCCTGAGCAAGAATGTAAAATACCCTGTGTACGCGCAAGAAAAAGGTATTCAGGGGCGTGTAATCGTGCAGTTTGTGGTAGCGATAAACGGAGCGATAGAGAATGTGAAGGTGGTACGTAGTGGAGGTGATCCTTCGCTGGATAAAGAGGCTATCCGCGTGGTTTCCATTATGCCTAAATGGCATCCCGGTAAGCGTCGCGGGATCCCAGTAAGAGTCAAATATACGGTGCCCGTTAATTTCCGCTTAGAATGATCAGACATATGATAGAAATACAAAATATACATAAATCTTTCGGTGAGTTAGAGGTGCTGAAAGGCGTTAATCTAAGCGTGGAGAAAGGCGAGATAGTAGCTATCATCGGCAAGTCCGGCGCAGGCAAAACCACCCTACTCCAGATCATCGGTACACTGGACAGACCTACGAAAGGCAAAGTGCTGATTGACGGGAAGGATGTCTTTACGCTGAATGACAGCCTGTTAGCGGCATTCAGGAACAAACACATCGGCTTTATCTTCCAGTTCCACCAACTACTGCCGGAGTTCACTGCGCTGGAGAACGTATGTATTCCGGCGATGATTGCTCGAGAGAAAGAGGCTGATTATCAGCCCCGTGCAAAGAAGTTACTCACGGATCTTGGTCTGGCGGAACGCATGAACCATAAGCCGAATGAGTTGTCCGGCGGCGAGAAACAGCGCGTTGCTGCTGCACGGGCGTTGATGATGAGTCCCGATATCATTCTGGCGGACGAACCGACCGGCAGTCTGGACGAGAAGAACAAGAAAGAGTTGAGCGATCTGTTGTTGCAGTTACGCAAGGAATACGGCCAGACCATCCTGCTCGTTACCCACGATAAGGAGTTAGCCGGCATTGCCGACAGAGTCATAGAGATCAAAGACGGAGTGATGAAATGAAAAAACTTATCTTTATAGTATGCGTATTAGCG
>CAMKPZ010000015.1 GCA_946414805.1 uncultured Bacteroidales bacterium
CTTTAGCAGGTCGCTTTTAAACGTTTTCACCCTGAATATTGCAATCTCCGTGCCACCCCTTCCATCCCTGCCAAAATGTCCACTTTCGTGCCAAATTGTCCACTTTCGTGCCATTTTGTCCATCTTTGCCCCCTCCGTCCTCTTTGTCCCCTCCGTCCTCCCATGCTCCCTCCTGTCCAGCCCTCGCGGCTGTTTCCGTGAGCCCTGCTTCCCTCCCCCTCCCGTCCCTCGCCCCGCGTCCTCTCCGTCCTCCCATGCTCCCGCCGGTCCTGCTCTCGCGGCTAGTACCGCGAGCCCCCGTATTCGCCCCCTCCCATGCTCCCGCCGGTCCTGCTCTCGCGGCTGTTTCCGTGAGCCTCCGTGTCCGCCCGCTTCTTCCCCGCCGGTCCAGCCCTCGCGGCTGTTTCCGCGAGCCCTGCTTCCCCTGCCTACCGGTCCTGTGTGCCCACTTGGCCGCTCTTCGAGCGCGATCCCCTGAATCCGCCTTCCTTCCCTGATTTTTCCAAAAAACGCCCCTCCCCCTTGCATATGTCAAAAAATTATTGTACCTTTGCGCCCAAATTTGTAAAATAGGGAATTGTGTCACCGCTGGTGTCAAAATTGTCGCGAAGCTTGCGACCAAATTATCGTCCTCTGTGACACAATCAACCGACAAGTAAGAAACATGGCAGATATAGAGAAAATAACGCAAATAGGATTAGTTCCGGTGGAACTCATCAATGACTTGCGGCAGATCATCGACTCTGCTCGTACAAACGTAGCTGCAACTGCCAATTATGAGTTAACTGCGATGTATTGGAATATCGGCAATCGTATCAATCGCGATGTGCTTAATAATGAACGCGCAGAGTATGGCAAGCAAATTGTGTCGCATGTTGCGACGCAATTACAACAAGAGTATGAGACCAAGAGTTTTGAACTTCGTAATATTCAGAGAATGATGCAATTTGCACGTCTTCTGCCCGACTTCCAAATTGTGTCGCAACTTGCGACCAAATTATCATGGAGCCACTTTATTGAGGTGTTGCCATTAAAAGAACCACTCCAACGCGAGTTTTACTTAACGATGGCTGCTTCCGAAAGATGGGGACGCAATAAGCTACGCGAGAAGATAGACGGCATGTTGTATGAACGCACAGCGATTGCTACAAAACCGGAGGAACTGATCAAGCAGGAACTGGCAGATTTGCGCGATAACGAGACTCTGTCTCCGGATTTGGTGTTCAAGAGCCCTTATTTCTTGGAGTTTACAGGTCTCAAAGGCATGTACTCGGAGAAATCGCTGGAAGATAGCCTTGTGGCGCACTTGGAGCAGTTTATCATGGAGTTAGGTGTCGGCTTCTCCTTCGTGGAGCGTCAGAAACGAATGATTATCGACGGCGAGGATTACTATCTCGACCTGCTTTTCTATCACCGCAAACTCCATCGTTTGATTGCTATTGACCTCAAACTCGGCAGCTTCAAAGCGCAGTACAAAGGACAGATGGAGTTATACCTGCGATGGTTGGAGAAATACGAAATGCAACCGGGCGAAGAAACGCCACTGGGATTGTTACTCTGTACGGAAGGAAGCGACGAGCAGATCAGTTTGCTGCAATTGGACAAATCCGGAATCCGTGTTGCGCAGTATCTTACCGAGTTACCCTCGAAGGAAGTCCTCCTGCGTCAATTGCAAAAATCCATTGAGGCAGCAAGGGAGAATATGCCTATAGAGAATGAAAAACAATAATCAAAATCACGGGATATATACAAAGTATATATAAGGGTAAGGCAGGATACGTGATTACCTCGTTCCGCATAGGGAACAAACCAGGAGTAGGAACCAGACTAAAAAACTAATGAAAGCTTAATGAGTGCAAAACCTTTTGTGAAATGGGCTGGAGGCAAGGCTAATTTGTTGAAGAAGATTGATGCTAACCTACCACCATTTTTTGCGGACGAGCATAACATAACATATATAGAACCATTTGTGGGCGGAGGAGCTGTACTGTTCTTCCTGCTGTCGAAATATAGAGAGCAATTGGGCCGAATTATTATTAATGACATTAACAGAGATCTTATATCTTGCTACAAAATTATCCAAAGGAACCCAAAATCTCTAATAACGATGTTAGAGAACTTACAAAAGGAATATTATAATTGCAATAACAAAGAGGAAAGAGGCGAAATTTATTATAGAATTAGGGATGAGTACAATCAACATAGAGCAAGAGGAGTAAGGAGAGCTGCATTATTTATATTCCTTAATCATACATGTTATAATGGCTTATACAGGGAGAATAGTAATGGAGAATTTAATGTCCCATGTGCGTACTACAAAAGGCCTATGATTGCAGATGCTCATAATTTAGAGGAAGTTCATAATGCATTAGCAGGAGTGGAGATATTGTGCGGAGACTATCGAATAATTAGAGATTACTTAGTTGGGCATCATACATTCATATATATGGACCCTCCTTATAGACCATTAAAGGAGCATTCTAAAAACTTTAGCAAATACTACCGAATGGACTTTGGAGATCATGAACAAGAAGAATTACACGAGTTTTGTAGGCGTATAACAGGAAGACGATGCTATTTGATGCAAAGTAATTCGGATAGTAGAAACGATGACAATAGTTCGTATTTTAAGCAAATCTATAACGGTTTTCGAATTGAAGATATTGTCGCAACGCGAACCATTAATCCGACACAAAATGTAGTCAAGAAACAATCCGAAGTTCTGATGATGAACTACGAAGATGACGGACAAATAATAAGACCTCTCTTTTAAACACGAAATAAACACCACATCAATATGAAACTGACAGAATTACAAGTTGAAAAAATTAGAGAGCATATGCTTCATGAGGATGATGCTCTGGCTCGTAAGTATAAAGCAAGACGAACCAAATCCGATTCGCAAAAGGTGCTTCATGCAGAAGTGGAAAGATTTGTAAATCAAGGATGGATAAGGGGAACTGTTATGAAAACGAAAACTCAGATAACCCGTCCTAAAGAATTTTCTCGTCAATTTGAAGATGATATCTGGTGCATGTTTTACGAACTTGGGTTCCGTATTCTTAATTCTGACGATAAATTAGTCATTCCGTGGGGAGAGAATCCCGAAGAGAAAAAGCAAATTGATATTGTAGCTGTTGGTGAAGAAGCTATTTTTGTGGTAGAGTGTAAAGCTGCTGAAAGACCTAAAAGCCGGAGTTTTCAGGCGATATTAAATGAAATGTCTCTCTATAAAAATGGGGTTGCTGAGTCGTTGAAGCAAATATATGGCTCAAATAAACGAGTAAAGTATATTTTAGCAACGCGTAACTATCAGATTATAGATGAGAGTGAGGATGATAACCGTATGGCTCATAATGATATATATCATTTAGATGATAACGCATATAAGTATATTTGCGATCTTATCAAATCTTATAAGACAGCCGTAATGTATCAGTTTTATAGTTTGATGTTTAAGGATGAGTTAATAAGTGGAAAACCGATAGTTATACCTGCATTACGAGGAGAAATGGGGGAAAAGAAATATTACCTGTTCTCAATAGAGCCGAGTACTTTACTAAAAATAGGATTTGTTTTGCATAGGACAAAAGTAAATGCTTCTTTGGCTCCAACCTACCAACGATTATTGGTCCCTAAACGATTGAAAGGCATTGCAAAATTCATTGATGGAGGGGGATATTTTCCAAATTCTATTATCTTGAACTTTGCAGACATTAGTGATAATGTTAAAGTTACTTTTGATCCCATACATAAAGAAGAAGGCTCAAATGCAGAATTCGGTCTACTCAATATACCTAATGCATATGGTATAGCCTATATAATTGATGGTCAGCATCGTGTATATGGTTACGCAACTTCAAGCCAAAAGAAGAAACATACGATCCCTGTTGTCGCTTTCCAAGATATGTCAAATGATGAGCAGTTAAGAATATTTATGGAAATCAATGAGAATCAAAAGGCTGTAAGTAAAGATCTTCGGATTGATTTGGAACAGGATCTTCTATGGACATCAGAACGACTTGACTCACGTATGAGAGCGTTACGTTCATCCATCATAAAAGAACTGTGCGGGAAATCAGGTACTGTACTTCACAATAAAATAACTATAGGAGAAGATAAAGGAGAATTAGGTTCTACTGCTTTTGAAAATGGTTTGTTGCAATGTGGACTTATTCCAAAAGCAAAAGGAACTAAATGGAGTGATGACCTAGATGGTTATCTCTATGATAAGAAAGAAACAAATATTGAGAAAGCCATGACTGAGGCTAGCAAACGTATAGCGGATTTTATCATAGACTGTTATAGTATGCTTTCTGAAGGCTTGAATCCAGAAACTGCTCCAATCTTTTTACTCTCAAACCGTGCTACTTACGCTGTAATCATGATCATCGGTTCTTTGCATAAGTATCTTGTCGCTAAAGGACTTCTTAATATTTCTTCAACTGGACGAGAACGCCGGGAATTAATAAGACCATATATGCAAGTTCTATCAGAAGGACTAAATAATCTTCCGGAAGAAGAAAGCGTGTCTCTTAGGAATATACAAGGTCAAGGTGCCGAAAAGAAATGGCTAATGGCATATGAGAATATAGTAAATAAATATGATTCAGAATATGAACCAGATGGACTTATGGAATGGAGAGAAACACAGGATCAATCTCTTCAAAAAAGAGGTAAGGAAATAAAAGACGATATTTTCAAACAATTACGTATCTTGTTATTTGAAAGATTAGAGAAGGTCTATGAACATAGATGGTTAAGTGGGCAAATACTGATACTAAAGAATGAAGTAGAAAGCCGTATAATAAAAGCGAATAGTGACGCTGAGGACTTTGATTTATCGGAATACGATTGGAGAGACTATTTGGAATTGTCAGAATACAAAGATGTTATCAATAAAAACTTTAGTGCTCCAGAATTTGAAGAAGTTTTTGCCATCAATATAGGTGGATCATTTAAAACAAAAGGAGATAAATTAGCATGGCTTAATAAGTTAAGAGAGTCCAAGAACAAAAAATCAGCACTAACAAAGTCTGATATTAATTGTTTAGAGTTAATTAACCGTCATTTGCAGCAATTTATTGCAGATTAAAATGTTTGCTGATATATGTAGAAAAGACCGAACGCTCCGTCCTTATCAACAAGATGCAAAAGAACAAATCTTTGCCGCTTGGGACTCGTGTGATAGTGTGATGTTCCAAATGCCTACTGGTACTGGAAAAACACGCTTGTTCACTTCGATTATTGGTGATATTTCTACATGGGGCGTATTACAATCTCTAAATACAAAGATACTGATTGTTGCGCATAGAGTAGAGTTGATTGAGCAGATAAGCGAAAGTCTCGATAAGTATAAAATATCTCACGGAATCATCGCAGGAGGGAAAGACAGAGATCTAACAAAATCAATCCAAGTAGCGTCTATTCAGACTATAACGCACCATGCCAACAGAGATGTTATTCAAGATCTGAATATCAACTTCGTTATTATAGATGAAGCGCACCATTCCATGGCCAATTCCTATCGCAAACTATGGAGTATGTATCCGGACGCTAAACACCTCGGTGTAACGGCAACTCCTTGGCGCATGAACCATAGCGGCTTTAGAGAACTATATGACAAACTAATCGTCTCAAAGCCAATCGAGGAATTTATTCAAGAAGGGTGGCTTGCTCCATATGAATACTATTCAATCGCTCCAAATGATGCCATTAAAACAGAGATTGATTCTATTGATGAATTTGACATGGAGGGCGATTATAAAGTATCTGCTCTTGAAAAAGTAGTAGATACGGTTAAGATTCGCGCACACCTCTTAAAGAGTTACCAACACTATGCGATTGGTAAAAAAGGTATTATCTATTCCATTAGTCGCGCACATAGCGATCATATATGCTCTGAGTTTAGCAAAGCCGGAGTAAATATCGTGCGGATTGATAGCGAGACCCCTCGTGATACAAGACGTCTATATGTGAAGCGTTTTAAAGAAGGCAGTATAGACGTGATAGTGAACGTAGATATATTCTCAGAAGGATTCGATTGCCCAGATATAGAGTTCATCCAACTGGCTCGTCCTACCAAATCACTTGTCAAATACCTACAACAAGTAGGCCGTGGACTTCGTCCAACAGCAGGAAAAACAAGGTGCGTCATCCTCGATAACGTAGGTTTGCATATTGAGTTTGGTTTACCGGACGCCATACGAGATTGGGAAACTGATTTTGAAGGAGATGAAAATTTTGCAAAGGCGAAATCTTCTTCAAAATCTGGCTCTTCAGAAGCTACTCATAATGTCAATTATGAAGAGGGGGAAGAAGATATGTGTCTTATCAAAGGTGGTGAAGAAACAGATATTTGGTCTCCAAGTGATGATGAATTATTGATGCAACTTTATAATGATAAGCAATGTTCGATTGAAATATTAGCATCTGTATTTAAGAAATCCCAAGAGAATATATCCGATAGGATTACTTTGCTCATGCAAAACAACAATAATATTAACTAACATGAAGTATCATATATGACTAAAGTTGAAGCAATAGAGCGTGTACTTCTTGACAATGGAGGTGCGGGAAGTCTAAGTTATATTTATGATAATATAGAACGCTATTATCCCGGAGCAAAAAATCCGAGGGAATGGGAAGCGGGAATTCGTGGAGTTTTATACAGGGAACTAAGTAAACGCTTTAAACGTGTTGGCTTAAGTCTTTATGCTGTTATAAATTACAAGGAAGAAAAAATGCCGACGAATAATAAAGTTCGTATGCATTCTTTTATGGAAGGACTGTGCCTTGAATTAGGTAATCTTAAAAACTGCTTAACCTATACAGCCGACCCGTCCGCAGTGTATCGTGATAATGTAAAACTGCGAGATATTGCTACTATGTCAGATATTCCTTCTTTTACATATCCGAAAATATTGCAAGAAGTTAAACATATAGATGTATTGTGGTTTAATCAAAAAGGGTTTCAGTTTCCATTGTATGCCATTGAAGTCGTAGATAGTCTAAGCACATTAAGTAATGCTTTTAATCGTTGCCTACAACTACAAAACTTTCATACAAAATTTATTATTGTGGCACCAGAAAAACATAGAGGTAAATATGAGCAAACATTACAACTAGAGATATACTCACAAATGAAAGAGTATTTCACATTCTTAAATTACGAAAAACTGCAACAGATATACCAAAGTACAATACAATTGCATAAACTAGAAGCAAATATATTTTAGTATTATTAAAGGACTATACAGCATAACAAAACAATTGATTAAACTACAACAGCCCAAGCCCCCAAACCACCAAACCGGATTTCCTAACCTGGAGCGAGTTAATGGATAAAAAGGAATAATATGGAAACACAAGATATTAGTCAAAATCTCGGTAACGGAGACATCCTCATTTATCAGAGTGAGGACGAAAATTAGACGAAAATTCAGTTATTCGGAATTTCCGAACGACTCAACTTGTCGGAAACTCCGACAGGTTCAAAATTAAAAACTGAGTGGTTATTCGGGATTTCCGAACAACCACTCAACATGGCAGAACAACACCCTGTCACCGGTAGAAGAAGCCTACTTGGAAACTATCAAATCTATCGAGCAGCAGACTAAGAAGTTTAAATAACTTGTGCCCGATGTCCTGACACCCGCACAGCGCCACCGCTGCATGTCGCATATACATAGCAAGGCAACCAAGCCGGAGACTAAAACGCCCCAAAATGAAAAAAAGTTGCATTTGAGGTGATAGATTTCAGGTCTTTTTTGACTTATATATGGAGGGGTATATATAAACACGAATCTATTAACAATAAACACAACGGATAAAATATTATCAAATATATGAGTGCCAAACAATCCATACGGTTCTACAAAGACCGCGAAGTGCGGGCTATATGGAATGACGAACAGAACAAATGGTTCTTTTCCATCGTGGATATCGTGGCTGCTATTACCGAAAGCCCGCGTCCTCGTGTCTATTGGGGTACGGTCAAAAACCGTCAGAAAACCCAATATGGCGAGTTGTATTCAAAATGTATACAACTGAAATTAACCGCACTAGACGGCAAACGGTACGCCACGGATTGTTTTGCGCAAGAAGATATCATCGAAGTAGTCAAAACGCTGCCGGCTAAAAACACAGCTGCTTTCTTGGATTGGTTTACCTATTCAGATAATACCATAGACGGGCAAAGCCGCAAGAAAGCTTATACGTTATGGGAAAGCAACATGATTTCCGATGCGGAAGTGGGAACGGTAAAAGCCTTGCAAAAGATTCATGCATATTTATTCGGCGGTCTTTATGATTTTGCGGGAAAGATACGCCAAGTGAATATTGCGAAAGGCGGTTTCCAGTTCGCTATGGCGCAATACTTACCGCAGACACTGGAGCAGATTGAACGTATGCCGGAGAATACCTTTGACGAGATTGTAGATAAGTATGTGGAGATGAATATTGCTCATCCATTCCGCGAGGGTAACGGACGCAGCACGCGTGTATGGTTGGACATGATTTTCAAGAAACGCTTGCAGCGTTGTGTCGATTGGAGCCGTATCCCTAAGAATGAATATCTGGACGCTATGATTCGTAGCGCAGTAGACGCAAGTGCCATCCGCGATCTGCTCCGCAATGCGCTGACCGACCAAATCAACGACCGCGAACTATTCATGAAAGGAATCGACTATTCCTATTACTACGAGCAAGAAGATTAACCATGCCCTGTCCGCAGAGTTTACGCAAAAAAATGAAAAAAGTCCATCTATATTGGGGTCCCCACAGGAACCAGCAAAGCGTTCCGCATGGGGAGAGCGAAGGCAGGAGTTACCTCGTCGATTAAGCGGAGTGGTATCGACTTTTGTAACCTCCTTGCCGAACGCGAAGGTGATAGATTTCAGGTCTTTTTTGACTTATATATGGAGGGGTATATAAAAACACGAATCTATTAACACTAAACACAACCGCACATGAACACAACAACTTCACAATTCACAATTCACAATGCACAATTCACAATGAGAAAAAAGTGCCTCCGCGGCACTTTTTTTTGTATTTTTCTTGCGTATGTCAGAAAAAAGCAGTACCTTTGCATCCGCAAAGGTTTGAGTAACCTGTGCTGTCGCTTGCCGACATAAAACAGCAAGGACATAAAAAGGCGTTTATTGACGTTGTTTGCGACTCATCAGAATCTTCGCAAAATTCAGCTAAAAGTCCAGACAGCAACGATGAATGTCCTCGTGGGTATGTTATACATGCCACGCCCTGCTTTGGTGGGGTGGGTGTAGCATATCGGGCGTGGACTTCGGTTGTTTTTCTACTTTTAGCGGGGATTGCGAAGCCCTTGATGAGCGTGAAGAATGGTCGGACTTCACGCTTTTTCGTGTATATTGCGTATATATGCGTGCATGCGCACGTTCCTTAAAATATTGTGGCAGGGTGCATAGGTGTGGTTTCCCATATCTTTTGTACCTATAAAATCCACACCTATGCCGCCACGTGATGATCTTTGATATATTGGATTACCGTATCGCAAACAGAGTTTACGTTGGGGACCCTAAATATGCAGAATTTTGTTACTTTTTACACAAAATCCTTGCATATTGTTTATATCTTGCGTGTTATGCCACAAAGCATGATATTCTGATATTTATCCCCAATAAATATTCAAGCGGTAATCCAATAAAAGCGGACTGCCGTTTTTTGTGCATGTATATGTGGTGTGTATTTGAGGTGTAGGATACGACATGCATACGACACGCATAGGCAGCGGGTAGTGCCCGTATAGAGGATGCAAACTGAAAAACGAAATATTAACTTAAAAACAATTTAAAGTATGAGAAAAACAAACTTACTCAAGCCCTTGGGGCTAAGAAAAAATTTATTTAGGCTATTCATGCTACTCCTCGCCATCGGCTGGAGCACAAATGCTGTGATGGCAGCACCGTCGTATTTCCGCGTGGAGATTATTCCTGTGCTGGAAAACGGAGCTGTGGGTAAGTTGTATGCTTGCGATTACTCTTCCGCAAACAGCAAATACTACAATTATTTGTATAATATCGGCAAGGACGGACTATGGACAGTTTGTTCGGACGAGAGTACGCATTGGGAACAGACCATCGAGCACGGAGCAGGTGGAGGTGTACAATTCTGTGCGAGGGCTCAAGCAGGCGATAAACGAACCATGTTTGAAGGATGGTATTGGGATGCAGCCTGTACAGAGCGGCTGCAGTCGTCTTCTTCCGGCAACGTTACTTTTACAAACTCATCGAATTTTACTGTGTCCGGAAACGGTAGGACGCTTACATCCTATCCTAGTGCTGCTGCTGCCGAGGCCGGAACGAAAATAGTCATTTATGCCAAGTTCGTAAAGACCGTGCCGGATTTCGACTGGTCCACATTGGGAGTGACACCTATAGATGAAGGCAAGTATTATATTTATAATATCGCTACAGGTAGATTCCTCCAAGCCCCCAAAACAGGAAATGGGTCCAGCTCGAATAAACCGGGAACTACTGCTAATCCGGCAGAGGCTACTTTGTTTACTTGTGATTCCTTAACGATAGGTACAAATGCCAATTACCTTAACAAGAAAATTGACGATAATGGCGTAACGGAAAACCGTTCGTACAAGGAATGTTTGTTTACGTATACGGGCGATGACAATGTTACGCGATATGCCAGTGCTGACGGTTATAGCAATTGGAAATGGAATGCAAGTGCAGCTACCAACATAAATTATAAAATACATGTATGGTCATGGACTTCTTTAGGAACGAATACGTTTTTGATTGCCAAAGGTGATGCTTCCGGAGGCGATTTTATCTCTCACCTTGAAGTGTATTCAGATGGAAGTCTGGATTATCAAACACAGGCAGGTTTGAAGAGAAATAACGGATTCTATTGGACCTTTATTCCAGAAAATGCGTTGCTGTCGCAGTCGACTGTGACATCTCTGAATGAGAATGGTACGGTTACGATCGATGCTTCTCCGACCGCAACCGGTACCACGTATGTAAAATTCAATGTGTCAAGCACGAGTCTTCCTGCCGGTTTTAATTATGCGTTAACCGGTGGTGACGGACATTTTGATATTGTAGAAGAATCCGTTACATGTAGTGGCGGTGTCTTGACCGTCCCTGTGACCTATACAGCACAGAATGTACATGCCGTTTCATCTCCGGCATCGACAGCCACAGTAACGGTTACTTCTGTCAATGGCGGAGATCCTGTTTCCGGAACGGTAACAGCATACGTGGACTTGCTGCCCAAATTCGCCTTGATGGTAGATGAATTGGATTGGAATGCCGAAGGTGAGACTTTCTACAAAGGCATGGAAATCGCAGCTTCGCAGCGTGCCTATTTGTCGAATAAGTTGATTTATAATCCTGCGCAGACGACCGGTGTGGCAGCGAATAATGCAACGTGGACAGCTACGATAGAAGGCACGAACGCGGATCAATTTAAGTTTGCAAACGGTACGCGAGAAGTAAGCGGAGCATATTCGGCAAGTCTGTTGGATGTCATTTATGCGCCGACCACGACTGGCGAGCACACGGCTACGTTACATATCGTAACCAGTTATACAGCATCGAATGGAGAACAAACCTACCAGAAGAATATTACCTTACAAGGCACAGGTTCCGCCGCTTCGCGCATAACGTTTGCGGCAAATGGTAGTGAAACACCGCTCACCGCAGAGAGTTACAATTATGGCGATATCATCGGTACAAATCATAAAGATGTAACGGCAGAGTTATTTATCTCACAAATTACCAATCCGTCTGCTGTGTGGTATGATCCGGACACTGTCTTTAAGTTTGATTCAGCTGCATTAAAATCAAATTTGACGCAAAAATACCAAACACTTTCGTTCCGCGCGCACCCTAAGAAGCCTGTAATTGCAAACACTAACTATACGGCAACGTTGACCGTTTCCGGTAAGGGAACCGCTAATGAAGATGTTTCGGCTACGTTAACCTTGACCTATCGCGCATTGCCGCTCATCCAGACGACCGTTACTTGGAATTGGGGAACGATGAAAGAGAATAGAACGGTGACTAATCCTATTTCGACGAATTCCGATGGCGTATGGAAACTCACCAAAACGGCTGGAGATGCAGTCACCTTCGATACATTAGCAATATCTGCTACGGCAGCCTACTTGCATCATGAGCCGGGCAAAACAGCCGCTTATATTCTGCAAATACCACAAACGGATACCTATACGGCTTTTGAAAAGGAGTATGAAACAGAGATTATGCCTCTCCCTAAGCATGTGGTTATTGATCGTCAGGAGTATCTGGGAGATGGAACCGACGGCGAATATGGTAAAGTGTCCAAATGGGCTTCGGCTTGGGAAACATGGGATGATGCAACGAAAACGTTAAAAGTAGGAGGTGACAAAATTTGGTTTTATTTTAGCGGACAGACAAAGTTTGAGTTTGATTTTACGGAAAGGTCAGGGGCTTGGTATCTATATGAATATGATGCAAACAATACCCAGCATACTATTTGGAATACCTCATACACTCCTACTCTTGGCCATCAAGTAATAGATATTTCCCCGAATACTGTAAAAATAGAAATGAAGGGAAATGGAAAAATGACTAATATAGAGTACTATGAAGTAGATGCAATATCCGCAAATTATCCTCAAGTAGCCCTGATTCGAGATGGGAATAATGTAAGTTCGTTGGATGTAACAACTACGTTCTCCAATAAGCGAGTCGTGACCGCTTCGCTCAATGCTACCGCAGCACAGTACTTTACCATCAGTTCTGCCGGCAAGGCCACAGGTTCGTCCTTTGTGTTCAACGGCGATGATGGTCTAGGTATCGGATTAACGCAAAATAAAGTGATTACGGTAGCGCTGAAAGAGGGAGTGGATATTGATGAGGCACAACAAGTGTCTATGGGTAATACCTGCGTGTTGACTCTCTCGGATGACTATACGTATAACCATGAGGAATTATCTTTGCCTATTGTGATTGTTTCCCCGAGTGAAATCACCTATAAACATTCGGATTATGGTACATACGTTGTTACCTACAGCGATAATGTGCCGCATACGGTTTCGAGTGCAGATTATGTAAAAACAATTACAGAAACAGACCCCGCGCTTTATGTCGTTACCTTGAGTGCTCCGACAGTTACCGCTTCCGGCTATGTATTCCAGGGATGGAAGATAGGCGAAGAATTGGTATCTTGCGCTGCTTCGTTTACGACCTCTATTGGTAGGGATTGTGAAGTAATAGCACTATTTGACCAGATTAAGGGCGAATATTTCAAGGTGGGAAATGTTTATTATGATGATCTCACCAGAGCACTTAGCGTGGCGGGCAATTCAGCCGTGGATAAAGTAGTCACTGTAACCAAAGATACCATCTTGGGTGATGGTCATACTCCGATCACTTATACTATTCCTGCCGGTGTTACCCTGTTAGTCCCATACAAAGATAACTTCTATACCTTGCAAGAAACACCGGAGATCGTAAACATGGCAAACAAAGAGGTATTATCCGCATATCGTACGCTCACGCTAACGGAAGGTGTAAATATCATTTGTAACGGAAATATCTGCGTGTCAGCAAAATTGCTCTCTTCCAACGGTGGTAATAAGTCGGCTTATCCTACGGATGAGTGCGGTGTGATCAATATGACGCATGGTGGACATATTGAATTGAATAGCGGTGCGAACCTCTATTGCTGGGGATATATCAAGGGTCAGGATATGGACCAAGGAAATAATACCGTTGGTACCGGTACCGTTACCGCCAACGCCGGTTCGGTTGTTTGGGAGAATTTCGAGTTAGGTGACTGGCGAGGCGGTACAGCTTCCTTGGATATCTATAACAATAATGTGATAGACCATCGTAAACTGTTCCCATTCCAGAGTTATGCGATCCAGAATGTAGAGGTACCAACATCCTTTAAGTATGGTTCGGTATTGCGCAATTACACCAGCATCACCACCGGTCAGGGTAATCATGGTGCAGTGTTCTCGATGATTGGTCCTTCGGAGACTATGTTTTTGCTGACTGATGAGCAGTCGATGGTACGTACGTGGTATGATGCAACAACAGACTTGACCTGCTACGAACTGAGTGGTACGGCGCAATTGGATGCGCTCCATATCACGGTGTATGTATCCATGAGTTCGGAGGACTTCATCCTGCCTATCTGCAATAGCATGCATATCATCTTAAAGGATTGCAACATGACACTTTCCAATCCGCTGATGATGCAGGCCGGTTCTATCATTGAGATCAAGTCAACTGCTACTATCAACCTGGAGAACGAACTCTATCTGTACGATAAAGACCAGTGGGGCAAATATACGTATGATTGTTATTTCCGTTCGTTCAATAACCTCACCAGTCACAAAGATCGTGGTGATGAAAGATCCAAAGATGGTTTGGATGATGCCAAACTGATTGTGGATGGTGTATTGAATGTACAAACGAATAGTTTGGATAATACGAAGGTTGGTCGTATTTATGCTACTGCCGGTGGTGCGAATGTAATGGGTAACGGTGGAGGAGAGATTCATTTCAAGAATGCCTTACCCACTACTGAACGTTTGTGGGCAGTTGATACGATAAAAGGAGAACCGTACATCAAATGGGTATACAATCCTGTGACTGCTGCTAACCTCTGCAACGAGGATGGCTCATACACGAAGAGTTATGGAGGTTATACTTTCTACAATATACACGGTCGTTGGTTCGACGAAGAAAATAATAACGAGAAAGCAGATCACACCTATGACTTTTCGTATTATCCGACCAATGATGTAAGCGGTGACGAAACGTGGACTTCTGCCGTTTATTCGCACGATAAGACCGGTCTGGAAGCTCGTATGAAATGGTTCAATGTAACGCCGGATGCGGATTGTTCGAAGAACCCTGATCCCGAAGCAGATCTGGAATCGGATTGGTGGTTAGGCACGAACCCGACGGCATATTACAACTACACTATGTTAGGCGAATGGCATCAGTTCATGGCGGCTGAAGGAGAAGGTGTTTATAGCGGTTCGGATAATAAACTCTATCAGAAAGAAGAGTGTCTCTGGTTCGAGGAAGCAGCGGTGGATGAGAACTGTCTCTATACCATCGGCGGTGTGAAGAAAGCCCTTGTGAATGGTGAGTTTATTCCGCTGACAAGCAACGGCTATGACCCTGCTTATCATGCGACAGCCAATGCTTCTCAGTACTACATCTGCTTCTCCGGCTGTAACTGGCATCCCGCTACTCCATATACAGGCGAGAGCAAAGCATATACAATCCATCCGGAGGATGAAGATCTGCATTATATCTGGTTCAATAACGACTGGATGAACGTTCTGCGCGACGAACCGTTCTTCTATACCGAGGACGAGCAGACCAATGTTCGCACGTATTACGAGTATGTCAACGGCGACTGGGAGATTGCGACCCCGTATGTCAGTGTCACCGATGCCGCAGAGACCCGTACGTTCTATATGATTAAGGAGGCGTTCAACGTAGCCCAAATTAAGAAAGATGCAACGATCACCATTTTGCGCGATATCCCGAATGTGCCTGAGCGACTGACCTATGCAACGCAGAACACGACCTGTACACTCGATTTGAACGGACACCTGTTGTCCGGTGCTATCGACAGTCTGATCTTCGTTCAGGCGCCGGGTGCTACCTTCATTATTACGGATAACACCGCTTTGAAGTTAGGCAAGATCCGTACTACTAAAACGAGAGCAATCTTTGTGAAAGCCGGTACGGTTGAAGTAAATAACGGAACGATTGAAGCGACTCCGGCAACGGAAGCGGCATACGCCATCTACGGAGCGGCTGCGGCTACCATCAATATTAACGGCGGTTACTTCCTGGCGCAAGGCAACAGTAGCTCGAAGTGCGTCCATGCAGCAGGTACCTACGCGATAACGGGCGGTTATTACAACATCAATACCGGTTTGGCAAACTATACCGTAGATGCGTATCCGTTTGCTAATGACGATCCGGTATATAAATGGGTAGTAGAAGCTGCTTGGACAATCATCTTCAAGAACGGTGAGACCACTCTCCAGACGCTGCATCTGCATCAGGGTGAGATGCCTGTTTATACTGCTGCATTCCCGACTCTGGATAATCATCAATTTACCGGTTGGAATCCGGCTGTTGCAGCGGCAACGGCTAATGTAACCTATCAGGCACAGTTTGCTGAGTTGGTAGAAGGCGAGAAGTGCGTTACGTTCAATGCAAACGGAGGAAATGCAACATTGCCGTATAAATATGTTACTTCTGGTTCTGCGGTAGGTGAACTGCCGACGGCAACCAAAGCAGGTCATGCCTTCGACGGTTGGTTTACAGAAGCTTCTGCCGGCACGGAGGTTACATCGTCCACTACGGTTTCTGCTGACGTGACCTATTATGCGCACTATACGAAGAATTCGTACACGCTGACTTGGAATGCAAATGGCGCTACTATCACAAGTGCCGATGATGCTTATACTCACGGTTCTGTTGAGTATGGCACTGCTATCATCGTACCGTCGGTATCGAAAGAAGGTTGGACCTTCGACGGTTGGAATGTTACTCCGGCATCTACCATGCCGGCGGCTAACACGACCTATACAGCACAATGGACGATTCCGTACACCGTACAGCATAAGCAGCAGAATTTGAATGATGCAGGGTATACGGTATTTGAGACGGATAACTTCACCGCTAAATCCGGTGAGTATGTCACTCCGGCGGTGAAGACCTATGACGGCTTTATCACTCCGGAAACGCAGACGGTTCGGATTGGTGAAACAATGGAGGTAACGTATAACTACGAACGCCGTACCTACACCATTACTTTGGATGCTAACGGCGGTTCGTGCGCAACGGCTTCTTTGAATATCCAACACGGCGCTACGTTGGGCGAGTCGATGCCGGAAGCGACCAAAGAGGGATATACCTTTGACGGTTGGTTTACGAAAGCTGTCGGCGGTGACCAGATTACAAATGAGACGGTAATCCTGCGTAACATAGGTACATTGTATGCCCATTTCACGGAGGAGGTAACTCCTGAAACGGTTATCATAGCCGGTCATGGTGAGAATGTCACTGTCACCGACCCGGACATGGAGGCAAATGCCCTTGTTATTGAGAAAGACGGTATCGCCTCCTTCGCTACCGGTGGTCATCTTACGGTGGATCGTCTGATCTTGGAGTCTACCGGAAACCAATCCGGTCAGCTCGTCGGAGTGACGGCAAGCAACCTCACGGTAGAGGAAGAACTCTTCTTCGACTTTATTCCTAATGGAGAAGCGGGCACGCAAGCGCGTACGTGGTATGCAGTTGCAGTACCTTGGGAGGTTGATGCGGAGAATGGCATCTTCTGGAAAGAAGGTAACCGTCGTCTGGTCCTCGGCCACGACTTCGACCTCATCTATTACGATGTAGCAAAACGTGCAGAAGAGGGCGATAGTCCTGCTTGCTGGAAGTATGTGGAGAATGATGCCGATAAGATCATGCATCCGGGACGTATGTATATGATGTACTTCGATCCGGGATGGAAGACCATCCGTTTCAAGGCTAAAGACAATGCAACAGCCTTGACGATGGCGGAACCGAGCGTAACGACTCACTCTGCTGCTACAGGAAATGCCAAGGACGCTAACTGGAACGGAATAGCCAACCCCGCTGTTTATCATGCTTATCTGGATGCGGGAACAAGTTATGGACAGGTTTTGAACAATGGTAGTTTGGATAACTACCAGAATCACGAAGGCAGTCCTGTTTATAGCACGGTAGCTTTGAGTAGTTATAAGTTTGTGGTAGGAAAACCGGTATATGTACAAGCAGAAGCGGCTGCCGCAGTAGATATTCGCGCAGCCGTATCACCTTCGCTTGCTCCGCGCCGCGTACGTGCAGCCGGTGTACCGGAAGGCGTCGAGACCGTTTACCAGCTCACTATCGCTGCGGAAGGACGCCCGAGTACGGATAACCTCTTTATCCAAACGGCAGAAGAGAAGGAAGCAGTCTATGTGATCGGTAAGGATCTTGCCAAGGGCGGAGTAGCGAAGAACAATGCACAGTTATGGGTAAACCGCTATGGTGTCAAACTGTCAGTGAATACAACCGCACCCGTTAACGGCGTTCATGAGTATCCGCTTGGTCTGTCTGTCCCGGCGGCGGGAGAATACACGATTGCTATCGAGAGCGCACAAGGCGATACCGAAGCGCTCTACCTGACGCGCAACGGCGAGGTGATCTGGAACCTGAGCAACGGAGCTTATACCGGCTCGTTCGAGAAAGGCACGGACAGCAGTTACGGCCTGCGTGTGAGCGCGAAAGTTCCTCAGATAGCTACCGGCATCGACGAAGCGGTGGTAGATGCCAAGGGCGAGACGCGCAAAGTGCTCATCAATGACAAGGTATATATCATCCGCGGCGAGAATGTTTACTCAGTAGATGGCCAATTGGTAAAGTGAAAGGTGAAAATTGAAAAATGAAAGGAAAAATGGATATGAAAAAGCAATATATAATTCCTTCCGTGGAAGTGATGTCGGTGAATACCGTATTGATGTCCAAGACAGGCGAAGCGAGTGTGCTCCCCGGTCCTGGTGGCGCTCCCGCAAAGCGCGAAGAGCCGTTCTGACGAAACACGGCGCAAAGCCGTTTCAGGTAGATCAATCGAGCCCCTGCATGAGACGATGCAGAGGCTCTTTTGCATTTTTTTTCCTCTTTTATTGCATATATCAAAAAAAAGCAGTACCTTTGTGGCCGAAATCGGGAAGATTGCAAATCAACTATATTATGAAACACACAATTTTATGGGTGGCAGCTATGCTGCTGGCTTGCAGCGCTTCGGTAAGCGCAGGGAACAAGAAGCAACAGACGGACGACAATCTGACGCAAGGTCAGTATATCCGCTGCGTTGCATTCTACAACTTGGAAAACCTCTTCGATACCATTCATGACGAGGGGAAGAACGACTATGAGTATCTTCCCGACGGCGGAATGAAATGGACGGCGTACAAATATGAGAACAAGGTCAAGAAGATGGCGGAGGCGGTAAGTGCCCTGGGTACCGATTATGACCCCCGCGGAGCAGCATGTATCGGAGTTGCCGAGGTGGAGAATATCGGTTGTCTGTACGACCTGTGCGCAGAGTCGAACAGCAGGTACGGCCGCCGTTTGAAACCGATCCTGTTAGAGGGACCCGACCGCCGCGGTGTGGATGTGGGTTTCCTTTATGACTCGGTGCTCTTCAAGCCGACCTCAGTGAAAGGCTATGAGCTGAAGGCGCATTACGCCGACGGCGGCGAGATCAAGACGCGTCTGCAGTTGCTGGTGTCGGGTTATCTGATGAGCGAAAGCGCGAAGGGAGAGAAATTCAGTCCGGAGAAGATCCACGTGATCGTTAACCACTGGCCGAGCCGTTACGGCGGCGAGTTGTCCAGCCGTCCGGGTCGTGACACGGCAGCCATGCTGAGCATGCATATATGCGACTCGATCTACAAGAAAGAGCCGAAAGCCAAGATCGTGATCATGGGCGACTTGAACGACGATCCGGACAACCACAGTTGCAAAGAGGTGCTGAAAGCACGCCGCCACCGCGAGGAGGTAGAGCCGCAAGGACTGTTCAACACGATGTGGGTGCACCTGGACAACGGTACCGGTACGCTCTTCTACAACGGCGGATGGAACCTCTTCGACCAGATCATCATCTCCGAGCCGCTGCTGAATGCGAAGATCGAGGAAGGCAAATGGACCTACTGGAAATCGCAGGTGTTCAACAAGCCGTTCCTGACTGTTCAGGAGGGCAAGGACAAGGGAGCACCGCTGCGTACACACAAGGCCGGCGTATGGCAGAACGGCTACGGCGACCACTTCCCGACCATGATTTATCTGATTAGACAAAAGTAAAAAGACAATATGACATTACAACTGAGACGAAACGCTGCGCCGATCAAGATGCGCAACTACGGGCGTGTGGTACAAGACACGATCGACTATGCAACAACCCTGCCACCGAGCGTTGAACGCGATTCGCTGGAGGTGTATATCGCATTATGTATGCGCCAGCGGAACATGATCTGGAACAGAGATCAGGAAACCGGTGTACAGCGTGTGAAAGAGGATATCATCCGTTTGTCGAACGGCAAACTGACCTGCTCTTCTCCGGCTTTCGAGCGATTTATGGCACAACCCAATGCATCGTTGATCCAAAAGAAGAAAAAGAAAAATGGATAAGAATCAGTTCAAAGTGTTTGCCGGCTCGAAAGGCGAAGCGCTGGCGCAAGGAATTTGTAAGGAGTTAGGCTGCGAGTTAGGCAAGGTGCGTGTCGACCGGTTCTCGGACGGCGAGTTCTGCGCCTATTTCGAGGAATCGGTTCGCGGTCAGTGGGTCTATCTGGTGCAATCGACCTGTCCGTCGTCCGATAATCTGATGGAGCTGCTGCTGATGATCGATGCCGCCAAACGCGCCAGTGCAGGCCGTGTGATAGCCGTGATCCCTTATTTCGGCTGGGCGCGTCAGGACCGTAAGGACAAACCGCGTGTGTCGATCGGTGCCAAACTGGTGGCGAACATGCTCCAGACCGCCGGTGCGGACCGCGTGATCACCGTTGATCTGCATGCAGACCAGATCCAGGGATTCTTCGATATTCCCGTGGATCACGTGTACGGATCGAATGTGTTAGCGCCGTATATCGCAGCCCTGAACCTGAAGAAACTGATCGTGGCGTCTCCGGATGTGGGAGGATCCAAACGCGCTTCCAATTTCGCGAAGAAACTGCACATTCTCACCGACCGCGAGGTGCCGATGGTGATCTGCTATAAGAACCGTCCGGATTTCAACAAAGTGTCCGAGATCCGCGTGTTAGGCGATATCTACGGCAAGGATGTGGTGATTTTCGATGATATGTGCGATACGGCGGGCACGCTGTGCAAGGCGGCCGAAGTGATGAAAGAAGGCGGTGCCAAATCCGTCCGCGCCGTAGTAACCCACGGTGTGCTGAGCGGCAATGCGTGCGAACGTATCGAGGCTTCGGCTTTGGAGGAACTGGTCTGCACCGATTCGATTCCTTTTGACCCGTCCTGTTGCTCAAAACTGCACATTGAGAGTTTGGCGACGCTCATCGCGCGTACGATCCGTGCCATCCAGACCTGCACCAGCGTCAGCGAGACTAATCTACGATGAGAATGAATACGAAATATCTGTATATTCTGGGCTGCCTGTTTGTGATGGGCAGCCTGGTTTCTTGTAACAAAAAGCAGGCGGAAACGGTTCGCCCTGCTTTCTCAGCCGATTCGGCTTATAGTTATATCGAGCGCCAGATGGAGTTCGGTCCGCGTGTCCCCAACAGCGCCGCGCACACCCAATGCGCAGTGTGGCTGATCGATCAGTTGCGTGCATGCGGCGCAGAAGTGGAACTGCAGAAAGGGTTCATGCCGGACTATCGCGGTAACAACCAGCAGATCTACAATATCATTGGTCATTTCTATACGCCCGAGACAGCGAACCGTCCCCGAATACTGCTTGGGGCACATTATGACACGCGCCCGTGGTGCGACGAAGAGCCCGATTACGGCGACCGTTTCTATAATGTGCCGGGTGCCAATGACGGCGCCAGCGGCGTAGGAGTGCTGTTAGAGGTGGCGCGCCAGATAGGTGCGAAAATGCAGGACAGCCTGGGCGGTTCGTTCACACCGGTAGATATTGTCTTCTTCGATTGCGAAGACAGCGGAACGCCGCAGTTCTACACCGGCGCTGAAAGGGAAGACACATGGTGCCTGGGTTCGCAGTTATGGGCGACCAACTATGCGAACAAAAAGAATGCTTCGCAAGAGGTGCCGCAATACAGCTTCGGTATCGTGTTGGACATGGTGGGAGCGCCGGACGCTTTCTTCCCCCGCGAGATGTATTCGACCCAGTACGCATCGAACTATCAGGAGCGGATCTGGAAATCGGCAAAGAGACTGGGCTACGGAGCCATGTTCAGCGACCAGCAGTCGTATCCCATTACAGATGACCATTTCTATGTCAACCGCATAGCGGGAATCCCCTGCGTGGATGTCATCCATTACGATATCCGCAACGCCTCCGGTTTCCCGCACTGGTGGCATACCCGCAACGACAATATGACGAACATCAGCCGCACAACGCTTCAGGCGGTCGGCGAGGTGGTCATGAGTCAGTTATAATCCCAGATGAATACGGAACCGCATTGCCCATTGCACATGCGGCGACAGACTCCAGACGGAGTAGAGATCACAGACGCGTAGGATATTCCCGATACCTACGCCGATTTCTGCGTATAGCAGCTGATCGCTGATTGCTGATGGCTGTTGACTGAGATACCCGTAGGCTATTTTGGCTTCCACCAGTTCACGCAGATGCAGCCACCGGATGCCCGGGATAGTATTGAAGAGAATGCCCTGGCCGTTCCACTCCGTCTGCAACGCCACATATTTATCCGCCATCAGTTCGCGTCCGTGGAGCAGCGTGAAGCGGTACGGGTCATAGGCGTATCCCTGGTTGGCGGATGCCTGCCATAGCATGGTGCCCGGCACTGCGCCGAAGATCGCACCGCCCTGCAGGGCATAGGTGAGCGTGCCTCCCATGCCGAGGTTGGCATGCTGGGTGAGCATTAGCCGCAGATGGGCGTACAGACCGTTTTGCCGGTTGCTGAGGGATGCCCAGTGGCCGGTTTCGAAACCCATATAGAGAACAGGGTAACGCGTGGAGTAGGCGTACCGGCGCATGAAGAAACCGTCGTATTTGCGTTCGCCCCAACTGAGACGGACGATCGTGCTCAGCGACTGGTATGCATAGCCGTCCTGCCATCCGGCGCGGATGTAGGCATGGGTCTCTACGTTCTTGCTCCAATCGGCGAACCAATGCGCCTGGATCCGGCGCTGGCGTATTGCGGTATTGACACAGAGCGAGTCGCGGTGAAGCGCCTCAAAAGCATACGCCGTGAAGTCCATCGTTCCCCAGCCCATCGAGTTCTCACGCAGCAGGCGGTCGAAATCATCCACCTCGGACCATACATAATGATCGTTGTACTCCAGCTGCAGGTAGTTCCGCCGCACGGTAGGCAGATTGACGGAGATGCGCCCCATGCCTTTGACCGAACGGTCCCTGAACCCATACCCCACCGAGGCTTCAAGCGACACCACTTCGGAGAACCGCTCGTTGGTGCGGAAAGGCAGACCGATGTGTACGCCTTCGTGCTTGTTGACCTGCAGGATCTCCTGTACATGACCGATATCCACCGGCGTGCCAGTAGGGATATAACCCGTGGTGGCGATCGTGGCAATCCATTTGGCGGTCCGTACGACAGGCATAGAGTCGAGTGCTGCGAAGGCAGAGTCAGCCGTCAGAGATTTCGGAGTATCCGGAGTATCCGGAATACCCGGAGTGGTCGGAGTGGTCGGAGTGGTCGGGAGACCCGGATTATTCAGAGAGCTCAGGGTAGTGGTCAGCAGGAGCGTAGGGAAGACCGTGCCGGCTTTATCGGACTTGACGGCGAAATCCAGGACCGCAGATATATGCTCCTCCGCCAGCGCACCGTCCGGTGCAAGCGTCTGCGAGACATGCAGGGTGTTGACATAATTGACCGCCACCTCCGAGGGCACGTACGCTCGGATAGCACGCAAAGCGTACGTAGCGGTGTCGATGACCATCTCTCCGTTGAAAGTGGCGTAAAAAGGATTGCGCGTGCGGAAGATGATCTTCACTCCGGAGGACGGAATACTATCCTCCGAGTCATCGATATAAAAGCGGTAATACAGATTGCCTCCGGCGGCTAAAGGCGACAGAAAAGCATGTCCCATGAGCGAGACGGAGTTGGCGTAGAAATTGAGGTTTCCTTCGCCTCCGAGCAGGGTGGAGTAATCGGTGGAAGAGAGGATGAGAGTCCGCGTGCGCTGGTCGTTGGCAGGGATCATCTCTTGCCCCGCCAGACGGAACGACTGGGTCTCCTGATACAGAGGGAGCACGTAGGTCGAGTCCTCCTGCACAATCATTCCGGCTTGCAGACTGCGCCATAAGGCGCGTCGGAGATGCCTTTTATTGATATGCGAGACGAAGAGCGTCTGTTCGCGCGAGACATCGGTGATCTTCTCCGTCGAAAGGGTCCGGTCGTTCTCCGGACGGTGTTCGCGTACCTTGCGCAGCACCTTCAATGCAGGGTTCTCATTGGGAGCGACGACGATCTCCGAGAGCGTAGCGGTCTTCTCGCGCATCGCTACCTGCAGACCCGCCATAGCTCCGGGAGTGATCTCAAAACGCTGGGTGTAATACCCTACGGCGGAGAAGACCAGTTGCGCCTTGGCCTGCATATCTACCCGTAGCGCATAAGAGCCGTCCCCGTCCGAGGTGGTGCCGATCTTCGTTCCGCGGAAATGGATATTGACATTCGGAATGGCTTCGCCCGTAGTCTCATTGACCACCTCCCCGACGATGATCGTCTCCGTTGCAAAGCAACGAAAGGTACAAAGAGACAAAGTACAAAGTACAAAGGTTACTATATTCCGGTATCTCGACATTCCGACTTAGTTCTTATTTGCGGGATGGAACTGAAGCACCGCCTTACGCAGATCGCCTACATCGAGATGGGTGTATATCTCGGTGGTGGCGAGGTCTTCATGACCGAGCAGCTGCTGGATGACCCTCAGATCCGCTCCGTTCTGGAGCAGATGGGTGGCGAAAGAATGGCGCAGAGTGTGCGGCGAGACGGTTTTGGTGATCCCTGCATCGGCGCACAGGCGTCGCACGATCGTGAAGACCATGGCACGCGTGAGCGGCCGTCCGTAGCGATTGACGAAAGCGTAGTCCTTGTATTCCTGTTTGACGGGCCATGAGGCGCGCTCCTGCATCCAATAGCCGAACCACTCTTCCGCTACGGGCGAGAGCGGCACCAGGCGTTGCTTGGAGCCCTTGCCTTCGATGAGCAGGTAATGCTCGTTGAGGTACATACGGCTTAATCGCAGGCTGACCAACTCGCTTACACGCAGACCGCTTCCGTAAAGCATCTCCATCATAGCGCGGTTACGGTGCCCCTCGTTGGACGACAGATCTATTGCTTCCATCATCCGGTTCACCTCGTCGAGGGTGAGAACGGTAGGCAGATGCTTGGATTTCTTAGGCCCCTCCAGCAGTTCGGACGGATCTTGGTCGATATAATCTTTATAGAGCAGAAACCGGAACCAGGAATGCAGTCCGGCAAGCACACGGGCCTGGGTAGCCTCGGAGGTGATGGTCTTGAATTCCCGAAAGACAAACTCCTGCAGCCGGTCGAAATCGATGTGTACCACATCCAAGCCCAGCTCATCGGCATAAGCGCGCAGCCGCTCCAGATCCATCTCGTAGCCCTCAATGGTGTTCGGCGAATAGCCGCGCTCCAGACGAAGCCAGGTGCGGTACTCGCGATAAATATCTGTGCTTACTGCTTTAGCCATGGGATGAGCGAACCGGCGAAGGTGCATTTGTAGGTGGCTTTGTAGCCGTAGGTGTTGCGGAAATAAAGGGAGAAAAGCAGACTGTCGTTGCGATAGGCAAAGGCGCCGGAATCGACCACTTGGATGCTAAGCACCTTGTCGTTCTCTATATTCAGGATATAAATCCCGTGAGGGTAGCCCTCATAGTCTTTCCCCGGCAGGAACGAGAACGGTTGCGGTGCATCCACGCCTTGTGCAGAAGAGGAGCGTAGTGATTGGTATTCGCCTTCCTCTAACAGGGAGTCGGGCACGAAGATATCCGTGATACAGAGGTTATAACCGGTGCCTCGGATCTGTCTCTTCTTGTCCAGACCCAAGCCTTCGGAATAGAGATCCAGACCTACTACGGCGTACGGAACCGAGTCATAACAATGCCCGTAAATCTGCTGATACGCCTCGTGGTACTCCTGCGGCAGACCGCGATGCACTGAGGGCGTTGTGCGGGTGCAGGAACTCATGGCGAACAAGAAGCAAAGCGCCGGACCGATCAAACAGATTGCTTTCATTGGATTTTCATTTTATGGGTGGGATACCAGGCTGCAAGCCATCCAAGGGCGAGAACCACGACGGCTACGAAGAGTACATCGCCGGCCTGCACCTGAACCGGATAAGCCGAGATGATATACTCGCTGCCGGTGCCTAACTTCAGCCATCCGTAATGCTGCTGCCCCAGACAGACCAGCACGCCGATGACGAGTCCGATCACCGTTCCGAGCGCGGCGATGAACCATCCCTCGAAGAGGAAGATACGGCGGATCATGCGTTCGCTGGCACCCAGATGCGACAGGATGCGGATGTCTTCGCGTTTATCGATGATGAGCATCGAGAGCGAACCGATGCTATTGAAACTGGCGATGAGGAGGATGAAGACCAGCAACAGCACCGTAAGCCATTTCTCGATCCGCAGGATGCGGAAGAAGTCGGCCTGCTGCTCGTAGCGGTCCAATACCCGATACCCTTCACCGAGCTGCTCCGTGATCTGTGATTTGAGACGGGAGATCTTCACTCCCTCTTTCGGCTGGATACGCAACGCCGAAGCTGTATATTCGTCGTACTCAAAGAGCCGCTGCGCCAGAGGCAGAGAGACGAGCATCAGCTGGTCGTCATAATCAGTCTGGTTGACGGCAAACGTACCGGCGATGAAAGCGTGCTCGTGCTGCAACGATTTATCGGGGCGGAGCATGTTGATCCGTCCTGTCCGCTGAGGCGCATACAAGTGCAGCGCGCCTGTGAAATGGGCGTTCACGCCCAAGCGCGAGGCTAATGTCTGTCCCAGCACCGTGCGGTCGAAAGCCCCGTCCCAAACGGAGTAAAACCCGTCGGTGATGATTGCATCCATGTGCGCCGTGCGGGTGAAGAGACTGTCCACCCCCATCACGCGGACGGGTAACTGATGATCCTTGTAGCGCACGAGCGCCGTCTGCTCCAGCTGCATGGAGATCGCTTCGATCTCCTCGCGCGCGTACAAAGAAATGACCGGCGCAGTGTCGGTACGTAGTGTCTGACCCGAAGCGGGAACCACGAGAACAGGGGCGTCAAACTCAGAGAACATCAGCTCCACCAGTTGCCCGAAACCGTTCATCACGCTCAGCACACAGATCATCGCAGCGGTAACCACGACGATAGCAGCGGCACTAATGCCGGAGATAATATTGATGGCGTTGTGTCCTTTCTTGGAGAAAAGATAACGGCTGGCTATGTGCGGCTCGAGGTTCATAAGGCTTTCTGACGGCTAACCTGTTCACCCAAACCCATTAGCCTTTGCTCAGCAGTTCGTCTATGCGCTCCATCCGCTCGATCGTCTCATCCAGATGGAATACAATCTCGGGAATAATACGCAACTGGTGGCGCTCCAGATCACCGAGTTCACCGCGGAAGCGGTGGGTGTTCTCTTCAATCTGCGCCATGGTCTCCTTCACCTTGTTCTGCGGGAAGATAGAGACATAGATGCGTGCAATAGAAAGATCCGGCGACACGCGCACTTCGCTCACGGAAATCAATGTTCCATGGAGCGTGCGCGCGTATCGCAGCAGAATGTCGCTCATGTCTTTTTGAATCAGACGGGCGATCTTGTGTTGTCTAGTTGACTCCATTAAAATTTGTGGCGTCCTTCGTCGGCTACGGTCAGTTTCTTACGACCTTTTGCACGGCGTGCAGCCAATACACGGCGACCGTTTGCGGTTGCCATTCTCTCCAGAAAACCGTGTTTGTTACGGCGCTTACGCTGGGAAGGTTGGAATGTACGTTTCATTGTTCTATTGTATTTTATGTCTTCTCACGAAGATTGTCATATAATCGCGCCCTTATGGCAGAGAAGACGGGGTTTATTGCGAAAAAAGCGTGCAAAGGTACTACATTTTTTTGACATACGCAAATAAAAGTGCATTTTTTTGCGATTTTTAGTCAAATACTTCCATTAATACATCCAAAGAACGAGGTGTTTGCCATGATTCTACATGTTCATCGAAATATTTGCATAGCCGTCTCAGAAGTTGCTGCCGTTCGGTTCGGGAAACCGGTATGCACATCAATTCGGGGTGGGTCTGTTCGTCAATCGCGAATCCTAATTCGGCCGCCAGACCGACGAGAAAAGCGATGTGATAGTTCGGATCCGGGGAGAGTTCACGGGCGGTCTTCTCAATGTATTCGAACAGGCGCTCATCGGCCATGGGGTAACGGAGGGTGTGAAAGAGCACCTCGCTGATGAAGAGACAGATCGCGTTGCAAATGAGTTCGTTCTCTGTTTGAACCGGCGTGAGGCGCGTAGCCTCTTTGAGGGTAGACGGCCGGCCGGCTTCCGCGTTAGGAGTGCCGCCGGTGATCCGTAACAGCGTGAGAGGTTGATACAGACCGATCGCGTGTTTGCGTCCCAGACCATACACCATATAATTAACGCGCCCATAGGCGCGCGTGTACGCATGAAGGATGTGCGCTTTGTCGGAGTGCGGCTGTAGTGCCAGCACTATGGCGTCAGTGGTGCTGTACATAAACGCTGTCGATCATTACTCCGTCCTGCAGACGATAGGTCCGCAGCACCGGAAGACTGTCTCCTCCGGCAGCAGGAACAGGATAATCAGGGAAGGTGAGTACCGAATAGACGGCGGTCGTGTCGGTGGCCTCGGCATGGGGCAGGCGGCGTTGCTCCTTCCGGCGACCGGCGGTGTTGAGCACTACAAACGGCTTGCGGCGCATGTAACTATGGTCATGACCGGCGATCACCAGATCCGCATCCTCCAGCACATGGTGGAAGAAGGCGAAGACGCCCGGGTTGAATCGTCCTTTTCCCGCAGGGAAGACAGGATGGTGCATCATTACCACCACGTATCTCTCTCCGGCTTCGTTCATCTTATCGCGCAGCCATGTGACGGTGCGCGTAAAGTGTACCATCCGTGCCAGCGGCGTGGTGTCGATGAGAATGAACCGCACCTGCGGCAGATCGACATAATACGATGCGCCGGGTACTCCGACAGGACCGTTCTGCGGATGCGGAAAAGCATGTTCCCAGACGGGTGAGAGCGTCTTATTGAATCCCTTCGTGTACTCATGGTTACCCGGACAAACGAGCACCGGTGTGCCTTGAAGTGCACCGGCGTTCCATTCGCGCAGAAGGGTCTGGTAATAGTAGTTCTGTCCCCTGTGCAGCCAGTCGCCTATCTGCGCCACCGCGTCTGCATCCGGCACCCGTGCCGCTAACGTGTCATAGTCGGCCGCAGAGAGGTTATTATGGATATCTCCGAGCACCAGGATCGTCAGACAGTGATCGGCATAAACCGAACTGTCGCTTGTGCCGCAATCGGCATCCGCCAGCGACGGGAATACATAATCGGCGTTCTCGTCCGCCCAGAAAGGTTCTTCGGGTGTACCGAACCATGCCTGCCAGCGGACGATGCAGACCACTGCAACGCCCACTAGCAGGAGGCTCATGATAATATCTTTGATTCGTTTGCGCATCAGAAGGGCAGATCGCTCGTGCCGTCTCCGGCGGAAGCGTCAAACGGATCTACGTTAGCGGCGCCCATGCTCTCCATCGGTTGCGCTGCCGGAGCTGCTGCCGGAGCCGCTACCGGTGCTGCTGCAGGAGCGGCTACAGCTGCCTGGGTGGTG
The DNA here is from genome assembly GCA_946414805.1 of uncultured Bacteroidales bacterium. Taxonomy (GTDB): domain Bacteria; phylum Bacteroidota; class Bacteroidia; order Bacteroidales; family Paludibacteraceae; genus Colicola. The sequence goes on from CAMKPZ010000015.1 coordinate 29,580, forward strand.
TCGCCCTGCTGGATCCGCCATGCGCGGATGGAGGTGTACCAGCGGCCGTTGAACTCACGGCTCTCGATATCGAAACTAACCGTCACCAACTGGTCAATGGCGCACGGGTTCTGCTTGATACGCTCTTCGCCGAACACTTCGAAATGCACCTTGCGGGGATATTGGTCAAGGGTCTCTAATACGTATGGCTGAACTTTCCATGGATTGCCGTTACGGCCTACGCCGCTCTGCTCCGGCAATACTTGAATAATCTTACCTACTACTTCCATAATTCTTTCTACTTTCTACTTTCAACCTTTGATTGCTGCTACGCCCGGAAGCACTTTGCCTTCGATAGCCTCGAGCAATGCACCGCCGCCGGTGGAGATATACGATACCTGGTCTGCCAGACCGAATTTGTTTACGCATGCTACGGAGTCACCGCCGCCGATAAGGGAGAATGCACCTTCTTTGGTTGCCTCTGCAATAGCCTCACCGATAGCGCGGCTTCCGTCGCAGAAGTTATCGAACTCGAAGACACCTGCAGGGCCGTTCCACAGAATCGTCTTGGCGCCCTTGATAGCGTTGCGGAAGTTCTGCTGTGCCTGAGGACCTGCGTCCAGTCCTTCCCAACCCTCGGGGATAGCGTTGGACGGGAAAATCTTCCGGTTGGCGTCGTTGCTGAAGCTGTCTGCGCAGATAGCATCCGGAGCGAGAACAAGTTCAACACCGTTCTTCTTTGCCAGCTCCTCAACACCCAGAGCTACATCGAGTTTGTCGAGCTCAACGATCGAACCGCCGATCTCGCCGCCGTGTGCTTTGGCGAAAGTGTAGGTCATACCGCCGCAGAGGATCAGTTTGTCCACCTTGCCGAGCAGGTTCTCGATGATACCGATCTTCGAGCTTACTTTCGAGCCGCCCATGATCGCTACGAACGGACGTTTGATATCGCCTAAAACAGCGTTAACGGCTGCTACCTCTTTCTCCATCAGGAATCCGAGCATCTTGTGGTCTGCGTCGAAATAGTCGGCGATGACAGCGGTGGAAGCATGTTTGCGGTGAGCGGTGCCGAACGCATCCATCACATAGCAGTCAGCATACGAAGCAAGCGTCTTGGCGAACTCTTTCTGACGCTCCTTCATCTCTTTCTTGGCGGACTCGTAAGCCGGATCCTCTTTCTCGATACCTACGGGTTTGCCTTCCTCCTCGGGATAGAAACGCAGGTTCTCGAGCAGCAGTACCTCTCCCGGTTTGAGAGCGGCAGCCTGTGCCTGTGCTTTCGCGCAGTCCTCAGCGAACTGGACAGGACGGCCCAGAGCGGCTGCTACCGCGTCAACGATCTGGCTGAGGCTGAACTTAGCCTGCACTTTGCCTTTCGGTTTGCCCATGTGGCTCATGATGATCAGCGCACCGCCCTCATCGAGGATGTGCTTGAGTGTCGGCAGAGCACCGCGGATGCGGGTGTCGTCTGTGATCTTACCGTTCTCGTCCAGTGGTACATTGAAGTCCACGCGTACAATCGCCTTTTGTCCGGCGAATTTGAAATCTTTGATAGTCATAAATGTGTTTATTTAGTTTGTTAGTTTGTTAGCTTTCTTACCACTCGATGGAGTTCAGCCGGCCTTTGTACACATCGCTGTAGGTACGTTGGGCGTCCTGACCTCCGAAAAGATAAATATAGTTATCGCGCACGATAGCTGTCTGTTTCTGCCGTGCGGTATAGACCTCCGGCAATTGGTTTTTCTCTGCGTCCGCCATATCCCAGTTCAGACCCTCGTCCTTCGAGATCATGATCTCGCGGCCGAAATAACTCATCTTCTCGTCCACGCCGCCGAAGAGCAGCAGCTGGTGGTTGTACCAGATCACGGAGATGCCTGTCAGGCTGGTGAACTGCGGCCGGTCAATGGAGAACTCCTCCATCCGGTATTGGCCTTCGGGCTTCGGATGAACCGTATATTCGAGGTTCCACCGGCTGTTGAGCGCCCTGCCGTCCTCGGCAAACCCGCCGATGATCATTGCCCGTTCCCGTTCGCTTGCGCTCTGGAAGCACACGGCGCCGAAATCGCTTACCGGAAAATCCTCCGTGGGCGTCAATCCCGTCGGCAGCAGAGCGCCGTTCTCGTAGATCGCCAACTCGTATCCTTCGTCGTCCGTGAGTACCCATACTTTCTTGTTCCAATAGAGTACCATCGTCACAACGGTGTAGCCTACGTTGTCGGCGGTCCAGTGGATCGCATCGGAGGAGGTGTATATTGAGGTGCCGGAGGCGTAGTAGAGCGTATTGCCGTCGCTGATGATCTGGCGCACACGTGTGCCGGCGGGCAGACCTTCCGGTTCGCCCAGATCGCTCCATCCGGCGCCGTCGTCAGAGGCGAAAGCGCGGAGCTCGAAACCGTTGGAGACAACCATGACGAACCGGTCTCCTATCTCCACCACGCGCTGTTCGCTGTCGTCCGCAGGATAAACGCCTTCGGTCAACTGTACCCATGTGTACAGGTCCGGGTCCACTTGATGAACCGTAGGACGGATCTCATAGACCTTCGTTGTCGTGCGGTCGGAGGAGAGGATCGTCAGGTAGATCGGTTGTTTGCTGAAATTGAGGGTGTCGTACCCCGTCAGGGCGCACACGGTGTCCGGAGTGGTGATCACGGCTCTCGCCGGAGTGGCGGCGAAGACGAACCGCGGCACTACGGAGTCCAGACGGGTGCCGTACAGGATAGAGTCTTTGTTCCACACCAAGCCGGTGTCGATCCGCTCTTCGATAGTGAAGGTGGCTGCCGCCAGTCCGGGCATCGAGTCGTTCTTCGCAAAAGAGAACGCGGACAACTTCGCTATAGCCGAAGTAGTGGAGGTGGTGGTGCTCGAACCCTCGCATCCTGACCAAATAAATGGTATGATTGCGATTATTATGTAAAAATATTTGCGCATCTCGTTTATTTTTTGTACCTTTGCAGCCGCAAAGGCAAATGACTAAATGGTAAATGACTAAATTATAAATGTCTTTATGTTATTCGAATCTCAAATACATGATATCAAAATGTGGCTGCCGTGGTATCGTATTCGCCGTGAGCAGTCGGCTCTGCGTGCTATTGTGGATCAGCGTCGCCGTATGCTGACGGCTGAGGAGGTGGCTGCGGACTCGGAGCGTATTATTGCCCAGATAGAGCAGATGTCTGTCTTCCGCGAGGCGCGTACCGTGCTCCTGTATTACCCTATTCATAACGAGGTGGACCTCCGTCCCTTGCTCGTTAAGTATGCAGGGCAGAAAACGTTTCTTCTTCCGGTCACTCACCGCTACTCGATGGAGGTGCGTCCTTACGACGGCGAGGAGATGATGCGGAAGGGCCGGTTGGGCGTTCCGGAGCCTCAGACCGAGACCTATAAGGGTTCTATTGATCTCATTCTTGTGCCCGGCGTCGTCTTTGACAATCATCGCCATCGGATCGGGCGCGGAGGCGGGTATTACGACAAGTTCCTGGCGAAGCATCCCGCGTCGAAGAAGATAGGTGTCTGTTATGCTTTCCAACTCAAGAAGCATGACATCCCTCATTCTTTCCGCGATCATAAGATGGATCGCGTTGTCACCCCTCTTCAGACCATTGGATAGTCGGCTGACTGTCCCGGATCATCTGTATCTCTCGGTCGCGCTCGGCCGAGAGTTTTCTTTCTCCTTTCCGGTAGTAATAGATCACGCCGTACAGCTGGCATTTCATCATCTTGGCGTACGGCAGCAGATCTTTGTAGTAGTCCTCCACAAGATTCCATATATTGAGGATGATCTCGTCCGCCTGTGTGCGCAGGGGTTCGAGGTCTCCGTGTACACGTTCGCTGTTCTGCACATGGAAGGTGTGTTGTTTCTGGTGGTCGCAGAAAATATCGTAATGCACCTTCACCTTGTTGATCGCCGGGTTGTAGATCGGGAAACCGCCGTTGGCCATTCGTTTCTGCTCGCCTTCGATGATCTTCTTGCCCCATTCGAGCAGGTTCTCCTCGGTCGTCAGATCCGGCACGATATGCTGGTGGGGATCCAGACCGTAGAGCAGTTTCTGCTCTTTCTTGATCTCTCCGCGGATGACGGAGAGGTTCAGCACTTGGATGAAGTGCGATATATACATACGTGCGTTCTGCACGATGTGCCGGTATTGTTTATTGGCGTTTACGGTCGAGGTATATGTGTCTTTCGACTGCATTACCACGTTCTCGAAACCAACGAGAAAACGCTGTGCTTCGCTCAGCACCTTGTATGGGATCACCTGCTCGGTGTAGTCCGCAGACTGCGCACGCTGGACAGCGTTCTGCAAGGCGTGTAGCCGCGCCAGATCCGTGTTGGGTAATCGACGATAAGGCATTGTTATTTACAATTTGTTCATTTACAATTTACGATTTCCTCGTGACGAGTCTCTCTGCCAGTTCGCGCAACTGCTCGGTTGCGCTGTTTTGCGGCAGGTGCTCCAGTTCCGCGAGTGCTTGTGCCGTGTGGTCCTCCATGATCGCTTCGCAGGAATGGCGTACGCCCAGACGGTTGTATATCTCCGTCACAGCCGCCACTTTCTCTTCGTCCCGGTCGGTAGCCATCAGCCATTGCAGCAGTTCGGCTTTGCTCTCCGCGTCGGCGGTCTCCAGCGCCGTGATCAGCAGGATCGTCTTCTTGTTGCAGCGGATGTCTCCGCCGATCGCTTTGCCGAAGGTGCGGGACTCGCCATAGACATCGAGGATGTCGTCCTGGATCTGGAAAGCGATCCCTAAATGCAGACCGTAGCCGTAGAGCGCTTTCTGCTGCGCCTCATTGGCTCCGGCGATATAACCGCCTATGCGCATCGCGTTGGCAAGCAGTACGGAGGTCTTGAGTTCGATCATCTTCAGGTAATCATCTACTCCCACCTGACTCATGTGCTCGAAATCCACATCGTACTGCTGTCCCTCGCATATACCGGTGGCCATCTCGTTGAACCAGTTCAGCACCTGCGGCAACTTGCCGGCTGGTACTTTGGCTAACTGTTTATAGGCCTCGATAAGCATCTGGTCGCCGGAGAGGATAGCGGTGTTGTCGTTCCATTTGACATGCACGGTGGGTCTTCCGCGGCGCACCTCCGCACGATCCATCACATCGTCGTGCATGAGCGTGAAGTTATGAAACACCTCTAATGCCAACGCGGCAGGCAGCACATCGTCGATGGCGTCGCCGTTGATCAGTCCGCCGTTGATGATCGCTTCGGCGGCTGTGATCGCCAGAGTGGGGCGTAACCGCTTGCCGCCCGAGGCAAGCGTGTATTCGATCGGCTCGTACAGACCTCGCGGCTCTTTCCGCCAATCCAGTTGCTCTATGGCTTTGTTAATATCTGTCATTTGATTTCTGTGCTCTGTGTTCTGTCAGCGCAGCGGTCTAATTAAACTTATTCTCAATAATATCTGTCAGTACCTCTTTGATGTCGAGTCCGGCGGCGCGTACCTGTTGCGGGATGAAACTGGTGGCGGTCATGCCGGGTGTGGTGTTCACTTCAAGCAGGTTGATCTGTATCTTGTCCGGATCAGCCACCGGATCCACATAGTCTTCGGTGTTCCGCATGCCGGTGATGATCCAATCGACACGGATGATACCATTCGCACCGATGATGTCGTAGATGCGTAGCGTCTCCGCTTGGATCTGATCGCGGATGGCATCCGGGATACGTGCCGGCGTGATCTCCGACACCTGACCGTTGTACTTGGCGTCATAGTCGAAGAACTCGTTCTTGGTCACCACCTCCGTGATCGGGAAAGCGACGGCTTTGTCTTTCGTCTTATATACGCCGCAGGTCACCTCCGTTCCCTTCATATACGCCTCGCAGATCACCTCGTCGCCCTCTTGGAACGCCCGTTCGATAGCAGGAATAACCCCTTCCTCCGTCTTCACTTTCGTGCAGCCGAAGGAAGAACCGCCTACGTTCGATTTGATGAAACAAGGCAAACCCACTTTGTTTATGATCTCTGACGGCTGATAGCTGACGGCTGACGGCTGGCGACGCAGCAGCACGCTCGGCGCAATATGGAATCCGAAGCCCGCGAGGTAGTGGTTGCAGGTATATTTGTTGAAAGTCAGTGCTGCGGCTAACACGTTGCAGCAGCTGTAGGGGATCTTCAGCATATCCAGATAACCCTGCAGCAGACCGTTCTCGCCCGGCGTGCCGTGGATCGTGATATATGCGAAATCGAAGGTGTGCTTCACGCCCCCGCGCGTAAAAGAAAAATCGTTCTTGTCGATCGGACAACCGTCTTCCGTCTGCCATTTCGAGCCTTCGAGATCAACGATCGTAATGTCATAGCGATCCTTGTCCATGAAGGAATACAAACCCGCAGCCGAACGCAGCGACACATCATGTTCGCTGCTGTCTCCGCCCGCAATGATAGCTATCTGTCTTTTCATTTTTACTTTTTTTACCAAAATCGGCTACAAAGGTACAACAAATTTTGCACATATGCAAGCGTTCGGGCATTTTTTTTGACGAAAAG
>CAMKPZ010000016.1 GCA_946414805.1 uncultured Bacteroidales bacterium
TGCATGTGCCGTTTGTTTTTGCCGGTTTTGCGATAAGCGACTGGGAAGAGGAACTTACGCCGTGGCATGACCCGAATATCTCTCCGCGTGAATCTGTGGGTGACCATGCTTTTGAGACATTGGGCTTTATTACAGAGCAACTGATACCATACATGTTTGAGCGCTATGGCAAGTTACCTATTGTGCTGGGAGGATATTCATTGGCAGGTCTATTCGCACGCTGGGCTGTCTGCAATGAGAAATGCATTGATGCCGTTGCCGCCGCTTCTCCTTCGTTGTGGATTACAGCATGGAACGGCTTCTCTGATGCTCATGAAGTGTATGCACGATATGTTTATCTCAGTCTCGGTGACCGCGAGGAAATCACGAAAAACAAAGCCATCGCACAAGTGGGCAATAATGTCCGCTTGGAATACGATCATCTGCAACGCATCATCGGCGTAGATAACTGCACGCTCGTTTGGGAGAAAGGCGGGCATTTCGTCACGCCGCATCTCCGTCTCGCACGTGCTTTCGCATGGTGTGTCAATAAATTGTCAACAGCAAAACAGATATAATGACTATTGAACAGATATATAATCAAATGCAATGGACGCGTGAGCCGGAGAAGGTTGAGGCGAAAGACGGCGTGATTGCAATCACCACCAAACCGCATACCGATCTCTGGCAACGAACGTATTATCACTTCCGCAATGACAATGCGCCTGGCAAGCCCATGACGGACAACAACCGGATTAAATTCATAAAAAAGACCGAAGCATAAAATGGATAAGTTAGAAGAACTGATACACAATGATTTACAGCAGTATCTGCTGAGCGTGAACGAAACAGACGAGCGGCTGCCGGAGTGTCCGGATGTAGAGGACAGATGGGAGGCGATAGCTAACGCGTATATCCCTGACGGCGTGCGTGAGTTTCAGCATTATCCGGTCGCCTCGCTCGGATGGATAATGTATATCGGAATGGCGGTTGCGAAAATGTGGGACGATGATTGGCAGTACTACGCCGCCAAAGAGGACTTGTATCTGTACTTGCGTGACAAACGGGGGTATGACGCGATGGATGAGTATATCCGTAGAGACTTCCTCAAACTCTCTCCCAAGGACTTTGCGGCAACCGAAGAACTCGTCAGCGAGTGTGCTTCGCGGGTGCATAATGCGTTAATGCATCAACATATAGAACCGGGCACGAAAGAGGCGTTCCTTGGCTATGTGGCTTGCCTGCACCAGTTGTACCTCTTTGGCGCCGCCGTACAACTCAAACGGATGGGCTATCACATGACAAAACTGAAATGAAAAACAAGAAACCCCACCCGAAAGGATGAGGTTTCTTGCTCTGGAGCCACTTCCCGGACTCGAACCGGGGACCTACGCATTACGAATGCGTTGCTCTACCAACTGAGCCAAAGTGGCCTATAACTGCAAAAGCGGGTGCAAAGGTACTGCTTTTTTTTGAATTGTGCAAATTTTTTGTACTTTTTTTTGTGTATGTGGTATATTTTTTGTAATTTTGTGCCCGAAAGGGATAAAAACCCTCTTAGGCGGAGGCCGCTTCTCCCGCGTTAACGGGAGAACGCTCCGGGTATATTTTTTGTAATTTTGCAAGCGGAAATGAATAAAATCAAGGCTCTCATATTATTTTTATGCTGCACAATCGGGCTTGCAGCGCAGACTCATACACGCGTTTTCAACGAGCAGATCCGTACTCTCCGTGTCGAACGCGCGTTCCTTGTGTTAGAGGAGGGGAGAGTGGATGGCGCGGATCCGGAGAACACGCTGCATATCTCTTTTGACGAGATGAGCCATGACCTGCATTTCTATACCTACAGTGTCAAAATGCTGGATTGCTCTGCACCTGACGACGGATTAATGAGACCGAATGAGGCTCTTTTGTCCGGCGAGTATCTGCAGGGGTTTACCACACAAGACATTACGGCGTATGACCATTCTGTCAATACCAGCCGCGAATATACGCATTATTCGTTCGATTTCCCGAATGAGAATATGGTCATCACCAAGAGCGGCGCATACAGACTGACAATCTATGAGGACGGTAATCCCGACAAACGCATAGCAGAGGTAGATTTCTGTGTTGTCGATCCGCGGGTGAAGATAGATGCACGCGTGCGGAACAATACGGATATAGAACTGAGCGGCAGGTATCAGCAACTCGATATAGATGTCAATACGGCGGCATTGGACATCCGTGATCCCGGAGAGTTACGGCTTGTCGTGACTCAAAACAACCGGCTTGACAACTCCGTCGAACTGACGCAAGCCACTTATGTTGAACCTAACCGCTTGCGGTATATCAATAATAAAGCACTGATCTTCGAAGGAGGGAATGAGTATCACCATTTCGATGCGTTCTCCTGTTTCTATGCCGGTTACGGTATTGACCGTGTGTATCACGAAATGGGCGATTACCATGTACTGCTGCTGCCTAACGAGATAACCAAAGGCCAATATATCCATGAATACGACAGCGACGGGCGTTTTGTAGTGAACGCAGAGCGTACGTATGACAGCGATACGGAAGCGGAGTATATGTGGGTCTATTGGACGCTTCCCGCAGAGAAACCATGGCTTGACGGAGCTGTATACATAGGCGGAGAGATCTTCGGAAACGAGTTAGGTATGCGCAACAGGATGCAATACGATGCGGAAGCCAAATGCTACTGGCTTACGGCGCTGGTCAAGCAAGGCGGATACGACTATCAGTTCTGGTTCGCAGGAAAGGGTATCACCGGTTTGCATCCCCGCGGTTATCAGGGCTCAACCAAAACTACCACCCAACGAGTGGATGGTAGTTACTGGGAGACTGAGAACGAGTACGCCGTCTATGTCTATTGGCGTCCTTTCGGCGCGCGTCATGACCAGTTAGTGGGCGTGCAGGTTCTGCATTAAGTCCTGTGTCTATTAATCATCAATGCGGATGAATGAACCGCGGCGATCGAAGATCAAGTCTAATTTACCATTCAACTCAATCTCCTGTTTCATCGATTCGTATTTGTACTCGGTGATCGTTGCGTTCGGGAATGTCTTCTGAACGTATTCCTTAATCTTCTGCGGTACGAATACGCTGTCAATACCTGCCGCGTTGCTTACCTCAAGCAGTCCTCCGCGTTCGTCCATCTCCATCTTGGTACCTTCGTCCATAGAGAACGTGTACACAAAATGCCGGAAGGACTTCTCGCCGGTGATGAACTGGATCTGCTCGGTCTCGAAATTCTTATGGATCTCGTCTTGCACTACCTGCGGCAACGACTCAAAGGTGACGGGTTGTTTTCCGCGGGCGAAGATAGCCAGGCTCATCATACAAGCCATAGCTACAAATGCTAATTTCTTCATATTCATCCAATTATTAAAGATTAAATAAACAATTTATTCCGTTGGTATGATTATTTGGCCAGACGCGCTTTGATTGCCTTGGAGTCCTCTTCATAACCCGGTTTGTCGAGCAGAGCGAACATGTTCTTCTTATACGCCTCTACGCCCGGTTGGTTGAACGGATTGACATCCAGCACATAACCCGAGATACCGCATGCGCGCTCGAAGAAATAGATGAACTGACCAATATTGAACTCGTTGATCTTCTCGAAGGAAATATGGATATTCGGAACACCACCGTCCACGTGTGCGAGTTGCGTACCGAGTTCAGCCATCTTGTTCACTTCGTCCACACGCTTGCCTGCAAGGAAGTTCAGACCATCGAGGTTCTCCTGATCTTCCGGCACAAGAACGGTCTTGTTGGCTTTCTCAATAGAGATCACAGTTTCGAAGATCGTGCGCTCACCGTCCTGGATCCACTGACCCATCGAGTGAAGATCGGTTGTGAAATCCACGGATGCAGGGAAAATGCCCTTGTGGTCCTTACCTTCGGATTCGCCGTAGAGCTGTTTCCACCACTCGCTGAAGTAATGCAGTTTGGGATTGAAGTTAACGAGGATCTCGATCTTCTTACCGCCCTGATAGAGTGCGTTGCGGATCGCAGCATATTGGCATGCCGGGTTCTCGGCGAACGGCACTTTGACATCCGTAGCTTTCTCCATCTCAACGGCTCCGCGAACGAGTGCACGGATGTCACCTCCGGCAACAGCGATAGGCAGCAGTCCTACCGGAGTCAGAACTGAGAAACGGCCACCAACATTATCCGGAATGACGAAAGTCTTGTATCCCTCCTTGGTAGAAAGGCTGCGGAGAGCACCTTTTGCACGGTCGGTAACGGCTACAATACGATGCTTGGCTTCCTCTTTGCCAACCTGCTTCTCCAGCATGGTTTTCAAGAGACGGAAAGCGAGTGCAGTCTCCGTTGTAGTACCGGATTTGGAGATATTGATGATACCGAACTGCTTGTCGGAAAGGAACTCCATAAGTTCAGCCAAGTAGTCTTCTCCGATATTATTACCCGCATAAACGACATACGGATTCTTGCGGTCTTTTGCTACGAAGGCATCGAAAGACGAACTTAACGCCTCATTCACAGCGCGTGCGCCGAGATAAGAACCTCCGATACCGGCTACGATCACAACCTCGCAGCGACGGCGCAACTCATCTGCGCTGGCTTGTACTTCGGCTAAAAACTCATCCGTGATAGAGGAGGGCAGGTGAACCCAACCTATATAGTCGTTTCCGGCTCCCTGACCGTTCTCTAGCAAGAGGTTCGCAGCTTCGGTTTGTTTCTCTAATTGTTTGAGCGTGTCCGCATCTGCAAAGCACGCTGCGTTCTTCAGACAGATTTTCATATTAGAAATAAAAATTAGAAATTAAAAATTCAAAATTATAAATTCATACTACTTATTGCAGTTTCGTTGTAAGCGATTTGATGATCGGCTTTGCCTTCTGGCGGTTATACAGGATTTCATACATTGCATCGACGATCGGCAGTGCCACTTTGATTCTCCTGTTCGCCTCGTAAATCGCCTTGGTGCCGTAGAATCCCTCCGCCACCATCTCCATCTCCATCTGCGCCGCTTTGACCGAATAGCCGAGTCCGAGCATCTGTCCGAACTGACGGTTTCTGCTGAACTGGGAATAACCGGTGACGAGGACATCACCGAGGTATCCGCTCATCGTGATATCACGCGGCACATTGCTCATCGCCGTAGCGAAACGCTGGATCTCCTGAATGGCATTGGAGAGAAGGACGGCCTGGAAATTATCACCGTAATGCAAAGCCTGGCACATACCTGCTGCAATGGCATAGATATTCTTCATTACCGAGCTGTACTCCAGACCGATAACATCACTAGAGACAGTGGTGTGTACGTATGGCGTACGGAAGAGTTTGGACCATACTTCGGCGTTCTGGCGGTTCTCACATCCGATAGTGAGGTACGAGAGCCGTTCCAGCGCAATCTCCTCCGCGTGGCAGGGACCTGCAATGACACCCAGTTGGTCAAACGAGATACCGAAGCGCTGATGCAAATAATCGGTGATGATCACATTCTCATCCGGGATCATACCTTTCACGGCAGAGATGACAACCTTATGGGTCATGTCGCGGCGGATCTTATTGAGCGTCTGCTTCACATAAGGCGAAGGAATAGCAAGAATCAATACATCCGATTGCGCCACCGTCTGGTTGATGTCCGCAGAGAAATGAATGCGCCCTACATCAAAACTGGCAGCCCCGAGATAGGAGGGGTTCTTACCGGAAGCGATAAACTCGTCAATCACCTCCTGACGGCGAATGAACCAGTTGATCTCTCCCTGATTCTCCATAACGATCTTTGCTAAGGCTGTAGCCCATGAACCCGAGCCGAGGATAGCTATTTTGCGATACATAATCTAATGTACAATTTGACGATGTACAAAGTACAATTTATTCAGGACGCATGGTGGGGAATAACAACACCTCTTGGATCGTCGGCTGGCCTGTCATGAGGATAGCCAGACGGTCAATACCGATGCCGATACCGGAAGTGGGCGGCATACCATATTCCAACGCGCGCATGAAGTCATGGTCAATCACCATAGCCTCATCGTCTCCCTTGTCCGCCAACTTCATCTGCTCTACGAAACGGTTGTACTGGTCAATCGGATCGTTCAGCTCCGAATAAGCGTTCGCCAACTCTTTACCGTTGACCATCAACTCAAAACGCTCGGTGAGACCGGGCTTGGAGCGGTGCATTTTCGTCAGCGGAGACATCTCAACAGGATAGTCGGTGATGAAAGTAGGTTGGATGAAGGTACCCTCGCAGGTCTCGCCGAAAATCTCATCAATGAGTTTGCCCTTGCCCATGTGCTCCGTGTCTTCCACACCGAGTTTCTTTGCTTCTGCGCGGATAGCGTCTTCGTCCATGGAGGCGAGGTCAAGTCCTGTCTTCTCCTTGATTGCATCGAGGATAGGCAGACGGCGGTACGGAGCCTTGAAATCAATCTCGTTCTCACCGACCTTCACTTTGGTGGTGCCGTTTACGGCAATCGCTATCTTCTCCAAGAGTTGCTCTGTGAAGCCCATCATCCAGTTATAGTCCTTGTATTGCACGTAGAGCTCCATGCAGGTGAATTCGGGGTTGTGGGAACGGTCCATTCCTTCGTTGCGGAAGTTACGGCCGATCTCATACACACCCTCAAAACCGCCGACAATGAGTCGCTTGAGGTAGAGCTCCGTAGCGATACGGAGGTACATATCCACATCAAGGGAGTTATGATGGGTAATGAACGGACGGGCGGAAGCACCTCCTGCAATCTGCTGCAGGATAGGGGTCTCCACCTCGGTATATCCGGCTTCATCGAAGACCTGACGCATGGTGCGGAGGATGGTAGCACGTTTGAGGAAAGTGTCTTTGACACCATCGTTGACTACGAGGTCCACATAACGCTGGCGGTAACGCTGTTCGGGATCGTTGAAACCATCGTACGCCACACCGTCTTTGTACTTCACGATCGGCAGCGGGCGGAGCGATTTGGCAAGCACTGTCAGTTTCTTGGCATGCACGGAGATCTCGCCCATCTGGGTACGGAATACAAAACCTTCAATACCGATGAAATCGCCGATATCAAGCAGTTTCTTGAAGACCACGTTGTACATCTGCTGCTCCACGGTAGCAGGCTGTTCGCCTTCGGCTACCGGTGCCTGAATATCGTCTCTTGACACATAGACCTGAATACGCCCTTTGGAGTCCTGAATCTCGATGAAGGAGGCTTTTCCCATAATACGTTTCGACATGAGTCGTCCGGCAATGCGTACGGTGTCGCCCGTGTGCCAAACGCCTTCTCCTTCATCGACAAATCCGTTCTTGATGTCGGTTGAATACCCCGTTACTACATACTCGGCAGCAGGATAGGGATCAATGCCCATATCGCGCATGGTCTGCAGACTCTGCCGCCTTACTTGTTCTTGTTCGCTTAAATTTTCCATTATATTGATATAAATTTATTATGCTATGCGCGTGTATAAACACAAATTCGCGGCAAAGATACAAAAAAAAAACGACATACGCAAATAAAAATAATACAACAAAAAGTATATATATACGTAGTATATATATAGTAAAAGCACGAAAGTGACAAATTCGTGGGCTCATCCTATGGTGATCCTATGGTGATGTTATGGTGGTCTTTCGGTTTTAACAGGACAAGGGCAGGGAAAAGCCTGCCGATCGGGTGCGGATCGGCAGGCGGAAGGGAGTTACCGGGTGGTGGGAAGGAAGTTGATGGGTGGTGGGATGGGAGTTAATTGCCGGAGGGGAGGGAGGAGGAGCCACCGCCGAGACGGGAGGATTCATCGAGGGAACCGACTTTGCGGTTCTTGTGCTGCTGGTACCGGCCGAACATCCATGTGACGGATAACATGACGCGCTGCTGGCGGACGGTATTCCTGTACCATGAGCGGTAGCCCTCCTGCTGTCCCAGATCGTCGTTTCGGAAACTGAGCGAACGCAACAGATCCTGCACGTTGAGGTTGAAAATCAGACCTTTCTGCATGTACATCTTCCGGATTCCGAAAGAGGCGAAATAGGTGCTGCCGGAGCGGTTATAACCCGTGGTCATCGGCGAAGACCAGTTGGCATCAAGGGTGAGCGTCCAGTCTTTGGGAAGGTAGGCAGAGAGGGTGCCGCTCACGTAGCCGTAATGGCTCCGGTTGGAATAAACGGGGACCTCTCCAAAGCCATTTCCTAAGGGGACGGTTGTTTTCTCGTAGGACTTGTTGATGAAATGGAGCCAACCGGCATTGACTGTGAGGGCTAACCAGGCACCAACAATTTTCGCATTTTCACATTTACCATTTACCATTTGGTTTTCGTCGCATTTCTCAAATTTCGGGACGAGGGGCAGTTCGGTCAGGGAGAGGTTCACTCCGTGGGTGGTGCAGGTACCGAAATTCGCCCACTGGGAGAGACCGACTCCGTTAGGCAGGATCGTTGTTTTGGAGGAGAACATGTTCTGAGTGTGCGCAAAGTTAAAAGTCATGTTCAGATACTGGGTCCAAGAGAAATGCAGTTCGACATCGTTGTTGAACTCCGGTGTGAGGTTGGTGTTTCCTTTCTCGATCGAGTAGGCGTCCACATAGGAAGTGAAAGGATTGAGCATCCAATAGGAGGGCCGTTTGATGCGCCGCGTATAGGAAGCGGAAACGGCTATCGGCTGCTGCAGTTTGCCAAGTGGCTTGCTCGTATAGCCGATATATGCCGTTGGAAAGGGGTCAAAATACGATTTGTTGATAATGGAATCTCTTCCGTTGTCGCTCCAATCGCCGTGGCTGTAGGTGTATTCGCCGCGGAGACCGAGTTTGACCGACCAGTGTTCGCCAAACTGCTTTCCGACCGAGATATAAGCGGCAGCGATGTGTTCGTCGTAACGATAGTTTGATGAAGTTTGAGGTTGTTTGGAGTTGTTCAGGGTCGAGTCGGTTGTCATGTTATTATCGGTTGAGGAGAGGGCATACTTGACTCCGCACTCAATCATGCCTGTATTCCAGAACTTGGTCTGGAAATCCATCTTTGCGCTGTAGATATTAACGATCTGCCGGCTGTTGATGTCAATTCCGAGCGAGTTGACACCATTGAAAGGCTTGTCGTAACGCGTCTCCTGGAAGTTCGCGGAAGTGTTGTTGTAGCGGTTGTAATCAATGTTGACAGTCAGTTCGCGTTCCAAGGATTCAGAGAACGTGTGGGTGTAGTTGAGGTTCGCGGTGTGCTGCGGAGCCTGCAGACGGTTTCGGGTATCCGTGGTGCTGTTCGTGGTGTCCGTTCCCTGTATCATATAGGCGCTGTTGAGGCCGGGCACGATCTGCTGATTGACACTCATGAACGGCACCTGCAAGATAAAACCGAACGTGTTGAGGGAGTCAATATACCAATCGTTTCCGAGCTTGAGCATGTAGTATTGGAAAGCGATGTCATAGTCCGAATAGGAGTAGTTTTGCAGGGTAGGCGTCTGCCGGAAGGACTCAAAATCAATGTCGTTCTGCGCAAAGACCTGCGTGAGTTGGCCGAACGTGTATGTTTTCTCGCCGCGGTAATTGAGGTTGAGCGATACCATATCCATGTTCAGCCATCGTTTGACATCGCCGAAATACATGCCGCCATACGCAGCAGACAACATACCGTTCAGACCGCGCATCATATTGCGTTTGGTCTTGATATTGATGATTCCGCCCTGTCCCGAAGCGTCATATTTAGCCGATGGATTCGAGATAATCTCTATCTTCTCGATCGTGTTGCCGTCCGTTCCGTCGAGCATGGCTTTGAGTTGCTGACCGGAGAGATACGAAGGTTTGCCGTCCACATATATCTCCACCGATTTACCATTTACGGTAATATTACCGTCCTTGTCGATGCGCACACCGGGCGAACGGCGGAGGATATCGTTCCCGTTGGAACCGGCAGCCAGCGGCGAAGCGGAGACATTCACCACCAGTTTGTCCATCTGGCGTTCGATGAGCGGCTTTTTGGCCTTCACCTCCACTTCCTCAAGGCGTTCCGTCTCCTCCCGGAGCACAAAATCCGGTCCTCCGAAAGCGGTCTTATAACCAACGAAAGAGGCTTGGATGAGAAAATCATTGGTAGCAGGTGACTGGCGATTGGCAGTTGGTGATTGGCGACTGGTGATTTCGATCTCATATTCGCCCTTTTCATCGGTGATGGCACCGGTAATGAGGGCGGAGTCCGAGGTCAGAACAGAGATGGTGACAAAGGGCATAGGCTCTCCGTTCTGGCTGATGACAGAGCCTTTGATCGTTTCTGCGGAACATTGAGAAGCAAGGGCAAAAACCAATAATACCCAAAGTGCTAACCGAATAAGATCATTTTGTTTCATAGCGAGTTATTTTGAAATCCGGTGCAAAAGTACCGCTTTTCGTGTAGATGGCATATGAAAAAACGGACATTCGTCCTTTTTCATGCAAAAAAGACGGAGAAATCGGCCGTTAAAGGGATGCCGAGCATGCGGAACTGGCCCGGAGAGACGCATCCCAGTTGCTGAAACTCCAGTGCGGCATGGCTCAGATCGTAGTAACCATGCTTGAGAACCGTAGCCAAGAGATCAATCGTTTTGCCTTGCGCCGCCTGCGACTGCATGTCCTGAATGGTCCGATGAAACCGGCGCAAACGGATAAACTGTTTGGGCGGAATACCGACATATCGGCGGAAGACACGCAGGAACTGGCGTTCGCCCAGACAGGCTTCGGAAGCCATTTCCGCAGCGGAGATAGCACCTTCGGCTTGGTCGCAGGCAGAGACTACGCGGCAGATACGTGTGTAGTTAAGGTCCTCTTTAGGCGACAGGCGGCCAAGGAAAAAGGCATCCAGAAGCGGCGCAATCTCTTCGGCTTCAGGTGTGTCTTTGAAGATCCGGTCGCATATTTTCAGTCCTGCATCGGCATACTCTGTGGCCGTGAGAACCTGACCCGCCAACTGTTGCAGATCGATTCCCAGCAAAGCGTGCATGCCTCCCGGCTGAAAATCAATCATCATCCCTTCAAACCAGCCGCTGACAGTAGTCAGACCAAGCGTAGTCTGGTTGGCTCCGAGCAGCACCAGTTCGCCTGTTTGCTTTCCGGCAATCTCCACTACCGCGTTTCTCAAGAAGATCAACGAGCCGTAATTGGGGAGCAGAGGCTGCACATGTTTGCCGTTCACAAAACGCGGATCACCGGACGGCGGAGTCATCGTATCCGTCGAACCGTCCGCACGCACAAACACGTAGCGGTATATAAAAGGGCGGAGCGTTTCCGCCGGTTGAAGAATCAGGTGGCGCATGTTCTTTCCCTTTCAGGGCACAAAGGTACTATAAATTTTGCATATACACAAATAAAATAATAAAAAAATGTTCGCGCGCTTGCGTATATGAGAATTTTTTTGTACTTTTGCAGCCGGAATTAAGTTGCCCTAAAAAGGGGCTTTACTCACACAAGAACAGAAAGATACAATAATGGACAAACAAACGCAAGCGTATGTGGACGCATTTATGGCGGACCTCATCAAGAAAAATCCCGGTGAGAACGAGTTTCACCAGGCAGTCAAAGAAGTCGTTGAGTCGGTAGCGCCGATGATTATGGCGTATCCGTATCTGCGTGAGCAGAAAGTGATGGAGCGTATCGTAGAACCCGAACGCGTGATCATGTTCCGCGTGCCGTGGATGGACGACCAGGGCGAAGTGCAGATCAACCGCGGTTTCCGCGTGCAGATGAACAGTGCCATCGGTCCGTACAAAGGCGGAATCCGTTTTCATGCCTCTGTGAATCTGTCGATTATGAAATTCTTGGCTTTCGAGCAGACTTTCAAGAATGCGCTGACAACGCTGCCGATGGGCGGCGCCAAGGGCGGTAGTGATTTCTCGCCGAGAGGCAAGAGCGATGCGGAGGTGATGCGTTTCTGTCAGTCTTTCATGACGGAGTTGCAGCGGCACATAGGAGCCGATACGGATGTTCCGGCAGGCGATATAGGTGTCGGCGGACGAGAGATCGGATTCATGTTCGGTCAGTACAAGAGGCTTCGTGACGAGTTTACGGGAACGCTTACCGGCAAGGGCCAGATGTGGGGCGGAAGTCTGATGCGTCCCGAGGCAACGGGTTACGGAGCTTGCTATTTCGCAGAGGCGATGCTGGCTACACGGGGCAAGAGTTTCGAGGGACAGCGCGTTTGTATCTCCGGAGCCGGAAACGTAGCGCAGTTTGCAGCGCAGAAGGCGATGCGTCTGGGTGCCAAAGTACTTACTCTCTCCGATTCCAACGGATTTATTTACGACGAGGAGGGTCTGAACGAGGAGAAACTGAACTATATCTTCGAACTCAAGAATGTCCGTCGCGGCCGTATCAAAGAGTACGTGACCAAATACCCGCAGGCGAAGTATTTCGAGAACGAGCGTCCGTGGCGTATCCCGTGCGACATCGCCATGCCGTGCGCAACCCAAAACGAGATTGAGAAAGCCGATGCGGAGAACCTGATCAAGAACGGCTGCTTCTGCGTGACCGAAGGAGCGAACATGCCTTCTACGCCCGAAGCCATCGCTATCTTCCAAGGCGCGAAGATCCTTTACAGTCCGGGCAAGGCATCCAACGCCGGCGGCGTGGCAACCAGCGGTCTGGAGATGACCCAGAACTCCATGCGTCTCAAATGGACGGCCGAGGAGGTGGATGCGCGTCTGCGTACCATCATGGCGGACATCCACGCAGCGTGCCTCAAATACGGCACCGAAGAAGACGGCTATATCAACTATGTCAAAGGTGCCAACATCGCCGGCTTCATGAAGGTGGCTAATGCGATGGTGGAGCAAGGATTGGTTTAAGCATAGTGCAAAGATTGCGCAAGGTCGGTGTAATCAGCCGGCTTTGCGCGTATGCTCCGTGTTTCTTTACGCGTACGTTGCGCCGAGCGACGATCGAGAGATGAAATTTCCCCCAAGTTGGGGAACATTATATACTCTCCCTGAAACTCAAAATGTCCCCCAAATTGTGGGACTGATGTAAGGAAATACACTGGCACAATATGCATTGGAATCCAGTAACCAACCACTTGGTATTTCTGAATATGAATTGCAGCAACTCTATCCGACCAAAGTCGAAGGGACTATTCCTACTATAGCAGAAATAGAGAATGTGCTGAATGACACAAATGCATAAAATGAATAATAGTAAAACTACACATTCCGTGGCTGCGGAAGAGCACAATTGAGAAAACAATCACAATAATGGATAGTATATTAATGTCACATATGTTTGAGCATCTTATTCCCGAGGAATATCCTCAAGGGAAGGAGCGTCTGTTGGCATTATATAATATCGAAAATGCGATGGTGGGTGTCGTTGGCGCAATGCACTCGAATGTATTTTTCTCTGAAGCGTGTCATTTGATTGCCAATGCTATATCTCTGTTTAGAAGTGGGTATTTTGATTGTGCGTTTTATTCATTACGTTCTGCGTTAGAATTATCAATCGAAACATTATATATAACAGAAAAGGGAGAAGATGAAATAAAAAAATGGACAAAGCAAGAAGATGGGTTCGAACAGGGTAATATGATTAAATATCTGATAAAAAATGCATCAATTTACGCAAATATGCGTGCTGAAATGGCTGATTATTTTGAGGGTATTAGAAAAATCCAACTGAGGCTCAATAAATACATACACAAACAAGGACTTAACACATTTTATGCTTTTCATGCAGGAAATATGTATGTGAAGAGTAAGAGAAAAAGGCTTAATGATTTTGACGATTTTGTTACTCATTGTATAGGTGCAGTTGCTGTATATAGATTAGCGATAGACCCCTTACCTGTAATCTTAGCAGATGAAAAACTATTGTATAAGTCTCCTGACTTTATAACAGAGCCATATTCGGATGATTTCATAAAGAAATATATAGGATTAAAGCATATCGAATGTTATAAGAAAACTCAAATATATAAAGACTATTATACATTCATCAATGATAGAGAAACACAAAATGAAGGTGTATTTATGTTAATTCATGGGGCGTATTATGATAGAAATTATAATAATGCTATTTTAGAACAATTTCATCTATTGTCTTTTTATGAACAAATGGCAGTAGTTCTTTTCTCTGTTTCTACCAAAATATCAAATTTAATAATAAACAACGTATTCTATAGTTCTAATATTAAATCCAAGCGAGTATCTGGCGGAATAACTATAGGAGAATCGTTCTTTAATGAGTTGTTCGGAAAATATCCAAACGAAATGACAATAGAATATTACAACGTATTCCTGACAAAGGTAAGGGTTTGTGATGAATGGGAATATATTGAGCACAACGAAAAATTAAATGCTAAAGAGCAGGAAACTCTTACCCAAATAGCAGAGATTTTCTCTGAAAAATATAAATTACTAGAAGAAGAAATAAAGAAATTGATGTAATTCTCTTTCTAAGAGAGGAAATGATAATTGAACGTACAAAATAATTCAATAATATGAAAAAATCTATTTTTATTAGTTTAGCAAGTATTGTCTTCATTTTGACGAGTTGCGAGAAATCAATTAGTCCAGAGACCACAAAGGCTTTTGTTGGTGAGTATTGGATGAAAACCACTGTATGCACAATATATGAAGAAAATGTAACATCTGAAAAAGGACCTATTTGGTCTCCTGTTTCTATCTATGAAGAAGATGGAAGTTTATTTGTTAGAACAGATCACTTTGGCGCTCCAGATACAGATACAACAAGCGCGGCTTATCATGAGTATGTAACTAATTACCCTGACCATCCTAATTATGTCAGTACGCAAAGGAAAGAAGATGACACGGAAGGTTCGGACCAGGGAAGTGGTATTGATGATATTATAGATAATGTGACTCGTGTTTATCTAATGGATGGCGCATTAAGAACTTTTAGAAATGGAGCCGAATTAAGGTCCTTGCCAATTAAAGTTGTGTCTGGTTCGGAAACTATATTGAATCTTAGTAATTTCAAACCTTTTAGAATAACTTTGACTGATGATACCGGGATAAAATTAGCAGAAGCTAATGTTGCATATAAATATGGTCCTATGCTAAAAAAAGGCGATGTGATTACATGGGAAGTCACAATGCCATACGATTTTTTGAAGTCATATTCGACTCATAAGCAGATAGACGAGGTGATACACAAAAATACTCTGTATAAACGCTAATTAACTAAAAAAACTTGCATTTGAGGTGATAGATTTGGGCTTTATTTTGACTATATATAGAGGGGAAATGTTAAATTGAAAATTGAAAGGTGAAAATTGAAAGGTTCGAGTGGCGCGAGAGTGGCTGATTGACCGCAATTAAAAGGAGATTAAAAATGACCCCATTTGACATCAAACGCATAGAGGAAATGGAAGCACTATACGACGCATTGCTGCACGCCGTGGCGGAGATAGAGCAGGGATGTGCGGCAGAGGCAGCGGCACGTAAGGTGGCTTTGCAGCCGGAGATAGACCGCCTCGCGGCGTACTACAGCTCCGAGGCATGGAAGGCGGACTTCACCGCCGATGAGGCAGGGCTTCTGCCAGCCAACCTCAAAAGCGGCGTGCTCTCGGAGGACGGGGTGTATGGGCTACTGGAGAGGTTTGAGGAGATAGAGGGATAAAGGGGCTCGGCGAAACAGCGCCGAGGTCAAAACCGATAATAGCAAGTAGATAGCAAAATGGGAGCGACGCATCAACCGCATATGACACCAGAAGGATGGCGGTACCAGCAGGAACGGTGGCACCAGCAGAGAGCCAGATGGTGGGATTATTGTAATCCCTGCATTTATATGTTGACTATAGTCACAATAGATAGAAAACCTCTATTAGGACGTTTAGTCGGAGAGCACATTGAACGCACGGCAATTGGAGATATTGTTGCCGCAGAAATAGAGAGAATGCCAACCTACAAAGATTTTGCATGTGCAGAGGTGTATAGTTATGTCATCATGCCTGATCATGTACATATCTTGCTGCAAGTGCATGAACGGCTTTCTATGGCATTGGGGCAATATGTCAGTTGGTTCAAGAGGCAATGCAATATAGCAGCACAGGAAGCGGCGGGTACTACCCCGCCGAGCAGAACCACAGGGTGGAACGCAATATCAAGCACGACCATTGACAGGAGGGTAGAAAAGGGTGTGGATAATGGTCCTGCTCTCGCAGGTAGTACTGTGAGCATTTTCGCTCCCGAATATCACGACCGCATACTCACCCACAGAGGACAGCTCGAAAATATGAAGCGGTATATATTGGACAATCCGCGGCGGTTGGCACTCAAGCGGGCGAATCCAGACCTGTTCAAGATACGGCAACAGACGAATATATGCGGAGTGGCATGTACGGCGATGGGGAATATGTTCCTCGCGGAATACCCGCAACGGCAAGTGCTGCAATGCTCACGCAGACTGAGACAGGCTGAGATAGATACCAAGCGCGAGGAGTGTCTTCTGGAAGCAGAGAAAGGGACGATCTTTATCAGCGCGGCTATCTCGGAGGGCGAGAAACAGATATGCCGGGCATTGCGTGAGGCGGGTTTTCCGCTGATTGTACTGCTGAGCGGAGGCTTCCCGACTCCCGATGAACCGCACTACCAATACTACAAACCAAACGGCGTCTATTTCGAGGCATGTGCGGAAGGACGGCTGTTACTTATCGAGCCGGACAAGAGCCTGTCGGAACAGCCGGAAATAGCAGAACAAGTGGTTGCCAAGGCGGGAGAGATACCGCATGACTGTCTGCGGTACAAGTTCCTCGCGCTCAACGCCATAGCCGAACAAATAAGCAAGGATAACCCGGCATCGAAAATGCCGGACACAGGACCTACGGATGAAAATAATTAAAACCAATGAATACAAATAACTACACATCGTTAATGGAGAGGCGCGTCAAGCGGATTCTTCTTGTGTGCAACAACTATGACAGTTTTGCGCTTGAAGAAGACGGGCGTATTGATGTGCAGATCGCTCAGGAGTACGCGGAGTTAAACCTCTCCAATCCGCCGGCTATCACCCGTGCGGAAACAACGGGGGAAGCCCTCTCTGAAATTAAAAATTCAAAATTAAAAATTACGAATTCAGAAGGCTTTGACCTTATACTTGTGGTTTATAGTGCAGGAGGAAGCGAGGTGTGGGATTTTGCGGCGGAGGCGAAACAACGACTGCCGGAATGCCCTATAGTGGTGCTTTCATCGTTTAGCAAAGAGGTCTACCGCAGGGTGGAGCAGCAGGATAAGAGCAATGTGGATTACCTGTTTAACTGGAATAACTCTACGGACCTGATAATTGCCATTATCAAGCTGATTGAGGACAGACTGAATGCCGAGCACGACATCTTGGATGAAGGCGTGCGGGCGATTATGCTGGTAGAAGACTCCGTGCGGTATTACTCGACTTATCTGCCGTTGCTCTACAAACTGGTTCTGCAACAGAACTCTATCGCCATCCGTGATGCGCTGAATGAGAAACAGCAATTATTGCGTAAGCGCGCACGGCCGAAAGTGCTGATGGCTACTTGTTATGACGAGGCGGTGGAACTATATAGCCGTTTCGGACGGAACATGATTGGCGTCATTTCCGATGTGGGTTTTGTGGTGCATAAAGGCGAACCTTCGTCCGCAGAGAAACTGGATGCCGGTGTGGATTTATGCCGTCTAATCAGGGAGGATAATCCGACTATGCCGTTCCTGATGCAGAGTTCGCAGGAGACGATGCGATCTGTTGCACGGAAACTGAATGTGGGTTTTGTGGTGAAGAAATCCAAGACGCTCTCGCAGGATGTGAGCGAATATATCGAGCGTGAGTTCGGTTTCGGAGACTTCATAGCCCGTGACCCGCGTACCGGCAAGGAGATTGCACGTGCATCCGATTTGGAGGGCTTCGAGCGTATTATTTCTTCGATTTCACCGGCAGCATTCAGGCGGCTGAGTGATAATAACTATCTGAGTAAATGGCTCTTCGCGCGCGGTCTGTTCTCCGTAGGACGCCCCGTAAGTGCCTTGAAGATACAGGATGAGACTGACATTGAGAACATCCGCCAGACGAATATCCGTCTGATTCATGATTACCGTATCAATCAGGCGTTAGGTGTAGTTGCCAAATATGCACCGGATACGTATAACGACACGATTTGGTTTGCGCGTTGCGGCAACGGAGCCATGGGCGGCAAGGGTAGAGGTTTGGCTTTCCTCAATCACATGTTGCAGAAACATGATCTCTATGACCGATGGCCGGAGACGCGTGTGTTGGTGCCGCGGACGATGGTGATCACAACTGATTATTTCGACCGTTTTATCCATGACAACGGTCTTCAATATGTTATCAATGCGGATCTGACGGACGAGGAACTGCTGTCGGAGTTCGTAGCAGCTATGCTGCCGATGGAGTTGCGAGAGGCGTTGCGGCATTTCATCCGTGTAACCAACAGGCCGTTAGCCATCCGTTCGTCTTCTAAACTGGAAGACTCATATTATCAGCCGTTTGCAGGTGTTTATAGTACTTATATGATTCCGCACACGGAGAATGAGGATCAGCAGTTGAGGATGCTGAGTAAGGCGATCAAATCGGTTTATGCGAGTGTCTATTTTGCGGCTTCGAGAGGATATATCATTTCTACAGGCAATGTGCCAAGTGAGGAGAAAATGGCCATCGTTTTGCAGGAAGTATGCGGTGAAACCGAAGGAAATTACTATTTTCCGGTCATCTCCGGTGTGGCGCGAAGTATCAATTTCTACCCCGTAGGCAAAGAGAAACCCGAAGACGGCATTGTGAAGATTGCTTACGGTTTGGGTAAGGCTGTAGTGGACGGCGAACAGGTATTGCGTTTCTCACCCAAGTATCCGAAGCATGTGATGCAGACTTCAACCGTTGATCTGGCAATGCGCGAGACGCAACAGTCGATGTTAGCACTTTCGCTGAGCCCTGAGAAATTCAAGACTTCGATAGACGATGCGGTCAACTTGGAGCGCATTCCGATACATGACTGCGACCAGTTCGAGAGTCTCAAACTGATTGCCTCTACGTATGACCGAGAGAACATGCGCATTGTTGATTCGTGCTATCCCGACGGACCGAGGATTGTTACTTTTGCACCGCAACTGAAATTCAATACTTTTCCGTTGGCAGATATTGTGCAACAGTTATTAGATATAGCGCGTGAGGAAATCAAAACGCCTGTGGAGATAGAGTTTGCAGTCAATCTGGAGCATGAGCCGCAAATCTTCCATGTACTGCAAATCCGACCGATTTCAGCGGACAGCCTGACAGCCAAAGTGGAGTGGGAGAAAGTCGATGAAAACGGTGCTTTTTTGCGTTCGGGCAATGCGCTTGGAGTCGGCAAAACGGAAGATGTGTGCGATATCATCTATTTGCGCAAAGAGGCGTTTGATGTGCTACGTACGCAAGAGATGGCGCAGACGCTGCGGGAATGGAACAGCCGTTTGAGACAGGAAGGCAAACAATATCTGCTGATCGGTTACGGCCGTTGGGGTTCGCAGATTCCGACATTAGGCGTGCCGGTTCAATGGGGCGATATCAGCGAGGCAAAGGTGATAGCCGAGTGCTCACTTGAGAACTTCCGTATCGAACCGAGTCAGGGTTCCCATTTCTTCCAGAATATGACCTCCTTCAATGTAGGATATATCAATGTGGATCCGTGGGCACGGCCGCTGACGGACGAATATGATCAGGGAGTGCTGGATGCATTACCTGCAGTGGAAGAGACAGAACTGGTTCGTCATGTACGATTAGAGAAGCCGTTGGAGATGTACATAGACGGGTTTGCAAACAAGGCAATAATCAAGCAATTTTAAAATCACGGGATAATATACTATGTATATTATAGGGTCGGGTAGGATACGGTAAAGGCACGACAAGAACCCGACAAGAAAACGGCAGTAATAGAAAAACCAACAAACAATTTATATGCAACTAATTTTACAGATTATCACGCTCATTGGTTCCGTAGCGATGCTGATGTACGGAATGAAGGTGATGAGTGAAGGCCTGCAGAAGATGGCCGGAAGTAAGTTGAGTAACGTGCTCGGCACGATGACCACCAACCGGTTTACAGGCGTGTTGACCGGTGCTGCCATCACAGCTGCAGTGCAGTCTTCAACAGCAACGACGGTGATGACCGTCAGTTTCGTATCCGCCGGTATTCTATCGCTGGCGCAAGCGATCTCAGTGATTATGGGTGCCAACATCGGTACTACGTTCACGGCATGGATCATGGTGCTTGGCGGCGGATCATTCGATCTGCGGCTGGTGGTTTACGCCACAATCGTACTCGCCGTAGCACTTATTTACACGAAGAAGAATGCCAACCTCGGCGATTTCCTGATCGGTCTGTCGTTGATGCTGCTCGGATTGACGACGCTGAAGATCAACGCAACGGAGATGCATCTGGACGAAATGGATCCAGTACGTAATTTCTTTGTCTCCACCTCTTCCTGGGGATACGGAAGTTATTTCCTCTATCTGTTAGTAGGTGGAATACTGACTTTTGCGGTTCAGTCTTCCGCAGCGATCATGGCAATCACCATGACGCTTTGCTCCACTCATGTGCTGCCAATCGACATGGGTATAGCGCTTGTCTTGGGTGAGAATATAGGTACAACGATCACTTCCAATGTGGTAGCTCTTTCTGCTTCTGTTCAGGCACGCCGTGCAGCTATGGCTCACTTGGTATTCAACCTCTTCGGCGTATTCTGGGTGCTGATCGTCTTCCGCTGGTTTGTAGGCGGTATATGCGAGTTATGGGGCGTTGATTTTACTCCGGGTATTCCGTCTGATGTATCTCCGGACAAACTGAATGCGGTTCTGGCAACCTTCCACACCGCTTTCAACGTGACAAACACCATGATTCTTATCTGGTTTGTACCGCTGTTAGAGCGTCTGGTGACGCTGATCATTCCTTCCAAACCGGAGCAGAAAGACACGGACAGCCAGTTACGTTTTATCTCCGGCGGTCTGATGTCCACCTCCGAGCTTTCTATCTTGCAGGCATGGAAAGAGGTACATGTGTTTGCCGTCCGTACGCAACGTATGGTGGGCATGATTCATGATCTTTATCACGAAGAAGATGACACCCAGTTTACCAAAATCTACTCGCGCGTGGAGAAATACGAAGGTATATGCGACCGGATGGAGTATGAGATAGCGCAATATCTGAACCAAGTGGCGGACGGCCGTTTGTCCGACCAATCCAAACACGAGGTACACAAAATGCTCCGTATCGTGAGCGAGTTGGAATCGGTGGGAGACGCCAACTTCAATCTCTCGCGATTTATCCGCCATAAGCACGACGACCATATCCAATATACGGAGTATCAGGATAAGAATGTAGAGATGATGATGTATCTGCTGAACGGCGCGGAGACCAAGATGGTCAATGCATTGGAACATGTGAATATCAGCGATGAAGAGTTCCTGGAGATGACCAATATGGAGAACGAGATCAACAATTTCCGCGACGAGCTAAAGAGCCAGAACATGCAGCACATCACCGAGAAAGAGTACGACTACACCACCGGCGTCAACTATATGGATATTATTCTGGAGTTGGAGAAGATGGGTGACTACATTATCAATGTAGAAGAGGCTGTTTACGAGCATAAACACGACAAATAATTTATTAACCAAATAAATGATAACAAGATGAAGAATAACATTATTGCCGGCGCATTGATTGCACTGGGTTTGAGCCTGGCAGGCTTGTTTATCTATTGCGGTATCAGTAAGTATTCTGACAAAGACCGCGCAGTAACCGTAAAGGGTCTGAGTACCCGCGATGTGGAGGCCGACTATGTAGTATGGCCGTTGAGTTTCGGATGGAACGGAAATGATCTGCCGTCCTTGTATCAGACGCTGGGTCAGGTGTCCGAGAAGGTGAAGAAGCACCTTCTTTCCCTGGGTTTCGAGGAGAAAGATCTGAGTCAGGGAACGATCTCGGTTAGCAATAACTGGGACAGTTATTACGGCAATGTGCGTCCCGAGTTCAAGTACACGCTGAGCACTTCCATTATCGTTTCTACGGACAAGATTCAACTGGTTGTAGCCAGTCAGGGTAAGGAGGCCGATCTGCTCAAACAAGGTATTATTGTCACCTCCAACAGCTGGAATCTGGATTACCAGTACAACGGTCTGCCGGAGTTGAAGCCGCAGATGATCGAAGAGGCGACGCAGAACGCACGCGCTGTGGCTCAGAAATTTGCAGACGACGCGCAGTGCAAGTTAGGCTCTATCCGCCGTGCCAGTCAGGGTCAGTTCTCTATAGAGAACGACCAATACCAGCCGTGGATCAAGCATGTACGCGTGGTAACGACGGTAGATTATTACCTCGATTGACCGTCATCGATCTTATGCGGCCGCATGAATCCCGCTAACTCTTCTTCGGTAGCATCGCCTTGCACGGCGAAATGGATCTGATTGCTACCAAAGCGTGCGTTGATATCATCGATGGCTTTCATGAGGCGTTTCTGACGAGCGGTGTCTTCGACCTGATTCGTAGCGAAGAGGTCGAGTTGGATACCACTGCTATGCTGGAGTTGTGAGAGCACAACTCCGGCTTGTTTATAATGATAACCCTCTATGAAGATCTGCGAGAGCAGATGCTCCACGGAATGAATGATGACGGTAGAATCGTCGGTAGGGGTAGAGAGACGGACGGTTGCGTCATTATGGTATTGCGGCAAGTCGGTACGATGCCGATTGGTAGCGAGAAAAAGCGTCACGTCACGGCATAAGGCTTTCTTATCCCGCAGCCTTCTGGTAGCCGCGGAGGCAAAATTGCTCAGTTCATGCATAAGTCTCTCTTTGCCGGTGATCATCTGCGCGAAAGTGCGGCTGTACATGATTGATTTCTGCTTCTCGTGACTCGCAAGCGTGATCGCCGGAATACCGTTGAGTTCTTTCCATGTACGTAAAGCAGTAACGCCATATTTCCGATAGATCAGAGACTCATTGCTCTGCGCGAAATCGAGCGCGGTCTGTATGCCCCGCTGCAGGATATCTTTGATGCGTCTCCGTCCGATGCCCCATACTTGTTCTACGGGAAGCACAGACAGCGCTTTTTCCCGTTGTGCAGGCGTGATTATGCAGATCCCGCGATAGCCCGGATAGCGTTTCGCGAAATGCGTTGCGGTCTTGGCAAGCGTATAACTCTCTCCGGCTCCGCAACTCACCGGAATAGCGGTCTCGCGGAGGATAATATCCTTGAGCGTCTGCAGGTATCCCCGCAGCCGTTCCGGATCATCGTCCGGCATCATACCGAAGAACTCATCCACGCTGTATTGCACGAAATCCAGCACCATCTCTGTCTGCTTCACGACCTCCATAATATGACGGGAGATCTCATGATAGAGGTTATGATGCACATCAATGACCGTCACATGCTGACGCTCGATGAGTTGCTTCACCTGAAAGATAGGATTGCCGCGTTTGAGACCCACCGCCTTGGCTTCCTGATTGAGTGCCAGAATGATACCACCGCCGTTGTCGTTATTATTAGCGACCACAACGGGTGTGCCCTTCAGTTCAGGCCGTGAGACCAACTCACAGCTGACGAAGAAATTATTGCAATCCAGATGAACGTACATCAGAACCAGCCTAACCGTCTGATTAACCGTAAGACGCAAGTAGGGATCAACAGAATAACCGTTGTCAGGAAATGCCAGAAGACAGCAGGTACCGTCACCTTGCTGCGCCCATGGAAAAGAGCCCGTAGTCCGCGGCGTACCAGCGTTTGTGGCGAGACGATGATGCCCAGGCATTTGCCTAAGCGCGTCAGCCACGGCTTAATACTGTATAGCCCTGTATCCACGGCACCCGGACTCACATTCGTGACATATACGCCGTAGGGCTTGAGTTCAATATGCAACGACCGCGTGAAGTTATTGAGAAAAGCCTTGGTGCTGCCATAAGTGCCTAACCGCTGCGCAGCGATCTTGCTGGTGACGGAGCACACATTGAGAATATAGCCCTTCCGACGCTCCCGCATCTCCTTGCCGTACAGATAACACAGCATAGCAGGAGTGTACATATGCAGATTGAGGATGAGCGAGGTGAAAGCCTCACTGTCATCGAGAATATCGCGGTCGTGGTACACACCGGCGTTATTTATCAGCACTTCTATCTCCATATGATGCGCATGTGTGTAATCGAACACCCGTTGCGCGGAGTCTTGCTGCGCGAGATCCATCACCTCGCCGACGATCGTCAGAGCAGGGTAGAGCGCCTGTAACTCCCGTGCGCGGTCATGGATAGCCTCTTCATTGCTGATGATAAACAGGTTATAGCCTTTCTGCGCCAACTGACGCGCAAACTCAACGCCCATTCCGGAGGATGCACCGGTTACTATTGCATAAGTCGTTTTCATTGTGAACACCAGATTTTTGGCGCAAAGGTACAAAAAAATTTGCATATATCAAAAAAATGTTGTACTTTTGCACGGTTTTTCCAAAAACAATGCATTTATGGCTTTACAAGATTCAATACAGACCCTTTTGGAGCAAGTTCAGACGATGAAGGCATCCAATGCCGATGAAATCGAGGCTTTGCGTATCAAGTATCTTAGTAAGAAGGGTGAGATCACGGCGCTTTTCAATGAGTTCCGCACCGTTCCTTCGGATCAGAAGCGAGAGTTGGGTCAGAAACTCAACCAGCTCCGTCAAGAGGCGGAGGGACGCATCAATTCACTCCGTGAACAGTTTGAGGCGAAGCATGCCGAGGCAGAGCGCATCGATCTGACCCGAACGCCGGATCCTATTGCGCTCGGTACGCGTCATCCGCTTTCGCTTGTGCGCGAGGAGATCGTGGATATCTTCTCCCGTATCGGTTTTACCGTGGCGGAGGGTCCGGAGGTAGAGGACGACAAGCATGTATACGGCATGTTGAATTTCGCGCCGGAGCACCCTGCGCGTGACATGCAGGATACTTTCTTTATTGAGAAGGAGATCGGTGTCCAGAAACCGACAGATATCTTGCTCCGCTCCCATACCTCGTCCGTTCAGACGCGTGTGATGACCAGTCAGAAACCGCCAATCCGCGTGCTTTGCCCGGGTCGCGTGTATCGCAATGAGGCGATCTCTGCGCGTGCCCACTGCTTCTTCCATCAGGTGGAGGGACTCTATGTGGATAAGAATGTATCTTTTGCAGATCTGCGCGAGGCGTTGCTTTATTTCTCGAAGGAGATGTTCGGCGCAGAGACCAAGATCCGTCTCCGTCCTTCTTATTTCCCATTCACAGAGCCAAGCGCAGAGATGGATATCAGTTGTAATATCTGCGGCGGTAAGGGTTGCTCGTTCTGCAAGGGTACCGGATGGGTTGAGATCCTCGGCTGCGGAATGGTGGATCCGAATGTGCTGGAGTCCTGCGGTATTGACAGCAAGGAATACAGCGGATACGCTTTCGGTATGGGTGTCGAGCGTATCACGAACCTCAAATATCGCGTGAAAGACCTGCGTCTGTTCTCCGAGAATGATGTGCGGTTCCTGAAGCAATTCGAGAGTTGCTGATCTTTATCGCTCTTGCAGAACGCCGGAGCGGTAAGCATGAAGGAGTTGTTCGAGATAGTCAATCTGTTCGAGCAACTCTTTTCCTTTATCCGTATCTTTGATACGTATACGATGGTCCGAGAAATCCTGCAGGAGCGTGCGGCTATGGATATCGCTGCCGGAGATGATCGCCTGTTCGCGGCTCTCGAAGGACTCATGCTCCACGAGCTGGATACCATGGCTGTTATAGATCAGTGTGTAACCGGCGATACCGGTCTTCTCCTGATAGGGTTTGGAGAAGCCTCCGTCGATCACAAACCGTTTGCCGTTGGCGCGAATAGGAGTCTCGCCCTTGATCGTCCGAACCGGCACATGTCCGTTGATGATACGCCCTGTTGAGGGGTTCAGACCGAACTCGCGGAGGATATTAGCACATATTTCTTCGTTGTCCGAGAGGGCAAAATACGCTCCTTTCTTCTCTTCCTGCAGTTCCTTGTCGGCGATGAAATAGCGCTCGAAGGTAGTCATCTTATCCTTGTTATAGAGCGGCGAGAACTCGCCCTCCCATAGATAGAGCATATAATCGAGTGCATTTTGTTTCGCTTCTCCTTCGCCGTAGTAGGCTTGGCGAATGATCTCCTCCGTGCGGTCCATGAGTGCCTTTCCTGCTACGCGTTTGCCGCATACATCGGCTTCCGAGAAAGAACCGTCGTTGTTGAGCGGTATTGCTGCGTGGTAGAGCAGGAAACCGTTCCGCACCAGATAGAGCGACCCGTGTTCGTAGAGCAGGCGCAGATGGCGCTGCATCTTCTCTGATTTGCGGAACGAACGCCATAACTGGTTCATCAGATCCTGTTCATAGGCGCTTAATTCGTATGGATGCTCCGGATCGATTGTCGGCAGATAGGTATCCAGCAGCGGATAACTCTTTCCCTCAATGGTGATTGTACCGCTCTGATAATCAATCTTATCCAAAATAGCCCGATGATCCATCTTCCACTCCGGATGGCGGAGTACTGTCTGTCCCTCTAACTTGAACTGGATGATCGAGATAGCCTTGTGCATTTTCGCCATCAGTTGGGCGGAACGCGTCAGGCGCGGGTTGTTTTCAAAATCCCGTGTCTGCCAGATCGTGCAGGGATCATCGCCATACATCGTCATGGCGAAATTGGCGAGGGGCAGGAGGTTGATTCCGTACCCCTCTTCCAAGGTCTCAATATTGGCATACCGGATGCTTACGCGCAGGACAGTGGCTAACAGAGCCAGGTTGCCTGCCATCGCACCCATCCACTCGATATCATGGTTACCCCATTGGATATCATAGTCCCGGACCGTGGAGAGCACATCCAGTATCTTAGCGGCTCCCGAACCTCGGTCGAAGATATCACCGACGATATGCAGGGTGTCGATGGTAAGGGAATGGATGAGATAACTGATCGCTATCAACAACGGCTCTGCGCAACTCGTCCCGATGATCGCATCGATGATTGCGTTGTAATAGGTCTGACGATCCTTTTGTTCCAGCCGTGACTCGTATAGCAACTCGCGGATGATATATGCGTAGTCCTGCGGCAGCAACCGCTCTACTTTCGAACGACTATATTTGATCGTTACCGCCCGTGCAATGTCGATCACCTGATGCAGGCGGCAGCGGTACCAGTCTTCCAGCGTCTTCAACTCGCATATCTGCGAATTGAGGCTGATGATCCCGTCCACCTGTTCGCCGGCATAGAAGCGTTTGATGATCTCAATGCGCTCATCCGGATAGTAGATCAGTGCGCACAGCGCGCGTTTCTCCTCCTCCGACATCGTCTCTCCATACACCTCGTCCACTTTCCTGCGAACCACGCCGGAAGCGTTCTTGATCATATGGATGAATGCCATCGAGGCTCCGTGCAGATCGCTTACGAAATGCTCGGTTCCTTTGGGCAACGAGAGAATAGCACGAAGATTGATTAACTCCGTGACTACCGCCTGGGCATTCGGAAACTTCTCGCTGAGGAGGCGGATATAGCGTTCGTCAGTCATAATAAGTTATGCGTTTTTGCGGCGCTCCAACTGCGGCTCCAACGCGGCGAGACATGCGTCGATACCTTCCTCGAAACTGTCTGCCGTCTTCTCCGCAAACAAGCCTGCAATGCGGATCTTTACCTCTTTGTTCTGATTCGTCTGCGGCTTGACTACCGACATACGGATCTCTACCTTGTCATCCCCGTTCAAATGGCGCTCGAAGCGGTTCATCTTCTTCTCAATAAACTGCTCCAACTTCTCTGCCATCTCAAAATTTACAGCATTAATCGTTACGTTCATAGTATTTAAAATTTAAAGGTGATTAAAATTGTCTGCAAAGGTAACGAAAAAAATCCTAATATGCAAGTAAAACGCAAAAAAAGTCATATTTTTTTTGGTATATGCGAAAAAAATAGTACCTTTGCACCAAATTTATGCGCTAATATAAAAGATTTAACCATACATGAAAGTAAACTATTTGGAGTCCCGTCACGTAGGACTCACTCCTGAAGACGAAAAACACATGTTAGAGGCGGTCGGCGCAGAGTCGGTTGATGCCTTGGTTCGCGAGACGATGCCGGCGGATATTCTGCTGGACAAGCCTATTGAGTTAGACGAGCCGCTCACGGAGCAGTCCATGTTAGAGGTGGCGGAGGATACGCTGGGAGAGAATGTTCCTGCCCGCAGTTATATCGGCCGCGGATGGTACGGTACTGTCACGCCGGCTGTTATCCGCCGTAATATCCTTGAGAACCCGGTGTGGTACACATCCTATACGCCTTATCAGGCGGAGGTGAGTCAGGGGCGTCTCGAAGCGCTTTTTGTCTTCCAGACCATGGTCAGCGATCTTACGGGACTGCCGTTGGCTAACTGTTCCCTGTTGGATGAGGCGACCGCAGCCGCCGAGTCCGTGACAATGATGCGTAATCTGCGTTCGCGTGAGCAGGTGAAGAACAATGTGCGGAAGGTCTTTGTGGATGAGAAGATATGGCCGAACACCCTATCTGTATTACGCACGCGCGCCAAAGGTCAGGAGATCGAGATTGTTACCGGTTCGTATGCTGATTTCCGTCCTACGGATGAGTTCTTCGGAGCTCTTGTGCAGTGGCCTAACAGCGACGGTTCGGTCGAGGACTACGAGGCGTTTATCGAGGACTGCCATGCGGCGGGGCTGAAAGTGACCGTTGTAGCGGATCTCATGGCGCTGGCGTTGCTCAAACCGCTGGATGCAGATATCATGTGCGGTACAGCGCAGCGTTTCGGTCTGCCGATGGGTTTTGGCGGACCTACCGCAGGTTATATGGCTACCCGTGATGAGTTCAAACGTGAGATGCCGGGGCGTATCATCGGTCTGAGCAAGGATAAATATGGGCATCCGGCTTATCGTCTGGCTCTACAGACACGCGAACAGCATATCAAACGCGAACGCGCCACTTCGAATATCTGTACCGCAGAGGCTCTCTCGGCGATGATGGCAGGTATGTATGGTGTCTATCATGGCGCAGAAGGCATCCGTCAGATAGCCGAAGGCATCCATTCGAAGGCTGTTTATCTGAACGAAATGCTGCAGGCGTATGGTTTTGATCAGGAAAACACCGAGTTCTTCGATACCCTTAAGATAAGCTTTCAGGATTCAGCCATAAGCCCTCAGACCCTCCGTGAAAAAGCGGAGGAGGCGGGAATCAATCTCTATTACGACCCGCAGGGTTGGGTAGGGCTTTCTGTGGATGAGACGGTTGATCTGGATGCTATGAATGATCTGATTGCGCTCTTTGCGGAGGCGAGTGATAATCTCCCGCAGCCCGAGGAGTCGGAGGCGGCGTTTGAGAATCTCTGGGCGATAGACGAGAGCCGCGTGCGTGAGATCGATTATATGCAGGCGCCGGTATTCAAGATGTATCATACCGAGACGGAGATGATGCGTTATCTCAAGCGTCTGGACCGCAAGGATATCAGTCTCGCTACCTCGATGATCCCGTTGGGTTCATGCACCATGAAGCTTAATCCGGCGGCTGCGATGATCCCTGTCACTTTCAGCCGTGCAATGAATATCCATCCGCTTGCGCCGGAGAACCAGGTGCAGGGTTATACGGAGATCATGGCGGATCTCCAATCGCAGCTCTGCGCCATCACCGGTTTCGATGCCTGCACCTTGCAGCCGACTTCCGGTGCCGCAGGCGAATATACGGGTCTGGTGGTGATCCGTGAACATCTGCGCCGTCTCGGTCAGACCGACCGTAAGGTGCTTCTTATTCCTGCTTCGGCGCATGGTACCAACCCTGCATCGTGTGTGCAGGCGGGTTTCGTTCCTTGCGTAGTCAAATGCGACGAGCAGGGTAATACCGATTTGGAGGACTGGACGGCAAAGGCGGCGGAGGCAGGTGCAACCCTTGCCGGATGTATGATCACGTATCCTTCCACGCATGGTATCTTCGAGCAGAAGATCCGTGCGATGGTGGACGCTATTCACGCGAACGGCGGACTCGTTTATATGGACGGAGCGAACATGAATGCGCAGATCGCCTGGACCAATCCGGCTTTCATCGGAGCGGATGTATGCCATCTGAATCTCCATAAGTCTTTTGCTTCGCCTCACGGCGGCGGAGGTCCGGGAGCCGGTGCCGTTTGCTGCACCAGGGCGTTGGCGGACTGTCTGCCTTCGGAGGATGCCAACCGTGTCAGTTCAGCGCTCTATGGAAATGCGAATATGGCGCTTATCTCATGGGCGTATATCTCAATGATGGGCGAAACCGGTCTGCGTCATGCTACGGCAGCGGCTATCCTTTCGGCTAACTATATGGCTTCGCGTCTCAAGGATGCGTATGGTATTGTCTATACCGGAGCCAAGGGCAGGGTGGGTCATGAACTGATCTTGGACTGCCGCCAGTTCCACGCTATCGGTGTCACGGAGGCGGATATTGCCAAGCGTCTGATGGATTACGGTTATCATGCGCCTACGCTCTCTTTCCCTGTTCACGGAACGCTTATGGTGGAGCCTACCGAATCGGAGTCGCTGCAGGAGATCGACCGTTTCTGCGATGTGCTTCTGCAGATCCGTGCGGAGATTGCTGATATTGAATCCGGCAAAGCCGACAAGACCGATAATCTCTTGTTGAACGCCCCGCATCCGGAATACGAAGTGGTGGCGGACGAGTGGACGCACCCTTATTCGCGCCGTCAGGCTGCTTATCCCACTGAATGGGTGGCGCAGACCAAGTTCTGGTGCCCTGTGGGCCGTGTAGATAACGGCTTCGGCGATCGTAATCTGGTTGCCAAATTCCAAATCACCAATAACCAATAACCAATTATCAATTATCAATCACCTATCATAATGCCTCGTCGTCACCTTCTCAAAGAGCATTTGCAGCATTACCGCCGCATGAAGCCGTTTATCGCGATCAAGGAGTTTCTGATGATCGTCCTTTGTACGATTCCGTACGCCATTACGGTGAACCAGTTGCTGGTGCCGCATGCGATCGTAGGAGGAGGTATCACGGGTCTGTGCGAGATCATCTATTTCGCTACGGACACGTATGTGCCGATCTGGTTCAGCAACGCTACGATCAATATCCTGCTGCTTGTCCTTGCGGCGTTTACGGTGGGGTGGAGGTATGCGTTGCGGACGATCTGGGGCGTGTTCTGGTTGGCGTTCTGGCTGAAGGTGATCCCGATTGCGCCGGTGCCGATACTCACGGATTCTTTTATGGCGGTGATCATCGGAGGACTTTTCACCGGTTGCTTCCTGGGTATCTGTTTCCTCAATAACGGTTCCACCGGAGGAACGGACATCATTGCAATGATCATCAACCGGTATTATCATTATCCGATGGGGCGGACGCTTCTTACGGCGGATCTGCTGATCATCTCCAGTGCGTTCTTCCTGCCTACTATTCAGGCTGCGGGAACACAAGGCGCGATAGAGAAAGTGCTTTTCGGTCTCACGTATACTTTTATGTCCTCTACGGCGGTCGATTGGGTCATGAACAGGATGCGCCAGTCCGTACAGTTCATGATCTTCACCCAGAAACCCGATGAGATAGCCGAAGCGATCATCTCGCAGGCGCACCGCGGATGTACTTTCCTGGAGGCGCAGGGCGGGTATAACAAACAACCGATGCGGGTGGTTACGACTATTGCGCGTTCCCATGAGTCAGCAACGATCTTCCGCCTTGTCCGGTCGATTGATCCCAATGCTTTCGTGAGTCAGAGCCAGGTACGGGGTGTCTTCGGACAGGGCTTCGATCCCATGGCAAACGGCAAATGATAAAATGATTAAATTGTAAATGTCTAAATTGTAAATATCCGGATGCTCCGCTTCACTCATTTTGTCAATCCGCATAACGCCCCGAGTACATCGACGGCGCGTACGGTCCTTGAGTATCTCGTGATCATCATCGGCATAGCGCCTATGGCGCTGATGGTGAACTGGGTGTTGCTGCCTCATGCTTTTGTGGGCGGCGGACTGACCGGTATATGCTCGATCATCTATTATGTCACGGGCGGACTCTTCCCTTCGCTTTTCCCGGAATACGGCGGAGCGATACCGGTCTGGTTGACTACTTTTGTCTTCAATGCGATCCTGCTGCTTATTGCCGGACTCACTATCGGCTGGCGTTTCACGGTCCGTACGATGGTTGGTGTGCTGGCGATCACTTTCTGGTATCGCGTGATACCGATCTTGCCCGAACCCCTGATTGCCGATCCGTGGTTAGGGGCTATTATCGGAGGATTTGTCTTCGGACTCAGCCTCGGATGCGTCTTGGCGGCTAACGGCTCTTCCGGTGGCACCGATATTGTAGCAATGATCATCAATCATTACCGCGATATATCGCTGGGAAACATCATGCTTGCCTGCGATATTATCATTATCGCTTCGGCTTTCTTCCTGCCGCTGCCGGACTCCATGCTGCGCGAAGGAGCGGATCCTACTACGTTGCATATCAAGCGTGTGCTTTACGGTGTGGCGATGACGATCTCCTATACTGCTGCCGTTGACTGGCTGATGGCGCGGCTTCACCGGTCCGTCCATTTCCTCATCTATTCGTCCAAGTACGACGAGATAGCCACGGCGATCAACACATCTGTCAACAGGGGGGTCACCGTTCTTGACGGAACCGGCTGGTATTCGAAGAAACCGGTGAAAGTGATCTCTGTTCTGGTTCGCAAACCCGAGAGCGCGCAGGTGTTGGCTATCGTGCATGCGATAGACCCCAATGCCCTTGTCTCTTACGCGGATGTACGGGGGGTCTTCGGCTCCGGTTTTGATAAAATTAAGGCAAAATAGCATTTTTTTGCGATTTTACTTGCATATATCAAAAAAAAGCAGTAATTTTGCACGCTTTTCAAAAAAAGAAATAAGTAGGGCTCCCGAAAATTTCTAATTTTTGGGAAGAGGAGGGAACGCGACCATTACATTTGTTACGTAGTAACTTAATCATGGATCGCCGTTTCCGACGAAGGAGAGTTGTCTGAGTGGTCGAAAGAGCCGCACTCGAAATGCGGTATACGC
>CAMKPZ010000017.1 GCA_946414805.1 uncultured Bacteroidales bacterium
CGTCGCGATAGATATGCAACTGCCGCGAACGGACAACAGCCGTCAGCGTCGGGTCGGTCTCTATCTGCTCACGGATAGCGCGGTGTTCACCATCCGGGGCAAATAATTTCCGCTGCAGGTGGCTGCACATATTAGTGGTGTCTATCAATTTCATTTCTCTTTAGTACAATAATTCGGGCGCAAAGGTACTA
This sequence comes from uncultured Bacteroidales bacterium, assembly GCA_946414805.1. Lineage (GTDB taxonomy): Bacteria > Bacteroidota > Bacteroidia > Bacteroidales > Paludibacteraceae > Colicola. The sequence continues at coordinate 192 of CAMKPZ010000017.1, forward strand.
CTTTTTTTTGATATATGCAAATAATTCCGAAGATTTTTGAGGTTTTACTCCGATTAATTCCAATATCTTCGTTCGAACGCGATTGGAGGTAGTTGCAGCCACCGGCAAGGTAGAGTGTAGGACGCAGCTGTTTAGTCAGGGCGAACAAACGTGACAGAAAGAGGTAGACCGTAGGTAGATGGCTTCTCTCCAACATATAAAAAAGGCCCACCATGAAGTGAGCCTGATTGGGGTTAGGGGTTACGAGTTACGGAGCGCAGACAAAGGCAGGTATGAACGGTTCGGCAATGGTGCCAAGGTGGTCATCGTTGATGAAGCGGAAAGCGTCCTTGGCTTCGAAGAGGTTCTTGTAATGCGCGCAGTAGTAGCGAAGGGTCACCGATGATGGGTTACCGGTTACGGGAGCCGCTATATACAAGAAGAACAAGCCGTCTTGCGGTTGAGCCACGCCAAGGCAAGTCTCGCCGGAGAAAGCGGCAAGGAGATCGTTGACGCTAGGTTGCCAGTCGGCAGCTGTTTCCGGGTACTGCGCCTTGAGATCCACCTTGATGACCGCGGTCATGGATGAGGTAATGTCACTCACTCCGGGAGCGGTCCATGTAGGACGTGCTACGTTGCCATTGAACGATTCGGGAGCGTTCTTATCCTTGCACCCTGCGAAAAAGACCGTTAGCACTGACAAAATACAGATTACATAATACAGATATTTTTTCATTTTTTCACAGATTTATCAGATTAAACAGATGTTAATTTACCAAGCATTCGTTTGAGTATCCCCTCCCCCAATAGGAGTGGTGCGTTCTCCGCTGGAACTGAGGAGGGAGGCTGTTTGCAGTACAAAAACTATTTCTGTACGCGGAGCGATATATTGTTTCTGCATCATAGTTTCTGTCCGTTTATGGAGTATTTCTCTCCGTTTCTAATAATGATTAAATGGCCATCTTCGATAATCTTATTGGTCTTTGGTAACTGGTCATTAGTAATTTGATCCATGTCCGTAGGGGTAGAAACGATGCGGAAGGAGGCGGGCATGTTTCGATGAACGGGAGCGAATGAAGCCACTGTACTTACCTGAAACCATGCGCGGAAACCAAGCATTTTAGCGGATGCGATATCTCCGTCGGTAGGCCAATAGAGGGTGTTGTTTCCGCCAAGGAAGAGGTTGAGGTGCTGCGTGCCGTTGGTAGCATCGTCAATGTGCGTCCTACCGTAAAAACCATGGTACGTCACTTGTCCTGCACCAGCATCATCAGCCATTTGGTCAACGTCCCATGAGATGTCCATAAAAAGCATTGCATTGAGCACCTCGCCTGTGTTCGGCCATTGGATAAGATACGGTGTGCCAGCAGTAAGAGACGAACCTGCGAGCAGCGTGATGTCGAGTTGGAGGGCATTATCCACAACGGTTGCGCCAACGAACTCATACACCTCTGCTCCTGCGAGCGGGGAAGTGGCGATATTCGGCACATTGAACGGAAGCGTGAGGGTATTAAAACAACCTGCCTTGCGAAGCGTACGGAAGAGAAAGACAGCGGGTGTAGATTGCGTTCGAAAGGTCGATATCTGACCGGCGGTAGTCTCCTCATCGTCACGTTCGTCGAGAAAACAGAGATTTAGTTTTTCTCCATAACTGGTGTTCCAATCCGAAGAGTTATACCCATCCGTACCTCCTAACTTAGGCACACATATCTGCAGACTTGCATGACAGCCCGTGAAAGCATCTGCTACTAACGTAGGGGCGCTGGTAGGACGACAGAGTACACTTACAAGTGCGGAACAATCATAGAAAGCTTGCTCACCGACTAAAGTAACAGAAGGCGGAATGACTACACTTGTAAGGGCAGTACAATTCTTAAAGGCTCTCGTGTTTATCTCAGTCACGTTATCAGGTATGACGACATCCGTGAAATCCATACGCCCCATAAACGCCTGCGAATTAATCGTTGCTGCTTGCGTGGGGTCGGGTGAAGTGAGGACAAGCGTAGTGCCGTCCAGTTCGTACTCCAGGTTCGTACCGCAAGGAGTGCCTGCGATAGCACTGCCTACTGCCCCGATGAGCAAGGCAGTAAGCAGCCGTTTATTGAAGTTTTTTTCCATCGATATCATACTTTTCGCCATTTTTAATGATTACTACATGTTGATCTTCGATGATCTTATACGGACGGCTGGTCTCGCCGGGTTTCAGGATAATAGGAGCCTTTAACGAACCGTGATGGGCATCAGAGGTGTATCGTATAGGCTGCTCGGCACGAAGCGGGGTCCCATCTTCTGTTTCGAAGCGAAGTTCGTCAGCAAAGTCAGACGAAACCGTTAAGAAGTAGAGCGTTTCGTTGTTCAGTTCAATCGGCGTTGCGATACCTACGAGTTCATCACCGCTGAACGCCTTAACTCCCTCATTCATTAATTCATTCACTCCTTCAACCTTACAGATCATCGTCATGTTCGTAGCGGCTTTGCCGTTGAACTTCGGAGCGCGTTGCGGCGCGTTAGCGGCCTTGTTGTAGAACTTGATCGTTACATCTGATTCAGCAAGGCGCTTGAAGAAGTATCCTTCGCCTGGACGGAAAGCAGTGAGGTCACCTACCCATTTGCGGTCGGGCGAGAAGACGGCGAAGCGATTATGTGCCTTCACCATATCACCCGGAGTGGCATTGTCATAATAGCCGGCGAAGGCTTCGGTGATGGTCGTTGCTTGTTGTAACAAGCACGGCATCGGACTCCATTCGCCACCACCCTTAACCGTGATCTCCATCTTGTCTTCCGGCAGCGGATCACCACTGATATGCATCGTATTGCCTCCGGCGGCATACATCATATACATATCGCGGTAGTTCAAGGTCTTGATAGTACCGAGGAAGGCATCCATGGCCTCCGAATAAGTGACGAACTGCTGGGTGGAGGGGTTCTTGATGAGGTCGCCTTCTTTCCACGGTTCGTTCGCCGTCAGCATATTACGAATTATACCTGTGGTTTCATTGAGGTTCAGATTGAACGATATCCAGTTCCAACCGGAATAGATGTCGATATTCTGTGTCTCACTACCACCGGTGGTGAAGAGTACCTGTGCTTCGTTTCCGCAACCATGGACATCACCTGCACGGAACTGTACATCCCGATCGACATTCAGGTTATATGTACGCCCGGTGGATGCCTGCCATAGGATGAAATTCACCGTCTTACCCGTCATCGCTTCGTTACCGAAGATCGTGAGATAGACATTGGAGGTATTAGCGGTGTTATCGTAGTCCACGTTGGCTTTGCCGATACACTCGTTGCGATAAATCGCATAGATGATATCGTTCTCGTCGGAGTCGTAGATATTGTTTATCTTCACCTGACCGCAAATGGACATGTTCAGCGGGTATTTGGATTCGTCCACATCGATGTATGGCGGGAAGGCTTCTACCATGTATTCGATTTGCAGCGGTTCCGCCAAACCATCTTCGTCCACGACGTAGATAAGGTCGCCATACGTACCTACCGGCATAGGCTGCTTATATACCAGTTTGATAGACAACTCGCCTAATGGCTCTATCGTACCGTAAGTTTGATCCACAGTAAGCCAGTCGGGCAACGACTCAATCTTATACGTATGGCGCTTACCGCTCATGTTGATGATCTGTGTGACGGTGTAGTTATTCGAATCTTCCATGCCGTATCGACCCCATATAGTCAGTTGTTTTTCTGCCCATTTGAGACTGTTATGATCCACAAAAGCGGTCCAAGTGATAGGCGAACGCATCGGGTTGCCGTTGAGGTCCTCCACATCGCGCACAGTGACATAGATAGACTGCTTGTTAATCTCGCGGTCAAGCATATTGAGGTTAATCATCAGTTCATCGCCGTTGAACGACCAGTCGAAGTTCAGTTTGGTCAATGCCCCGTGACTGGTGACAGGTGCGTTCTGCGTCTTATCTGCCAGTGCCGTGATGTCGCCATCTACGAGTGGCAGTATTTTGTCTATCACCTTGCCGGTAGCCGGATCTTTGAACTGACGACGGTCGTTGATAGAGAAGCGTTGTTCGAGTTTGCCGTTGGGGTTGAGGAACTGCTCTTCGAACGGCAGGTAAGCGATCAGACCCATCTCGTCTCCCACGAGAGCGATGTTGTCATACGCCTCCACAAGCGATTTCGGCAGTGCTTGCTCGAACACAGCGAACTCATCGATGTTACCGGCGAAGTTACCTCCCAAGTACATATCGCCTTGCGCACCGGCTGCAACGGTTGCGGGGAAAGTCTGAATCAGACTGCCGTCCACAAACAGGGCGGCGTTGTTATACGTGCGGTTGATAGACAGCACGACATGATGCCATTCGCCGTCGGCATAGTTGACAGAACCGATCCATGTGAGCGAGTCGGAGCACAATACAATATTACCGTTCTCCAGCGCGATGAGCGCGCCGTGTTTATCGTCCGTACGTCCGGCACTGAAGAGGTTCGCACGCTCGGCAGCATTGTCCGTGGTACGGAACCAGAACATAAGGGTAGCATCATACACTTTGGAGCGTCCGAAGAGGTTGCCTATCAACTCGACACGCTGCTCTTTAGCCAGTTGAACCGAGAAGCCTTGCAGTTTATTCCATGTGCAACCGTGCAACGAGAGCGTAGCACCGTGTGCATGGTCTTTCACCAATTCACCCTTACCTTCGCTCATGCGATAGTAAGCCAATAACTCTTGTTCGTATCCCGTCAGGTAATGGTCATAAGTGGCGGCTATCTCTTCGAGCGTCAATGCCTTGGTCCATACGCGTGCCTCCAGCATCTGACCCGCATAGCCCTGACCGAAGATGAGCGGTGCAGAGAGGGAGTATTCGATGTTTTTCGAAGGCAGTGCTGACGGTTCGGTCATATCTACCGTACCTACATAGAAGCTGAAACCATTCTCTTTGGAATAGGTGACAGCCACACGCGTGAAGGCCAACATCGGGTCTGCCAACTTTTTAGAGTAGTACGTCGTGAGGTCACCTATCCGCGCATAGAGGCGGTTATCAGCGGTCTTTCCGAAGATCAATCCTTTGCCTTTGTCACCGTGGGTGAAGAATACTTCATCATTGTACGGAGACGTCGGCTTCACCATCATCTCCACCGTGAAGGATTTGTCGGTCAGACTACGCTCCACGGAGGAGGCGGCATACGAATCAGCCGTTCCTCTGAACAGGATTGCCGTCGAGGCGGAGATACCGGTATGGTTGGTGATGCCGAGGAGTTGGAAGTTATTATCCTCATCGAGGTAATTACCGGCTATCGGTTCATTGAACCGCAGCAACAGATGGTCGCCTACACCGAGGATGGCATTCGCCGGTTCGGGATCGCCGAACACACGCGGAGGACGGGTGTCTTTCGTTCCACGGATAACAGGAGAAGCCTTCGTTACAAATCCCGAACCGTAGCGGCAGAAGCAGACGGCGCGCAGGTCATATTGCTGCTCCATCGGGTCCCGCTCACCGTAGAAACGGAACTGCGGAATACGTCCGTTCTCAATCATCGCTTTATTGCCTGTAGCGAGTGCATAGAGGCTGTCGCTGGCGTAGAACGAACATTGGTTCACCCATTTCTCCTCGCTCTCCGTGGAGAGTTTATATTGGAACTCGATATGGTCGAAGTTCTTATGATGGATATTGAATCCGCCGATGTCCACCGGCAGGTAGTATCCGATAGAATCGTGCGGCGAGAGGGTATTCATCACCCAGTTCTGACGCGGCATCTCGATGCTGACCGGACTGGATTCCGGCATGAAGTGCGCCGAGAACTGCAGCATCGCATAGGTCTTCGGGCAGTCGGCAAGGCGGAAATAGAGGGTCAGGTTGTCGTAGTCATCCACTTCGCCTCGTTCCACCTCCAGCACTTGAGTGATGGATTGTCCCGGCGTGAGGAAATAGTCGAGTCCTTGCACGAGCGGTGCACCGTTGATATAGACCTTCGCGCCGTGAGGGTTGCTGTCACCCGTGAGGGAGAGCGAGAAGGTCGTTCCGGTGTTCGCCAGACCGTATTGCACTTGTCCTTCGTTCTTGAGTTCGATATGGAAGACGGCGCGCTGATCCGCCGGCACACTGCTTACCTCATGGCGGTCGATGCTCAGTTCAGGCAGAGCCAAAGCCATCGTCCCGTTATTGATGACCGTACCTTTGTTGTAGAACTGCGTCTTCTCCTCTTTTTCGTGTACGCAATAGGTAGCGCCCGCTTGCGTGAAGAAGACGTACGAACCGTAAAGTATATCGTCGTTGTTGGACTCGCCCACTTTGCTGACGATAGTACCGGTCGTGGCCTTCCACAGGCTATCCACCTCTGCCCGATAGACCGAAACGGTGATATCGCCCTGCGCATCCGGCACGATGGTGAAACCGCAGGATTTCTTGAAGGTCTTTTCATTCGACGTACGCGCATCGGAATTGAAATCCAGCACGGGATCGAAACTCATCGTCCATTTGGACGCGTTCGTCACCGTACCTAACTGCGACTGTGTCTTATGGCCGCTTCCGTTCGGGTTCTTCTCGTCCTTGAACATGGCCGAGATAGCATCCGTGATGGTGGTTCCGAAGCGTTTCTGACTATCACTACCCCAGAAGGCGCTGAAGTTTTTGATAGCATCCTTGAGAAGATTTTGGGCATTGGAGGTAGCTGCCGAAGCGGCGTCCTTACCGATTAATCCCATTCCTTGCGGCAGTTCGTTGTAGTTGGCAGTAGCCGAATAACTGTCGGAGTGCGAGAGGGTTGTTCCGGCATTGACGGAATAGGTACCTACATGTTGACCGGACTGACGCGCCGCTACTTTCTCCGCCTCGTTATAGATAAGGATAGTACACCATTTCTGGATGATATTATCGATTGCAGCCACGCGGTTCGGATAGGCCTTCGTGCTATTAGTCGGCAATATCATCCGATACGAGTCTTTCGCCAGCGTGTCATGCAGACTGACGCTCGTCAACGAATCGATATACCAATATACGACGTCATCCGATGCATTCGCAGCCGCTTGCGCGGAAGCCGAGTCCGGGAAGATTGTTAGCAGGTTCTGACGCTGCATCGCCAGCTGCGGGAGCACGCTCTCCATAATATAATACTGCGAATAGGCGAAGCTATTCGTGATACCGGAACCCATGACGACCTTTTCACCCGTCACGAGGTAATACGGCTTGTTGTCTGCGCCGGTACCGCTGGCGAGCACATGCATCGTGCCTGCCTGAATAGCCGGCTGACGCGCCTGGAAGATGGTATCATTGATGACGGCGATAGACTTCGCTTTACCGGTCAATTGACTGTTCATCACGCCGACGAACACATCCGCATTCGAACCTACGCCGGCTTTGGCATGGCTGGACGATGTGGAGATTTTATCGGTGGTGGTGAAGGTATAAGAATATTTATAGCCCCATGCCCATTCGTGCGTGATAGGAATAGTGAAGGACAACTGCTTGCTGGACGTATAATTGCTACCGATATACGAACCGGCACCGGACGGCGCTGTGACAATACCGATATCATTCGATATGTTCAGTCCGTATTTCGGAGTAAGTTTGATACCGCCTTTCCAGTCATAACTCTCGGTATAGCCGTAGTTATACGTGGTACCGTTCTCCACCCATGCGGAGCTACCGTTTCCTCCCGGGTCACGGATGATGTCGAGCAGCGTAATATCCGCATCGGCAGTGGTCAGTTCGTTCGCCTGAATGACATCTCCTATCACAAAGGCTTGGAAGGCGTCTGTCTCCACCGTGTTGCCTTCTTGCTCCAGGGCGATGCTGACCGTACTGAGTGCATCTTCACCGTAGGTCTGGGTCTGGATATGATCTACCAACAGCCATACATTGCTGTTTTTACCCAAGCGGTCGAGCTCGTACGGCAGTTGCTCCGTAGCGCTATGCATACCGTTATGGACGATTACCTTGCCTCCTCGTTGCGGAACACGGTCCAGTTTGGCTGTCTCGTCATTGTTGTAATAATAATCTTCGAATGCCTCCGCTTCAAACTGATAGCGGCGGTTGTACTGGAAGAGCGGGTGGCCCAAGGTATAAGTGACGGTGCCGTCACTGTTTTTGGTGTACAGTTGTACTTTCTCTTTCCGGGACAGGTCGAATCCGCTGACCGAGATAGAGGGTTCGCCGTATCCGTCTTGCTCCATACCATATAGGAGTTGCTTGAGATGCACTTTGACAGGCGAACGGTAGATGCGGTCATACACGGCATTGTATATCGCGCTATCCTGATTATAATAGTTCTTCGTCACATCCAGCGGCGCATTCGTCAGGTCGATGACCTCACTGCCCTGCCCTGCGGCAAAAAGCGTAGCGTAACCTTTGGCGGTAGCCTGTACCACTTTGTACTTGACAGGGAATAAATCCACGGCATACTCTCCCGTCTTCGGATCCGGCTGAATCGTGATACGCTTCTTCTCAAAGAGCGTATTGGTGACAACCGCAGATTTGTCCCCCTTGACGGATGCATACTGAACGCGTTGTTGTACGGTGTCGCGCGTCTGGTCATTGGGGTCATGCACTATCTGCGCGATGTTATCACCCTCCAGCTGGAGCACCAGTTGCAGGTCATCACCTAAGTTGTTCGTTCCCAAACCGAAGGCTTCGGGCAGGTCGCGCTGGTCGATACCACCGGCTACGCGACCGACAAGGCGCACTGTGGTCATATCGTAGAACCGCACACCGTCTTCCGGAGCATCCAGCGTGAAGGTATCCTTACCCTGCTCTAAACGCAAGATACCGTCGCCCTCGAAGGAATGACCGTGTTTGACGATACGCAAGACATACGGTTGACGTTTGGACAGCGTCAATTCGAAATTACCATCCGTGCCGGTCTTCACCGGTGCTCCGTTGCGACGAACGGTGTCGCCGTTGAGCGTGAACATAGCTCCGGCTACCGGAATGGTCGAGTACTTATACAATGCCCGTCCCGTCAGACGCACAGTAGAAGTGTTCGCAAAATTGAGGCCTTCCACCACCGCATTATCCGTCGATAGGCCGATAGAAGCCGTCGGAGCTGTGGTATTATTGAAACTGAACACCGCATACGAATGCGTTGGGATAATCGAATAATTAGAGCCTGTGGCTATATTGTATGTCAAGCTGTCGAATTTAAAGGTGCCGGTAGGATCGGTGACGCACTGTAAACCCGTAACCGGTAACCCATCACCCGTAATTGTTACGGTAACGCCTGCCATACCACTGTTATCCGGCATCAGGACACTACCGCTAATCTCACCGTACGGACTACGCCAACCTACCGCCTCGGCACTGTTGCGTGAAGACTTGCCGTTGCAGTCATATACCGCCGTGATCGAATAAGTATATCGTTGGTTCGGCACAGCTGTCTCGTCAAAGAAATTATTGTCCAAACCGATGTAAATCGTGTCCGGCGCTGCATCACTATTCTTCGCTACACGGCGCAGCACATATTGATCTACCGCCGTAGAGGACGCCATCCACTCCAGCTTGACTCCGCGTTTATGATGTCCCACAGCATCTCCCTCACTCGCCGTAAAGGAGGTGATGGTAGCCGCTTCATCGAAATAGAGACTCGGACCACTTATGACCTTTGGTTGCAACTGTGTGGAGTCTTGTACATGCAGGTCGGACTTGGACTGGTCAATACGCACGGAATACGAATAATGCGTGCAGGCTTTGTCCGCCACATCAGAATAGGTCGCTATCCATGAACCGTCATCCTGACGCTTGATACTATCTTGCGGAATGATAAACTCCGAAAACTCTCCGGTCTCTTGGATCGTTCGCCGGAGGATGAGACGTGCGGTTCGATCCCACATACAACGACCGTAGCCTTTCGCATATTCGGTTTGCAACTTTTTGAACAAACTGTCTTTGATAACCGGCTCGTATACACTAAAGTCAGGCGAGGAAGGACCATCAAACCCGATGTCGATAAAATCTTCCGCCATCAAGTATGTGGACTTACACTTGATGGTACTATTTCCCCACACCGTGAACTCATATGACTTATGCGAACTGCGTACACCTTTATCCACATTCACCTGTACCATACCTCCCATCGGGATGTCATACGTACCGGCGTCCATACGTTGCCAGTCTCGGATGACACTCTTCTCCGCATTCAGCACGCGGAACGTCAAATAGTCTTTGGGATTGACCGTATAATAGGCATATTTCTCATAGGCGATAGTAAAGGAGGTGGTTCCTTCCGTATAAGCGCTGTTGATAGTATAATTCAGCGAGCAGTCTTCCTTACTCAGCGGGAGCACTTGAATCTCGGAGTTGTCAATCTTGAATTGAAAATGCACCTTATGGTTCTTCTCCCACTCCGCATCCTTGATATAGTTCTCTTGCTGATTCGCCAGAGGCGCCAGGAAGTTATGCTTGTAGAGCGTCACCTGTCGCGAGAAACCGTCCACCCATCCCCATACAGAAGAGGTCGCACGGCGGATACGGTAATAAACAGGCACAGCTGCCATATGGCCTTTGTTGCACGTGAGCGTAGCCGACACATCAAGGAGCAACGTGCCGTTATCATCATAGATATAGTAATGTTTTAGGGTTGTTTTCCATTGTGCATCCACCGTATCGGTCCGAACCGCCGCATTGCCGGTCCATATCTCACGGCTGTTGTCCTGGAAGGTATAATAACCGATAGAATCGCGCATCATCCGCTGGATACCTAACTGTTGGGCGTCCGAGAAGTCCTCCTTCAACGCGCGCTGGATCTCGAAATAATCCCCATCAACCAGGTCCACCAGCCGAGGGTTCTTAATCGTCCAATGCAGCACATTGTTACCCGTGTAGGTACCGGTAGCATCCTTCTCCTCCTCCGCTTCGAAATTATAGATACGGTGGTAAGGCGGGATATCCACCTTGGTGGTCATCTGCGTACTCATCACCTCCTGAGGTGTCTTCATTCGGTATATCTGGAAGGTGGCATAGAAATTCTCCTGCACCGTATCGGTCGTTGGCACAAAGATATTACCCGATCGGTCCGCGGCTTGAAACTCCGTTGCATCCAACGAGGTATGATAACTCTTCGGGTCATAGAACACCATATACGGCACCGCCGCGTTACCGTATCCCGTCACGCCGGCATTGTTGACCGTATAGAAATACGGGTCGTACAACTGCGCCTGAATCATATTGCTATTTCCTTTGATATCAGTAGCCAGGATCCAGCTCTTCGTGTAGTTGATATTACCCGTCATACGCTTACTGATCTTCACCTCCGTACCGATGTTGAAGGTCTCTCCGTCCAGCGCCTCCTGCGGATACCAGTCTATCTCCACCCAAGTCACATTGTCCTTGTCGTTGTCCGGCTCCGCCACTTTCTTCACGTCGTACGCGTGCTCCTGATTGTCATTCGGCACCACCTTGCGTTGGCCGTCGTGGATGTTCGTGATCTCCACGATACCTCTGCCGCTGTAGGCTCTCACCCACGCGCGACCGTACGCTTTGTCGTCGTCCGCACTCGGGCCGTCGCTGGCGCGTTCGCTACTATAGGAGAAAATCTTGTACTCCGAGCCGTTCAGCTTGTAGTACACATACGACTCGCCCTGGTCGTTGGTGGATACATAGTAGTCGTATGCACCACGCGAGTAAATAGGTAACTTGAAATGCACTTTGTTCGCTCCGGCTGTATACGCCGAGTAGTGCTTTTCTAACTCCAAAAAATCATTTGCCTCGGCTCTGTTCACACCAATGAACAAGGAGCACAAAAGAAGGATAAGTAAAAACAGTTTGTTTCTCATATTTTGGTTGTGTTTTTATTTCTGCTGTTCTTTTAATACGCTAATACGTGCGCGCAAAAACCGATATAAGATATGCTCTGTGATCCATGTTTCTGTTTATTTGCGACGTTTGCGGCGCAAAGGTACGAAAAAAATCTGACATACACAAGTTTTTTGCTGATATTCTATTAGAAATCATAATTTTGAAACAAAAATAGAAAAAATCTTGATTTTTTCGCCCGCGTTAGGGATTGGAAGGGCTACGGTATTAGGTACTAATGCGGAACTTGTGAACCCCTGCAAAGCCCGACCGACGTAGCTCTGGAGAGAATGATTTGCAGGGCTATGGAGGGAATGCCCCAATAAAGACAGTCGTAAAAAAGATGAGGAAGATAAAAGTCCGAAAACAAACCGCCGACGTTCACAAGCCAGCGGTCTCGGGCGGTTCGATTGACTTTACCGATGTTCTGCTCCTTTTGAAGATTGACGGGGAATGGAAATGTGTTGCCAAGGCATATAACCAAAACCCCAACACCATCAAAAAGTAATCATTCCTTCTTATACATGCGGGAATGTGTGCGGTCGGCGTATTTCCAACTGACATTTGCAACGAAAGACCAGCCGTAACGCTCGTAAAAAGAGGTGTGCTCGGTAACGAGGTAAAGTGTGTGGATGCCACGATTCAACATGTCCTTTTCTGCCGTGGAAAGGAGTTGCCCCGCTATGCCTTTTCCTCTGAACTCGGGTTCAATCCACAAATCGCAGATGTTCGGCGTCAGATCCGGGCGATCGTGATCGTCGTTAACGCACACACCTATTCCGCCGATGATACGGTCTTCCTGTACGACAATATAGTACTGCGGCAGGTCGTTCGGGAATGCCGTGCAATGGGCTATGTCGGCTCTAAACTCATCAATGGGGTCATTCCAATGCGGCGCAAAGAAAGCCGCTGCACGCTCCGCCCATTCGGGGTGCTCGCGCAAAAAGAGAATCGTATAGTGTTGACTAAATGGCATCTGCGTCATTATTTTTGATGCAAAATTACAAAAAAAAATTTACATGAGCAAATTTATTGCGCGTAGGTTTATCGATTTAACAAAAATTAACAGAAAAATCTTGATTTTTCCGTCGCGTTAGGGATTGGAAGGGCTACGGTATTAGTTACTAATGCGGTACTTGTGAACCCCTGCAAAGCCCGACCGATGTAGCTCTGGAGATGAGTGGATCTGCAGAGGTATATAGAGACGCCAAATAAAAAAAAGGTCACAAAATTCTCTCGGTCATCGCTCGGTCTTGTGCCGCTCATCGGTTGGTGGAGGGGGCTAAAAGTAACTAATATTTAATCAGTTTGTTCAGTTGTTTGTCGGTGGCTTCCGGCAGGATTTCCTGCAGATGGGCGAGGATGCGTTCGTACGATTCCTGCGGCGTGCGGAGGGAGGTGCGCGTCTCGTCGGTATAAGGCAGGCACACTTTGCGACCCAACAGGTTCTCCGGCGTATTGAGCAACTGCCAGCCGAAACCGTACTCCTTGCCGTGCTTGTCACGCGGATAGACGAAGTCTTCGGTGACGATATAACAGCCCATCTGCAGCCTGTTGACATAGGCATCAAAACGGCTGCGCATCTTCGGTCCGGTCATGCCGCAGGCGGCACGCAGGTCTCGCGCGACGGCACTGCCCTGTTTGCGGAGCGTGGTGAGGATGGCTTCTTCCACAGAGCCTATTTCAGGCTGCGGATAGATAGAGCGGCGGTAGTTATAGAAGTCCGCCCACCACTCGCGGCTGATGAAGCCTGCTTTGCCGCCGAAGAACTTGCCATAGACGCAGTTGCCCTCGGTGATGGCAGGTCCTTTCCATGTCCACAACGGCCATTCCCACGAGCCGTCGTCAAACTGCACATAGTGGTAGTCCGGCGCCATCATCTCTTCCGCGCAGTAACCGCCAATGCCGCTATCCAGCAGCGGCAAGAAACCCAACTGTTGGATGCGCTCAATCAGCTGCGGGCACGAACTGATTTCATTCATTTGTTTTAATTATTTTGGCTGGGTTGCCTGCTACTACTACATCATCGGGAATATCGTGGGTGACGACCGAACCGGCGCCGACGATGACGCGATTGCCGATGGTCACACCAGGACAGACGATCACTCCGCCGCCGAGCCAGCAGTCATCGCCGATACGGATCGGCTTGCCTGTCTCTATCGTCCGGCGGCGCTCAAGGTAATCATGCGGATGGTCGGGCGTCAGCAGTTGGCAGTTCGGTCCGATGAGGGTGTGGGCACCGATGGTGATACCTCCGCCGTCCAGGAACACGCCGTTGAAATTGACCATCGAACCTTCGCCGATGGAGATACGGTTGCCGTGGTCGCAATGGAAAGGCGGACAGATGATCACTGACGGGTGTGCATCGGGGATGAGAGCTTGAATGCAGCGGTGCAGTTCGTCCATGTCCCATGCACCGCACTGGTTGAGGTCCCGCATGGCATAATACGCCCGCAGGATATTCGCCTGCACCTCCTTGTCCGTATAGTCGTACGGCAGGTTATGAAGCATTTTTTCGTATTCGGTCATCACTGAAATAGTTTTTTATTATCTTAGCCGGTACGCCGCCTACAATGGTGTTGGCAGGCACGTTTTTGGTCACTACGGCTCCGGCAGCCACGATAGAGTTGTCGCCGATGGTAACGCCCTGCAGAACCGTCACATTCGCGCCAAGCCACACTCTCTTGCCGATATGTATGGGTTTGGCGGTCATGCCTGCACGCTGCGAGGGGTCAGGAAGATGATTGAGCGTGCAGAGAGTAGCGTTATGCCCGATGAGTGCATCGTCGTCAATAAAGATACCGCCTTGGTCCTGGAACTTACAGCCCATATTGATAAACACCCGTTCGCCGACATGCGTGTTCTTGCCGCAATCGGTATAGAACGGCGGGAACATACCGAACGACTCCGGCACATCAATCGCCCATAGTTCGGAGAGTAGTTTGCGCAACTCATCGGGCGTATGGTACGAGCCGTTTATCTCCGCGGTAATACGCAAGGCTTCCTGCGAGTACTTGTGAAACTCCATGTGTAACTCCGAGCCGCCGATTATCGGTTCGCCCGTTGCCATTCGTTTACGAAATTGTTCTATTGTCATTGTTATTTCTCCTCTATAACCATTCAAAGTTCTTTATCTATGTTCGTTAATTTTCCTTGTGATGCGCCAATTTGGCGCAAAGATACTATTTTTTGTCGATATGCGCAAGTGTTTTGTCATTTTTACGATAAATATTCTGATTATAATACCCCTCTATATGTAGACTTATAATTGTTCCGTATAAATATGCGGATAAGAAATAATCGTTCCGCATAAATATGCGGATTAGGACAGGACCATCACGGGACCATGTCCCGAGAACGATATGAGAATAGTACAATCAGAACAATAGCGGAGTACCTAAAACCCCTCCATATATATAGTCATAAAAGAGGCAAAATCTATCACCTGTTTTGTAAAAAACAATTTATTTCATTTAATTTGCACTAAATATGTTTTATCCTCATTATTACCTTATTAGTAGTTTTTCCTCGCTAATTGTGCTATACTCAAAGACGAAATCTCGGCAGAAGATAAAATCTGTGAGAGCAAATTTTGTATGGTCAAAAAGATTGTGGAAGGCACGATTGATATGGAGATCTTTCGTAAGTTCGGGGTCAAGACCTTCATTCCAGTTAAACGGCGTGCAGTCCATACCTCTGATGGTGTCGAAAGGCATGTCTATATCGCGTGGCAATTCCAGTGAAAAAGTAACTCCATCTGCATATAGACTATTCCAGCCGATATCGCTTATAGCATTAAACAACTCTTGCCTATCTTCTTTTTGGTAGGGATGCAAAGCAGGATAGTCATATGCAAGATAACATTTGGCGGTTAACATAATGTCTGGCTGAATAGCAGACATCTGACGATAGAGTTCATGCGCGCGGTCATACATGCGTTTAAGCGCCTCATGCAAGGCATCATTAAAGGCAATTATGTCGGGCAGAAGTTCTTCTTGAGCTTTACGCGTACATGCTTGCTCGTTCAAGATTCTTTTTCGTAAGTCCAGCAAATATTCACCTTCCGGATAACCTGTTGCATCAGAATCATAAATATAGCAGATTTCCTCCTCTATAAGTTGAAGAGTTTGTTCATCGTATTGTATCATTGTAAAATAGTATTATAGTTTCATTCTTTCTAATCTTTCTCGCTCGGAGGCAATTTCTTCCGGAGTAAGAAAAACATCTATTAACAATTGTTCTGCAAACATTTTCGCGATGTCAGGCGTGCAATGCGTAAGTTCGCAGAAATCCTTGTGCGAGGAGTCTTCTTCGCAGATAAGCATAGCCATTTTACTTCGGATTTCAATATCCGACATGAATAATTCTTTAAGACGCAACAATTCGAGTTCGTCATTGATAGATTGAGTATCCATGAGTTTATATTATTTTTAATGAATATGCGTTATTTTACAAAATGGCAATGTATATTGCTCTCCTGTGTATTTGGGGTTTACTTTCTCCTCTACGATGGCTTGTATTTCAGCGTCATTCATAGTATATGACATGCGAAGATACTTGGGGATTTCATACTTTATAACCCCAGTTAATACATCATTAGAGGGGCGATCGGTTGACAAAATGATATGTATACCAACCCTAACTGCGCTACGGGCTAAGTCGACAATAGGTGACTCTATGTGCCGACCGGCTAGTGTGATGAAATCCGCGAAGTCATCCATCACAACAACAATATAGGGTATGATGAATTCTGGCGAAATTGCGAATGCGTTGTACTGCTCTATGGAATAAAAACCATTTTGTTCAAGCAAATCTAATCGATGCTGAGACTCACATAATAATGAGTTCATCATATTCTCTGCTGCCTTGCAAGTTGATACAAGAGATGGTCCGTACTCTCCTCCTCGCATGATTGCCAGATATTGAGTCTCTATGCCTAAAAAAACACCGTACTTTTCCATTTTCGAGTCAGAGCACATTATAACAAGTTTCATCTCCTCTGGAGCTTTCTCTCGAATAAGCGAAGCGATTATCTCACGAGAATCGGAGCAAGCTAAATGAGGGAATTTAGCCAAGTCATAATGCTTTATCTCGCCAGAAGCGGCTATTTTTACTGAAAAAGGAAGGAATTTCTTCTTAGCAATAAGTCTTTTAGCAACTTTCGGGGCTGCATAATGTGCCATGTAAGAAACTCTGATTCGTAGTAAATTTTTGATGTCTTCGTCTGTAATAATTCTTTGCAGACAGATTAGACGAAAAGCAAGATTTTGCTTTATTGCGTCTACTAATTCATCATAAGATTTAGCTTCACAAAACCACTTTTGTTGAGGAAACTGATTTTCAATAAAAACATTTTCTAATAAAAGGAAAAATGGATCTTTTGTATTCATACGTATACATAATTTAAAAATAACAGCGCGACTCTTTCGAATCACGCTGCAAAAATACCGCTTTATTCTCCCACAAAGTGGAGGAGTTTGAATTTTTTTACAACTTTTTTACATCAAAATATCCATGATGGAAATATTTTTCCATAACAGAAGCAAGGTCAGAACCATATTTCCGAGCAAAAGCCTCCAAGACTAATTTCTTGCCGTTGTTGTTTATAGGATCTACATAAGGGCAATTGAGTTCCACGCTCATTCCCTTTTGCATTTTGACTCCGTTGTGTGAGCCGGAGTCCTGCTTGACGGTAATGCGATAAAGTGCCATAATATTTAGAGATTAAAGTGACTTGCTATAAAGAGGTATTCTAAGTGCCTCATTCATATAATTACATAAAATCTTCTTTTGATCATCAATAGTTGAAGCTTCATCAATAGATTTCATTGCTTCCTCTTTAAGGTCAATAAAATAGTAACCACCATCTTCATATGGAGTACTACAGTATTGATATTTTGTAAATGTTTTGGTCTTTAATAAATTGTAGATACTCTTCCCCCATCCTTCATCCTTATAAAAACCTATACTGATTAAAGGTTGCTCTTTATCATACCATAAACCTATCACCCCCCAATCTTTAGGAATAGACGTATTAGGATAGTTGATTTCAAACCAGAATTTAACATTAAAACCATTCTGCGTTTCATTATTCCCGTAGAATGAGAGAGTAAAATCCGATTCCTGACGGGTTGTTAAATTTTTGAGAATTTGAAATAACTCAAACATTGAATAGAGACCTGTTATATTCATAGGTTTTGTAAATTTAATAATTTCACATACATTTTTAACATAAGACAGATAGCCCTTTATCAGGTTTGTTTCTTCCGATTCAGGGAAAGACTTAACTCTATTTTCCATTAAATCGTAAAATTGTTCCCACTGTCTAATTTTGTCATATCCTTCTTCATACAAAGGATAATTAGTTATATACCCAAGACGATCGGGTGTTACATTGTAGGCATTGTCATACTGGCCAAAATGCTGATTTCGATCATTGATTTTTACTTCAATCAAATAAGGTGTGGCATCGTCTTGAACCCTGAATAAAAAGTCGACGCGACTTCCTCCGTCTTGTTCATCAGGACTTTCTCTTACAAAATCAATTATCGAATGGATGTCAACCTCTGGGAAAAAGAAATGAACAAAACATTCTAAAAATGTTGGGCTTGCTTGACACATTGCCCAAGTAATGTCGGAGAGGTCATTCTCTTTCCACATCCTAGAGGACAGACTGGAGAAGAAGGTATTAATACATGAATTGTTCATAATTGTAAATTGAGAAAAAAACTTTTATTGCTCTCGTAATTCCATAAATTTAGTTAGAACATTTTTATACCAATCAAAGGCGCAATCATAAAAGTCAATGGGGAAATATTTATAGAGCGCATGTGAGTCTTCATATTCCCAAGCACTATCCTTAAACTCATCTTTAATAAAATGCGATACAAAAGATTCGTCATTGGCAGTAGCTTCTTCAGAAAGAACTTGAGGATGAACAGACAATCTACACATTAATTCATCTTCGTTAACGCATAGGCGCAGGTAACATTCGAAACTATCTATTTTAGCGTTTGCTTCTATAATTCTACCTTTATCGAGAATATCGGCATTGGGAGCAATAGATTTTATCTCAGTGCACTTATTGTATATGAAATCAATAAGACTATATCGATTCCATAAATCGTCTTCGCTAAAATAGTTCGAGCGAGGACCAAATGTCGTCATAGTAACGATTCCCGCAGTCCATAAGTAATCTATAAGAGTTTGTGCTCTTTCGGAATCAATACCAAATTCACTTTGAATGTGATCAAAAGAATCATCGCCATTATCAACGATATATTTTGCTACATCCCATAAAACAGGATCGATACTTTTATGCTCCATAATTATATATATTTAATTACAAAAGTTCTTTAATATCCGCTAAAGTTTCTTCTGCAGTACTTCCGTT
Source organism: uncultured Bacteroidales bacterium (assembly GCA_946414805.1). Taxonomy (GTDB): domain Bacteria; phylum Bacteroidota; class Bacteroidia; order Bacteroidales; family Paludibacteraceae; genus Colicola. The sequence continues at coordinate 19,317 of CAMKPZ010000017.1, forward strand.
CTCAATGTCTGTATGAGCACGTTGCAAAGCAAATACCTGATTAGTACATTTTGCACGTACTTCTGCTACAATTACTTTGATGCGAGATTCGGCAAGTGGGAGAGCAGATGTAATTAAGATCTCAGCAACCCCGGAAGCGATTTTACGGTCACTTTCTTGGTCGCATATTCCAACGAGAATACGTCCCATTACAAAAATACTTTGGTCGTCATTTTCCCCCAGTATTATCCTATCAGACGGTTGATGCTCACTTTTATTGAGCGTCCGTAAGACACTCTTTGCAATCTCGTTAAGAACCAAGCCAAAAGCTTCTTCGTTTTTCTCAGATACGTTCATAATCATTAAATTATTAGGTTAACTATTTATAATATTTGCATAGCAATTACTGCGCAGGCTTCGGCGTCGGCGAGTGCGTGGTGATGGTTGGTGAGGTCATAACCGCAGGCAGCGGAGACGGTGTGCAGTTGGTGGTTTTCCAATGAACTGCCGAAATGCTGGCGCGAAGCACAAAGCGTGTCGCGGAACTCATATTCAGGATAAGCAATCTCATATGTGGCAAAAACAGCACGTAGGCAGCCTTCGTCAAAACGCGCGTTATGCGCCACAAATGGTACTTCACCATCCTCAATGTAAGGAAAATAGGCATGTACTTTTTCCAACAATCTTTCCCATACTTCCGGGAAGAAGTCGGCATCATCTGTGTCAAGGTAGCCTAAACCATGCACCTCTTGGCAGAACCATGCATAGTAGTTAGGTGTGGGCTTCACCATAGAATAGAACGAATCAACTATTTCTCCGTTCTTTACAACGACAGCTCCTACAGAACAAACGCTGCTACGTTTGCCGTTGGCGGTCTCAAAATCTATTGCTACAAAATCTTTCATACCCAAGACTCCTTTCCATTATAGATTCCGTGCAAGCATTTAGCATCTCCGGCAAATTCTGCACGGAGTGATTCTGGCGAAAGCACCTCAAGGTCTGATCCGTATTTGCGAAGTTCTTGTGCGAACTCGTAAGAAGGCACTACATAGTAGCGGAAGATGGAATAATCATCGTTGCGCTCAATCTCTTCTTGCGATTCGTGGAGCGGTAATGTGCGTAAGTAATTAGCTTGCATCGCATCTATGCATATCTTTATCTCTTCTGGCTTTTCTCCAATGCCTGTTATTCCATACGTGTCTTTGAAATACCTTTCCGCATCAAAGTCCTCCGGCAGTTGATATTTCTGTTTGGTGGGTTCGATGGCATGAATACGATCCAACGAATAGATGAGCATTTTGTCCAAGTCTGGCGAGTAAGCCAACAGATACCAACGCTGTTTGAACATCTTCAGGCAGTATGGCTCAACAACAAAGGTAGAAGAATGTGTTTTGCCAAAACCTTGATATGTCATTTCGATAGCTGTTTTATCACGCAAAGCCTCGATAATAGGCGACAGGAATTGCTCTCCGGCTGGAACAGGTTCAAAGAGAATCTGGTTGCTCAACTCTTTGCTGTCTTTGAGCAAACTATTCATAGACATAAGGTTTAGCAGGCGTGTGCGCAGATCCGCACTACGTAAATCGGCTGCTTCTTCGATGTAATACTCATTGTTGGAGTTGCACTTGATATGAACATCGAAAAGCAACTCAATGGTGTTCTTCCAACGGTGAAAATTACTCTCAGGAATATAATCCTGTTTGTAGTCGTTCACGGACGAGTGCGCCCATTTTTCGTCTATCGCTGCGCGGGTGATTGGTCCGCGTGCGATGGTGTTCAATAACCAGATGTAGCACTCAAACAGATAAGCAGTGGATGATTTCTTCATGATTCTTGCGTGTTTTAGCGTTTCGGCTGCAAAATTACTGCTTTACACTCCCATAAAGTGAATGTGCGTGCAAAGTTTTTCTGTTATTTTCCAAGCAGCCAATCTATCACATTGATTTTACGTATACCGTCAATGTTTGCGCTATCAAAGTCAGTAGTCAAAAGATATTTAGGATAAGTGTCCTTAATCTTTCTTAATGACGAAAGTTCACGATTTAGTGTTTTTTCGTCATTAACGGTGTATGCTACTTGGTAATACTCACGCTCTCCATTGTGTTTCATAACCACAAAATCCACTTCACCTGCATCTGTTCTGCCGGCATAGACCTCTCCTCCTCGTCTCAGTAGTTCAATTTACAATATGGAAAGCGAAATCCGCTGCAAAAGTACAACCTTTTTCATTAGTTGCCTATATACGCCGCAGGGTTGCGGAGAAAGTCGTACACATTCACAAAACATATTCCGTTTTCTCTAAAAAAATGTGTACTTACACAAAAATTTCGACTGCAAAGTTACTGCTTTTTTCTGACATATGCAAGGTTTTGGGGCGAAAATCGTTGCGGCAGGGGCATTTTTTGTCTCTCGGTCTTTCTCGGTCTTGTGCCGCTCATCGGTCGGTGATGAGGATAATCCTTTCGTCCCCCAAAAAACGAAAAGCGGTAACCGCTTTGGATTACCGCTTTTATTAAGTTGATGCTCAAAATTTATTCTATTTATGGCTTTAGACAACTAAGAGGAACTACATATATGCCATCTTTACGTTGATAAGCAAACTGCCCAACGGCTGTCAATACCATCTTGAATGAAGGTGCATACATTTTATCTGTATTGATTTTTTTCTCTAATAGCAGCAAGTTCTTCGCCCCCTCGTTAATCAAACTTTCACCTCCCAACTTAATCTCCACCAAACCATAGTGTCCATTGCGCAAATGAATAACGGCGTCGCACTCCAGATTATTGCTGTCGCGATAATGAAATACTTGTCCATCATTTGCTTCAGCATACACGCGCAAATCGCGAACAGCCATCGTCTCAAAAAACAAGCCGAGCGTATTCAAATCCTTCATCAAATCAGCAGGTCCTATACCTAATGCAGCCGTAGCCATACTGGGATCAGTAAAATACCTTGTATCTGCAGTCCGGATGGCAGCTTTACTACGCAGGTTGGGATTCCAAGCCTCCATGTCCTCAATCACAAAAAGTTTCTTTAGCGCTTTTATATAGGAAGCTACGGTTGCGTCACTCATCATGTGTTTCTCATTATTGCTGATATCTGCTACTATAGTTCCGTAAGATGCTTGTGAACCTTGATTGCGCGCATAACTGCGCAGCAATCGACGTGTATTATCTTCACTACGGTTAGTGTCATCAACATCGGATATGTCTTGCTTGGCAATTGCGTCAATATAATTGTATGATTGCTTGAGCGCAGCCCGTTCCGGCTTGTCCAATGCTTTCGGCCATCCGCCTCTACACACCAAAAAGCAAACATCCTCCAAACTTAACTCATGTGCAGACTCTGCTTGCAAAGGAGATCTGAATAGTTCGGCTAACGATACGGAACCATTACTATCTCCGGACTCCCAGAGACTCATCGGGCGCATCTTTACCCAACCTACACGGCCTGTTCCGGTATGACTAATCTTGTCCTTGGACACAGGTTTAGCACTCCCCGTCAGGATAAACATACCATCCTTATTACTTCTGTCCACTACAAAACGGCAGGCATCCCATAGTTGTGGATATTTCTGCCACTCATCAAGTAGCCTTGGAGTATCGCCTTCCAATAGTTTTTGTGTCTGCATCTCCGCCATTTGGTTGTATAATTGCTGATTGGCCGGGTCATCCAAGAAGATAACACTATGCGCTTGTTGCAAAGCCGTAGTCGTTTTACCACACCACTTAGCACCTTCTACAAGTACGTATCCTGCCGCTTCCAGTTGCAATTCCAACAATTCATCTGCTACACGTTTCCTATATACAAATTCCCCTTCCATTTTTGTTAGTATTTTAAATCCGCTGCAAAGGTAGTAAAAATAAATGAAATATGCAAATATTTTTTGAAAATTTTTAGCCGTTTAAGGATTTTTTATTTAGCCGTTTGTGGAAAAATCATTTGGTTATTTGTGGAAATTTCAATCGGTGATTTGAGAATTTACGGTAATCCAATATTTCAAAGAGCACATTGTATCACAAGCAGATACAAAAAAAAAAAACGACATATGCAAGGTTTTGGAGCAAAAAAGCGTATCCCAAAACGCTTTTTTGCTTTGGTTCCTGTTATGCCTTGTTGAATTTGGATTTGGGTTGTTTGCAACGGGGGCATTTCCAATCATCGGGCAGGTCTTCGAAGGCTACGCCGTCATGTTCCGCCGGGTCATAGACATAGCCGCAGATGGGACATACGTATTTGCCGCTGCCTTCTTGGTTGGAAAAGTCCACTTCGGCAAAGACCGTCGGAACTGGGTTGTTGAGGTCGATGACACGTTTGGCTTCGAGGTTCTCGTAGCCCTGCGGTGTGTGCGTTCCCATATAGACCGTGGGATGGTTCCGAACGAACTCGCGCACGCGGTCCAGCGTCTCACGGGCTGCCGTCAGGTCGTCATAGACGACAGACAGTTTGTTCTCATAGAGCGCTTCGTCCACATAAGTGATGTCGCCTTGGAACATATAGAAAAGCCCTTCGTTCTCGGCGATGATGAGGCTGTTGCCGTTGGTGTGACCTTTCGCTTTGATGAGATAAATGCCGTCGCAGATCTTCTGGCTCTCGGGGAAGTTATAATACGCGCCGTCGGTGAAACGGACGGGCACCAAGTTCGTCAGTCCCTGCAGTTCGGCAGCACTCAGTTCGTCCGCGTTTACGAAGATCTGCGCATTGGTGAACGAACGCAGTTCGCCGGAGTGGTCTGCATGGCGGTGGGTCAAGAGGATCTTGGTTACTTGTTCGGGTTGGTAGCCCAGTGCTTTGAGTGCGTCCATGTACGAACAGATGTCCTTGCCCGTATAGATGAGTGATTGCTCATTGGGTACCTCTTCCGGTGTGCCGGCAGGAAGGCCTGTGTCCACCAGAATGACATCCTTGCCGGTGTCAATCAGGTAGTTCTGGAGACTGCCGCGGTAGCGGATATTGAGGTCGAAGCGGTCTTTGCCTTCTTCGCCACCGAAGGCAAAGGGCTGTGAGTAGAATCCGTCTTTGCGGAACTTAACGGCTTTGATTTGCATAGTTGTATATGTTTTTAAGGGTTATTTTATTATTACCAAATCACGCAGAGCAGGGTGCGCCAGAGGGTGCTATACCATTTGCGGCCGAACAACTGCTGGAAGTCAATAAAGGCGATGATATTGATAAGAAAACCGGGATAAGCATAGGGGTGGAATTCGAAATAAGGAACGAACCATCCTGCCACTAACACCCATAGTACATTGATCATCTGCAGTTGGGCAATAATAAAGATGAGTGCTGTAAATATCTCCGCGAAATTATAGTTTACTTTGTTGTCTCCGGTGGCATCATCTACGAAGGGATTTCCTTCGCGTGGCGACTTGCGGAAGAGCAACCATGTCATGAAGATAAACATAATGGATTTGATGAGCAAACCCAATGCTAAATGCTCGTCGAGCCACTCGTAATACGTGTCTAAGGCATGCGCCACTTTATGCACGGCGTTGTTAAAGGCTTCCGTTTCTTCAGGGGATAAATTTCGCGCGTAGTTACCATCCGCCAACTGCTGACTCAGACTTGTCTCAATCGAGACAACCGGTTTCTTCTCCGCCGGAACAATAAAGAGGGCTATAGCTAACAAGAGGCTGGTGCCGATGAGCAGTTGGAAGGGACGCAAGAACTTCCTACGCTTGCCGTTGAGAAAGTCTGCTATCACATAGCCGGGTCGCCAGATCAGGTGCCATAGCGTGCGCCAGTATTCCTTTTCTCCTAATTCGGCAAGCATAATACGGATGACTGTCAGCATCGTTATTCGCTCGGGATGCTGCGACTTTTCCTGCTCTTCGGAAGCGTCCGCATCGTAGTTCTTCTGCTTGCGGTGCAGTTCCTCGTATTGGTCGTGGGTATAGGTACGCGCCTGTTGCGCCTTTTGGCGTACACGCTGCCACCAGAGGGCGATTTTGGAGGGCTTTTTATTTGGGTTTCTTTGCATCATCTATTGATTTGTTTCTTCTTTGAGTATTTGGCTTTGACGAGTTCGTATGAGTTGCGGGTGAGGTCTTTTAGTAATTCGTCCTCGGCGGCGTAGGCGTCCACGCCGATCCAGTATTTGGACGGCAGGTTGAACGGCTTGCCGATGCAGTCGTACTCGGCTTTCAGTTCGTCTATCCGTTCGGGCTGGCATTTGAGCGTCACGACCGAGTATTCGGCGCAGTCGAAGAAGGCGAACATGTGTCCGCAGACATAGAAAACCAGCACGTTCTCGCCGCTCTTGAACATGGTGAACGGCAGTTTCTCCTCTACATCGCTGCCCAGCGAGAGGCAGTAGTCTCTGTAATCTTCGATGTTCTTAGCCATAGGCACGATTATCTTCGATGTTCATGGTTGGGTATCAGTTGTTTTTTATGACCTGTACGGACGGGACATTCAGACGGATGGCAAGCCACTGCTCCATACGGGCGAGATCTTCTTGGCTGAGCATCTCCTGCTTATGGTGCGCAGCCGGTTTCTCGGAGATAACCAGCAGCACGGTGGAGTCTGCTCTTGCAAGGGTGATCCGGTCTAAGGACGACCATTGTGCGCGCAGTTCGTTGCTGATTTGCTCCGTGGGCAGAACCAGCGCTTCATAGGCATCCAGTTGTTGCCGGAGTGCGCGAATAGAATCGTCGCGCTGACGCAGTTGCTGCTCAGTGGATGCCAGCCAGTCGCGCATGATCTCACGTTCATTCAAACGGCGGACCTCTATCGTCGCATCATCGGCAAAAAGGATCTGCGCATGCGAGATACCATGTTTCTCCGCGTTGGCGTACAGCTGCGCGCGGGCTTCGGTGCTCAGCGCCTCCCCTGCAAGCCGCAGCGTGAGGGTATATGGTTTGACGGACATATCCGTGCTGTAGTCGTAGATATAGGTGCCGCCGATGGCTTGGTTCTCCTTGACGAAACGCCGTGCTTCGGTGGTGAAGCGGTTCTCGCGAACGATACTATAGGCAGAGAAGAAACTGGGCACCAACACGACAATAATCAGCAGCGTGTAACTGATAATCCGGCGGTACGACGTGCCCTCCGTCTCCACCGCCTGCGGGAAATGCAGGTATTTGACGGCAAGGACAGTAGCCAAGGCGATGAAGATACAGTTGATGAAGAAGAGATACAACGCTCCGCCGGCATAATGCCAGTTGAGGTTCGCAATACCATAGCCCACGGTGCAGAGCGGCGGCATCAGTGCCGTAGCGATAGCCACGCCGGAGAGCACCGTTCCCTTCTCCTTCCGCGAGAGTTCCAAGATGCCGGCAATTCCTCCGAAGAAAGCGATGAGTACATCATAGACGGAAGGGTTGGTGCGCGCTAACAGTTCCGTGGGATTGTCCGTCTCCAGAGGTGTTACCATAAAATAGAGCGTCGATGCCAAAAGGCTGATGACAAACATAATCCCGAGGTTCTTGAGCGACGCCAGAAGCAAGTCCGTGTCGTTCGTCCCCAAGCCCAGCCCGAAACCGATAATCGGACTCATGAGCGGCGAGATAAGCATCGCACCGATGATGACCGGTATAGAGTTGACGTTTAGTCCGACTGAAGCAATGACGATAGCCACAAAGAGAATGTAGATGTTCGGTCCGCGGAAAGGGATGTTGCTGCGGATATTGGCACTTGCCGCCTGCACATCCGTGTAGTCAGTCAGGCTGAGACGTTCGCGCATGAAGCGTTTTGCCCGTTTGGTAAATTCCGAATAGGTCATATTTCTGATTTTGGGTGCAAAGGTACTGCTTTTTTTTTAACTATGCAAGGTTTTTTGGTTACTTCTTTGTATACTTGGCTTTGACAATCTCGTAGGAGTTGCGGGTGAGGTCACGGAGCAAGTCCTCTTCGGCGGCGTTAGCGTCCACGCCGATCCAGTATTTGGACGGCAGGTTGAATGGCTTGCCGATGCAGTCATGGCGTGCCTTGAGTTCGTCTATCCGCTCCGGCTGGCATTTGAGCGTCACGATGCCGTAATGGTCAATGTCCAGAAACGCAAACATGTGCCCGCAGACATAGAACACCAGCACGTTCGACGCATACCTAAATGCCGTAAACGGCAGTTTCTCCTCCACATCCGCCCCTAACGACAAGCAGTATTCCCTGTAATCCTCAATATTCATAATCTTAGTTATAAATCAAGTGTTGATGAAAGTACTGAGCGGTCGGTCAGATGCAGGCAGGCGAGTGCAAGCAGACATGCCGCAATACCAGCCAAACCGGCAGGAGAGGTTAATAAATCGTTGGTGCCGTCAATGAATACAGGCACGAATGTTGCAAACGCATTGAAAGAGCCATGGAAGATAGCGGCGGCAATGACGGAACCGGATTTGACGCGTATGAACTGCGCAATAGGAGCAAGGCAAATACAGAAAACGATCATCATAAAAACTCCCGTCACCGGATGAGCCGGGAAATTGTGCCCCATAAGGATGAGCGGAGCATGCCATAATCCCCATAACGCACCGATAATAACAGCAGTCAGCAGAAAGTTTTTCCCTGAGAATTGCCGGAGCAGGTATCCCCGCCAGCCTGCTTCTTCGCCGAAAGCAAACAAAGCATTGATGGTAATACCGCCAATAAAACCATTGGCAATCTGCGAAATCAGGAGGACGGAATATGATAACTGCTTACCCTCCGGCAAGACCGAATTGGCTTTGTTCAAAACATCCATGAGTAGCGGGCTTTCTTTCATGAAGTGTGTGCCGGGCATGAGACATGACACTGCTATCATGCCTATCGTCATAGCCACGGGCAATATCCAAGCAACAAACCACCAACGGTTGATTTTCCAACTGATGCCGATGCCGCCCAAGACTGGCTCGCGATGAAGTATCTGGGTAATGACAGCAGCCACAAGCGGCATGAACATACATGCTGAAGTAACTAATGCCCATACGGGTGAATCTGTCGTCTTGCCACTCATCCGGAACACGCCGACTAACAGCCATACACTAATGTATGCAATAATTGTAAATATCAATCCTTTCTTTGTTGCAGTGTTCATATTTCTGTCTTTTATTTCGTTAATGCGTTCAGTGTTTCAACGGATAATTCGCTCATGCCCTCTATCGCGTCGCTCACGTTGAGCAGCAGTTTGGGGTTGCTCACATCCCAATGGAACGTTCCGGAGTCGCTGTACCGCGCCGTCTCCGATTGCAGTACATAGACATAGCCGAACGTCCTGTTGTCCTTGACGAGACGGTCGATACAGAGGACACGCTTATCCCGTTTATTGATTACGAAGTTCCGCCAGATGATGTTGGACGGCTGCGTGTGGTGGGTCGGTGCAAACGTAGTCTGGTAGATCATGATTGCTCCTTCGCCGTCCACCTCGTAGTCCGGCAGCAGGCCGATATAGGCATCGCTGCGGAAGGAATAGGTGTTGTCGTGGTTGCTAACCGCCTTCAGTTCGCTTACCTTGAAGGGGATGTCTTTCTGCACGTCTTTTGCGAATTCATCGCTTGTGGTTGTCCTCTGCACCGCACAAGAGCAGAGGGCATAGGCTAATATGTAATAGATGGTGCTTTTCATTTTGCCTCTTTTAATTGGTCTAGTAATAATGTACGTTCAATTAGTTTCATTTCCAAAACTTTAATTATTTTCATTTTTTAGAAATCCTCAACAAAGGTACTCTTTTTTTGTTAATTATGCAAGAGTTTGTTCGCTTTTTCTGTATTATCATTCTAATATATACCTCTTTTTACATATAATTTACCACTCCGAATACTACGTGGCACAGCATAAAGCCGGAGGCAAAGAGTATGGCTGGGAGATTCTTTCGGTCTGTGGCATACAGCACAAAGGCTATGCACGGAGGCAGGGTCAAAAGCCCGATAACAAGCTTCCCAACAATACCCGAATAGAACAGACACCAGCCTGTATAGTACGCCGCCAGACACGCTATCACGCCAATAATCAGAGGCGAGAGTTGCATTTTACCGGCATTCTTGTTTTTAACCATACACAGACTTGCAATCATCAGTACTTGCAGCGCAGCCCCGATGGTGTCTGTTACCGGTGTGACGGATACCGTTCGCAAGATGTCGTTTAGAGCCGGCACACCGAACCAGAAGAGATTAGGTATCATCACTAACACGAACAGCCCCAATGCCCATGCGTCAAAGCCAAATTTATATTTCCCGGTTATTTTCATTCTTTTTCAGTTTTTGTTTGTTGTTTTCCCGACTGGCAGTCGGGGCAATAGAAGAATATGCACGTCCTATCTGTTTTATTCCTTGCCATAACTCATGGTCACTGGTCATGCTCTTTGCTTATTCTGTTTCTTTCCGTAACTGCGCGATGATGAAGCCGCGGAGGGTGGAATAGAATTTGTCTTGTGCGGCGGCGGTGGAGTTGTCGCCGAAGAAACGACGGTTCGCACGGCTGAGGTTCTTGGCGGCGAGGGCTTTATAGTCGGCGTATTGCTCTTGCCAATAGGCGAGGCGGGTCGGATCGGAGAGTTCCGCCTTGGCTCGTTTGGAGCACTCGCCAAAAGACGCAAAAGTGGCGCGCTGGTTGGCGGTGAGTTTCTTCTTGTTTTTGTGCAGGGGATAATTACTAATGACCGTCTTTCCGTGACGGTTGGTGACATAAAACTCGCTGTCGCCGGTGAGGCGGCCTTGCAGTTTGGATAATAGGATGTCTAATTCAGCTTTTGCCATTCGCGTTCGGCAATCGGTGTGCATTGGTCTATACCGCTCCGCTAAATAGACGGGCAACCGATGCCTCCGCTCTTCGGTCCGAGCGCACTACGTTAGCACTCGTCCCGAGGTTAAGAGACTCCTCCTTGCCAAGAGGATGTTATTGATTAATTATGTTTTTGTGCCGAGGTTCTACCGTTGTTGTTCCGAGGTTCTCCCGTAGTTGTCGGCTTCCGATTACGTGTCGATTATGTCTCGTTTACGTGTCGTTTACGTGTTTGACAGCAGGGCTACTGCGGGGTTACTGCGGAGAGTCTATTTTCAGATACATATCCTTCAAGTTGATCGTGATACTATTGAACTGCCGGAGGAAATCCATTCCCATACGGCCGTCGTGCTGATGCAGGTACTCGCCGGAAGACGGATAGAGATACACCTCCTCCATGCTTACAGGTTGGTCACCAACCATAAAAGATGCGCTTGGTAGGAGCAACACTTCCATGTTGTGAATCTGTCCATAGGAGAGCGTGGAAATCGTATCTTTCTGCGCCGTGTTGCCGGACTCGGCGGCGAACTTATGATAATACCCGCTGTATAGTTCTGCGGTAGAGCAGCCTGTGTCCAGATGGAAGGTCAGGGGGACGGAATCTTTCTTGGCCCTCAAAAGCAGGCTTCCGTCAATGAGCAGATTCGGCTTTATTCCCTGCGGCATAGGAGTCGGATGTGCCGGAAAGACCAGTTGCTGCTTGTCCATATGCAGCTGTGTCTCCGGAAAGGCCGCAATAATATCCATTCCGAGGATGGCGTCCACACCGGTCATCAGCGTGTCGATAGCGTCCGATAGTCCCACATACGCAACAAGATTACGGCATGTGATTTCACCTATTTGCAGGCTGTCTATCCATGCCCGCAGACCTTTCTGCGAACCGTTGACTGTGACGGTGTCCGGCAGGATGGTAAGCCCCATTTCCCGAGCGGTCTTTTCGAACAGGAAAGTGGCTCCTGCTCCCGTATCAAAGATAAACGGATATTCCTTCCCGTGTACCAAGACAGGGATGGTCATGAGGTTCCCTTTATAGGCTTTCTTTCCGCCGCGCATCCATTCTTCGCGTTTGGTTACTTGCGGTTCGATAAGACGGAAAGGCACCGCTATGTCATGGTTCGGGCGCGAGACAGACAAAGGAGCATAGTTGCGCAAAACGGCATAGTGTTTCTGAAGCGTCCGAAGCGCCTGCGTTTCTGTCACGCCGGAGGATTCCAACTGGTGGATGATACGCTGAATGCCGTCCGCCGCCTCTGCGTAATGTCCCTGTTTTCCAATGAGTTGCAAGCGCAAAAGTGCAAAACTGAGGGCGGTTTGTGTGCCTAATTCCGACTGATGTTCGGAGAGCAGTTTGGTCAAAGCATCCACAGCCTCCTCCGTGCGGTTCGTGCGTGCAGCCAGCATTGCTTCGGCTATCAGACGCAGGTAATCCGCCTGCATGGAATCGCTGTACAGCGGCAGGTCTTCCGCCAGCGCAAACCACTCCTCGTTGTTCACCAACGAAGCGATATGTGCATCCGCCTCCTGCGCGCGTAACACACTCGCCATAAGGCATATGAGAATCAGTAAGACTGCTTTTTTCATTGTTATTTGTGTGTTATTATCTGGAGGGGGTGATGAAGACTCGCCATTTGCCATTCTCGTCTTTTTGGATATATCCTTTGTCTTGCAGGGATTGCAGCATTTTCTGGATAGCCGAACGGTTGATGCCTATTTCCTCTTGCAGGTACGCAAAAGTGATAACAGGTTCTGTTCGCAACTCGCGAAGAATCTTGGCGTAAGTGGGTGTCCTGAAAGCAATCCGCTCTCCATCGTACCACCATATATTTTCATCCCTCTCCGTTACAAACAAAACATCGTTCTCAATCTCTTTCGCAATCAGATCGTTCATGTGTTTATGGAACGGGCGTATCTGCTTGAGCGAGGCATGAGCTCCTTCGGCAGGCGTTGATCCGACAATCAAATCCGCTTGGTGCAACGCTTCCAGATAGGCTTTTTTGAGACGGCTGCGGACCACAATCATAGGATAGCCATGGCGAGACAGAATATAATTGACCATCAGGCGCGCAATACGTCCGTTGCCGTCCTCAAAGGGGTGAATACGAATATAGCGGTAGTGAAAGAGTATCGCTAAGTCGATAGGTGATAATTTGCCCTCTTTTTCTTCTTTATTGTACCAGTCCACGAGGTCAGTCATCAGGGCTGGCGTTTCTTCCGGTGAGGCATAATCAAAGCGGTCTCCGTAGCGCGTAATTACACTATTCGGGCGGGTCTTGTACTGCCCGGCATGGATGGTATAGCTCGTCTGCATGCCTCCGGGCAGATTGCGATAGACGG
>CAMKPZ010000018.1 GCA_946414805.1 uncultured Bacteroidales bacterium
CAGGAAATCTTTGTCCATGAAAGGCTTGATCATAATTGTTAGATTTTATTGTGTTAAATGATGTTGTTTCTCACGTCTTTATGCCTACGCATAAATTAACGGCTGCAAAATTACTAAAAATTCTGCAACCGTATGTGGAAAAATTGACACAAAAATTACACATTATGCGATTATTCTTGCATATATGCGATTTTTGTAGTATCTTTGCACCCGATTTTGAAAGAATGGCTACGATAAACGACATACGACGTCCCATCGAGAACGAATGGAAGCGCTATGAGCGCATGGTAGAACAGAGTCTGCGATCGGACAACAAACTCCAGCAGGAGGTGCTCAATTATGTTGGTTCGGCACGCGGCAAACAACTGCGCCCGCTGATTGTATTGCTGAGTGCGCAGCTATGTAATCCCATTACGGACAAGACGCTGCGGACCGCAGCAGCGCTGGAGTTGCTGCATAACGCCAGTCTGGTCCACGACGATGTGGTCGATAGTTCGGATACACGGCGCGGATTGGCGGCCGTACATAGCAAATGGAGCAACAAGGTAGCGATCCTCACGGGCGATTATATGCTTGCGAAAGTGATCAGTCTTGTAGCCGAGGTACGGAACATCCGTATTTTAGAGATCGTATCCCAGTTAGGACGAAGTCTCAGCAGCGGCGAGTTGCTCCAGCTGCATGTAGGACAAAGCATGTGGATCGACGAAGAGCGGTATCTGCAGGTGATCGACCAGAAGACCGCCCAACTCTTTCAGGCCTGCGCCGAAGCAGGAGCGGAGTCGGCAGGTTGCACTCCCCGTCAGCGCGCTGCACTCCGCAAATACGGACACATGCTCGGCGTTTGCTTCCAGATCAAAGATGATCTCTTCGATTACAGCGATCTTGAGGACATCGGCAAACCGACCATGAGCGATCTGCGGGACGGCAAAGTGACGCTGCCTCTCATCATCGCCCTTCGCCGGGCAATGCCGGACGAAGCGGAGCACATCCGTGAGTTGGGCGAGATGCTGGCTGCGCATAGCGACCGTGAACCGTCCGCTGACGAGACCCGTATCCTGCAGGAGGTCAAATCGTTCGTTCTGCGTTACCACGGCGACGAGTACGCCGTTCAGCGGATGAATGAGTGCAGACAAAAAGCCATGGAAGCACTTTCTATCTTCCGTGACTCAGAGGTCAAGACCTCTCTGATTGCCTTACTTGATTACGCCATCAATCGTATCAAGTAACCGCGCCCTTGTCTCCTCATCGGAAACAGAAGCCAGAACATCGGTCATAAACGCGTTAACCAGCAGTTGGCGCGCTTTTTCTTTTCCGATCCCGCGTTGCTGCATGTAGAAGAGTGCCGATTCGTCGAGTTGCCCCGTAGAGGCGCCATGCGTAGCTTGAACATCATCGGCGTAGATTTCCAGTTGCGGTTGGGTCCGCATCTCCGCCTCTTCGGAGAGCACCAGATTGCGGTTCGTTTGGTGCGCCTCGGTCTTCTGCGCGTTAGGCGCGATCTTCAGATCTCCGATGAAATGTCCGCATGCACGCCCGTCCAGCACAAACTTGACCAACTGATCGGAAGTGCCGCCGCCTACCGAGTGATGCACATGCGTCTCCATCGTCACTTTCTCTTCGCCCCGCAGGTATGCCAGACCGTAGATCTCCGTGCGGCATCCTTCTCCGGTCTGTTCAACGACTATATTGTTCGATATCTCGATATCTCGACATCTCGATACCCCGTCGGGAATGTTCAGCACATGTATCTTCAGCGCAGAACCCGCCTCCTGCACGAAATGCAGATCCAATCCTGGCTCGTTCAAATAGACCCGTTCGAACCGCTCCCCTTTATGAATAATCATCTCGCTCATAGATTCAGCCCTTCATAGCCCTTCTCCTCCAGTTCGAGGGCGAGTGTCTTGTCGCCTGTCTTAACGATCTTGCCGTCCGCCAGCACATGCACGAAATCGGGCACAATATAGTCCAGCAGCCGCTGATAGTGGGTGATGACGATGGAAGCATTCTGGGGTGTCTTGAGACGGTTCACCCCTTCGGCTACGATACGCAGCGCGTCTATATCCAGACCTGAATCCGTCTCGTCCAGAATAGCCAGACAGGGCTCCAACATCGCCATCTGGAAGATCTCGTTTTTCTTCTTCTCGCCGCCCGAGAAACCTTCGTTCACCGAACGGTTATTAAGTTTGTCAGGAAGTTCCAGCAGTTTCTTCTTCTCGCGCATGAGACTCAGAAACTCTCTCGCCGACAATTCCTCTTTCCCCTCATACGCGCGCTTCTCATTCAGTGCCGTGCGCATAAAATTAGTCATGCTCACGCCCGGTATCTCTACCGGATATTGAAAACTAAGGAACACGCCCGCACGCGCACGTACCTCCGGCTCCATCGCCAGCAGGTTCTCGCCGCGCAGCAGCACTTCGCCGCCCGTCACTTCATAGGCAGGGTTACCTGTGAGAACCGCGCTCAGCGTCGATTTGCCGGCTCCGTTAGGTCCCATGATCGCATGTACCTCTCCTTCGTTGATCGTCAGATTCACACCCTTCAGGATCTCCTTTCCGGCAATCGAAGCATGCAAATCGCGTATCTCTAATAATGTTTTACTCATATATGTTTATCTTTCTTTTTTTACTTATACCAAAAAGCGCTTCCGCAGAATCTGAATGTCGTCGTGCGTCAGCATTAACTGTTCGTGCAGATAGTTCATCATCCCTCCGAACTCGCGGTCAATCAGATCCAGCGTGCGGATAAAGTTCGGCGTGGATACGCCCATGAAGGCCAGCACCACTTCTTTCTCTGCGTCTCCGCCTCCGCGTGCGTCGATCTGCGCGTTGAGGTTCGCCACCAGATCCCTGTACGCCTCGTTCGAGAGGTCGAAATCCTCGATGATCGCCTCTCTGTTCACACCCAGAGCCGAGAGCACAAAAGCCGTTCCCCACCCTGTGCGGTCTTTTCCCTGAAAACAATGCCAGACGATTCCGCCGTCCTCCGGCGCCTCGATGATCAGTCGCAGGAAAGCCGCGTATTGCAACTGCGAGTACTCGCTCCGGATCAGCGACGGATACATGTTAGCCGCCATCTTCTGCACTTCCGGATAGAACGAGTAGTTCACAATGTGTGCCTCCAGATTCAGGAAAGACTCCTGCGGTATCGGTTGCTCTGTCAATCGCTCGGCACTCAAATCGATCGTCGGCAACAGATGGTGCGTAGCTCCTTCGACCGCCTGATCCGGCAACGCTGCAGCTTCATCCAAAGAGCGGAAATCGAAGATCTTCGCCAGATTGTATTCCTCGTGCAGCCGCTTCAGATCCTCCGCGGTAGCGTCATGCAGATGCGCCGTCCGCAACAAGCGATGCGGTCGGACCTGCTTTCCTCCGGCTCCTTGCATCCCTCCCAGATCACGGGCGTTGACTATATTATTGAACAGCACTTTCACTTCTCAAACACCTCTTCAATCAGTCTCACGAACTCCTGATAAGCGAACGTGTCGCTTAATTCCGACAAGGATGCCGCCAATCCGCGGTAGTGCCACTCATGCGACGCTTTTTCCTTCACATGGAAGATCTGCCAGAGGGCATCGCCCTTGGTGCGGTAATCCCGCCAGATAGCGCGCATGTTACTCAACTTATCGCCCATAGCTACTATCTTCGCGTCGTACGAAGCCGCAGCCAGACGGTCTATTGCAGCCTGCTTGCGGTCATGCCAACTGTCCTCTTCGCTCTTTCCCTCCGGCATCTCATCGCTCTCGGCATGCACCAGATCAGCGATCCGTTCGCCGAAGGCTTCGCGGATCTGATCGTAAGTAACCTCGGTGTCCTCGATCGTGTCATGCAGTGCCGCAGCGGCCAAGAGTTCCTGGTCCGGCGTGATCGTCGCTACGATCTCCACCGCCTCCATCGGATGAACGATATAAGGAAATCCTTTACCCCTCCGCTCGGAGTTATGATGCGCCTTCACAGCGAAGATGATCGCGCGGTCCAGTAAATCCGTATCAATATATTTGTTCGCCATTCTTATTGCCAACCAATCTGATTTAATACACTACCCCTTCCAGCATTGCGCGGAATTCCGGCATAGGACGACCGGTATCCCGCTCGACGATCAGAGTCTTCAGTCCTGCGTAGATCTTAACCTCGCGCATTACCTTCTCCATATCCGCCTCGGGACCGAAATACTCTGCTGCAAATGCATCCCAGAACCGTGCAGCCGTAGCGTTGGACATATGGTATTGCTCCATGGTCCAAGCCTCGTCGTTGAGGCAGCAACAGAGATACACCATACCGAGATCGAACATCGGATAGCCGTAGCAGAAATCGCCCAGATCGATGAAATACGGCGTGCGCACTCCGTCTTTCTCCGTGAAGATACCATTGCTGAACTGCAGATCGCCATGGATAGCGGTATCCGCTTCCGGCGCCGAGGCGATAAAATCACGGATCTTACGTTTCTGTTCGTCGGTGAAGAACTTATTCGCCTCCAGCATGGCATACAGACGATCTTTTACGTTCTCAAACTGCGTGGTATCCACATGCGTAGCATGTAGTCTCTTGCACAGTTGCGCAAACTCGCGCGCATACTCCTCCGTACGTTCGGGTTCGTCTCCGCAGGCACGCGAATAGGAGCGTTTGCCCTCCATTCTCTTAAAACGGATACCCACTTGTTTCCCATCCGTCACCAGATCACCCGGTTCGGGCGTAGGTATACCCATCTTATATACTTTCTGAGCCAGCTCCAGTTCCTTCTCCGCTGCTTCGAAATTACGGAAATAAAGCTTGAGCATGATATTCGGATCATGCTTGTGATTGAAACTTGCGCCGTTAGCTCCTTCGCCGGTACGCACATAATCGTTGATGTCAATTAGAGTAGGAGTCATCTCTTTTACTATTTGTTGTTTTGCATAAATGGCAATGCGGAAGCCTGCTGATAGGTCAGTTCCGCCAATGCCGTATTTTGACTGTTATGCCCGTTGAGCACATCGAAGAGCCGCTCCAGACCGATCTTGCCGCCACCCGTGGAAAGGATGCATACAATACATATATTCTGCAGTCCGATAGCAGACGAGATGATATCGAGATCGGTGTTGCCCAATTGATGCCGGGCTAACAGATAAGCGTCTTCTTCGTATCGTTTGATCAACCGGCTCACATCCCCCAAGGTGTTGCATTGAAGCTCCTTCAGCACACGCAGGTAAGGGCTAAGGGGGGCGTCCTGTATCTCCGCCTGATTGATTGCCGCGATGCGTTTGTTGAGGGTATCCAAAGGCCGGGCCTGCAGGTAACTGCGGAAAGTATCGCCGTCCAGCAGCACATCATCCAGCCGCCCGTTCCGCACCAGAGTATGAACCC
The DNA here is from genome assembly GCA_946414805.1 of uncultured Bacteroidales bacterium. Classification (GTDB taxonomy): domain Bacteria; phylum Bacteroidota; class Bacteroidia; order Bacteroidales; family Paludibacteraceae; genus Colicola. Next base: position 5,340 of record CAMKPZ010000018.1, read on the forward strand.
TTCGGCGATAGTCGGTCAACTCCGTGCGGATACGGCTGAACTCATCGTCCGCCATCTCCAGCATGCCTGCCAAACGGTTCATGCGACGCATATACTCGCGCGGAATCTCAATGCCGGACTTATAGCCCGTGTCATGATTGATGGACGCCCAGGCGTGCTGCAATGTCGTGCGGAGCTGGATCTCGAACCGGTATTCGCTGCCTGGATAACGGCAAATATAATGCAGCGAGTTATAGCCGAAGCTGTCCAACTGGTGCAAACGCCGCTTGTCAACCGAGTTATCCCAGTCGATCTCGAAGAGTTTCTCTACCATCGATGCGATGCGGTCCACATCATCGGTGTAGAATGTCACCACGCGTGCACCCACAATGTCTGTGATATCCGAGAGCGTTGCGTACTTGGCGCCCTTCAGGGCTAATTTACCCGCCAGCGATTCTTCGGTCTTGATCCGCGCCTCTATCGTCGTTACAATCAGACCCGCACGGTCCAGCGCCTCGCGCAAAGACACGAGTACGTTTTCTTTCAGCTCCTCCAGGCGAGGCAAGGCCTCTTCGTATTCCTCGAGGATCATCCGGCAATGCAGATCCAGTCCTTCCATTATTGTATCTCAAACAGACTGATGAAACCGGTCATCATGAATACCTGACGGATGTCCGCATTGATGGAGCGGACGATCACTTTCGAACTATGCGCAGCCGCTTCCTTCCGGATAGAGAGGAATATACGCAGTCCCGACGAAGAGATGTACTCTAATTCGGAGCAATCCAAGATGATCTCTTTGTTCGCTGCCTCCAATAATGGTTTAACTGCTTCCATCGTTGATACAGCGGCTGCCGTGTCTAATCGGCCGGCAAATGCGGCGATCAACTGATTGCCGTTTTCGTGAATGGTTGTTGTCATACTATGTTAGGTCTTTCTATTTTCTTCACAAGGGTTAATATATTCTTATCCTCTATGCGTTCATAGCGGATCTCGTCCATCAGTTGACGGACCAGATGGATGCCTAATCCGCCTATCTCTCTTTCCTCGGCAGAGAGCGTGATGTCCGCTTCCTCTTTCTGGGTGGGATCGAACGCGATACCGGAGTCCGAGACAGTGAAGATCAGTCTCTCGCCGTCCGCCCCCTTATCACGGATATATTCGACGAACACCTTGCCGTCGTCACGGCCGGGATAGGCATATAGCATCACATTGCTCACGATCTCTTCCAGTGCCAGATTGATCGGCATATTCAACTCCGCCGGAATATCCAGCCCCTCTATCCATTCCGACAAGGTCGGTATCTGCTGGATATCGTTCCGCATTACGATAGCCGGTATCTGATAGCGGATCGCCAACATCGTCAGGTCATCGCTCTGCGGTGCGTTCTCCACAAAGGTCTCTACCTCTCCTCTCATCTTCTCAACGATCTCCCGCGGACGCAGACCGCCCATATGCTTCAACCCCTCAATCATACGCGCTTCTCCGAACTGCTCATGTACTTTGTTCTCCGCCTCCGTCAGTCCGTCGGTATACAGGAATACCATATCGCCGTAATGCAGTTGGGTCCGCTGCGCCTCGTATTGCATACCGGCCAAGATACCGATAGGCAGGTTCGGCAGCACTTCGATAAAATCTCCGCCTACCATCACCGGCGCGTTATGCCCTGCGTTGCAGTATTTCAGCACACCGCTATCCATATCCAGCACGCCCACAAACATCGTCACGAACATATTCTGGTCGTTCTGGTCTGCAAGCGTGTTATTGATCTCCGAAACGATCTGCGCCGGTTCCTCGCTGTGCGCCGTCGTGCTGCGGAAAAGCGATCGGATAGTAGCCATCACCAGCGATGCCGGCACGCCCTTACCGCTCACATCGCCCACGCAGAAGAACAACTTGTCATGCCGCACATAGAAATCGTAGAGGTCGCCGCCTATCTCCTTTGCCGGCTGCACCATGCCGTACACATTCAGATCCGGACGGTCGCTGAACGGGGGGAACACTTTCGGCAGCATGGCGTTCTGGATCGTCTGCGCGATCTCCAGTTCGCCTTCCATGCGCTCTTTCTGGTTATTGACCATTATCAGGCTCTGCATCGTTCTTCCGCTGCGGTACATGATGAATACCAGCAGTGCCAGACTCAGCAGCATGAGGATCGTGATCCACAGCCCCACTCTGTTCAAATCCGCAAACAAGGTATCCTCAGGAATGATGATGGATATATGCCAACCGGTAGCGTCTATCTCCTCATTGAAGATCAGGTATTTGCGTCCCGGTGCCGTGTCCGGACGGGCTACGATATCAATTCCCGCGGACGAACTGATCGAGTAATAACTGTCTTTGTACACCTGCAGGTATTCGGACACTTTCTGCAAACGGCCCAGCGACATATCGATGCAGGCTACGGCAACCACCTTGCCGTCTTTGTCCCTCACCGGATAGGAGCAGCTGACCACCGCCGCTTCCGCTCCCGCATCATCCATATACGGTTCGCTCCACCATGCGCTGTCGTACTGCAGACCGTTCCGAAACCATTCCATCTGGAAATAATCATGATTCGCACTGCCGATCTGCCGCGTATAGATCGCCGCTTCGCCTTCCTTTTCCGTCCGGCTGCTGCATACCTCATACCATCGTCCGCATTGGGGATAATAATCCGGAACAAACGCCACGCCGGCGCTCTCCACATTATCCAGCGTCTGCAGCAACATCCGCGTGCAACCATACATTGCTTCGGGATTATCCAGACTATGCTCCGCCATCATCGACAGCATTTTCGCTGCCGCTTCTAATTCCGCCGTAGCCACATTGATCTCCAACTCTGCAGCACGCAATTCGGCACGGGCACGTTCGTAAGCTTCGTTCTTGATCGCCGCACGACTGTAAAAATACTGTATACACGCGATCATCTCCAATGCAACAGCGGCAATCAACAGCAGTCGGAAACCTGTGCGTCGGCCTATTTTCTTGTTATCCTGATTACCTTTCATACGGATCGTCTTTTCTTTGCACACAATTTGCGGCGCAAATTTACTGCTTTTTTTTGACATATGCAACTCTACTTTGCATTTTTTCATTTTTTTTGCTCACATCAGAAAAAAATTGTACCTTTGCGCCGTTTTTTTATTTAAGGTAATAGATTTATGCAATTTTCCATGCGCGAAGTGTTCGCGCCTAAACTTTTTAAATCGCTCACGCATTACTCGCGTGCACAGTTCGGCCAGGATGCGCTGGCCGGTATCATTGTTGGTATTGTGGCTATTCCGCTGGCGATTGCTTTCGGTATTTCCTCCGGTGTCGGACCTACCGAAGGACTCATCACAGCCATCATTGCCGGATTTCTGATCTCGCTGTTAGGCGGTAGCAAAGTGCAGATCGGCGGACCTACCGGTGCTTTCATTGTTATCATCTACGGCATTATCCAGCAGTACGGGATCACCGGACTCACAATCGCTACAATCATGGCGGGTATCATCCTTGTTCTCATGGGGTTAGCTCATCTCGGATCGGTTATCAAGTTCGTTCCCTATCCGGTCATCATCGGTTTCACCGCCGGTATCGCCGTCACGATCTTCTCTACCCAGATGAATGATTTCTTCGGTCTCGGTCTGACCGATGTGCCGGCAAACTTCATCGATAAATGGATTTTCTATTTCCATCATTTCCAGCCTAACTGGTGGGCCTTCGGGATCGGTCTTTTCTCCCTTTGCGTGTGTATCGGGATGCCGCTTGTCACCAAGCGTGTACCGGGTTCACTCGCAGCCATCATCTTCGCTACCATAGCCGTATGGTTGCTCAAAACTTATGCGCCCGCCTCTTGGGGCATCGCTTCGCTACAGACCATCGGCGATCTGTACGAACTGCCGCACGGCATTCCGGCGCCGCATCTGCCTTCGGTCGAACTGGAGGAAGGCGAATCGGTCTTCACGCTTATCCAGCGGCTCTTCCCTTCGGCATTCACGATCGCTATGCTCGGTGCTATCGAGTCTTTGCTTTCCGCTATGGTGGCAGATGGTGTGATCGGCGATAAGCATAATTCCAATACCGAACTCATTGCGCAAGGCGTGGCGAATGTCGTTGTGCCTTTCTTCGGCGGTATTCCCGCTACAGGAGCCATCGCACGAACCATGACCAATATCAATAACGGCGGACGCACACCGGTAGCAGGTATCATCCACGCGATCGTTCTGCTGCTTGTGCTGCTTTTCCTCGCTCCGCTCGTAGGAATGATCCCGATGGCGTGTCTCGCTGCAGTACTGATCATGGTCAGTTACGGAATGTCCGGATGGCGTACGATTTACGGGCTGTGCAAACATCCGTCGCGTGACCTCGCCGTACTCGCTATCACCTTCTTCCTTACCGTTATCTTCGACCTCACGGTTGCGATCGAGATCGGTATCCTTCTGGCGCTTGTGCTCTTCCTGCTCCGTACCAGCGAGGCTACCCATATCCGCACTTTCCATAATGAGATTGACCCCAACGAAGATACCGACATCCAGTCTAATCTGGAGCATCTCACAATCCCCGACAAGGTGGAGGTCTATGAGATTGACGGACCGTATTTCTTCGGTATTGCCAACCGTTTTGATGACATCATGGGACGTGTCTCTACGGAGACCTACCCTATCCGTATCATCCGTATGCGTAAGGTGCCTTTCGTCGATTCCACGGCGATGCACAACCTCTCTATGCTCATCGAACGGTCCCATCGCGAAGGAATGACCATCATCCTCTCCGGCGTCAACCAGCACGTGCACAAGCAACTCCTGAAGGGAGGCATCGAGCAGATGATGAACCCGGAGAATATCTGCCCGAATATACATGTCGCTCTCCATCGCGCCGAAATACTGTTGCGATCATAAATCAACCTTCATAAATCATTAAAACTATGGTACATGATCTTTACATCTTGATGATCACGGCAGGCATAGTTGCCTTGCTCTTCAAGCTGCTTAAGCAGCCCGTTGTATTAGGCTACATCGTAGCCGGCATCTTAGTCGGTCCTCATCTCTTCGGAGAGAACCTCGTCAATACCGAGAATGTCGAGACATGGGGCAATATCGGTGTACTCTTTGTTCTCTTCTGTATCGGTCTGGAGTTCCGGCTCAAGAACCTCTTTGAGTCCGGAAAAGTGGCGGTCATCGGTGTCTCTACGATCGTCGGGGGAATGTTGCTCTTAGGCTTCGGCGTAGGACGCTTCGCCGAACTCAACACAATGAACTCGCTCTTCCTTGCGGCTATGCTCTGCATGTCTTCGACCACGATCGTTATGAAGGCGATCGACGAAGCGGGACTTACCAAAGCACGTTTTGTCAAAGGCGCCACCTCGATCCTGATCTTCGAGGACATCATCGCCGTCGTGCTCTTGGTGCTCCTCTCCAGCGTTGCGGTCTCCAACAGCTTCGAAGGTTCGCTGCTCTTGAATAAGATCGGTATTCTGGCAATCACCCTCGTTGTATGGTTCGTCTGCGGTATCCTGATCATCCCCACTCTCCTCCGTTGGGTTCGGCCGTATCTCAATGATGAGTTACTCATCATCCTCGCCCTCGGCCTGTGTCTCGGAATGGTGCTCACAGCCGAAGAAGCAGGTTTCAGTTCCGCCCTTGGAGCGTTCGTTATGGGTATGGTACTGGCGGAGACCAAAGAGTCCCACCGTATCGAGCATCTCATGGCGCCGCTCAAGAATATCTTTGCGGCTATCTTCTTCGTTTCGGTCGGTATGATGATCAACCCCTCTTCGTTGGTTACTTACTGGGATTCAATTCTCTTTGTAGCCCTTGTGATCATCGTCGGAATGATCGTCTTTGGTACCCTCGGTTGCTGGTGGGGAGGTGAGACGCTCAAGGATGCCATGCAGACCGGATTCTCGTTCGTTCAGATCGGTGAGTTCTCGTTCATCATTGCTGCGCTCGGTAGCAAACTGGGAGTCACCGATCCCGTTATCTATCCGATCATCGTAGCCGCTTCGGTACTCACGACCTTCCTCACCCCTTATATCATGAAGGCGTCCGTTCCATGCTATAACTTCATCTATTCACACGCTTCCGCGCGTCTGAAAGCGAAGATCGACGCACGTGAGCAACAGGTGGAGAAAGCGGAAAAAGCGGCTGCAACTGCTACCCTGAACGAAGGACCTTCCTCGGCGGACAAAGTACGTCATGCCGTGCGCAAGACCGTTGTCACCAAGCGTGTAGTGGATCTCTTCATCCGCAACATGTCGGAGAACGACCCCCCCGATGAGCATACCAAAGAATAATATCAGCGACACGACCGGACTGCGGCACTATATCGAACAGCATATTCTGCCGCAGTACGACGCGTTTGACGGCGGACACAAGCGCGACCATGCAGAAGCGGTAATACGCGAGTCGCTTGTTTTGGCGCGCGAACATAATGCCGACGAGCAGATGGCGTATGTCATTGCCGCGTATCATGACCTCGGGCTGCGGTTCGACCGTGAAACCCATCATATCCGTTCCGGCGAGATACTCATGGCGGACGCCAATCTCCGGCAATGGTTCACGGAGGAACAACTGCTCACCATGCGCGACGCAGTAGAAGACCACCGCGCCAGCGGTAAGAATCCGCCGCGCACTATCTACGGAGCTATCGTAGCCGAAGCCGACCGACAGATTATCCCCGAGACCGTCATTGCCCGAACCATGGCATACTCCGCCAAACTATACCCGAAAGGCGATTTTCAAACACTCTACGCACGTTCACGCGAACACCTGCTGGAGAAATACGCCGAAGGCGGTTATATGCGCCTCTGGCTCAACTCCGAACGCAATGTGCGTTCCCTGGAAGCCCTCCGCTCCATCATCCGCGACGAACCACGACTCCGTTCCCTCTGCGAAAAATGGTACCAAACAAATATCTCTGATTGAACTATGGATATTCAAACAATTGAACTGCTCCGTTCATCCCAAACTTGGGACGGAGCCGCCCTGCCCGCCTACCCTGCCGGCAAACCAGAACTGATTGTTAAGCGTCTGGTTTTTCCTGCCGGCGCCAAGACCGAATGGCACCACCATACCGTCATTAACTATGGCATCATCCAGCAGGGCGAACTGACTATCGTCTGTGCCGACGGCACCGAGAAAACCTTCCATGCCGGCGAAGCGATGGTAGAGGTCATCGGCACCGTCCATCGTGGCGAGAACAGAGGCTCAGTCCCCGTCATCTTGGACATGTTCTATGCCTCCACTCCAAACGCCGAAATCACCATCCCCCATCCGGAATTAGAATAGCCGCCCTAAGCGCAAAATCTATAATGGCAGATACATCACATTCATATTACCCTTCGAGCATAGAGCGCCACCCGTTGCAGCCGTTTCTGCCTGCGAACGCACAGATACTGATGCTGGGCAGTTTTCCGCCGCCGAAAGAACGGTGGTGCATGGATTTCTTCTACCCCAACCCTCAAAACGATATGTGGCGGATCATCGGACTGGTTTTCTTTGGCGACAAGACATTTTTTGAAGGACAAAGGGACATAGCACCAAGTACAAAGGCAAATAAGAAAGTGTTCGACCGCGAAGAGATTGTCGCTTTCTGCCAGGCGAAAGGCATTGCTATCTTCGACACGGCGCAGGCGGTCATTCGTCTGCAAGGCAACGCCGCGGACGAACACTTGGAGATAGTCGAGCAGACCGACATCGCTGCACTGCTGCAACAGTTACCGTCCTGCCATGCCATCTGCTGCACGGGCGGCAAAGCCGCACAGACACTGGCGGATATTCTGCATTGCGCCATACCCAAAGTCGGCGAATATATCGAGACACACTTTGCCGGCAGAACCATCCGTTTCTGGCGAATGCCGTCCTCATCACGTGCCTACCCCTTATCCCTTGACAACAAAGCCGCAGCCTACCGACAGATGTTTGAAGCCATCGGACTGCTTTGAATCGTCCCGTCCCCAAAATCACCCTTCCACTACGATTTCTCGCCCAAACCCTTGCATATGTCAGAAAAAAGCAGTAACTTTGCAGAGGATTACTGGGGGAAAATAGAAATTCTTGTGGTTGTAACCGAAAAAATGCCATAAAATTTGGCGGTTTCAAAAAAAGTTGTACCTTTCTGGCGCACAATCAAACAACAGGAGATTGATCTGATTGAGGAGTGCGACGGACAAATTTCTGCCTTTGAATATAAATGGAAACCCGAAAAAGTAGCCCGTCTTCCTTTGCCCTTCAGCGAGGCGTAGCCCGATGCTACTTTCCAAACCATCACTCCCGACAACTATCAGGAGTTTGTTTGAAATTTGGAGGGGCAACCCTCCATTTTTTTTGTGACCTTTTTTTATTTGGCGTCCCTATATACCTCTGCAGATCCACTCATCTCCAGAGCTACATCGGTCGGGCTTTGCAGGGGTTCACAAGTTCCGCATAATTGCATTATACCATAGCCCTTCCAATCCCTAACGCGGAAAGAATTACGCCTCGAACTGCTGGCGATGCTTCATGATCGTCGGCAAGTTCTTGGATGACCATTCAGTCAATTCCTGCACAATAGGCACCAGTTCCTTGCCCATCGGTGTGAGACTATACTCCACACGAGGAGGAATCTCCGGATAAACTTTGCGGACGATGAGGTCATCCGCTTCAAGCGTGCGCAACGTACTACTTAATACGCGCGTGCTGATATCCGGAATGACGCGATGCAGTTCATTGAAACGGATCGTGCCGTGCTCATTGATATCCAACAGCACGAGAAATCCCCATTTGTTACCAAACCGTGCGATGACATTACGCACCGGACACATCTCAAACATTGAGTTCTTACTATCTTTCTTTTGCATAATTTATTTCGTTTGCGAGTGCAAAGGTACTATAAAATACTGATATACGCAATAGTTTCAAAAAAAAAGTAAGTTTTTTATAAAAATTTATTTTCATAATGTGCTGTATTTGCAAAAATAGACAAAAAGGTTACTATGTCACCTATTTATAACCTCTTGCACATGTCGAAAAAATGTAGTACCTTTGCACTCGATTTTGAAACACAAACACAAAAATTATACGATTATGAAACAGATTGAGACGATTAAGAGCGGCAAAAATTTTACCGCCGTAACAGCAGGTTCTTTTGCTGAGATTATTGAACACGAACTGCCGATGGGTCCCGATTTCACCCTCAAAGGCAAAGTCTTTTTAGGCCAGGCTTTGGGTGCTACCGGAGCAGAGTTGTCTTACCAGACACTTGTTCCCGGACAAGACAGCGGTTTCCTTCACACGCACAAGACGCATGAAGAACTCTATTTCATCCTTCGTGGTGAAGGCACGTACCAAGTGGACGGCGAGCAATTCCCTGTTAAGGAAGGAGCTGTGGTACGTGTAGCACCGGATGGCAAACGTGCGTTGAAGAACACCGGCAAAGAGAACCTGACTATGCTTTGCATCCAATACAAAGCGAATGCTTTCACCGATGCAGACAGCCCCATGACGGATGGCAACATCCTCAATGAGCCGCTGAATTGGTAATTTCCACCAAGAAATATCTTCGGACGATAGGAAACTGCTGACCTTCACAGGTTGGCAGTTTTTTTATATTTACCTACGGTCTGCCGATTTTCTGCCACGTTTGTTCGCCCTGACCATGCAGCTGCGCCCTACACTCTACCTGCCGGTGGCTGCATATACCTCCGGTGGGTGACTACAGCCCTTTGCTGTACCGGCTGACATCTACACCCTGCGAGCGTCCGGCTTGACTGGGGTTCACAAGTTCCGCATTAGTACCTAATACCGTAGCCCTTCCAATCCCTAACGCGGGCAAAAAATTAGCAAAAACGATAACAACTCGTTTTCGTATAATATAGATATAGCGTTCTAAAATTTATTGATATGAAAGAGACTTTAAAATCAGTTTCGGACGTTGAGTCCGGTGTTAAAAATTTGTCTGAAGAACAAGTCAAACAGCAGTTTCATCCTTTTGTGGAGTCTGTCGCTCGCCGGCAAAAATTATGCGGCAATCCGCTCCCGATGGAGGAACTTATTCCGCTCGGTGAGAAAGGGCTGTTGGAAGCTTGGCATCAGTACAACCCCGCCTCTGGTTGCAAGTTTGTCCCTTATGCAGTTTGGTTTGTTCGAAAAGCTATGGAAAGGAGGTTGCAATGAAATTGGCTATCGTCGGTACGAGAAATCCAAGTATCTCGTACGAGCAATTTAAAGAAAAACTTGGGCAAGTGATCTTTTACAAAATTGATGCGGTTGTTTCCGGTGGCGCGGTAGGTATTGACACCTACGCTAAGCGCTATGCGGAAGAAAATGACCTGCCGCTTATCGAGCATCTCCCCGACTATGAGACTTATGGTCGCAGGGCTCCATTGATGCGGAACACGCTCATCGTCGATGATGCAGACCGGATGGTTGCCTTCCCGTCCGGTGAATCGAAAGGCACGTTTGATTCCATCCGCAAAATGGAAAAGGCTGGTAAACGAGTAAATATTATTAAGATATGATCTATCGAGGAGAATTGTATTACGGTCCGGAGAGAAAGACCATCTTTGTGGTCTACGGAACCTATGAAAATGTCGGTAAGGCTTTGGGTATGGCAGATATGTATCTTTCGGATGATGAATATCCGCACAGAACCTGCTCCCATCATCCGCTCTTGAAGTATTGGATTTTGACCGCTTATTACGCCGTACTGGAGTGGTTTCAGCGGAAATCCTAACTTTTTTCTTGCATATGTCAGAAAAAAAGTGTACCTTTGCGCCAAAATTTTGGCGCATGGAAGTTAAAGTAACTATAGAGAACGGCAATATTGCCCGTATCTACACCACGCAAGGCGAGTTATTCTGTTCGTTGGAATTGCCCCCAGAAAAGGGCAAAATCACCAACGACTGGATGGCTCATCGCCTTGATCATCTGTTCTATGAGGACTATAAGTCCGCAGACCGGCTGGACATCATTGCTTTTGTCATTAAGCAGTGCAAGAAAGAGGGATTCACCCCGCGTCTCTACTATGACAACGAGCAGAGTCGTCAGAACATCGGCGCGCTCATTCGTGAGGTGCGTCTGCAGCGTGGCTTGAAAGCAAGAGACGTAGCTATGTTGGTGGGGCTTGCGGCTCCCAATTATTGCCATATCGAGAGCGGTCAGACTTCGCCCACCTACAAGACTTTGGTGCGTATAGCCGATGTACTTGACATCCGTTTGGATAGCATTCCCTCTGAAACTACACCTATAAATATTGAAGAACGCGCGGAGACTGCGCGCGAGAAAGAGCGGGAGGCGCTGGAAAAGCAACTCGTCGCTCAGGTGCGCAAGGAGCATCGCGACTTGATCAACCACTCCGCTAATTACGTTAAGAAGACTAAGTACTATAAACAACTAATAAAGGAACTGGAAGATAGTGATGGAAAACAAGATTAAAGAACATATTGATGAGATTATCAAAGAGACATTTAAAGTGCTAAAAGATGTGTACGACCATCAGAAGGAGGGTATTGACAAACAGCCATCTAATCATTTGTCTCGATTGATTTTCCCTAAATATAGCAAGAGAGAAACACGATTGAGTGAACAAGAACTCCGGTTTGTTTTTGTTGAGCAATTCAATCAGTATTGTGCTTCTCACAAATTGGATTGGTATTATTCTGTCGAGACTCCTACTGAATACAAATATATATTCAGTGAAGAAGGCTCTAAGAAAGATCCAAGACGTGATGATGAAGAGGGACAATCCGCGATGGTTGATCTGTCTATTCACGATTCTAACCTTAATAGATTAGCACTAATTGAATTTAAAGCGCTTAATCCAGATAAATCTTGTTTTATAAAAGATTTTGTAAAACTACGGGAAGAACCAGAGGACCTAGCATATTTTATAATGTACGTTAAGTCCCACCATGCTGGTACGATTAAAAGTTTAAAGGGAAAAATTGAGAATAAAGCTTCAAATACCGTGTTCGTTTGCTACGATTTAACAACTGGCAAACCTATCGAAAATGAGATAATTTCGTTCAATAAATAACTATAATATATGGCTAATCTTAAAACTGCACTTCGCTCTGCCTTCGAAGATGGCACCAGCTATGGAACCGTGAATTCCAACGGATACCTGTATAGTTTTTTGGATAATGTGTATGACAACAAAATGAGTGTTGAGCATCAGCAGATGTTTGATCATGGTTCCGGTGGTGAACTGCACTCTAAAGCCGAGGCTGTTCACTCTTCCTCTATGTTGGGCTATAATTTCTTCAGCTGGATCGACAAGAAACATCCGTTCGTGTGGGATGACGTTGTTTATACCAAAGTATATTTTGAGGTTCAACTCCGAACGCTGTGTTGTCGTAGCAACCCCGCTAACATGGATATTGTGCTTGAGGGAGAAAAGTTTGGGCAAAGAGTATTGCTTTTCATTGAATCAAAGTTCCTTGAGTACACTAATCACGGTAAGCTGGAATTATCCGAGGCATATTTGATGCCGAAAAATTACTATAATGGTTCATGGGATTCTGTTGCATATGAATTGCGCGTTGAAACGCGTGACACAAATCATTACAACGAAGGACTCAAACAGTCGTTCTGCCACCTCGTGGCACTGAACGCTCTGAAGAACGAAAAAGCACTTGCGTGGTTTAACGCGAATAACGTGTTACAGATTGAAAACTTAAATGATGTTGAAATACGGTTTACGAACGCCATATTCTGTCCTCGTAATGACTTTGATGCAGAATATGATAAATACCAAGACTACGAGGAATTATATGGATGGTTTAAGAGGTTCATAGCAAGCATAGCTCCTGATTCCGTACAACCTGGATGGAGTAACTATTCTCAAATATGGAGTCTGATGAGAAACCAAATTTCGGACACAAACAGAAAGGCATTTTTGGAGAGACGATATATGAATTATGCTGAAAAATGCTAGAAATTCAATAAAATCGCATTTTTTCTCTCCATCGCTCCGAACCCCTAAAAGCCTCGTATCTTATTGTATATGAGGCTTTTTTGTATCGTCCAGCACGCAAAATTAGCAAAAACGATAACAAACCTCTTTCGTATTATAGATTCATAATATTTAAATTTTTGAAGTTATGAATCGCAACATTAAAATCACCAACACGACCAAAGAGTCAACCAACCACCTCCGTCAAGTACCCCTCTTTCTTGAAGACCGCCCAGACACACACCTAGCCACCTACGCCGAGAACGTCTATGTCGGCGGACGCAAAGCCCTCACCGAAGGCAAGTTCCATGATATGTTTCTCGCAGGAAACGGTCACGAACTCGAAGACTACACCGATGAGAACGGCAAGCTCCACGTTGCCCACGCACGTTCTATCTTCTCATCGTCCATGCTTGCGTACAATTTCTTCCATTGGATCAGTCCGGAGCACCCGCTCACGCTCAACGGCACAACCTACGACAAGGTCTATTTCGAAGTAAAGTTACCCATCTTCACCAAGACCACCAAAGGTCGCCCAGTCAATCGCCCGTCCAACATGGACGTCGTGCTCATCAGTGATGATTGCGCGGCTATGCTTTGCATCGAAAGCAAATACACCGAGCACTCTCACCACCAAGAGGCAGAGTTCGCGGACGCTTATTTTAAGCATGCCTGCTACTACAAAGGCAACCCCTACATCCAGTCCTTCATCAAGATGGCGCTTCGTTACAACGAGCAGAAAAATGGCTACTTTGCAGGCATCAAGCAGAATGTCAGCCACCTCATCGGTATCACCAGCGTTATGCACGATGCCGACGCACTTGCATGGTTCAAAGCCAATAACCCGTTCATAGAGCCGGAAGTGATGGAGAAAATCGGTGCCCACACCGAGTTCGTCTTCAGCAATCTGCTCTACTGCCGCCCTGAAAAGGTGGACGACTTCTTCGGTGACCTCAATGCGGAGGAGAAGTCCTATCCGTATCTGCTCGGCGAACTGCTCTTTGAGCACCTGCAGAAAGATCTTGATGAACCGCTCTTGCTCTCCTCGTTCATCAAGACTTATCCGGAACTCTTTGCCGAGGTGCAGTCCCAAATGCAGAAGCCTTTGGCCGACTATCTCGACAATCGCTATGTGCTCACTCCGCAACCGCATTTCGCGCTGCCGGAAGGCTACGACACTGCTGACCACTATCTCATTGATGTCGTCATGGAAGGTGCACAGAAGCGCTACCAAAACAACTACACCGACGAAGTAGCCGCTCGCATCAAACGTGAACTCAAAGCCATCCGCGTTCGTCATTGGGCAGACCGTTTCCTCATCATGTGGGATCTGATGCGCGAACTGCATAGCAACCGCTTCTGTACTTCTCCCGGAGGCAACCGAACCGCTGGCAGCGTCGTGGCCTACTGCCTCGGTATAACCGACATCGACCCCCTCGGCGCGAACCTCAGCGAAGCAGGTATGTTCTACCGCCCCAGCTTCCCGGACTTATTCATCGAACTATCCAAACCCGGAACTGCTTTTGCCGACCAATACACGCAGGAGAAATACGGCGAACTGGCGTCTAAGATTGTGTATCGCTATTATTACATCTTGGACATCGTCGAGCAGACTATCGCTAACCTTGGCATCGACATCAACTTCGCAGCTATCCCCTACGACTCCCCGGAACTACTACGGTTCTTCATGAGCGATGACAATTGGCTCCAATACACCTATTTCGGTCGGTGTGATATGGACCGACTTCGCGGACTTGATAATCCCTCGTTCGAAGATATGATACACATCTTTGGCGATCGTCCATATGCGGATGGCACACGCATAACTATCAACCGTGAGCATTGTTACGGACGCTGCGTCCTCTTCCTCCGCACTTCGTGGCTCAAGATGAACTTCCCCGCGACATTCCAAAAGGTAATGGACGCTCGCTTTCCGCGTAATTCAAATGATAATAAATAACTAATACACTTATGAGCCCCAATTTATTAGACTTCACTACCGATGGACAAGCCATCATCAATATGCCAAATTACAAAGACATCTCCTTCTTGGAAAATTTCGGCTTTAGTCCTATCGAAAGTGTTGAGCAAGAAGTGTCGCAAGCTGACAGCCCAGAACGTGCCGCCTTCTTGCAGCATTACATCGAGATGTACAAACAAACTTTCACCTCTCTTCCCAACTCTTATCTCAAAGAGATGGAGAAGGATGAGGCTGAGGAATTTGAAGCCTTGGATGAATATTCTATCTGCTTCCGCAATATACGCTTGCTTCATACCTCCGCTTGGTATATGATGGGGCATGTTAACGCGGAAATCAACGCCGCCAAACGCCACCTTGAAGAATTAGACGGCCAGCAAGTCGCGGCTGAGAACCTGGAGGAGGTCATCCGGCTCATTCGACAATCTCAAAATCCACAAGACGCATGTGCTCGCTTGCAGAAGCGGTTTGAGATTGGCTATATAAAAGCCAAATATATTCTCAACCTACCTCTGACACAGTTATCAACTTCTACGATAGTAAGTACCTCTATCGAAAAAGAAGATTACAAGTTGCGTCTTGAGTTCTTGCTCAAGCTCCAACCCAACGGAGTTATGGGGGCGATGTATTTTAGTAAAAAGGGTATTCCATTCCATCTATCATGAAAGGACTTGAAACGGGTATAGAACAAATTGATAGAGGCTTACGTGGACTGAAAGATGGCAAACTATATTGCATCTGCAGCCCTGCCGAAGAAGGGCGCACCAACCTCATTGCCCAAACGGTAATGGGGCTGGCAACGCGCGACAATAGTGTCTTGCTTTTCTCTTCAGAGAAAGATCGTCGTACGATGTTCCAAATGCTATTTGATATCTATTGGCAAATGTGCGATGCGGATGCTCAATTCGACGATATTGAGCGCCGCCACCTTATGTTGTATAAGATGGGAAAACTCCCCATCTGGATAGAGGACATCTCTGAACTTAGTTACGCTTCTATACAAGCCACGATCCAACGCATCTGTCTGCTCAACAAACACGCCATTGAGGTCATCGTTGTTGACAACCTCACGTTGATGAAAACAGACTTTGCGGTTTCTTCGCTCGAATATGCTATTATGGCCAATATGTATTTGCTGAAGATGATTGCAAAGAAGCAGAAAATTCCAGTATTGTTCTTTTGCAAAGACGATAATATTATCGCTAATGATACATATTTGGATAAGTTCGTCTCTTTCAATATGTTAAAAGAGCCAATAAAAAATCTTAAATTCTGTTGATTGTGCAATGAATATTTGCATAATTGAAATAAAAATAGTAACTTTGCGCCGCATTTGCGTGCGCAAGGTTATAGATTAAGAACATGATTAACTATAAAAATATGAAGAAATTTTTAATTTTTGCTGTCGCAGTTCTCGGACTGGCAGCTTGCAAAGAACCTCAAGTTGAGCCGCAAGGTGAGAAACTGAAACTGAATAAGTCTGAAGTCTCAATCGCTGTATCTGAAACTATCCAATTATCTGCAAATGTAAGTGTAACTTGGACTTCTTCTGATTATTCAGTAGCAAGTGTTAGCAACACCGGCCTTGTACAAGGTATCAAAGAGGGGGTAGCCACAATTACCGCAAGTAGCGTAGATAATCAAAAGGCTACTTGTAAAGTTACTGTGACATCTGATAGTGGTGGAGGAGATGACCCTGTAGAAGAAAAACCCGCTTATTGCGTTGAGTTGATTACCTCATACTCTGATGTAGAAGGTATTGATTTGCATACTGGTGTAGTAATGAGGATTGTATATGAAAGGGGTGATGACCCTAAATACCTTCTTTCAACCACTCAGTACGGCGTTGATGGTATGACTGTAAAGACGGAGTACACCAATTCGGGACTGTACCAGTATGGTGTATGTACATACTGCAATAATGGAAGTACTTCTGTAGGTGCAAAAGACACGACTATTTACCTCGATGATGCAAGGCTTTATATTAAAGAATCAAGAAGTAGTGGTTCTAAGTTTTTGTATGAATATGACGCTAGTAATCGTCAAATTTCGTCTGTTATATATGTGGCTGGAGAGAAGAATCAGGAATGGCATTATAAATATGAGGCCGGATACCGGTACGGGAATGGAATATATTATGGAGAGAATGGGTATCTAATGAGGGACACAATTGAATTTAATGGTTTGTCATTTGATTATAGGACTGCAAAGAGGCATGTGACAATCTCTGAAAATTTGGAAAAAGGTACATATTCACTTAACGAATATGTTTATCAATTCGAGGGAGGACGTAGGAAATCGTGTACTTATAGGACTTATAGCAATAACAAAGGAGTTGAGTCTGAAAATATATACTATAGTACATTCACTTGGTATAATGATTGGGATTATACACAAACGACAGTTTACGACTTCACAGGATATTCATACACAACTGAGACTACGTATAGGTATAGGCAATAACATTTTTTTGTAACTTCAAGGACCGCTGGCTCGTGACGAGTCGGCGGTTTTTCTTTGTCATCTACCTACGGTCTGCCTCTTTCTGTCACGTTTGTTCGCCCTGACTAAACAGCTGCGCCCTTCACTCTACCTGCCGGTGGCTGCAACCACCTCCAATCGCGTTCGGCAAATGGATCGCAAAATACGATACCGCTCCGCCGAAAAAGGAGACAACCAACATAGACATAAATAATATGGCCTATAGGTCAATTGGAAACCTGCATTTTGGTCCGAAATGCAAAAAAATGAAAAAAAGTTGCAAAAGAGGTGATAGATTTTGTAACTTTTTTGACTATATAGAGAGGGGTATGGATATCGAAAAGTAGTAGTGCCACGAGAGTGGCTTGAGAGTGAAGGAGTGCGACGGAACGCACTCCGAGTGAAGTGCCCGAATAGTCCCCACTATGAGGAAAAGCACGAACATAGAACATTTTTGTTATGTCAGTTTTGTCAGTTTTGTCAGTTTCCCTAATTTGTTTAATTTGCTTAATTGGTGAATTATTCTAATTTTGGGCAATTTTGGATAATTTTTGACTAACCAAACTGGCAAAACTGACAAAACTGACAAAACTGACATGCCTATTTTTATATTGCATTTTGCCATTTATGCCACTTTTGCCATTTCTGCCGTGTCAAAATTCTTTCTTCTGTTACCCCGAATCGGATTCGGGGATCCTTTAAATCGTTGTATATTCTTGTATATTCTTAGTGATTAGTTATCCATTACCGAACCAATTGCCTGCCTATCTCGGTCCAATGTCGGTTCAAACACCCCAAAATCAGCAGACCTTATGACCAATAGAATTGAGTAAAAATTCAAATAAAATTGAGTAAATATTTGCTCATTTTAAAGAATATTTGTACCTTTGCAGCGATTATTGAGTATATACATCATTCACAAAATATACAGAGATGATGTTTGTCGCTACATATCCCTCGCCAGTAGGGCAGATTGTCATGGAGTCGGACGGAGAGGCGCTGACGGCTTTGCGGTTCGGAGCAGAGCAACCCAGTATGCAACAGGGGAAGTCCGGCAACGGGACAATACCCCACTCCATGCCAACGCAGGCAATCGCCGTCTTTGATGAAGCAATCCGATGGCTGGACGATTATTTTGCAGGTAAGCGGACGGAGAATGCCGTTATGGGCGCAAAGACTAACGGACGGATTACAGTCCGCTCCAAAGGCACGGCGTTTCAGCAACGCGTCTGGCAGGCTCTATTGACCATTCCATACGGAGAGACGGTCAGTTACGGAGAGTTAGCCCGGATGGTCGGATGCAAGTCCGCACAAGCGGTCGGACAAGCCGTAGGAGCGAACCATGTAGCGTTACTTATTCCCTGCCACCGCGTCATCGCCGCACACGGCAAAATAGGCGGCTACGAATACGGCGTAGAAATTAAGAAACGACTGCTGGAAGAGGAAAACATCCTACAGAGATGTCCGTAATGGTAACGAGATGGTAACGTAAATGACTGCTAAAACAAAGCAATTATGATAACTATTCAACACCAAGAGACCGAGAAGAACGGTATCTTCGAGGCATGGCTGCAAGCCACCGAAGAAGGCACATGTACCGAACCCGTGCAGGTCGGCGAGATGACCTACTCCCGCCCAACGCCCGAACGGATGATTATTGACCACACGCGGGTGTTTGAGGGCTTTGAAGGCAAAGGGATAGCCCGCCAGATGGTTGTTGCCGCCGTGGACTTCGCACGCGCCAACAACCGCAAGATCATCCCTGTCTGCTCCTACGCGCAGAAAGTGCTGACCCGCACCGACGAATACCAAGACATCCTGGCGTAAATGGGCAAACTTTTGCAGCTAATCATGACCGAAACACCCTCAAATACAAACACATCCCTGCCGTACTATCTGGCGGAGGAGTTCGCGATGCATACCAACCGGCCGCTGTTCATCACCGGAAAGGCAGGAACGGGAAAGACGACGTTCCTGCGGAAACTGCGCGAACAGACGCCGAAGAACATGGCAGTCGTCGCACCAACCGGCGTGGCGGCTATCAATGCCGGCGGAATGACCATTCATTCGTTCTTCCAACTGCCCGTCCGGACACTCATCCCCACCCCGCAGTCGTACAAGCAACTGTTTGCAGAACAGCGTCTTACGCAGCGCAAACGCAACCTCATTTATCATCTGGAGATGCTGGTGATAGACGAGATCAGTATGGTTCGTGCGGACGTGCTGGACGCGATAGATGCCGTGTTGCGGCGGTACAAATACCGCAAGGACCAGCCGTTCGGAGGCGTGCAGGTGGTGATGATCGGCGACCTCTTTCAGCTCTCGCCGGTGGTGACGCGCGGAGAGGACGAAGAGGCGATGAAGAAGTATTACGATGGTCCGTATTTCTTCCAAGCGAAGGTAATGAAGGAGCTGCAACCGGTTTACGTAGAGCTCGATCATGTCTTCCGACAACAGGACCAGACTTTCGTACAACTGCTGAACGAAGTGCGTGAGAATCAGCTGACTGCGCAAGGCCGTGCGTTGCTCAATGCGCGGTACAATCCGCTGTTCAGGAACACGGACGAGGACTTCCATATCACCCTCACGACCCACAACCGCTTGGCGGACGATCTGAACGAACGCGAGTTAGCCAAACTGCCGGATGCGCCGCGTGTTTTTACCGCGGAAATCAAGAAAGATTTTCCGGTCAATATTTACCCGACGGAAGAAGAACTGACGCTCAAAACCGGTGCGCGGGTGATGTTCGTGCGCAACGACGACCAGAAGCCGCGGCGGTTCTACAACGGCAAGATAGGTGTGATTACGGAGATTGACAGCGACAAAATCACCGTGCGTTGTGAGGACGGCGAGATAGAGGTGACGCGCATGGTGTGGGAGAATATCCGCTACCGCGAGGACGAGAAAACGGGCAAGATTGACGAGGAGATTTTAGGCACCTTCACCCAGTATCCGCTACGGCTGGCGTGGGCGGTGACGATCCACAAAAGTCAGGGTCTGACGTTCGACAAGGTGATCATCGACGCGGCACGTGCTTTTGCCGCCGGACAGGTGTATGTGGCGCTTTCCCGTTGCCGGACGCTTGAAGGCATCGTGCTCTCTTCACCGCTCGATTATGTGGAACTTGACAACGACCCTTCCGTGCTGCGTTATACCGACAGCCAGCCGTCCGTAGAGACTGTCAATCAGGCACTTCCGACGGCGCGCAAGGAATACGAGATACAGCTGTTCAGCGCGCTTTTTGACTTCCATCGGACGCTCTCTTTGATAGACCAGATGCGCAGGATGTCTGCCTCGAAAGTGTCGTTCAACGCCGAGACGCTGCCGTTCTTGGAGAGCCTGCAACCCGTTTTCACCGAATGGCAGAGCGTCGCCGATAGGTTCCGGCCGCAGTTGACCAAACTGCTGCTTTCAGCAGACAAGACGCGTCTGTGTGAGCGTTTGCATGCCGCGTGCGGGTATTTCGTGCCGCTGATGGAGCCCGTCGCACAAAAGATAACCGACCATCCATGCCGAAGCAAGAACAAAGCCGATGTGTCGGATTTCGAACCGCTGCTGAGCGATTTGTTTTTAGTCCTGCACGAGAAGATGCATCTGATGCAATCGCTGCTCCAAACGGACCATCCTTCGTCCGAATCGCTGCTCCAAGCCCGCAATACGTTCGTAGCTCCGATGGACGATTTGCAGCCGTTCATGGAGAAAAAGAGTCAAAAGTCGAAAGTCGAAAGTCGAAAGACCAACTCTCCGAGAGCGCCCAAGCAGCCAAAAACTCCTGCCAAGAACGAATACAAAGGCAGTGCGTTGGACGACATGGCGGTGGAAGCCATGATTCACGACATGTTAGAGGAAGGCAAGCCTTCGTCTTATCTCTTGGATTTCATCAAAATGATGCGCAAGAAGCCCGCGCAGGACAAGCCTACAGCCTCACAAGCCGGTGAGCGTTGGATGGTGGAAGATGACTTACGCCTCCGCGAACTGTTCCAGGAAGGCACCCCCATCGCACAATTAGCCAAAGACTTCAACCGCACGTACGGTGCCATCCGTGCCCGCCTCAAGAAATTAGGTTTGATTGAATAAGGCTTAACCGAATATGGTCGCCCATCCCTTTTCAGTGCAGGATTATTTATACAATGCCTATTATTTTTCCAACTCCGCTTTAAATTGCTCGCGTAAAGATTGCGGCTGCAGAATCTCCAGTTCAGAACCGTACGTGCGGAGTTGCTGAATGAAGTCGAGAGTAGGAGCCACAAACCATTCTAAAACACAAGGTTCAATTTCGGAAGTATACTGTTTGCCACAGAATACACCATGTAGCATCGCTACATATACAAAGAAGCCCGGTATCTTACGATATCGAGCTTCTGAAAGTGGCGGCTAC
>CAMKPZ010000019.1 GCA_946414805.1 uncultured Bacteroidales bacterium
ACATACATACATACATACATACATACATACATACATACATACATACATGCGCCGCTGCGCTTGGTATTAAGAGATTATATGTGAGTAAGTGACCCAAAATCATGCTTACATAAAAGTGTGTAACAGACTCCTTTGTCCAAAAACGCTGCAAAAATACACATTTTTTTTCAAATATGCAAATTTTTAAGGGAAAATCGTATTGGAAGGTATAATTTTGTGTAAAAGTGTGATTGAGTGAAAGAGAAAGAGAAAGAGAAACGCCGACTGACAGTCGGCACAATACAAAGAATCCAAGGGGACAACCGGCATACAAAACCAACAATTATTCAAAAATTTGCATATATCAGATTTTTTTTGTATCTTTGCAGCGGGAAAGAGAAAAACGGGCAAGTGGGGGTTGCAGAGGCAAAGGACAGTAGGGAGATGTGCCTGTGAGGTAGTTTATATTGTCTAGGTATGGTCTAGTTATCGTCTAGCTTACTATGCATCCACAGAGGCAATTATATATTCTTTCGCAGTCAACAATTAAAGACAATTAAAGACAATTCTCGTTCACTAATTACACAAATTGAACAAATTGATTGGAACAAAAACCAACAAAACCATTACGGGAAAAAGCACTCAAAGACATAAACCTAAATTATTCTTTCAGTCCAAAATTGCCAAAAATGATTCAAAAATTATTCTTTCCAAGTCAACAATTAAAGACAATTAAAGACAATTCTCGTTCACTAATTACACAAATTGAACAAATTGATTGGAACAAAAACCAACAAACCTAAAAAAATTATTACTATGGGAAAAGTAAAGTATCATGTAGTTGTAGATCAACTGACGGGGGCTCTGGACAGCAAGAAATACGGTGAGAGCCACGGTATGCGGCTGGTGTCGCGACACCGGAAAGGGAGCGGGAGCGAACACCAGATTTATTTCATGCAGAAACATGAGGGTGCGTGGTCTGCGGGGGCGACGCGGAACAGGGAGTTGATCAAGACCGCGCAGAAACGCGCCCACGCCATCGAGAAAGCCGCCCGCAAGCCGGAGGAGTGCAGTCCCGAGGCAGTAGCAGAAGCGAAGGAGTGGCAGGAACGGTTTCAAGCGTACCGCGCCGGAATAAAAGAAGGCGAAAAAGGGTACGGGAGTCTTTACACGTATGTGTATGTGGAGATGTATAGGGAGATGAAAATTAAAAATTAAAAATTACGAATTAATGACGGCGGAGCCGTGTCCGGATAAAATCCGGACGCAATGAACAAAGTCAGGGCTCGCGCAAAAATGCGCGAGAAGGGGACGAAAGAAAGGCGGCGGATACAAGACGGCGGAAACAGACATACAAGACGGCGGAGCCGTGTCCGGATAAAATCCGGACGCAATAGACGAAGGCGAGAGGCGGAAGGCGAGGGGCGGAAGGCGGAGGCGGCGTTTGGCAAACGCCTGCAACTACCAAGAATCAGCAGGCGGACAATCGGATTGTCCTGAAAAAGAAGAAAGAAACACGCAAACAGGGAACGAAAAGGCGAAAGGCGAAAGCCGAGGGGGGACGGCGAAGGGAGGAAGGCGGAGGCAGGAGACAAAAAACAAGGTACGCGCGGGTGCGCGTACCTTATTTTATAAAAGGATAGGGAGACTAGGGGGTCTAGGGGGCCTAGGAAGCCTAGGAGGCCTAGGGGGACTAGGAGACTAGGAGACTAGGAGACTAGGAGACTAGAACCTTAGTCGTCCTTAGAGGCCGAGGGACTTCTTGATCTCGGGAACGCGGGCTTCCGCCTCGGCGGTGCAGCGCTCGTAGTCGGCACCGGTGAAGGGTTTGCCGGACTTAACCGGGATCTCGAAATAGAACTTGATCTTCGGCTCGGTACCCGACGGACGGACAGAAACCTTCAGACCACCCTCGGTGAAGTACTGGAGCACGTTCGAAGTAGCGTTCAACGGCATCTCTATTTTCTCCTTTACCCATTGACCATTTTCCAATTTTTGCTGCTCCAAGAGTTTGAAGTCTTTGATCTTAACCACTTTCTCGCCGGCGATCTCCATCGGCGGATTCTCGCGGTAGTTCTTCATCATAGCCTGGATCTCCTCGGCACCCGTCTTACCCGGGCGAACCACATTGATGGTCGTCTCGCGCTGGAAGCCGTAGTCCTCGTAGATCTTGAGAAGATAATCATACAGCGTCATGCCGTTGTCCTTGGCGTACGCGGCGATCTCGCAGATGAGGCAGATAGCCGAAGGCGAACATTTGTCGCGGACAGCATCGTACGGCAGGAAGCCGAAGGACTCTTCACCGCCACCGATATACTTACGCTTGCCTTCCCACATACGGATACGGTTGGCGATCCACTTGAAGCCGGTGTATTCGTCGGTGAGGGTGACACCCTGTGCGTCCGCGATCTTGCGGATGAGTTCGGAGGTGACAATGGTCTTGACGATATACATATCGGGGCGGAACTTGCCCAGACGCTTCATGTTGTTGATGATGTAGTAGTGGAACATGATGTTGGTCTGGTTACCGTTGATGATCACCCACTCGCCCTTGTCGTTGCGGCAGACAATCGCAATACGGTCCGCGTCGGGGTCGGAAGCAATCACGAGGTCAGCGCCCAACTTGGTGCCTAACTTCATACCAAGGGTCATTGCCTCTGCGTTCTCGGGGTTCGGGGAAACGACGGTCGGGAAGTTACCGTCGATGACCATCTGCTCGGGCACCACGTGGATGTTCTGGAATCCCCATGAGCGGAGGCACATCGGTACGATCTGGCGTCCAGCACCGTGCATCGGGGTATAAACAATATTGAGATCTTTCTGACGGAGAATGGTGTCCTGGTCGATCATAACGGACTTAACCGCCATCATGTAGTCGTAATCCATCTCGCCGCCGATAATCTCGATGAGGTCTTTGTCAGCCTCCCATTTGACATCCGCGAGGGTTACTTTGTTTACCTCGTCGATGATACCCTGGTCATGCGGCTGGAGCACCTGTGAACCATCCTCCCAGTATGCCTTGTAGCCGTTGTACTCTTTGGGGTTGTGGGAAGCGGTCACGTTCACACCGCCCTGGCATTTGAGATGACGGATAGCGAAGGAAACCTCCGGCGTCGGACGCAGGGACTCAAAGAGATAGACCTTGATTCCGTTAGCGGAGAAGATATTCGCTACGGTCTCCGCGAACATACGTCCGTTATTGCGGCAGTCGTGACCAACCACGACAGCCACGCGGCCGTTCTGTACGTGCTCAAAACCACCCTCTTTCTGCACTTTCAGCAGGTAGTTGGCATAGCCCTGGGTAGCCATAGCTACGATGTATTTGTTCATACGGTTGGTGCCGGGGCCCATAATACCGCGCAGACCGCCGGTTCCGAATTCAAGGGTACGATAGAAAGCGTCAATGAGTTCGGTTTTGTCCTCCGCCTCCATCATGGCTTTCACTTGCGCGCGGGTCTCCGCATCGAACGGTTCCTTGGTCCATACCTCGGCAACCTCCATTACTTTTTTCAATTCTTCGTTCATGGCATATAGTAATTAAAAATTATAAATTAAAAATTAAAAATTAAAAATTATTTCTTCACTTTGTAGATAGCATCCAGGTTGCGGCAGAAGCCGTCGAAATCGAGTCCGTAACCGATCACGAACTCCTCGGATATCTCCCTTCCTACGTAATCGGGTTTGGCATCGGGATACTCCAGTTTGGACGGTTTGAAGAGCATCGAAGCGACCTTGACGGAGCTGGCGCCCAGCCCGCGCATATGTGCTTTGAGCTGGTGGATGGTGAGACCGGAGTCCACGATGTCCTCCACGATAATGACATCGCGCTGGTCCACCACCTGCTGCAGGGGCACGATAAACTCCAGCCGCCCGGTGGTAGCCATGCCGAAATACGAACTGACGCGTATGAATGTCACCTCGCACCGTATATCGTCTCCGATTGCCCTCATCAGATCGGAAGCAAAGACAAAAGCGCCGTTGAGGACGACGACAAAGAGGGGTTCTTTGTCCCGATAATCCGCCCTGATCCGGTCAGCCACTTGCTTCACATCCCCGGCAATCTCCGCCGGCGTGAGCCATTCTTCAAAATGATAACCTTGTTCGTCAATGCAACGCATAAGTTAATGTACAATTTTACAAGGTACAAAGTACCTATGATTAATGACTATTTATTCTTATCCCGCTTTCCCAAAACGTTTAATCATCCAGCGAATTATCTTCGTAGTTCTGGAAGAGGAAGTCATTATAGGGGTAGCGCTTGATATGTATCGCTTTGACGCGGTCGTACATAAGCGCGCGGAGCGCATCCACATTCTCTTTGTTTTTCGCGGAGATGAAGATACAATCCTCTCCGAGGCGTGCCATCCATGTTTTCTGCAGATCCTCCAGCGAGAGGTTCTCGCGGGTCGCAGGCGTCAGGTCATCCTCCTCCTTCGGGATATAAGTGAAATTGTCAATTTTGTTGAAAACCACAATGCGGGGGATGATTCCCCCATTTATCACATCATTCAAAGTCTGCTCGACGACCTCGTACTGCTCCTCGAAGTTCGGATGGGAGATATCCACCACGTGGATGAGCAGGTCTGCTTCGCGCACCTCGTCCAGCGTCGATTTGAAGGACTCCACGAGGTGGTGGGGCAGCTTGCGGATGAAGCCGACCGTATCGGAGAGAAGGAACGGCAGATTGTCGATCGTCACCTTACGGACGGTGGTGTCGAGGGTGGCGAAGAGTTTGTTCTCCGCAAAGACATCGGATTTGGAGAGAAGGTTCATGAGGGTTGATTTGCCCACATTGGTATAGCCGACAAGCGCGACGCGCACCATCTTACCTCTGTTCTGGCGCTGGGTAGCCATCTGCTTGTCGATCTTCTTGAGCTCCTCGCGGAGAAGGGCGATACGCTGCCCGATGACCCGTTTGTCGGCTTCTATCTGGGTCTCACCCATACCGCGGTTGGTGCCGCCTCCGCCCCGCTGACGGTCCAGATGGGACCACATACGCGTCAGACGCGGGAGCATATACTGCAGATGCGCCATCTCCACCTGGGTCTTGGCGTACGAAGTCTGCGCGCGCTGGAGGAAGATCTCAAGAATAAGCATCGTCCGGTCGATGACACGCACGTTTGCCGGATGTTTCTCCCGATAGTTAATCGCTTTCTCTATATTACGTATCTGCCGTGGAGAGAGCTCGTCATCGAAGACCACGACATCAATAGGGTCATTTTCCTCGCGGGAAACGATATACTGCCTGATTTCCTCCAGTTTTCCTTCGCCGACATAGGTGGCGATATTCGGCTTCTCAAGGCGCTGGGTGAAGCGTTTGACAGGCACGATGCCGTGCGTGTCCGCCAGAAAAGCGAGTTCGTCCAAGTACTCCCTGGTGCGATCCTCCGGCTGCGCGGGAGTAATCAACCCCACCAGCACGGCATGCTCAATATAAGGCTTTATCTCAATCATAAACGGAGCTGTCAGCTATCAGCTATCAGCATTCAGTTAATTTGGGCACAAAAGTAGTAAAAAAAAATGATATATGCAAAAAAAATCGCCCTTTTGGACGATTTTTGTTGTTTTCGTAACTTTCGTAGATTCGTAAATTACGCAAACTACGTTTACTTACGGATACCGAGTTCTTTGATGATCGCACGGTAGCGCTCGATGTCTTTCGATTTGAGATAATCGAGCATACGGCGGCGTTTACCTACCAGCGCAGTCAGCGCACGCTCTGTACCGAAGTCCTTGCGGTTCAGCTTCAGGTGCTCGGTGAGGTGGTTGATACGGAAGGTGAACAAAGCGATCTGGCTCTCAGCCGAACCGGTGTTCTTGGCATCGTTGCCGTACTTGGCGAACAACTCTGCTTTTTTCTCGGAAGTTAAATACATAAATTAAAGTACAATTTGACGATGTACAATGTACAATTTACGATTTACAATTTACAATGTACAATTAATCGTCGGTTAAACAATCACCACAAAAGCTGAATCTGTCATTACAACTTCGTGGCATTACCGCCTTTTCAGTCGAAAAAGCGTGCAAAGGTAGTACTTTTTTGCGAAACTACCAAATATTTTTGCGTTTTTCACGCATTTTTGCGCTTTTTTAGTGCAATCGGAGCCTTTCTGCGCCGATAGTAGTGGATTCGCCGTGCCCGGGATAAACGGTCGTTTCCGGCGGAAGAGCGAAGAGCCGGTTCAGGGAATCCATCAACTGACTGATATCACCTCCGGGCAGATCGGTTCGTCCGTAGCCCATCCGGAAAAGGGTGTCGCCGGAGAAAAGCACCTTCTCCTCCGGAAAATAAAGACAGATCCCTCCGGGGGTGTGACCGGGAGTGGGGAGAATTGTGAATTGAGAATTGAGAATTGAGAATTGAGAATTGGGAATTGGGAATTGAGAATTGAGAATTGGGAATTGGGAACCGGTGATTGCCTGTACGGGGAAGGGTTCGGGTGTGGCGCGGATGCCGAAGAGGTTGTATTGGGTCTGCATGGCTTCAGCCATGGGAATATCCGCTTCGTGCATCAGCACCGGTGTATGCCACTGTTTGCATGCCCAAGCCGCCCCCCACAGATGATCCAGATGACCATGCGTAGCGAGGATCAAGACTGATTCAGTAACCGGATGGATGTAATCGTACAACAACTGCTGCTCGTACCGGTTGGAGCAGGCGGGGTCGATGAGCAGAACCGGAGCCTCTCCCCGACCCTCCCACGCAGGGAGGGAAGAAACGACATAGGTGTTGGTTCCGAAAGGACCAAATTCAAAGCGTTTTATTTCCAGCATTCGTGACATATTTGCGGTTTATGTGCGAGGGCGGCGCGACGGAACGCACGTGCCTTCCCATTATTATAGATCTCGCGCAGAGGGGCATCCATGATGTTTCCGAACGAGTGTTCGTGCGCCTTGTCATAGCAGCACGGCAGCACCTCTCCCGTGGTGGTGATCACCGCTCCGCTCCAGACACGGAAACAACCTTTGCTGACCGGCCGGCGGCGGAAGGTGGTTGCTGATTGTGAATCGGGGACATAGCGGCTGTATCTGAGATCGGATGGCATGAGGGGATGACCATGGGTGTAATCATAGAGTTGCGCCGTCTTGAAGACCAGACGGTCCGCCCCCAGCGACTTGTACACCCGTTTGAACTCGTCCCATTCGTGTTCGTTGGTCCTGAGGCGGAGCACCTGTAGTTCGATAGTAAGACCGCTACGCTGACGGAATACCGACCGCTGCGCTGACAGACCACGGACTGATTTCGCTTCCTGAAGCCACTGCAACGCTTTTTTGACCTTCTCTATATCTCCGCCGACACGGTAAGCGCCGTAGGACTCCTGAGTGAGTCCGTCCATGGAGACGATGATCCTGTCCAGCCCCGATGCCGCCAGTGCCTTCGCCACCTCCGGCGTCATTGCCTGTGCATTGGTGGAGACGACCGTGTACAGCCCTGCCTCATGCGCCTCGCGGATCATCTGCGGCAGATCCTTGTTAAGAAGCGGTTCGCCCTGAAAATAGAACTGCACGGTGTGGGCGCAGGTCTTGATCTCGCCCAGCGTCCGCTCCCATACAGAGCGGGGCATCAAGGGAGAATTGAGAATTGAGAATTGAGAATTGAGAATTGAGAATTGAGAATTGTGCATTGCTGCCCGTCCTACGGGGCAGGCCGGGCAGCGGAGCTGGCAGACGGCGGCGGGTTCGACCGAAACGAAAAGAGGAAAACCTCTCCCCAGCCCTCCCCTCAAAGGAGGGAGAGCAAGAGAGAGGAGATAGGTGACATAACTGCGTAACGCGTTAAGCGCACGCGATCTTGTTAACGCGACGCTCATGACGCCCGCCTTCGAAATCGGTTTGGAAGAACGTACGGACGATGTCCAATGCTTTCGGCGCCGAGATGAAGTTAGCCGGCAGACCTAACACATTCGCGTTGTTATGCTGACGGGCGAGTTCCGCCAGTTTGGTATCCCAGCACAGCGCCGCACGGATACCCTGGTGCTTGTTCACCGTCATGGTAATGCCGTTGCCGGTGGAGCAGATGACTACGCCGAACTCAAACTCACCGCGCTCTATAGCCTCTGCGAGAGGGTGCGCGAAATCCGGATAATCGCAACTGTCGGCAGTATAGCAGCCGAAATCTTTCACTTTGGCACCGTTATCCTCAAGGAATAACTGCACCTGTTGCTTGAGGGCAAACCCCGCATGATCACTCGCCAAAGCGATGGTCATTTCTGAAAAACGCTTCATATTAATTGTGAATTGTGAACTAAGAATTGTAAATTGTCAATTCAGATGGAAGACGATGGCGAGATTGCCGAACATGAGCTTGCAGGCAATCGCCAAGACGATGATTCCGAAGAACTTACGGATGATATACAGCGCCGTCTGACCCAGATATTTGGTAAGCCAGTTGGTTCCGATAAGCACCAGATAAAGCACCAGCATACAGAGGAACAGGGAGATACACAGGCTCGCCACGCTATACTCCGCCGTGATTGCCAGCAGTGCCGTGAAGGCACCCGGACCGGCGTACATGGGGAACGCCAGCGGCACGATCGAACTGCCGGAACCGATCTCGCCCTCCAGTTTGTCGTTCTGGAAGATCGTGACATCCAGCACCATCTCCAGCGCCATGAGGAAGATGATAAATCCTCCGGCGATCGCGAAATGCTCGATCTCGACGCCGAAAAGCTTCAGGATCCATTCGCCCAAAAAGAGGAAAGACAGAAGAATCACCAGACTCGCGATACACACTTTCTCCGCATGGATCTTGATTCCCTTCTTCTGCATCGAGATCGTAATCGGGATATTCCCGAAGGGATCGATGATCGCGATCATGAAAATAAAGGACGATAACACCTGCCAGATATCCACTTCACCCAAGAAATTACGCAATGCTTCCATAGTTTTTTCGATTTTGGGCACAAAATTACAACAAAATTTGCAAATATGCAAAAAAAAGTGTACCTTTGCAGCGAAATTTGTATTTTTTAATTTTTTATTCACATGATTAACAGTCAAGACATTAAAAACGGCGTTTGCATCCGCATGGACGGCCGTTTGTATTTCGTAATCGAGTTTCTTCACGTAAAACCCGGAAAGGGTAACACGATCATGCGTGTCAAGTTCAAAGATGTGGTTGACGGCCGCGTGCTGGAGCGCCGCTTCAATATCGGCGAGAAGCTGGAGGATGTACGCGTAGAGCGCCGTCCGTACCAGTTCCTCTACAAAGAGGGCGAGGATTACATCTTCATGAATAACGAGACTTTCGAGCAGGTGCCTATCGTTCACGACCTGATCACCGGTGTGGACTTCCTCAAAGAAGGAATGACCTGCGAGGTTGTTTCCGACGCGTCGAGTGATACTATCCTCTTCGCCGAACTGCCGACCAAGGTGGAACTGCAGGTCACCTACACCGAGCCGGGTCTGAAGGGCGATACAGCCACCAACACGCTGAAACCCGCTACGCTCGAGACCGGTGCGGAGATCCGCGTGCCGCTCTTTATCAACGAAGGCGAGATCGTTCGCGTTGACACACGCGACGGAAGCTACTGCGAACGCGTTCGTTAATCCGAAATTATACAATCCACCAAAAGGCGTCCATCAGGGCGCTTTTTGCAATACAAAAGCAATTATGATTTATAGATTTGTATTTTCCTGCGAAGAAGGTGATCCGGCTTTCCGCCGCGTGTTTGAAGCCGATGCGGATGCCACTTTTCTGGAGTTGCACGAGGCTATTCTGAAGTCCGTCGGATATCCCGACGACCAGATGACCTCTTTCTTCCTCTGTAATGACGAGTGGGAGAAAGGTCAGGAAGTGACCCTCGTGGAGATGGGGGCAAACCTCGAATACGACAACATGGTGATGAACGAGACCCGCCTGAGCGACCTCATCAAGGAGCAGGGACAGCGCCTCATCTATATCTTCGATCCCATGTTCGAGCGGTACTTCTTCGGTTCTCTCAAAGAGATCAAACCCGGTACGATGAACGGCGTGGAGTGCGTCGAGAGTCGCGGCAAAGCGCCGAAGCAACTCAAGAGCGAAGATCCCCTGGCGGGTCTGAACACCAAAGGCGGCGACGATGATTTCATGTTCGACGACGAGTTCAAGGACGAGTACGATCTGGGCGACATTGACATGGAAGGCTTCCAAGATCTGAGTTTCGAGGATGGAAGCATGTTCTAATCGCAAGACTCTGGTCCTGATTCTCGGTCCGACGGGGGTTGGCAAGACGGAGCTGGCGCTTCGGATAGCGGAGCGGTACGCTTCGCCGGTGATCAGCTGCGACAGCCGTCAGGTCTTCCGCTCCATCCCCATCGGAACCGCCGCCCCTACCGCCGGAGAACTCGCACGGGTGAAACATTATTTCATCGGTACGCGGGATCCGGAGGAGGATTATAATGCCGGTCAGTACGAGCGGGATGCGCTGGCGCTCATGGAGCAGCTCTTTGCGGACCATGAGGTGCTGGTGATGACCGGCGGCTCCATGCTTTACGCCGACGCGGTGTGCCACGGTCTGGACGATGTGCCGGCTGTGCCGCGGGAGGTACGCGCGCAAGTGGCTTACCCGCGCCAAGAGGGAGAGAGCCGCGAGGAATGGCTGGCATGGCTGCAAAACGAAGTACAGAGGCTCGATCCCGACTACTGGGAGGAGGTGGATCGCTCCAATCCGGCGCGGCTGGCTCACTGCGTGGAGCTGTGCATGGCAACCGGAAGACCTTATTCTCTTCTGCGGACGCATGCGCACAAAGAGCGGCCTTTCCGCATCGTGAAAGTGGCGCTGGAGCGCCCGCGCGAAGAGTTATACGACCGGATCAACCGCCGCGTGGAGCAGATGATCGCCGACGGACTGGTGGACGAGGCGCGCGCGGTCTATCCGATGCGCCGGCTGACAAGTCTCCAGACCGTGGGATACCGCGAACTGTTCGATTATTTTGACGGCCGGTACGACCTCCCGCGTGCTATCGAAATGATACAACAAAACACGCGCCATTACGCCAAGCGGCAGATGACCTGGTTCCGGCGCGACAAAGAAATACACTGGCTGAATGCCACGGATGATTATGAAAAAAACGCTACTGTTATTGACGCTCTGCTTCGCGGCGACAGCCTGCAAGAAGATCGATGTCAATTTTGACTACTCGCCTTCCGCGCCACGCGCCGGCGAGGCGGTTAAGTTCTCTAATCTCAGTTCGTCCGGCGAAGACTGGGAATGGTCGTTTGGCGACGGCGTAACCTCTACGCTGCGTTCGCCCTCTCACACCTACAAGCGGCCGGGTACCTATGCCGTCTCGCTGCAGGTGGACAAGAAGAAATCGCTGCGGGCAACCAAGCAGATCACGGTCTTCGACACTGTGCCTACCTTCGTCTGCGCCGACTCGACCTTCCTTATCTACACGGATTACACCTTCACCGCCAATGTCTATAACCCCTATAACTACAGGACCGATTACACGTGGGCGATAGGCGAGAACGACTCGCTGGTGTCGGTGGGCACGAACAGCCTCACCTGTTTCTTCACCGTGCCGGACGACTCGGCGGAGGTGACACTGCAGGTGGTGCTCAACGGAGACACGACCCTGATCGCCAGAAAATTCTATATTCAGGACTACCCCACCAACTCGGTGTATATCCGTACCGCCGAAGGCGATTACCGCCAGCGTATTTTCGGCGACCGCGCCGAGCGGCCGCTGCCTGATTTCACCGAAGCGCCGCTTTACCTTGATCAGGAGCAGGATACCGCCCAGCTCTATAACGGCTATCTCTTCACTCTCTCGGAACTGCAGAGCGTTTTCCCTGACCTGCAGGGATTCCATATCATTAACCGCAAGATCTATTGCCGCCTCCCGAGCGGACTGTGGGTATCGAATATCGACGGCGCCTATCCGGTTCAGATCGACGGGGAGAAGTGCTATGCGATGACCCTTGATGCGCTTGACAACCGGATCTACTGGGCGAACGGCGAGGGCGTATGGTACATGCCGTTCGTAGGATCCGACAATAATAAGTTTGTTACCGTCCCGAAGCAGCTGAATGCCTTGAAAGGTGTGCAAAAACTGGCTACGGACAGCGAAAAATTCTAAAATGAAACAGCCTGATTATATTTTTGAGACCTCCTGGGAGGTATGCAACCGCGTAGGCGGGATCTACGCCGTATTGAGTACCCGCGCCGCTTCCATGCAGGCCGAGCACCCCGACAAAGTGTTTTTCTTCGGCCCCGACTTCGGAGCACACAGTGACATCTATTTCAAGGAAGACAAGAAACTGCTGAAGGGTTGGCTTCAAGGCTTCGAATCTTCCAATCTCCGGATCCCCGTCAGGGTAGGCCGGTGGCAGGTGCCGGGAGAGCCGATAGCGATCCTGCTGAAGTCCGACGCCCTCTGGGAGCAGAAAGACGCCATCTACGGCTGGGCGTGGGATAAATTCGGCGTGCAGAGCCATGCGGCTTACGGCGATTACGACGAGTCATGCCTCTTCGGTTATGCCGCAGGCATGGTGATGGAGAGCCTGTATCAGTATTTGGTCGAAAGTCGAAAGTCGAAAGTCGAAAGACAGAAGAAGCCGGATTTCTGCATGCATGCCAACGAGTGGCAGACGGCATTCGCCATCTTCTATCTCCTCGACCACTGCCCCGCGATCGCTACCCTCTTCACGACGCACGCAACGGGTATAGGCCGCTCCATCGCCGGAAACGGCAAACCGCTCTACGACTATTTCGAGGGCTACAACGGCGACCAGATGGCAGCCGAACTGAACATGGTCTCCAAGCACTCGGTGGAGAAAGAGGCGGCGCACCATGCCGACTGCTTCACCACCGTCAGTTATATCACCGCGCGTGAGTGCAAGCAGCTGCTGGACAAAGCCGTCGATATAGAGACCCCCAACGGCTTCGAACCTACGTTCGTACCCAAAGGCAAGGCGTTCGACGCCCGCCGTGCAGAGGCACGCGAGGCGCTCCGCCGTGTAGCCGGAGAGCAACTCGGCGGAGTCGTTCCCGAGAACGCCCTTTTCGTATGTATCTCCGGACGCCAGGAATGGAAGAACAAAGGCATCGATGTCTTCTTCACCGCCATGGACAAACTGGCGCAGAAGATATACCATTCGCCTCTGCCCAACCAGCAACCGATGGACAAACCCGAGGTGGTGGCGTTTGTGATGATTCCTTATCTGGACCGCGCACCGGTGCGGAACGGTAATGTGAGCATCGTCTATGTGCCTTATTACCTCGACGGTCATGACCCGCTCTTCGGCAAGACCTATTACGATCTGCTGATCGGTATGGATGTGACGGTCTTCCCGTCCTATTATGAGCCTTGGGGCTACACGCCGCTGGAGTCCTGCGCTTTCCATGTGCCTACGATCACCACATCGCTTGCCGGCTTCGGCGAATGGGCGGCACGGCAGAAAGAGCGTTACGGCGTGATCGTCATCGACCGCAATGACTCGAACTACAACGAAGTGGCGGACCGCATTGCCGACGATGTGCTGCGGTTTGCACGCCTTACGCCCGAAGAGACCGCACGCGCACGCAAAGAGGCGGCGGCGGTGGCGCAGAAAGCCGACTGGAAGCATTTCTTCAAATACTACCGCCAGGCATACGACATTGCTCTCAGGAAAAGAGACCAACGAATAGACGAAATCCAAAACCCCCGATTATTATGAAACATCTTACAGCAAAAAAAACATTCGCAGCCGGTCTTGCAGCCATCTTGATGGCGGCCTCGTTTCCCACGGAAACATCCGCCTGCACCAATTTTCTGGTAGGCAAGAACGCCTCGGCTGACGGCAGCACCATGATCTCCTATGCCGCAGACTCCTACGGCATGTACGGTTTCCTGCATTTCTCGCCTGCGGCGGACTATCCGGAGGGCGCAATGCGGGAGGTCAAAGACTGGGACACCGGTCGCCCGCAAGGATCGATCCCGCAGGTAGCGCACACCTATTCGGTGGTCGGCAACATGAATGAGCACCAGGTGACGGTCGGAGAGACCACTTGGGGCGGACGCGAGGCACTCTGGGACACCGTAGGAATCGACTACGGCAGCCTGATCTATATCGCGCTGGAGCGCAGCAAGACAGCCCGCGAAGCGATCGAGTGCATGATCTCGCTCGTGAACGAATACGGTTACGCCTCGGAAGGCGAGACCTTCTCCATCGGCGACCCGAACGAGGTGTGGATGATGGATCTGATCGGCAAAGGACCGGGACGCAAAGGCGCTGCATGGGTGGCGGTACGCATTCCCGATGACGCTATCAGCGCCCATGCCAACCAGTCACGCATCACCGCTGTCCCCCTCGGCAAAACCAGACTGACCAAGGAGCAGAAACGGCTGGAGAAGAAACTCAACTGTGTCTGCCACGGCGACTGGATGTACGACAAAGAGCTGATCGCTTTTGCACGCGAGAAAGGGTTCTTCTCCGGCGCAGACAAGGATTTCTCCTATCAGGCAGCCTTCAATCCCTTCGATTTCAGCGGGCTCTATGTCTGCGAAGCACGCGTATGGTCATTCTTCAACCATTTCGTGAGCGGAATGGACCGCTATTTCGACTACGCCACGGGAAAAACCTTCAGAGAGTCCAAAGGAGAGAACGAGGGCGAACACATGCCGCTTTGGTTTGTGCCGGAGCGCAAGGTGAGCGTGCAGGATCTCAAGGACTGCATGCGCGACGAGTACAAAGGCACGCCGCTGGATATCACGCAGGGCACCGATGCCGGTCCCTGGAACAGCAAGCTGCGTTATGGCGGACTGGGCTTCAAACTCGCACCGGAAGGTACGGACACGCTGCAATACTGGTATGAGCGTCCGACAGCCACCCAGCAGACGGCGTGGTCGTTCGTAGCGCAGATGAGAGGATACGCCGATCCCAAAGCGGGAGGTATCTTCTGGTTCGGCGTGGACGACGCCGCTTGCAGCTGCTATACACCTATGTACTGCCGGATCAACCATGTGCCGGAGTGCTTCGACGAACAGAACGGCGACAGCTATACCTTCTCCCCTACCTCCGCGTGGTGGACTTTTAACATGGTGGCTAACTGGGCGTACACCAAATACAGCCGCATGTACCCCCATATCCATGACCTCCAGTCGGCGTGGGACGACAAGTTCAACACCCAGATCGCCGGAGTCGATGCAGAGGCGGCAAGCCTCAGCGACGAAGAGGCACGGGCGTTCCTCACTTCCTACTCATGCGCACAGGCGGAGAATCTGGTCTCCGACTGGCAGAGACTGTATATCTATCTGATCACGAAGTTTATCGACGGTCAGGAGCGGAAGGAAGAGAACGGCCAGTTCATGCGCAACAAATACGGCAACAGCTGCGGACCGAACCGTCTGGCGCTGCCCGAAGAGTTCCTGCGCAAGGTGGCGCCGGAGATCACGCATGAATAAGGAGTGAGGGCTCAGAAGCGGTAACTGAAACTGACGAACCAGCCCCACTCGCTCATGTACTGCCCCCGGATCTGCGGATGGCGGACGAGGTTGTTGAGTCCGAAATCATAACCCGCCTGCAGACGGTATTGCGCCCACTCGAGTCCGCCGCCTAATCCCCATTGGATATTGGCGCGCACCAACTCGTCTGCCATCCGGTCATACGGCTCCGTAGGAACACCCTGCGTCTCCAGCCAAGCCTGAGCGCCTGCGCTCAGACGGGTCTGCAGATAATCGTTCTGAGCCAGACCGATATGGAGCTGCGGACCGGTGTAGAAAAAGAGATTGAGTTCCTTCCAGAGAGGAATGGTATAATACACGCGCAGAGGCACGGTCAGGTTATGCTCCAGCACCCGATGGGTGATATACTCGGTCTGAACCGACGGAGCGTCCACCGAACGCCAGTGCTGGTCATTACGGCCGTAAACGAGCGTATAATACAGACCCGTCTGCAGATCGAAATGCAGCGGCAGAACAAAAGAGAACGTAGCACCCACACGCACGCCATGAAGATACATCTCCGGATAACTGATGGCGCGGGGACGCTGCCAGTGCTGGGCGTAACCCGCCTCCAGACGGTAGTCCACACGGAAGGCATAAGGCTCCTCTTTCTGCTCCTTACGGGTGGGATCAAAGAAAGTGTTGTCCGCCAGCTGGTACGCCGGTTTGTTCACATCGTCCGCCCATGCCGTACCAAGACACAGACACGCTAATACTGCTATAAATCCTATACGCTTCATCGCCATTGATCGGTTGATATTAAGAGAATCGGCTGCAAAATTACTAAAATAAATTGACATACGCAAAAAATTGTATAAGTTTTCTCAATATTTGCCCTATTATAAACGGAACCTGAAGGTGGCTCTTCCGGTGATGTTTACCCAACTCGGCGCAGCATTGGTCGGGTTGGCGGACTCTGTCATGGTGGGTCATTACAGCACCGCCGATCTGGCGGCCGTCAGTTTCTCCAACGCGATCTTCTTCACGGTGATGGTCTTCGCGATGGGGGCGGTGATGGCGGTGACGCCCTTGGTGGGGCAGGTACACGGACGGCTGGAGAAACTCCTGCAGCAGGGGGCGCCGGACGAACAGATCATGCACAAGCATGAGCAGATCACCTCGTATCTGGCTAACGGGCTGGTCTTCACGGTGATCATGTGCCTCATGGCGATCGCCCTGCTTGCGCCGTGCATCCCTTATCTCGATGCGTTCGGACAGGAACCCGAGGTCATCGCGTGCGCGCGCCCGTACTATATATTAATAGTGCTCTCTATCGTGCCTTTCCTCCTTTTCTGTTTCTTCAAGCAGTACCTCGAGGGTTTGGGCAACACCGTGGTGGCGATGGGTATCACGTTGGGCTGCAACCTGCTTAACATCGGTCTCAACTGGGTGTTTATCTTCGGCCATTGGGGTTTTGCGCCGATGGGAGCCGAAGGAGCGGGTATCGCTACCCTGGTCTCACGTGCCCTGATGCCGGTTTGTTTTGTGGTGGCGATGCTGGTCAAAAAGGAGTGGCGGAAATACCTGGTC
Source organism: uncultured Bacteroidales bacterium (assembly GCA_946414805.1). Lineage (GTDB taxonomy): Bacteria > Bacteroidota > Bacteroidia > Bacteroidales > Paludibacteraceae > Colicola. Next base: position 16,921 of record CAMKPZ010000019.1, read on the forward strand.
ACGCTTCGTGCATGGCTCGTCTCCCGCAGAGAGGTGTCGCATCTGCTGGTCATCGGTACGCCGATCGGACTGCAGTCGTTTGCGGAGGCGTTTCTCTTCACCGCCTCGTTCGTGATCATCGGATGGATCAGCAAGGAAGCCCTCGCGGCGCATCATATAGCCAACCAGATGTGCGATCTCACTTTTATGTTAGCCCAGGGCATCGGAGCGGCTACGACGATACGCGTCTCCCACCAGCTCGGCAAAGGCGATCTGCAGGCGGTGAAGATGGCGTCGCATGCGTCGGTTCACCTGTGCCTGCTGATGAATACCGTCGGAGCGGCGGTCATGTTCTTCTTCCGCTACCGGATCCCTTATATCTTCTCCGACGACCCGCAGGTGGCTCAGATAGCGTCCACGCTGCTGGTCTTCGGCGCCCTCTTCCAGTACGCCGACGGCTTGCAGTGTATCGGCGCAGCGATGTTGAGGGGCATACAGGATGTGCGCGTACCGATGCGCATCGCCCTCATCGCCTATATCGGAGTGGCGCTGCCGCTGGGCGTCTGTCTCACCTTCCCTGCCGGCCTGGGAGCCAAAGGAATGTGGATGGCGTTTGTGATCGCTCTGGCGATACCCGCGGTGCTCTTCCATATTCGATTCAACCGGCAATACAAGAAATTAAAAATTAAAAATTAAAAATTACGAATTATGAGCAATCAGCAATCACCAATCAGCAATAGCAAAGCTGTCTTCGACATCTTTGCGCAGATCTGCCAGGTGCCTCGTCCATCCAAGCACGAGGAGCAAATCAGCCGATGGCTGCAGGAATGGGCAAAGGCTCATTCGATAGAGTGTATCGCCGACGAGGCGATGAATGTGATCATGCGCGTACCCGCCACCCCGGGATATGAGGACCATGAGGGTGTGATCCTTCAGGCGCATATGGATATGGTCTGCGAGAAGAACGGCGATGTCGCCCATGACTTCATGACCGATCCGATCGAGACCTATGCGGACGGCGAATGGCTCAAGGCGAAAGGCACCACCTTGGGCGGCGACGACGGTATCGGTATCGCCATGGCGCTTGCTGCCATCACCGATCCCGGACTGCAGCACCCGGCTATCGAGTGCCTCTTCACCGTCGATGAAGAGACCGGACTCACCGGCGCAATGAAACTGCAGGACGGCGTACTGCGCCATAAGAAACTCATCAACCTCGATTCGGAGGACGACGGCCAGATCTTCATCGGCTGTGCCGGCGGCATTGACACCCTCGCCAAGATGCACTACGAGCCGGTGCACAATGCACAATGCACAATGCACAATGCACAATTAGCCATCCGCCTTTCAGTCGGTGGCCTCATGGGCGGTCACTCGGGTGACGATATCAACAAAGGCCGCGCCAACGCCAACCAGCTGATTGTGTGGTTCTTGGCGCGGATATGGCCGCAGACGGAGATACAACTCGCGTCTATCTCCGGAGGCAACCTCCGCAACGCTATTGCACGCGAAGCGGAAGCGGTCATCGCTATCCCCATGGATTACAAAGAGCAGATCCGCATCGAGTGGAACCGCTTCACGGCGCAGATGGAAGGTGTCTTCGGAGAGGTGGAGAAAGAGATGCGGCTGGATCTGGAGACTACCGACATGCCCGATGCCTTCATCCCTGCCGACAAAGCCTACCGCCTCGTCATGGCGCTGTGCGAGTGCCCGCACGGCATGATCGCCATGAGTCACGACATCCCCGGTCTCGTCGAGACCTCCACCAACCTCGCCTCTATCAAGATGCGTCAGGAACCAAATAGCAGTCTTTCGACTTTCGACTTTCGACTTTCGACTTACATCGAAATCAACACCTCCCAGCGTTCCTCCAAAGAATCCTCCAAGCACCATATCAAATGGGCGGTGGAGCAGGCGCTCTCGATGGCATGCGACGAGGTCACACACGGAGACGGTTACCCGGGCTGGACCCCGAACACCTCTTCGCCGCTTCTGGAGACGGCCAGACAGGCCTACATCAGTCTTTTCGGCGACGAACCGAAAGTGCTGGCGATCCATGCCGGACTGGAGTGCGGACTCTTCCTCGAGAAATACCCCTACCTTGACATGGTCTCGATCGGTCCGCAGATGTACGGTGTCCACTCGCCCCAGGAACGCCTTTCTATCCCTTCCACCGAGCGTTGCTACCAATGGCTCTGCCGGATCCTCAAGAACCTGTAATTCAACCATATGCACCAATTGACAATGAATCTTCCGATGAAGAAACTGATTGTATTCCTCTTCCTGTCTGCCGGTTTGTTACCTGCCTTGGCGTCCAGCCGGCAGGCGGAGCCGATAGACACCTTGCTGTACCGCTTTGACCAAAAGCCCGGCTTGCAGACAGCGCGGGATTTCTTTGCCTACATGGACCGGGAGGAGTTTATGGACGAGCCGGTGGTCTTCACCCCCTCCACGCCCCTCGACACCATGAAAGCGCTGGTCTGGTACTGGGCGGGCGAATGGTACTACGCCGAGCAGGACTACCCCTTGGCGGAGAAGAACCTCCTCCGTGCCCTCGAACTCATGGAGTACGCAGACGAGAAATCGATCTCCGATAATCTGGCGATGCTGGGACTGACCTTCATGCGCCAGTCCAAATACGACGAGGCGCTGCATTATATGCACCGGTGCTACCGGCTGGACAGCGAGAGCGGAGATCCCGACCGGATCAGCTCGTCCCTCAATATGATCGCCGGCACACTGCTGGCGGCAGGCAACCCCGAAGAAGCGGAGGGCTATATCCTTCGTGCGATCGCATACGCGAAACGCGCGAATACCCCCCCCGCACGGACGGCGGTTATCTTCGGCATGGCAAGCGAGATAGAGAACCGGCTCGAACATAAGGAGCAGGCGCTGCTCTATGCCGACAGTGCTTGCATGGTGGAGGCGACCACCGGAAACAGTTACAAGATGGCGGTGCGGCAGACCCAGAAAGCCTCTATACTGGTCTCCATGCAGCGCTATGAAGAGGCGGAGCGGATTCTGCAGGAGGTCGTGCCCTATTTCCGCGAGACGGGGGACCAGCTGTCCCTGGCGATCGCCCTCAACAAAAGGGGACAGGCGGCAAGCGGTATGGGGCGGCAGGACGAGGCGGTCGACTATCTCAAGGAAGCCATTGCCATCTGCCGGCGCATCGGCAATCCCTATAACGAGGCGTACGCCCAGCGCGCGATATATGAGATCCTCTACAAGTCCAATCCCGATTCCGCACGCATGCATCTGGAGCGGTACCACCTCCTCAAGGACTCGCTCTACTCGCATGCCACGGCGGAGCAGTTGGCGCGGTTCAACGCCGAGTTCGGAAGGGACGAACTGGAGAAAGAGAAAGAGCTCCTTACCCTGCGCAACCACCGGTTGGTGGATATAGGACTGATTGCCGGTGTAGTTCTGGTGGTCGTTTTTGTGGTCGTGCTCGTCTGGATCCGCCGCCGGCAGGCGAAGATCAACCGACTCATGAGTAGCATGATGACCGAACTGAACGAAGCACGACCCTCTCCCGAACCGGAGGAGAACCAACCCGCCGAAGAATCCGGGGAATATCTGACCGCCGAGGACAAACAGTTCCTCAAGAAACTCATCCTCTCCGTCACGCAGATGATGAACCACCAGACCGTCACCGTCACCCAGATCGCCGATAAGATGTGTATGTCGCCCAAGACACTCAACCGCAGACTCCAGTACCTCACCGGCGAAGGAGCCAAACGCTATATCATGCGCATCCAGCTGGAGCAGGCGAAAATCATGCTCATCCAGTATCTGGATATACCCGTCGTGGAGATCGGAAACCGCTGCGGTTTCGAGGACCATTCTTCGTTCACCAGAAACTTCACCCAGAACGTCGGAATGTCGCCTTCCGACTACCGTTTGACCCGCTCAAAGGGCTGAAATTGCCACTTTGTCCGATTTTGTAAAACATCTGTCCGCTTTTGCAAAAGCGTTTTCAGAAATTTCCACTACCTTTGCACCCGAATTGATCGGGTGCTTTTTTATGCTATTACCGCCTGCTTTGCATAGGGAATGGAAAACATGGGAAAAAAGGAAAACAACAATCAGTCTGCGCAGGAATCGCCCTCCGTTTCGCAACGACGGCATGAGGCGGCGAAAGACTATACGAGGGAACTGATCGGAGAGCTGCTCTCTTCCGACCCTCCTAAATAAATGAACGCCCGCGCGCACGCATCCAAAGCACATCCAACATACACCCTTACAGCAAATAACAAACAATCTTACAAACAATATTAACCAAAAACTCAATTATTATGAGAAAATTTACGTTCTTAATTGCCCTCCTGGCGCTATGCGTCAGCTCATGGGCACAAACGGAGGTCCAGATTGGCGATTTCTGGTATCAATTAGAAACTCAAGGCAACTTTAAGATTGCCAACGTAATGAAACTCCCTGAAACGGACTGGGATGCAAGTTACGGAAGTAGTGTTTCTGGAGATGTCGTTATTCCTTCTACAGTAGAGTATAACGCCGAAGTCTATGAGGTTATGGGTCTCTTAGATTATGCTTTTGTAGGATGTTCTGACATTACATCTGTTACGATTGAAGAAGGTGTAATGTCTGTCAATCATCATGCATTTTGGGACTGTTCGAGTTTAACCACAGTGACTTTACCATCTACGATTATGGATCTTGGTAATCAGGCATTTGGCTATTCAGGTCTGAATACGATCACTATTAAAGCAACAACCCCGCCGGATTATGGAAATTCTTTATTTGATAATTGTTCATTAGACCACATCTATGTGCCGGCGGCAAGTGTTGATGCATACAAAGCAGCAGAAGGCTGGTCTGCTCATGCAAGCATCATTGATGAAATCCCTACCGGACCGGCCTCATCGGTTACATGGAATGAAAATGATGTAGACCAAGTTGCATTATATCTGTCCCCTAGTTACGTCGGCCAAACAACATCAGCTAGTCCAGTAAAAAATATTACTGCCTCATTAACTAGAACCTCAGCTGAAAGTAATAATTGCCAATTTAGTAATAAAGAGATTTGGATGCAGAATAATGGCTATGTTACCTTCACATCCGCTGTAGGTGATATGACGGAGATAGTGATCACATGTAGTACAGTATATAATACTTATGCTTCGATTGTTGAATATCTTCCGGCTGGTTGGACGTATGATTCAGAGGCTAAAACCTTTACTTGGAGTGGCACACCTTCCAATGCAGTTTCTATCTCAGGAAATATTGATTTTATAATCACATCTATCGTGTTTACTCTGGATAATGGTGGCTCTGCTCCTGCTTTGGATGGAACTATTACATGGGAGGCGCGCCAAGTAAGCCATGTGCGCTTTGATGGATACTCCCAAAATGACTTGAGAAGCTCCGGTGTGATCAAGAATATCATTGCATCGCACGAGAGAACCGATGCTGGTTATTGTTCCTTCCAAAATGGACAACTTTGGATAGAGAATAACGGATATGTAAAGTTCAAATCCATTGCCGGAAATCTCACCGGTATCGTCATTAGATGCTCTGATCTGGGTAGTTCAAGTAATCTTTCCGACGGTTGGACATCTCAGACGATAGCACAAACCTTGACGTGGGCAGGTGATGCAGAGGAAGTTACTCTCTCCGGAAATATCGGTTGTACCATTTCTTCCATTGAGTTTTCCTATACTCCCGCTGCCGCTCCGCATGTTGGAGAAACAATTGAACAAGCCTTCCAATCATACAAAATCACCGGCGCACATACGGCAAAAGTGCCTGCACAATCATTTGGAGGTTCGTTCTATATCCCGGAATATGTGGACTACGACGAAGTAAGGTATTATATCACCGAGATAGATGATTATGCGTTCTATAATGAAGATGACCTGTTTGATATAACGGGCGGCGTAAACATTGCTCGTATCGGTGCACATGCTTTTGAGGGTTGTACCCATATGAGAAGTTTTAGTTTGGACGGCGGAGTATTAGATGAAATCGGTGTTGATGCATTCAAGAACTGCAAACTTTTGGCTTACTACGAATCCAATACTACTACTCCTCCCGTACTCGGCAACAATGTATTCGCTGGAGATGAGTTGTTGAATCATATCCTTATAGATTATTTTGGAGTAGATGCTTATAAAGAAGCAGATGGTTGGTCTGCATACGCGTCCAAAATTGATTATAGAGGTACAGACGCCAGCGTCGGCGAGAAATTCTTTGACCTTGTACAAATGTACACCGGATTGTATGAGGTTACTACTCCTGCTACTTCTGGTACGCCAGGAGAAGCGAAAGTGGTTCCTTATACTTCATATATTAATGACATCTATCCGATTACCCGCACAGGTACACTCGTTATTCCTGAGGACGCAAACTATATGGGTAGTGAATATGCAATAACCGGAATTGGCGAAAATGCGTACAAAGATAGCACACGCTTCAATGCTGTAATGATTCCGCAGCAGGTAACATCTATCGAGGCCGGTGCATTCCTTAACTGCACAGGTGTGGAGAATGTATATTTCCTGTGGGAAAACCCGAATACTATCACTTGGTATGATCGTGACAAAGGTCTTGAGTTTGCAACGGCTGGCAGCGGAAAGACAAAAATATATGTTCCGAAAGGCAAATTGGCTGCTTATCAGTCATGGGCTCCGGCATGGGCAAGTTGCATGTTTGATGTCGAACTCTATGATGTAGATGTTACACAAGCGGAAGATCCTGATCATTCTGGACGTTTCTATCGTACTTTCTTTGATAGTGAGAACGATTACTTGTTGCCGCCAAGCGTTTGGGCACATGTGGGCTATGTAGAGAACAACGAATTTATTCTGCGTTCTATCGCATACGACGGTCAAATTCTGCCTAAAAACACAGCAGTTGTCCTCGAATCGGAGACTCCTATTTATCATTTGATAAAGTCTGAAGGCTCAGCTCCTGCTTATGCAGGTCAAAATGACCTCCGCGGTACAGATGTGAATTTAGCTGTAAGTTCGCTGCCTGCTGCCGACCAAGACAAAGTTTATGTACTCGGTAAGGAAGCTTGGATTGGAGGAAACCGCCAAGTAGGCATGGGTCTGTACAAGTACACCGGCACAACCTTAGGCGCACACAAGGCATATCTCATCTATAATGGCACAGGTTCCGGTTCAAGCAATCAGCAAAATGCCCCTGTACGCTTCATCTTCCGCCATGAGGATCAGGCTACCGGCATCGAGAACACATCCGCCAAGACGGACGGATCAGAGAAGATCCTCCGTGACGGCCAGCTGATCATCATCCGCGGCGGCAAGGAATACAACGCACAAGGTCAGATTGTCAAGTAGTGTCAATCCCAGGACTCTTAGGACACCTAAAACAACTATTCTAACTAAAAAAGTAATATTATGAAACGAATTTATAATCAGCCATCCGTCACAGTAACGGAGATAGCAATGGTGCAAACGCTCTGCGCAAGCGGCGACCCCACTCCTGCACCGATCCAATTTAACTCCAATGCTGAAACGGATTTACAGCTATAATCTCCTGTGGCAATAACCGCCAAAAGGTAAACGCAAGTTTACCTGATACTTCCAACCAACTTTAATCAGAAGCCGTCTCATGTGATATGAGGCGGCTTCTCTTTTTCCGCCTCCGCAGGGGATTTGGTTGTTTGGTGATGCTATCGAAAAAGTAGACACTTAGGTGGAAAAAATATCGTATACTTGTAGA
>CAMKPZ010000020.1 GCA_946414805.1 uncultured Bacteroidales bacterium
TTTATGCCCCTGACCGTAGAGTACAAAGAGAAATTTGCGTCCGCAGGACGCTTCCCGGGCGGTTTTACCCGCCGCGAAGGCAAAGCATCGGATTATGAGATCCTGATTGCACGGCTGATCGACCGCGCCCTTCGTCCCCTCTTCCCTTCCAATTATCACGCAGAGACTTTCGTAAACGTGACGATGTATTCGGCTGACGGAATCGACATGCCGGAGTCCATCGCCGGTCTGGCTGCAGGTGCTGCGCTGGCTTGCTCGGATATCCCGTTCGAGGGTCCGGTGAGCGAAGTACGCGTAGCACGCGTGGATGGTAAGATGGTGATCAACCCGACTTTCGAGCAATGCGAACATGCAGACCTCGAGCTGATGGTTGCCGCTACCTACGACAACATCATGATGGTGGAGGGCGAGATGAAAGAGGTGCCGGAGAGCGTTATGCTGGAGGCTATCAAGGCCGCCCACGAGGCTATCAAACCGCAGTGCCTCGCCATCAACGAGATGATGAAGGCGTACGGCAAAGAGACCAAACGCGAGTACTGCCACGAGGTGAATGACGACGAGTTGAAGCAGGCGGTGCATGATTTCAGCTATGCACGCGCTTATGCGCAGGCTACCGCTGCCGACACCGACAAACACCACCGCGAGGCGATGTTCACCCAGATCCGCGAGGACTTCAAGACCGAGAAAGCCGATTATATGGCTGCCCGCGCTGAGGCTCTCGGCGTAGATATCGACGAGATCGCAGCGCTCGTAGACCGCTACTACCACGATGTGGAGAAAGAGGCTATGCGCCGCGCCGTGCTCGATGAAGGCAAGCGTCTGGACGGCCGCAAGACGACCGAGATCCGTCCGATCTGGTGCGAGGTAGGTTACCTGCCCGGCCCTCACGGAAGTTCGATCTTCACCCGCGGCGAGACCCAGTCGCTCTCGACCGTAACCCTCGGCACCAGCCGTGACGAGAAGATCGTGGACGAGGCGCTCATCCAAGGCACCGACAAATTCCTGCTGCATTATAACTTCCCGCCGTTCTCGACGGGTGAGGCGAAAGCACAGCGTGGCGTAGGCCGTCGCGAGATCGGTCACGGTAACCTCGCTTGCCGCGCGCTCAAGAACATGATCCCGGAGGATTTCCCGTACACCGTACGCGTCGTTTCTGACATCCTCGAGTCCAACGGTTCGTCCTCTATGGCAACCGTCTGCGCAGGTACGCTTGCGCTCATGGATGCCGGCGTGCCGATGAAGAAACCCGTCAGCGGTATTGCAATGGGTCTGATCTCCGAGAATCAGGGTAAGAACTACGCTATCCTCTCCGATATTCTCGGCGACGAGGATCACCTCGGCGACATGGACTTCAAGACCACCGGTACCAAGGACGGTCTGACGGCTTGCCAGATGGATATCAAGGTGGACGGTCTCTCTTATGAGATATTAGAGAACGCGCTGGCGCAGGCCCATGAGGCACGTATGTATATCCTCGGTAAGATTCTGGAGTGCATGCCGGCTCCGCGTGCAGACCTCAAGCCGCACGCTCCGCGTATCACTTCGTTCTATATCCCGAAAGATATGATCGGTGCGGTCATTGGCCCGGGCGGTAAGATCATCCAGGGTATTCAGGCTGAGACCGGCGCTGTCATCTCGATCGACGAAGACGAGAAGGGCGGCAAGGTTGAGGTAGCATCCAACAACGGCGAAGCAATGGCTGCAGCTATCGCGAAGATCAAAGCGATCGTTGCCCTGCCCGAGGTAGGCGAGGAGTACGACTCGGTTGTCAAATCGCTCATGCCGTACGGCTGCTTCGTAGAGTTCATGCCGGGTAAGGAAGGTCTGCTGCATATCAGCGAGATCGACTGGAAACGCTACGAGACGATGGAAGAGACCGGAATCAAAGAGGGCGATCATATCCGCATCAAACTGCTGGAGATCGATCCGAAGACCGGTAAGTTCCGTCTGAGCGCCAAGGCACTCAAGGAGAAACCGGAAGGTTATGTAGAGCCGGAGAAACGTGAGCGCGCACCGCGTGGCGATCGCGACGGCGCACGTCTGGATCGCGGTCCGCGTCCCGAACGCAGAGGTCCCCGTCCGGAGAAACACTAAAAAAAGCAGCGCAAACGCGCTGCTTTTTTTTAAAAGTCTTTCTTCCAGACAAAGCCGACGCCTTGGATAGTGGAGGCTTGGCGGAGAGAGTATTTGTCGACGGTGTGGGTGTAGCCCTTCAGCCGCCATTGACCGTCCTCGGTGAGCAGCACCTCTACATCCAGATCGCCGAAGAAAGGCTGGTTGGAGATGTCATTATAGCGATACCCCACATTGCCGTTGATCACCAGCCGGTCCACCGGCTGGATCTGGAACTGTGCCTCATATTCGCGCGTAGCGGCTGCGCCTTCGCCGTCCGAACGGATGGCCACGCCCACCGTAAGGATATTCGTCAGTTTGGATAACCATGCATTGATCTGACCCGTGACGGTGGAGGAGAGCAGCGAATAGGTGGAGTTGAGCGTTGCGTACTGGGCATTGGTCATGTAGTCGGGCGTGAAGAACCGTCCGAAGACCAGCAGATAGATCACCTGGCGCATAAGCATCTCGTCGGTGTTGATCACCTGACGCACCTGCTGCTGGATCGACTGGTCGCTCAGAGGGAACTCCAGCGAGAAATTGAGCAAGGGGTTGTTGAGCAGGCCGGTCATATGGAGACAGGTGAGCACGGGGATGTTGGAGCGCGAGGTGGCTAACTGGTTGACCTCCTCGCCGAAGAGGTCCTTGAGGTTCGCCGTCACGCGGTATTTGGCGGTGACATCCAACTGGGGATTGGAGGCGTCGCCGGAGAAGACGATCTTCGACCCTTCGCCCACCGTGAACTCCTTCCGGATCACATTGCCGACGGTGTAACTCATGGTACCCTGGTTGATATCATAGGTGCCTAGCAGGGTGACATCGTTGGTCTCGGTGTCGTAGGTGAGGCGGAGCGCACCGTTGCCGCGCGCCTGAATCATGTCGCCGTTCCGTTCGCCCAGAACGAGCTGGAAGAGCAGGAGAGGGTTCACCTCGATATTGAGTTTCAGCAGGCACCGTCCGGCACGGCGGAACTGATCTTCCTCTTTGGCTTGCCGGATTCGGATATTGTCGATATTGTCGAGGTCGTTCTCCTGTTTGATCTGCGCGCTGTCTTCTTGCCCGGGGTGTTGGACGAAATGGATGAAGTTCGACTCATAAGCCGAAGCGGCATTATCGATACTGAGGCGGAAACGGGAGTTACGCGAGGTGCGTGCGTCCGCTGCCACAATGATATTGTCATCCGATCCGGTGACATCCACATGTCCTGTGGCATAGACCGAACCCTGGATCATCTCGCCGGGTTTGTTGTTGTCGAAGACAAGCGCGTCGTGCGCATCCACATGGATATCCAGCGCGAAGTCTTTGAACTGGTCATGATAAACGCCTCCGGTGATCTCCACCGGATTGCCCGAACCATCCACCAGATGCACATCCGGGAAGAGGATAGCCGTGGTGTCCATCACGATCGTGTCATTCGGAATCGTATAGCGGGCGTTGGTCCACGGGAGCGTGAGCGAAGCGTTTTGCGCCGCGCACCGGAGGAGCACATACACCAGACCTTTCTCTCCGCCGACCACCACATGACCCGTACCATGACCGTCCAGATCGCGAAGGACGGAATAGGTCCAGTGATTGATGAAATCCAGCGGCACGGAATCGGTCTGCATGTCCAGTTTCCATGGGAAGAGACCGGCAAAGACTGCCGATCCGTGCAGATCAACCACGGTGCGGCGTGTGAAATCCGTTGAGTCTCCGTCCGCGTAAACAGGCCTGTAGACATCGGCGTGGAACTGCAGCTGCGGCGGCAGAACGGAGTCGTGCAGCACGCGTTCCGGATAGACATGCAGATCCACTTCGGCGTCGCCGAAATAGCAGTTGTTGAGACCCATGGAGTCGATATGGATCCGGGTGTCCACCAGTGGTTCGCGGAAGACGGAAGTGATGTCCGCCTGACCGGTCAGACGCCCGTTGAACATGATCGTCTGCACCGGCAGAATGAACGGCACCACATAACCTGCATCCACGCGCTGGAGATCCACATACAGCGTATCCGTCCGGCGGGTGGATGCCAGTCCGTTGGCGCGGATATGCTGGCCGCCGCCTTCGAACGCGAAATGCTCTATCTGGAGCGAGGTGTCCGCCGCGCAGTAACTGAGCCGGCTTTCGCCGAGCGTATAGAGCGAGTCGCGCAGGATCAGCGTGCCCGGCATGAAATGCATATCTACGAAAGGCTGTCTGTTGTATTTCGTGAAATGGGTGATAAACCGCAGATCGCCTCCGTAGTCGCCTGCCCGCTGCGCAGCGACGAGAGCATGCTGGCGTTCGCCGAGGGTGAGATCGTCCTGCAGCGCGTGAGCCAGTTCGCGGGGCGTCATGTGCTCCCATCCCTCTGGCAGGAACTCATTCTCCTCCGACTGCCTGCGCAGCGTGAGGTGCGAGAGCAGCGAATCGCGGAAGGCGAGGGTGGAGAACACCGTCCGCATCTGCATCGCCTTCGCCGAGACGGACAGCGCAAGCGCTTCGCGCCGGTCATAACCAACCGAATCGGCACTCAGCAGCGTATCTACGGTGTTGAGCGTCACGGTCAGATCATGCACCGGCGTATTTCCGGCGCGAACACCGGGGGCGAAGAAATGCAGGTCCAGAGACGGCTCTTTGTCCGGCGCCAGACGCGCCTCCGCATGCAGCGACGAGTGGTCGCTGAGGATGAAACCGGACTTGAAGAGCCGCTGCACATCGCGCAGACGGTCGCCGTTCGCTTGGAGCGAGAAGGAGACGGGCTGCCATGGCGCAGCCGGTGCCGGCACGGCGGACGGTAGGTAATAATGCAGCATCGCCATTCCCGCGGGCACAACATCTCGGTAGCGGAAAGTGCCGTCCAGTTGCGCCTTCGTGTTGTCCGAACGAAGCGTGAAGACTTTCGATCGGTTGGTGCCTGCCGACGCAACGAGCGTCAGTTGGCGCATGAGCATGGAGTCCCGGGGAGTAGCCATGAAGAGCGAATCGATCACCATATAACCGCTGATCTCATCCACCTTCGCGCCGTTCATATCTACCGCCATCGCAAAAGAGGTGCGCAGCAGGGGAGCGTGGTTCTCGTTGAACGGCTTGAGGTCAAGATTGCGGCACAGAAGGTTGAAATTGAGTTCGGGGTTCTCGTCCTGCATGTTGACTACGCCGTCGAATGTCAGATCCAGATACTGGTCCGTGATCGACACGTGTCCGTTGTAGCGCTGCGGCTCATAACGGCCCTTGACATGCAGATCGCTGAAGGTGTAGTTGTTGTAACTCAGATGGCGCAGATGCGCGTTAATGTCTCCGCTCAGTTCGCCTCCGTCAATCCGGCCTTTCGCCGCAAGATCCATTGTCACGGAACCGATCTTGGGGTTCGCCACCAGCCTTCCGAGACGGAATTTACGCCCCACAATACGGGCGTCGTACTGCATATGCTCGAAGGTGGTGTCGCTGAGGAACGAACCGTCGGTGGAGATGGTTCCCAGGGCGGTGCGGAAACCGCCGTGGAGCGTCAGATCATGCAGACGACCTTCCGCCAGACCGTGATAATGCAGCTCACCCAACCGGTGTACCGCTTTCGGCAGATGAACCGGACGGCCTTCCAGCAGCGAGAAGAAATCCTCCAGACGCGTTGCATTCGTCTGCAGATCCTTCAGGTTCGCCCGCAGATGGGTGTTCGCCAGATCGGGAAGACCGATCGCACTCACATCGCCTTCCAACAGAAGACGGTCGTTGTAATGAACGGCTATATTCTCGAAATAGATAGAGTCCAGCGTGCCGCCGACGGCGCCCTTGAGGTTGATCGGACGCTTGAGTCCTTTCGCCTGCGGCAGGAAAAGCGCCAGATCAGCCGGCACCAGCTCCGCCTCATGGAAACTGAGCGCGAAAGTGATCCGGTGAGCGTCTTTCGAAAGGTAGATCGTGTCTTTGTCCGGGAACCGCACCTCTATGCCGCTCAGGTCCATCTTCGATCGCGGCAGGGAGGCGGTGAGGGTAGGAACTGAGAGCATCGAGTCGCTGAGCAGAACATGCGCCTTCATGTCCTCCACCTTGAACTTCGACGGATGACGGCTGACGGCTGACGGCTTCTGCACCTCCAGCGCCAGTTCGCGGATCTGCGCATCGAGCAGCTCCGGACTCAGTTGGTTCAGATCCATCACGGCATGCGGCAGGTTCAGCGTGTATTGCTCGTACTCCAGACGGATCGAATCCAGACGGATGTCGCGTACGGAGAGCAGGCTCTGGAGCGAAAAGGAAGTGGTGTCTTCGTCCTCCGGACGGAACGCATCGGCGAGGAACCGGTAGTTCCAATCCCCGTTCTCCGTCCGATAGACTTTGGCTACCACGTTACGCAGCCGCGCGTGCGAAAAACGGATCTCGTCATGCATCAGCGCCAGCGGACTGAAATGCGCATACACTTCGCCGATATAGACGAGGGTGTCCTGCTGGCGGTCCTCCATATAGATATCACGGATGGACATCCTCGCGGGGAAACGGTATTCCACTGCGCCCACCTGCGCCTTCGTGCCCAACGCGCGCGAAAACTCCGCCGTCACCAGCTGGACGGCGGATGTCTCCACCTTGTCGCTCGTCAGTACGGCTGCCAGCGTTCCTGTCATCAGCAGCAGGCTGAAGAGAAACACTCCCAATATGTAAAAAAAGCGCTTCATGGGCACATATTAGCGTGCAAATTTACAATAAAATTTGCACATACGCAAATAATTCGAAGATTTTTGTATTTTTTTGCCCGAATATTTGCGTATTTGAAAAAAAAGCAGTACCTTTGCGCGCTTTTTCACGTAAAAAGCACGTGTACAGTCTCTGGCGATTGCATTAGGCGGATAGACAATGTCGATTATCAGTGCCGAATAGTAGTATATACTGTATGCGGATTCAATAATCCATAATAAAACAACAAACGAAATGGATTTGATTAAAGTAGCCGAGCAGGCTTTTGCCGGCGAGAAGAAAGAGTTCCCGGCATTCAAGGCCGGCGATCAGGTAACCGTTGGTTATCGTATCAAAGAGGGTAACAAAGAGCGTGTTCAGGAGTTCCGCGGGGATGTCATCTGCATCCACGGTAGCGGAGACAAGAAGCGCTTCACGGTTCGCAAGATGAGCGGTAATGTCGGAGTGGAGCGTATCTTCCCTCTGGACAGCCCCTTCATCGAGAGCATTACGGTTAACAAGTACGGTAAAGTACGCCGTTCCAAACTGTATTACCTCCGTGAGCGTACGGGTAAGAAAGCCCGCATCCAGGAGCGCCGCGTTAAGTAATTCGAAAACAAGAGGGTGTGTCAGTACAACGGACACACCCTCTTTTTACCACCCCCTCTTTTAACCACCCCCTCTTTTTGACTGCACCCTCTAACGTATAATTGTCTTTAATTGTCTTTAATTGTTGACCTCCCCAATCCCCTGTCAATCCCGAGTCAATATCGAGTCAATCCCGTATCCTACCACACCCTATATATATTATATATATAATATATATCCTGTGATTTTTATAAACTTCGGTTAAAATGTTTGATTTAGAGTCTCCATACAAACCTACAGGCGACCAGCCGCAAGCGATACGGTCGCTCGTCGACGGACTGAATGCCGGCGCTCCGGCGCAGGTGCTGCTCGGCGTGACCGGTTCCGGTAAGACCTTCACGATCGCCAATGTGATCAAGGAAGTCAACCGGCCTACCCTGATCATGAGCCATAACAAGACGCTTGCGGCGCAGCTCTATTCCGAGATGAAAGCCTTCTTCCCCCACAACGCGGTGGAGTATTTCGTCTCCTATTACGACTACTACCAGCCCGAGGCGTACATCCCTTCCACCGACCTCTATATCGAGAAGGACCTCTCCATCAACGAGGAGATCGACCGGCTGCGCCTTTCGGCGGTGGCGGCGCTCCTTTCCGGACGGAAGGATGTCATCATCGTCTCTTCGGTCAGTTGTATCTACGGTTTGGGTAGCCCGCAGGACTTCACGCAGAACGTGATCGAACTGCGCAGAGGAATGGAGATTCCCATGGATACGCTGCTCAAACAGCTCGTGGGCGCGCAATACGCGCGTAATGATATAGAACTCGCGCGCGGGCGCTTCCGCGTGAAGGGAGACACAATCGACATTGCTCTGGCGTACGCCGATTATATCGTGCGCATTGAGTTCTTCGGCAACGAGATAGACGCCATCCTCACTATCGATCCTGTCTCCGGACAGGTGCTGGAGGAGTTTGAGCATTATAACCTCTCGCCGGCTACGATCTTCCTGACTTCCGCGGAACGTATTGCCGCCGCCAAGGAGCAGATCAAGGTCGATCTGGACAAGCAGATCGAGTATTTCACCTCCATCGGCGAAGAACTCTACGCCAAGCGTATCGAAGAGCGCGTCAAGTACGACCTTGAGATGCTCGACGAGCTGGGCTACTGCTCGGGAGTGGAGAACTACAGCCGCTATTTCGACGGACGCGAAGAAGGCACGCCGCCGTACTGTCTCTTGGATTATTTCCCAAAAGACATGCTGCTGGTCATCGACGAGAGCCATGTCACCGTGCCGCAGATACGCGGAATGTACGGAGGAGACAAGGCGAGAAAGGACAATCTCGTCACCTACGGCTTCCGGCTGCCGGCGGCACGCGATAACAGGCCCCTCAAATTCGATGAGTTTGAAGCCAAGACCGGCCAGACAATCTATGTCTCCGCCACGCCGGACGAGTATGAACTCAACCGCTCGGAGGGTATTGTGATCGACCAGCTCATCCGTCCTACAGGTCTCTTGGACCCGGAGATAGAGGTGCGACCGACGGAGAACCAGGTGGACGATCTGATGGACGAGATCAGGACACGCATCCACCGCAACGAACGGGTGCTCGTCACAACCCTTACCAAACGGATGGCGGAGGAGTTGGACGAGTATCTGCGCCGCTACGGAATCAAGTCCGCTTACATCCATTCCGACATAGACACCATCGAGCGCGTGAAGATCATGGAGGATCTGCGCCGGGGCGAGTACGATGTCTTGGTGGGTGTCAATCTGTTGCGCGAAGGACTGGATCTGCCGGAGGTCTCGCTCGTAGCTATCCTCGATGCGGACAAAACAGGATTCCTGCGTGACCAGCGGTCCCTGACGCAGACGGTCGGACGTGCGGCACGGCATGTCAACGGCAAGGCCATCCTCTACGGCGACAAGATCACGCCCGCCATGCAGGCTACCATCAATGAGACCAACCGCCGGCGCACCATCCAGATGCGCTATAACGCCGAACACGGGATCACACCGACTGCGATCAGAAAAGAGATCAATACTTCGGCACTGGCGTCGCTCTACAAGGATCCCGAGGCGGAGAAACAGCGCGTGGAAGCCGCTATCCGCGAGAGCTGGAAGACCGCCGACTGGCAGCGGATGGATGCCAGGAACCTGCAGAAAGCGATCGAGAACAAGCGCAAACAGATGCTGGCTGCCGCGAAAGCAACCGATTTCGACATGGCGGCATCGCTGCGCGACGAGATGCTCGAGATGCAGAATAAACTGCAGGCTATGGAGGGCTGACACTCACCAAAAATGGCGATAGAGAAGAAAAATTGCAGATTTTTGCCAAAAACCTTGCGTATATGAGAAAAAAGCAGTAAATTTGCACCGCAAATTGCTTGAAGAGAATAATAAGACACAATATAATCGAATAATGGACAGCTACATTGACATTAAAGTCCGCGTCTGGAGACAGGCCGGCCCCAAGGCTCAGGGACATTTCGAGACCTATGATTTGAAGCATGTATTCCAGGGTGCATCTTTCTTGGAGATGATCGACATTCTGAATGAGCAGCTTGTTGCGGAGCACAAAGATCCGGTGACTTACGATCACGATTGCCGCGAGGGTATCTGCGGTATGTGCTCGATGTATGTGAACGGTCATCCCCACGGACCCGACAGCGCGATCACTACATGCCAGTTGCACATGCGTAAATTCAAAGACGGCGAGACCATCACCGTCGAGCCGTGGCGCAGCCGGGCGTTCCCTGTGATCAAGGACTTGATGGTGGACCGTCAGGCATATGACAAGATCATGCAGGCTGGAGGTTTCGTCAGCGTGAATACCGGCGGTGTGCCCGATGCCAATGCTATTCCTATCCCGAAGCCGGTGGCTGACGAGGCAATGGATGCAGCTTCCTGTATCGGTTGCGGCGCTTGTGCTGCGGCCTGCAAGAACGGTAGCGCTATGCTCTTCGTGGCTGCCAAGGTAAGCCAGTTGGCGCTCCTGCCGCAGGGTAAGATCGAAGCAGCCGCACGCGCTAAAGCGATGGTGGCGAAGATGGACGAACTCGGATTCGGTAACTGCACCAACACCGGTGCTTGCGCTGCCGAGTGCCCCAAGAGCGTCAGCCTGGCGAATATCGCACGCCTGAACCGTGAGTTCCTGGCTGCGAAATTCAAAGACTAATGAGGGAAGCAGCACCCGCTGCACAAGGCAGCAGGTATACTGCTGTCAGTGAACAGGAGAACCGAGGATGGTAAAGACTCGGTCCTCTTTTTGTATGTAGATCTGTCCGTTGATAAGAACCTTGCGTGCGGACGGAACAGCCTCCGGCGATACAACGGCGGAAGGAGTTTCGTTGAAATCGAAACATATCTGCGTGAAGCGTGTGCCGGTGCTGGCTGAACGCTGGATGGTGAACGAACGGGCGCCGGCGGGAGCGGAGAGAGAAACGGTCTCTGTTTCTGAACCTGCGATAGCGTAAGAGCTGTTGGCGTCCGTGTTCCAGTGATAGGAGACGGTGTTCTTGTTCTCCTGCCATCCCGGGATCGTCACATCGAACGACACGGCTTTGATGGTGTTCGTGTATGCCGAGAAGTCGAATGTGATATAGTCGGAGTTGGCACCCATGTGCAGATAGCCTTGTGCCCATTTGGATCCCTTGTTCGGATCGGTGCTGAGGCTGGCGGTGACAGCCGTTTTGCTGAAGGCGGCAGGGATGCCCCCGTTAGCCACAGTGGGTTCTTCGCCCAGACTGAGATCGATGCAGCACTGCCCTTCGACGGCAACGGGTGTGTCATCGTCGTCTCCCGTGCCGCTGTCGCACGAAGAGGAGACCTCCGCTTTGTCCGTAACTACGAGGGTGGCGCCTGCGCCGCATGAGGCGTTCGTCACATGATTCTTAGCCGTTGCCGCCGTCAGCTGGTCGTACGGATAGGAGGGGGCGGAGACGGAGCCCGTGTTGGCAGGCAGATTGCCGGTGCAGTTGACGAACTTGCACGAGTTGTCCGAACTGCCGTAAACGCTCCATATCCCTTTGGCGCTGTTGGCTCTTCCGGCGAAAGTGCAGCCCTCGAAATAGCATTTGGCGTTCTCGGGACCTACATAGTAATCGGCTACGGAGGAGTTCCAGTAGCAGTTGAGGAAATGCAACTCGCAGTTGCGGCAGCGCGTCATGCGCTGCTTGCAGCCTTCGTCCCACCAGCAGAAGCCGTATGTGATATTATAGGTTCCGTCGCTGGGTTTCTGGCTGGAGGAAGAACCGATGAGGTTCGAGAACCGGTGGTCGTCGGTATGATCGGTGTTGGTGTCGCCTGCATCGCGTGGACGCGGAGCCTTGAGATAGCGGAAACGGCACCAGGTGACCGTGATATTGTCCGAGACTCCGTTGATGTCGAAATTACCGTCGCATCCGTCCTGGAAATCACAATGATCCACCCATATCTTACGCGAATCGGAGACCGTCAGGTTGTCCCGTCCGTCGCAGTCGAATGCACCCGGACCTTCGAAAATAAGGTTGCGGAGAATGATATTCGTACTGCTGCTCTTGATAGCCAGAATACCGGATTTGGATGGAGTCTGGTCATTGCTGATCAGTCTTTTGCCCGGCAATGCCAGAAGCGTGATATTGCTTTTCCCTTCGATGGAGAGTTGCGTAGAGACGGTGATATCCTTCGTGATCACAATCACGGAGTTGCTGTTCTTGAGGGCGTTCTTCAGTTCGCTCTCCGATGAGACGGGGGTGGGGGATGCGGAACCGCCGCCGGTGACTGTACCGGCATAACCCCATGAGGAGGAAGCGCAGTAGTTCACGGCATAAGCACCAAGTACGAAGAGCAGGGCGCAAAGGGTAATGATGGTCTTTTTCATATCGGATATAACGCTAAAGCGTGTTCCTCTTTAGCGGTCATTTGCGTTTTGGTCTCCGGTGTCTTGTCTCCTTGTCCGGTCAGATGCAGCACGCCGTGAATGAGGATCCGGAGAAGTTCGTTCTCGAAACTCGTACCTACCGTCTCTGCATTGGAGCGGACGGTGTCGAGGGAGATGAATATATCTCCGTTGAGGGTCGAGGCGGTGGAGTAGTCAAAGGTGATCACATCGGTGTAGTAGTCATGCCCGAGAAACTGACGGTTGACCTCCAACTCGCGCTCATCCGAACAGAAGATATAGTTGATATTACCCACGCCGAAGCCGTAATGGGCGGCTACCGCCTTTATCCAGCGGCTGATCTTGCGCTCATCCAGCGCCGGCATCTCTGTTTGGTCTGTGGTATAATGGATCATAACGCCTGCAAAATTACAGCTTTTTTCTGACATACGCAAATTTTTACCCCAAAAAATGCTATACCCTTGCTATACCCTTGCTATACCCTTGCTATACCCTTGCGCTACCTCTGTGTACGATATTGGGCTTTTGCGAATATGCCTACAGGTGTTGACCTTCAGCCCCTTTCAACCGGCTAAATCCTCCGGCTTGAGGATTACCTTGAATAGAGGTTCTTCTGCCTGTTGGTAGAAGAAGCGGATATATACCGGAATGTTATCGAATTCCGCCATCGTCCATAGTAAATCATAGAACGAACTGAGATAGAGACGGAATGTAAACTCAATGCTCCATTGCGAATATTCCGCTAATTCTTCTTCGCTCATTTCCGGTATCGCGATGTCATAATAGAGATACTCGTCATCTTTGCTGACGCCGGTGAGTGGCCATTCTCCAAAATATGCGGTCGGCAAGGTGTGGTTTTTGATTATAAGTGCCATTTTCCAAGAGAAAGGACTGCATTTGAAATCACTGTCGGCCTCTCTCGCTTGCTCGTAGTCCTCCGGCGAAATCTGGATGAAAGAGATGATGTCGTCATTCTTGTCATGATAGATATAACGGATGCTATATCCCTCTCCGAATGTCTCGCTGTAGAAATTCAATTGCTCCCGATCGTCGAGAGTCGCACATGATTTAAGTATCTCCTGTTCTTGGACGATTGAGAAGATCGGCATAAAACCGGTGTTGAAATCCGTTTTCTCATATTCCGGGAATTGGTAATGATATTCCAATATATTGTCTTTCAAAACCGTTTTTTGCATGACAATGCCGTTGTCCATAGGAGAGGGAAGCGAAGCATTAACTTCGTCAATGATCTCTTCTAAATTGTTCCGAACCTGTTCTTTATGGCGTTTTTCCGCTGTAATCGAATCCACCAATCGGCTTGAGTTGAATCCGATCGTGCTGAATGCACCTATCGCGATGCATGCGATGATATAGAGATACAGCAGTACCCTTTCTGTTCTTTTCCAGGTTCTGGTCTCCTTGGGGATCAGTTCTTTTACCTGTTCCGAGCAGAGCAAATAAGCAAACCATATGCCGGACCATACAAAGGGGCGGATGACACCTGCGAAATCATGGGTGTTAAACATGATAGCGGAAAAAATCTGCAACACTCCGTCCAAGGCAATCATCGCTATATATGTTAACGCTAATGCTACGGCATTCGTTTTACGCTTGTAAAATGCGATAATACAGAGAATAGCTACAGTCACTAAAGGGATAAGATACAGCAGAAATAAGAGGTATAACAGCGGATCCGGGTCTAATTCGAAGAGAGAGGATAATACATTCCAGCAACTCGCTGCGGCACCCAGTCCGATGCCAACCCAAAGAAAAAATGCCAACCATCCCGATATCGGCTTGTGCTCTTCGGGTACATTTTGTAGATTGTCTTTCATAAAGCAAAAAAATTAAATGTTATTAGATAATAAAGTGAGCAGTAACTTTTTCGGCTGCAAAGGTACAACAAAAAATGCACATATGCAAGATTTTGCACGAAAAAAAACGGCGTGCATTTCTGTACGTCGTTTTTGTGCGCAGGATGAGACTCGAACTCACACGATCTTGCGACCACTACCCCCTCAAAGTAGCGTGTATACCAATTTCACCACCTGCGC
>CAMKPZ010000021.1 GCA_946414805.1 uncultured Bacteroidales bacterium
TACTTCTGCTGGTAATAACTGCCGTTGGAGGCTGCCAGTACAAGGCCGGAGAGATCCTCTTCCGATTTGGGCTCCCGATAGTCTCCCCCGCCGGAACAGGCTGATAGCAGTCCGGCGAAAGCAAGAAGCAGGAGTGTTAGTCGATAGATTTTCATTGTGTGTATGGTGTGTTAGTTGTTTTTTCTTGTGTTTTCTCAATCCGTTGCCATATAAAGGATATCTATGGGATGATAGGCGTGTATGCCGGTGGTGTCGGCTATCTGGGTGCGGCAGGAGGTGCCGGGCGCAGCAACATAGATAGAGGGATTAGCCGCTTGGGCTTTCTTCAGAGCCGGAACCAAGGTGGTGTTAGCGACGCGCATGGAGTCCTCATAGTGCTTCGCCTCGTAGCCGAAGGAGCCCGCCATGCCGCAGCAACCGGAAGGAATGACATGCACTTCCAATCCTCTGACGAGGCGCAGCAGCGAGGCGGTTTTCTCTATGCCGACCAGTGCTTTCTGGTGGCAATGACCGTGCAGCCACAATTCGCCTTGCAGTTCGCCGAAAGCTTCTTGAGGCAGCCGTCCGGCTTCCACCTCGCGCATCAGAAACTCGTCGTAGAGCAGGCAGTTCTTGCCCAGTCGTTTGGCTTCCTCGCGCATGTTTTCGGGCACCAGACGCGGGTACTCGTCCCGGAAAGAGAGGATACACGAAGGCTCGATACCCACCAGCGGCGTGTCGGCGGAGATGAGGTCTTTGAGTAGTTCCACATTGCGTTTGGCGTAGCGAGAAGCCTGTTTGAGACAACCCTTGCTGATTGCCGCCCTGCCGCTCTCCACATGCTTTGGGATAACCACATGATACCCAAACCGTGTCAAGAGTTGGGCAAAACGCAGACCCAGTTCCGCCTCCGCGCGGTTTGTGAACTCGTCGGCGAAGAGGTAGACGGTCTTAGTCGAAAGTCGAAAGTCGAAAGTCGAAAGATTATTATTCACCAGCCAGCGCATGGAGTGGCGGCTGAGCGTGGGTATATGCCGTTCGGCAGCGAAGCCAACTATCTTTTTGATAAGGGATGAGGTCAGGCGGTTGGTAGCAAAGAAATTATAGATACCGGGTACAAGCCCTCCGAGCGTCTCGACGTCCGCCATGTGCGCTACCAGCCATGTGCGGAAAGGCACACGCGAGTGGCTGTACCGCTCTTGCAATATTTCGCTTCTGAGACGCGTCATGTCCACATTGCTCGGGCACTCGCTGTGACAGGCTTTGCACGCCAGACAGGAGTCCAGCACCGTTTTTACTTCTTCGGAATAGATGCCGTCCGGCGAGTTGGCAATCATCTCACGGAGCACGTTCGCTCTCGCGCGGGTGGAGAACAGCTCATCGCCCGTTGCTTTGTAAGCCGGGCACATCGTACCGCCTATGACCGCCGACTTGCGGCAATCCCCTGCCCCGTTACATTGCTCAAGCAGAGGGAGCAAACCCCTCCCCTTCCCTCCCCTCAAAAGAGGGGGAACTGACTGCGGAGTATTGATTGTGCTTTGAGGGGCGAACCTTAGATATTCGTCCATCGGCGGGGTGTCCACAATCTTGCCCATGTTGAACAGCCCTTCGGGGTCCCAAGTATGTTTGAGGCTGCGCATCATCTCATAGACCTCATTGCCGTACATCAGAGGGATAAACTCACCCCGCAGGCGCCCGTCACCATGCTCGCCGGAGAGACAGCCGTGGTGTTTCTTCACCAGTGCCGCCGTCCGTTCCGCCACCCGACGGAAGAGTTGGCGGTCATGCTCTTTATGCAGATCCAGCACGGGGCGCAGATGCAGTTCGCCCGTAGATATATGTCCGTAATAGACGCAGTCCAGTCCCAGTTCCGCCATCATCGCCCGGAAGTCTTTCATATAGGCTTCCATGCGCTCCGGCGCTACTGCGGTGTCTTCCACCACGCCGACGGGTTTGGCATCGCCCGACATGGCTGACAGCACGCCCAAGCCTGCTTTGCGCAACGCCCATACGCGGCTCACGTCGTTGCTATAAACGGTAGTGACGGTATGAGGAATGCCGGACTGCTTCATCGCTTCTATGAACGCCTCCGCCTGCTTGTCCAGCTCCGCACGTGTCGCGGCTCTGAACTCCGCCACGATGATTGCAGCCGGCGTGCCATCAACAAAGAAGAGGTTTTTGCTTGCTTCTATGTTTGTGCGGGCGAGGTCGATAATCTTGCCGTCAATCAGTTCCACAGCGGTAGGCTGGCAACCCAGTGCGATGAGGTTGGTGCGCCAGCTGTCATCCATCCCGCTCAGGTGCACGCAGACTACCATCTGCTCTTTCGGCGGCAGGACATCTAATGAGAGAGTGATCTCCGTCACGAAACAGAGGGTGCCTTCCGAGCCCGTGATGAGCGCAGGCAGGTTGAGGTTCATGCCCTCGCCATAGACATCCAGACACTCGTCTATCGCATATCCGCACGAACGGCGGCGGATAGACTCGTCGGGGAAGGCTTCCCGTACCGCCTGCATCACTTGTCCGTCTTTCTGCCATCCGTGCAGTTGCGCCGAAATAGCATCCATCAAAGACCTCTCTCCCGTCTCCCCTAAGGGGAGAAGCTCCCTCTCCTTGGGAGAGGGTTGGGGAGAGGTGTGCACCGTTCCGTCCGCTAACATGACCCGCAGTCCCACTACGTGGTGGCGCGTGGAGCCATAGACGAGGCTGTGCGTGCCGCAGGAGTTATTGCCCACCATGCCGCCTATGCAGCAGCGGTTGGAAGTTGAGGTCTCCGGCGAGAAGAACAGCCCGTACGGACGGAGCGCGATGTTCAATTCGTCGCGCACCACGCCGGGTTGCACGCGGGCTATGCGCCGTTCGGGGTCGATGGAGAGGATACGGTTCATGTACCGGCTCACATCCACTACAATACCGCTGCCTACCACCTGTCCTGCTATACTCGTTCCGCCTGCACGGGGAATGAGGTGCGTCTTGCGCCGGCGTGCTTCGTCAATCAGCGCACGCAGGTCATCCTCCGTCTTGGGGTACGATACTGCCAGAGGCATCCCGCGATAGGCACTCGCGTCCGTGGTATAAGCCATCCGGTGCAGCGCGTCGGTATGTAGCTTGGGAGCGGTCATTGCCTATAATTGCTTTACAGGGAAGTCAAAATAAGTATCGGGGAAAGGCTCGTTGCGGAGCGTGAAATGCCACCACTCGCTGTCTATCGGCTCAAAGCCGTGACGGGTCATCGCCTTACGCAGGGTAAGGCGGTTCTCGGACTGGCGGTAGAGCTTGCAGGGGTAGTCCGGGTGGCTCTCCTCGCCGAACCAGTCGAAAGGCGAACCCATGTCCAGTTCCTTGCCTGTAGCGGCATCGATAAGCGTCAGATCGACTGTCGAACCGCGGGAATGGGAAGAGCGCACATAGATATAGCCCTGCTCAAAGAGCAGTGACTTGCCCACCATGGGGTAGAAAATCTTCTTCATCGCCGTGTCCTGCACGTTCTCCGCCCCGCGGATGAAATGGTTGACGGCGGTCTGCGGGCGGTAGGTGTCCCAAATCTTGAGGCGGTAGCCGTACGCTTTCAGTTCATCGCTGACAGCTTTGAGCGAGTCTGCCGCCTGGCGTGTCATGAGCGCCACCGGCTGCTCGTAACCGTCGATGCGTTCACCCACAAAATTATACGTGCTGTAGTAGCGGATCTCCAAAATCGCATCGGGAATGATGTCTGTCAGATTGACAAAGGCACTGCTGTCTTTCTCCGGCTCTGGAGCAGGCTGCTGTTTTTGGCACGAGAGCATCAAAACCAGGGACAAAGGGACGATATACAATGTACGAAGATATTTCATATGCTGATGTATTATTCGGTCGGTACTCATTAAAACGCCGCAAAGGTACAAAAAAAATTGCATATATGCAAAAAAAACTGAATGAAGACGAAAAAAGAGAGTGTGTTTATGAAACACACCCTCCTTCGGATTTAGCAGAACTACTCTGCTATAAATTAGTTTGCAGGTGCCCATTTGCAACGAACGGGCGAAACGATGGCGCCTTCTTTCTTGAGTTCCGCGAAGACTTTGTCCACCTCTTTGCGGTCTGCACCGAGAGCGGCGGTCACTTCGCCAGCAGAAACCGGCTTGCCTGCTGCACGCATGGCAGCTAAAACTTGCTCTTTCATTACATCATCTCGATTAAGAAGTTCTCGTAACCCAGTTTGTCGATGTAGTTGAGGTACTGCTTCTCCCAAGCCATGTGCTCTACCTCGCCGTCGATCCATTTCTGGATGAGTTTCTGGGTGGGGTAATCATCGGAGAAAGCCGCAGCCAGTTCGCTGAGTTCTTTGATTGCACCCTCGTTGTAGTCGGTCTCGATCTGCTGTTTCGGGTCATCGTAGAACGGGAACTCGATGGTCTTCATTGCTTCCTGCAGGTCAGCCGGCTTGCAGCCGAGTTCTACCAGACGGTTGAGAACCTCTTCTGCCTCGTCCCACTCTTCCTCTGCTTCCTCTTTCCATTTGTCGGCGAGCTTATTCCAGCCGTTCAGACGGTCGTACGCCGAGAAAGCGAAATGTTGTTTACTGTTTCCAAACCATACTGCGCCCAGATATGCCAGGCCCTTCAGTGCTTCTTCTTTTGTCATAATTGTATAAATTTAAGTTATTTTTGTATTTTAGATAGTCCTTCTATCAGTTTATCGAGTGTGGGAATCATCGCCACGATCTCATCTACGGATCCTATTTTGTCCGTAATCTTATCGCTCAGGCAGTCCGGTATGTTCACCATCTGCTCTTGCAGTTCCATTCCTTTTGGAGTGAGCGAAACGATGCGCTGTCGTGTATCTTCGGTACCGCGTGTGCGGACAATCAGTCCGGCTTTCTCCATCCGCTGAAGCAGCGGCGTGATGGTATTGGTGTCGAGCATCAGACGCTTGCCTATTTCGCACACCGGTTGCTTGTCGTTTTCCCACAGCACGAGCAGAACCAGGTATTGCGGATAGGTGATTCCTAAGGGCGCAAAATAGGGCTGATAGATGTTCGTAACGAGCCTTGCTGCCGTGTAGAGACGGAAGCAAAGCTGGTTATCTAATTTTAATTGCTCGTACATATATTATAGAGAGGAATTACAGGTATTTGAGTACATCTTTCTCGATATCCTCGGGTTTGGTGGTCGGTGCATAGCGTCCCACTACGTTACCCTCGCGATCGACAAGGAACTTGGTGAAGTTCCAACGGATGTCGTTCTCTTTCTTAAAGGTCTTGCTGATGCCTTTGAGCATCGTAGCGGTTGCTTTGGCTTTGAAGCCTTCGTATTTCTCCTCGGGACCATTCTCTTTGAGGTATGTGAAGAGCGGACTCTCGTTCTCTCCGTTGACCTCGATTTTCGAGAACTGCGGGAAAGATACTTTGTATTTGAGTTGGCAGAAAGAAACGATCTCTTCGTCCGTGCCCGGAGCCTGCTGACCGAACTGGTTGCAAGGGAAGTCGAGGATCACCAGACCCTTGTCCTGGTATTTCTTGTAGAGGTTTTCGAGCGCCTCGTACTGCGGAGTGAAACCGCAACCCGTAGCGGTATTGACAACTAAAAGGACTTTGCCTTTGTACTCGTCCAATTTGACTTCATTCTTTTTGGTGTCCAGCACCGTAAAATCATAGATATTCATAATAGTAAATAATATAATTAATAAACTTTTCATAATTCTCTCAAACGTTGTTTATATCGTTTGCGATGCAAAATTACTACAAATATTTTAATGTCGCAAGCGATATATACAAAAAGTGTACATTTTCTTAAAAAACGTACACTCAATATTAAAAATAAGTACTATTATTTACCCATCTTTTCTTTCAGATGGTTGTGACTGGGACCTTCTTTGAGAATGTCTCCCAGTTCTTTGCGTCTGCGTTCGTAGTACGCATGGCGTTTCGGGTTCTCGGGAAACCAACCACGCAGCACGCGCATCTCCTGCTGCATCACTTCGTGAATACCCCAGAAGCAAGAGAAAGCAAAGGCTGCTATGATCGTGGAGGCAATATAATTATCCACTAACAGGGAAATAGCGGTGCAGATAACACCCGGAATAAAGAAGCCCCACCAGCCTTTACGACCGAAATAATACTCCAGTTTGATTGTGATAGGATGGCAGATGCCGATACTGAAGAAGACAGCTGCTCCTATGATAATTCCTGTAAAATTCATATCCATCTGTATTTTAAAATTTCTTCATAAACAGAACCGACGCAATTACCAGTGCGGGTCCAAGACCGGAATAGAACGAAGCGGTGAACTCCGCAGGGATGAACGGCAAGAATTTGAGTGCCATACCAAGCCCCATCATACATACGATCAATATCCATCCGCGGAGAGGAAAAGTGTGCCGGAGCGTTGTTTTGTCCGGTTCGGCAGCGATGAGGGCGCAATATTTAGCCACAATGCGGCTGAACATCAGAATAAAACCGGTAAACACGGCAGCCGTGATCAGCAAGAGCCACCATAGTTCGTCAGCGGGCATGGCGGTATAGGCACGGATGCCTTTGGTAGTAATAATAATTCCCGGGATGCCCCAGATCAATGCTGCAACAAGATATAAAAATCGCTTGTTCATAAGTGCTTTTTTGAAATTTCGGGCAAAGGTACAAATAAATACTGATATATCTCTTAAGAAAAACTTAAGAGAGACTTAATTCCCCATAAATTGGGATGCCGTTCAGCGAATCTGCTCCAATACCGGTTGCACGGAAAGCGAACCGTTCACGGCCTGGTGCATCCAGTGGTTAGGCGTGAGTCGTCCGAGGCGGTACCAGCGTTCGTATGTCTCCGCCCATTCCCTACCCTCTTTGCCGGCGAGGGCTTGCTCTAACTGGAACTGCACAATATGTCCGATCGGGTAATTAGGCAAGTACATCGGACTGTTGACCATATGGGAGTAGATCGCCAGCAGGACGCAGTCATGTTCGCCTAAGACTGGTTCGTAATAGGTATTCCACACCTCTGCGGCGATGGCAATGACGGCTTCGCGAAGTTCAGCCGCCGTTGCTGCCGGATGGGCGTAGAGCCACTGCCACATCTGCATGTCTACGAGACTCACACCCATGATCTCGTACATCCCCCAGAACTGGTCCAGGACAGCCTCTCTGTCCATTGTCTGTTTGCCGTAGCCCAGCAGTTGCAGATCACGCGCCTGGAAGAGGAAAGCGCTGGTCTCCGTGAAACCCGTGTTCGGGATACCATGCAGCATATAGTAATCCATCCGGTAGAGGCTGATCACTTCCTCGACATTATGCCCCATCTCATGCACGGCGATGTTATAGCCCTTGTAATCCATACCTTCGGGCGCAATACGGGTACGCAGACGCGTCGGTTCGTTCCTGCCTACGCACGGCCACGCATGCCCCGAACCGCGGGCGGGTTCCACTACGATATGCCGTGCTATGTCTTCGGCGTTCTCTTTCTGAAATCCCAATTCGGTCAGCATTCCGGCGATCTTCTTCTCATAGGTGAGCGGATCCGGAAAACGCTTCCGTGTCTCCGCCGACAGTGCGTCTTCATTCATGTTGCTACGGGCTTTGAAGCCGTCGTACCAGATGTCATAAGGTCTTAACTCACGCCCCAGACGCGTCCTGATCTCCGCGGCTACGGTCTTTACCTCTTCCGATCCGAGCAACGCGCGGAAGAGACTGTCCACTTCGGCTGCCGGCATCTCTATATCTCCTTCGAAATTACGGATGATAGCCGTCGGCATGTTCGGACAACAGGCATCGACCTGCTGCATGGCATGAAAGACATCAAGGATCTTCCGGTAGCGTGTATCCGGTTCCCTGCTTTCGACTTTCGAGTTCTGACTTTCGACTTTTGACTTTTGACTTTCGACTCTATTGCTATAGGGGTACCAAAGGGGCGTTTCGTTATTGATCACAGTCTCCGGAATCTCCTGCCGCACAATACGTTGCATCACCTGATAGATCATCTCCTGTTTCTCATCTACCTTTGTACTTTGTACATCGTCACTTTGTCCCTTATAGTGGGCTTTGAGTTCATCACGCAGGTTCCAGTGGCTCAGGAGCTTCATTCCGTCCGGAAAGAGCTGCCGTCCGTCTTCCGTACGCAGACGGTCCATGCAGATATTGTAATCGGCTATATAGTTCTCCGCCGCAGCCATTGCTTCGGCTTGTGCGATCTGGACTTTTGCAGGAATCCTGCTGGTGAACACATCTCCCAGTCGTGCTTCCGCCCACTGGCGGCGTGTCCAGTTTCCGCCGAGTGTGTTCTTCTCCTCCAGCGTATAAAACGGGAAATTGAGGATGGTGATAAACGCCACTTTGTTAGCAAACAGATCATCGGTCATATGCGCTTTGGCGTCATAGCCGGACATGATCCAGTCTATGTCCGTCGGTTCTCCGGCGTTGGTGAGTTGGGTAGGTTTCAATAACTCCACGGTCAGCATGTCTGCGCTCTCGTTGAGTCGTTCCATCATCCGGCTGAGGCTCTCGAAGAGTGCTGTCCGTTCTTCCTCCGTACGGGCATAATGGGTCTCAACGAACGCCCGGAACTCATCTGCACTGCCGTCTTCTTCCGTCCACAGCGCTGCGGCTTGTTTGACGCCCCGTTCCATCCGTTCGTCCGCAAAGGTTATTCCCTCGTACAGACTGTTTTGCACTTCTTTCTTACATCCTGTCATAATAAGCACGGCCGCTACGGCAGCCCATAATACATGTTTCATAATTCGTTTCGTTCAATAGGTATTTTCAATTCGTTTGCCGTTCCGTTGATCTCCAGACTCAGAATGAAATACTGCATTGTCAGTTTGCTGTTCAGCCTCAGATGTCCGGGTTGAGCGGATGGCAGCAAGGTCTCCAGAACAGCGTCCAGCATTTTCTTCAAAGCTCCCGGTTCGATGGTGAGTTCGTTCACAAACGGCGTGAGATGAACGCTGCTTGCGAGTCCGTGCGAAGATATTTCCACTTCGTGACTCAATAACCATTCGGCGGCAAAGCGCTGCAAGTCGATGATATAATGTGCGCGTTGTTGTTCGGCGCGGAAGACCAATCCGACGCCGCGGAGCGTTTCGATCGGTCGTGTCTTACTGAAACCCAGTTTACGCCGCAGCGCGTTCAGGTGGACATCAATCGTCCCCGGGTCGTATTGGAACCGGTTACCCCATACTTCGTTGATCAACTCATCTCTGCTGCAGATCCGGTTCGGGCGCGAACAGAGATAATCCAGCAAGCTGAACTCCAGCCCCGTCAGACGGGTCTCTTTGCCGTCCACGCGAACCAGATGTTCCTCACGGTTGATACTGATATGTTCCGTGATCGTGATATACATCTTAAAATAACTTGAGTTGTTTGTCCTGAAATATCTTATAGCCCACTTCGCAGTTGATGCACTCGTGGTGCTGGCAGTAGTTCTGATAGAGATGCAGCAGAGCCTGTGTGTCTGCGGCGTTTTCGATCTTCTGACCCAGAACCCGCCACTGACGGATGATCGTGTTGTTCTCCGGCGGGATCGCTTCCATCAGCCGCATGATCCGCTCCGCATGATCCTGTATCGGGCTTGTATGGCTGTGCTGAAGGGCGTATGCGTATTTATACGGAAGCACCGTATTGATAAGCAGTATATCAATGCTCGACCGTCCTAACGGAGGTACGCCTGTTTCATTTCTCCATTCGAAAAGATGCATCATCTCTTTCAGATCATCGGTATCCAGGATCTTACTGAGCAGCGCCTCCGACTGGTAAAGGAGTTGTGCAAACTGGCGGATCCTCAGTTCGGGACTGTTCTGCGGCCGCATCCTCGAATGTTTCCACACACTCGCATCCATCGGCGTCAGTCCGAATTTGGTACGCAGGAACGAATATTCTTTGGCCAAGGCGTCGCGGTCATCCGCATGACAGAAACCGCCGGGTTCCAACCCTCCTGACTGCCCCATGAGGAGTGCTGTCAACTGGAAGAGGCTGTTCCTGTGTTTCTGGAGGTAGGACAGCGGAGTGTTGATTGCCAGTTGCTCGAAAGGCAGACTGTTGGTATGAAAGCCGAAATTGCGTGCGAGAGAGATATACAACGCGTGTTCCCAACTGCCTTTGGTGATCTCCAAGAGTCGTGTGACAGAGGCGTGTTTGCAGTCCATCCGTTTCCGCAACAGGGTCTTCCGCCATCCGTCCGTCAGCAGTTCGGGTTCGTGTAGCAGCTGTTCGGCGCAACCGATCCGTGCTGTGGCTCCGTCCATCTTCTGCGCCTGTTCAAACAGGCCTGTCAGGTAATCTCTGTCCTGCGGGTATTGCAACTCGCATTGCGGGATCACCTCCCCTGCACTGTTGTAAATTGTCTTGTCCGCGGTGCGAACCACGTGCAGGATAATATTGTCGTAGGCTTTGTCCTGCTGGTGGCGGTGCTTGTACCAGTCGCCGGAGTTCACATGGATCTCGATATTCCCTACCCATTCTTTGCCATCAATCCGTATACGTGCATGGCTGTAGTCCGGACCCGAATCCGGATTATGTTCGCCGACAGAGAGGATCTCTATCTTCTTTCCGTCCGTGGTCTGTTGCTCAAACCCCGCCCAGAGGCAGTGCTCCCAAATATAATGCAATACGATCTCCGGCATTTGTCTAACGGTTTAACAATTTAATAGTTTAACGGTATAGCGGTTCGGTTTAACAGTTTAACGAAGCTGTGCTTCCAGAACAATCGGCAGATGATCCGAGAAGCCATTTTGATACCGGAAGCCGTTGTAGGTCCGCATGGGCTTTAAGCCCAGGTGTTTCTCATCCGTCTCCATGATCCACTCCGCGTTATAGATCCGTACGGTGCAGAGGCTGTCTATCGCAGGCGAGGTGTAGAACTGATCCAGACAACTCCACCGCCCTTGGTATTTGTGCGTGCCGGCAGTACCTGGTACTTGGTCACTTAGTCCTTTCATCAGGTTTCTGACGCCTCTCAGGTCTTCTTTGGGCGCACCGTTAAAATCCCCCATGACGATAATCTTAGCGTCCGGATGAAGGGTATAGACACTGTCGATGCCACGCTGCAACACCTCTTTCACCGCCGTTCGTTTCCATTCGCTCTCAGCCGTTCCGCCGCGCTGGGAAGGCAGATGGCAGACAAACAGATGCAGGGTGTCTTTCTTGTCCGCCAGTGCGCAGACATAGAGGATGTCGCGGGTGACCAATTCCCCCTCTCCACAGGAGAGGGTTGGGGTGAGGTTTTCAGTCCGGATGGTGTCTATCCGTGCCTTTTTGTAGATCAGCGCAACATCTATTCCTCGCGTGTCGGGACTCTCGTAATGCACGAAATCATACTCGCCCCGCCGCAGCGTGTAGCACAGATTGCGCAGACATCGGGCGTTCTCCACCTCCTGCAGCCCCGCTATATCTACTCCGTCCCACTCTCCTATATCCGTCAGCACACGGGCAATATTCTCCACCTTGCGGCCGTACCGTGTATAAGTCCAGCGCCGCTCACCCTCCGGAGTCCATTCCCAATCGTCTTTCGGTTCTCCGGCCACGCTGTCATGGGCAGGGTGGAAGAGGTTCTCGACATTGTAACTGACGATGCGCAACGGTTCGGCAGGTATGATCCCTGCGCTTGCCCAAAGAAATATACCGATGATGACGACCTTTCTCATTTCCGCCGCAAAGGTACGATATTTTTTTGAGATATGCAAGCAAAATCATCCTAAACTGTGCAAAAAAACAGTTTACGATTTTTAAGATTTGTTCTGACCACGGCTTAACCACGACTTGCCCTCGACTTAACCACGACATTAACCCGACCCGATTTCGGGCTGTTTCGGGGCGAAAAAGTATACGATTATTAAGATTCGGGGTAGATTTAGGGTACAAGAAAAGTCGCTTGTCATTCGTTACAATGTACTCGGCATCTGATGCGACTGAATGCCCCTCACCAGATTGAGCACATTATAATTTCTTGAGGAAGCGGCAGAGATAGTCCTGCCAGTTGTCCCAGGTGTGGCCGCCGGCGGATTCATAATAGGTGTATTCGAGGTGGTTGGCTTCCAACCAACGGCGGTAATCCTCATTGAAACCGTAGAGGAAATCCTCTTTGCCGATGCCAATCCAGTAGAGCGTGGTCGTCTCCATCTGCTGCCGTATTTCGTTCTCCCAGTTATCATAGACGGGATCGGGTTCCACCGGCCGGATTGCTGCGGAGAACAGCCCCACGCAGGCAAACTGTCCGTGCAGATGATGCGAGACATGCATGGTATGAAAACCGCCCATGGAAAGACCGGCTATAGCGCGTTGGGCAGGGGCATTGCTGATCGGGTATTTGCTTTCCGCATCCGCCATGAATGCCGGGAACCGGCGTATCCAGTCTCCGTTCATGGCATTGGCGCGTTCTTCTTCCGAAGTAGGTCTGTGCGGACAGTTATCCGGCATGATTACCACCATCTCTTTCACTTCGCCGGCTTGCAGCAAGGAATCCATGATCTCTACCAGCCGTCCTTGTTCCGTCCAGTCGTTCTCATTGCCGTACATACCGTGGTGGAGGTAGAGGACAGGGTAAGTAATTGGTGATTGGTTATTGGAGATTGAGGCCGGCAGATAGACGCAACACGGCGTTCCGTTGATGGTATCACGGACTACGGAGCCTGCATGGAGCGGTGTCTCGTTCTGCGGACTGCATCCGCTCAGGACTGCTGCGGCGATCAGTACAGCCGCAATGAAATAGAAGTGTTTCATACGATTTGTTTTAGTATCTGTTATGTCAGTTCAACATCGTAATGGCTTTCTGCAGCGCTGCAATGAAAGCATCTATATCGTTTTTGTCGTTGTAAAGCCCGAAGGAGACACGGACCGTTCCCGGCACGCCCAGTTCGTCGATCAGCGGTTCGGCGCAATGGTGTCCGGTACGGACGGCAACGCCTTGTTGGTCCAGAAGCATACCTATATCAAGAGGATGGATGAGTGATCGGTTATTGGTTCCCGGTGATTGGTAATCGGCGAAGACATTGAAACTGATGACTCCTGCTTTGGGTTGGGCAGCGGCGTAGATATGGACGCCTTGGATGGCAGCCAGTTGCGATTCGCAATAGTCCGTCAGTTCGCGCTCGTGCGCCTCAATAGACTCCAAACCAACTGATTGCATATAGTCGATGGCTTTGTGCAACGCATAGGATCCCACGAAATTAGGTGTTCCGGCTTCAAACTTATAGGGCAACTCATTGTAGGTCGTTCCGCTCCAGCGGACATGGTTGATCATCTCTCCCCCACCCTCGTGCGGCGGCAGTTGGTCCAACCACTCTTTCTTTCCATAGAGCACGCCGATCCCCGTCGGACCGTACATCTTATGACCCGAGAAAGCAAGGAAATCGCAATCCAATGCCTGTACATCAATCGATCTATGCGGCACAGACTGCGCGCCGTCAATACAAACAGGGATATGGCGTTCGTGCGCAAGACGAACGATCT
The DNA here is from genome assembly GCA_946414805.1 of uncultured Bacteroidales bacterium. Classification (GTDB taxonomy): domain Bacteria; phylum Bacteroidota; class Bacteroidia; order Bacteroidales; family Paludibacteraceae; genus Colicola. The sequence continues at coordinate 13,388 of CAMKPZ010000021.1, forward strand.
CTTCCACGGGATTGACCGTTCCTAACACATTGCTGACATGCGCCACCGAGACTAACTTCGTCTTTTCGCCCAGAAGCCCCTTAAACGCCTCTATATCGAGCGTTAGGTCCTCGCGCAAGGGAATATGTCGGAGGACGGCTTTCTTGCGCTCACAGAGCATTTGCCAGGGTACGATATTCGAATGGTGCTCCAGGGCAGAGACGATGATCTCATCGCCCTCGCGGATGAAAGCTTCTCCAAAGGAGAACGCCAGAGCATTGAGACTGTCGGTTGTTCCTTTGGTGAAGATGATCTCGTCCGCAGAGGCGGCTCCAATAAATGCCGCTACGGCTTTTCGTGCCTCCTCATGGTGGCGGGTGGCTACTTGGCTCAGATGGTGCACACCGCGGTGGATATTGCTGTTCCAATGGCTGTACGCCTCGGTGATAGCGTCCATCACAACTTGCGGCTTCTGGCTCGTTGCCGCATTATCAAGATAGACTAACGGTCGTCCGTGAACGGTCTCCTTTAATATCGGAAAATCTGCTCTATTCATAGTTATTTTTCAATTCTTGATTTGTTTTGTTTTCTCTCCCAGTAC
>CAMKPZ010000022.1 GCA_946414805.1 uncultured Bacteroidales bacterium
TTTTTTTGTGGTGCCAACGGGAATCGAACCAGTGACACAAGGATTTTCAGTCCTTTGCTCTACCAACTGAGCTATGGCACCCGGAGTGCTTGTTTTCGAAAAGCGGGTGCAAAAGTACTGCTTTTTTTTGAATTGACCAAATATTTTTGCATTTTTTTTGCATTTAAGTGCATTTTTCTTGCATTTTCGATATAAAAATAGTAATTTTGCACCCGTTATGGAGTTAAAAGTGATTGCATACGCCCGAAACGGGCACACCGACAAGTTCGGTATTCCGCGCCAGAGCCGGGAGGAGAGTCCGATCTTGACGCGGATCGTTTTTGAACCCGAATATGCAGTTCAGGAGGCGCTTCGCGGAATAGAGGGATTCAGCCATTTATGGTTGATCTGGGGATTTTCGAAAGTACCAAGTGACCAAGTACCAAGTGATCAAGTGCAGGGTACAAAGGAGTGGTCTCCGACGGTGCGGCCGCCGCGTTTGGGCGGGAATAAACGGATGGGCGTATTCGCGACGCGTAGTCCTTTCCGTCCGAACCCGATCGGATTAAGCAGTGTGAGAAACCTCACTCCGGTCCTCTCCTCAAGAGAGGGAGTATATATCGGAGAAAGCGGTCGGATGGAGTTGATCGTGAGCGGCGCGGACCTGCTTGACGGTACGCCGATATACGATATTAAGCCTTATCTGAGTTTCAGCGACAGTCATCCCGATGCGCGAAATGGTTTTGCAGAGGAGACTAAGGACCGGGAATTGGAGGTCGATTGGTCTCTTGTGGCCTTATCACCCCCTTATCACCCCCTTTTGAGAGGAAAAAAGGCTGAGATTGATTATATTTTGCGTCAGGATCCGCGTCCCGGGTATCAGAATGACCCGGAGCGGGAGTATAAGATGGATTATGCCGGGTGGCGCGTGACCTTCACCGTCGCAGATGGGGTGGCGCACGTTAAAAAGCTTGCAAAATATAAATAAGGTACGCGTGCGGGCGGAAAAGATGCGCGTGCGCGCAAAAAAAACTTTTTTTTCTTGCATAAGTGCAAAAAAAGTTGTATCTTTGCAGCCGCTTATGAAAAAAAACGTAACTTAATTTGTAAACAACCATGAAAAAGATTATTCTTACGATCCTGTCGGTTCTGATGGTTTTTCCGGCGCTTCGCGCAGAGAATATCGGCGTTCCCGCCGAGTGCGAGGATGTAATGCTTCAGGCTTTTTATTGGGACAGCTATGATGCAACCAAGTCCACGACCAAGTACGGCCGCACCAAATGGATTGACCTGCTGAAGGATACGGCTGCTATCAATGCCTATTTTGACATTCTTTGGTTTCCGCCAAGTGCCAAAGGCGTCGGAGGCAACGGCGGCGGTGGCGTAGGTTATACCCACAAACAGCTGAATGACCAGAACTGCGACTGGGGCACGAGAGGAAAATTGCAGGAACTGATCGCCGCGTTGCACCGCGGCAACACCAAAGTGCTGGCGGACATCGTGATCAACCATCGCGGCAACAAAAGCAGCTGGTGTGATTTCTTTCCGGATAATTTCGGAGAATACGGTACTTACCAGTTGACGCAGGAGCATATCTGCAAGGGAGACGAAGGATTCACCGACAGCGAGTCGTCGTGCTACGGCGCCGATGTGTCTTCCCGCGGAGCGGCAGACACGGGTAGTAATTTTGACGGCGCGCGTGATCTGGATCATACGAACAAGTATGTTCAGAATTGGGCGAAGGCGTATGTGCAATGGATGCGCAATGTGATGGACTACGACGGTTTCCGGTATGATATGACTTTGGGTTACAACGGCGAATATCTGAGTATGTACAATAAGGCGTCGCAGCCTTATCTGTCCGTATCGGAGTGCTGGGAAAGTATTGCGATCCAGAAGAAGCATCTGGAAGAGACGGGTTATAACACGATGGTCTTTGATTTCCAGCAGAAATACGAACTGAAGAAAGCTATCATAGACGGCAATTACGGCAAGTTGAAGAAGAACACCAACTCTTTCCGTGGCCAAGGTCTGGAGCGTTATGCCGTGACTTTTGTGGACAACCATGATACCTTCGATCGCGGGAATGCGTACGGAAACAACCAGTTCGGCAGTTCGAACCTGGCAAACGCGACGACGAAAGCCCAGGTGCTGCAGGCGAACGCCTATATTCTGATGATGCCGGGTGTGCCTTGCGTTTTCTGGCCTCACTGGAACATGTACAAGGACGAAATCAACAAGCTGATCCGGATCCGCAAGTTAGCCGGAATCCATTCGGAGTCCAAGGTGACGGACGAGTCTTTCGTGCAGGGCGGCTATACCGGAACGATCGAAGGAAAACATCACAAAGTGATACTCCGGTTAGGCAAGAACCGCGACATGACGCAGCCTGCGGGTTACGGATGCGCCGTCAATGCCGACCATTATACGGTTTGGGTAGAAGGCGTGCAGGGCGTGGAGAATACGGCGGCAGAGAACACCGGAGTACGCAAGATTATCTATAACGGACAGGTGTATATCGTCCGCGAAGGCAAGACCTATACGCTGACAGGAAGTGAAGTAAAGGAGAAATAAATACGATGAAAAAAACAGGATTGATGATTATTGCGCTGCTGTGCGCGATGACGGGATGGGCTGCCGGTTACGGCATACTGGTGAACGGCAAGACCTATTTCGAGGCAGAGTACAAGGGCAAAGATGCGAACACGGGCACGTATGACGAGTATCTGGCGCATGTGAAGGTGAACAGCGGAGACTATCTCCAGCTGTACGACATTGACTATCAGGCTGCATGGGCTGTGGAACTGGATCAATATTCCGTAGCCGGATTTACGCGTTCCGGAGACCGCTATACCACTACCAATACCGGATGCTATGATTTCTATATCAAGCTCAAATACGGCGAGGACCAGTTGTATATCGGTAACGGTTCGGATTGCGGCGAAGGGGAGGATCTGGGAAATGTCTATGCCGGAGCCGTGCCGGCACAATGCGAGGCGGTGCTGATGCAGGCGTTTTACAACGAGTCGTATGACCCCAAGTCGCCGGGTGTGAGCGAGTACGGCGATACCAAATGGACGACGCTGTCGGCGCAGGCTTCCGAGATCGGAGCGTATTTTGATTACGTATGGTTGCCGCCCAGCGCTTACGGCGACGGAGCGGGTTACCACCCCAAACAATACAGCAACCAGAATTCCAACTGGGGAACGCGTGAGGAGTTGGAGGAGCTGATCAGCCGGCTTCACAATGCAGGATCGAAAGTGGTGGCTGATATCGTGATCAACCACTGCGCGAATATGAGTTCCTGGTGCGATTTCTACGAGATGGATTTCGGCGAGTACGGCAAGTTCCAGCCGGATGAGACCTATATATGCTCCAACGACGAGGTGAATGCGGAATGGAACAAACCGACGGAGACGAACGAGGGTTCGGGCGATTGCTGGGGCAAAGCGACCGGTAACGCCGACGACGGGGACAACTGGGACGGCGCACGCGACTGGAGCCACGATATGCCGAAAGTGCAGGAGATGTTCATCGCCTATCTGCAATGGATGCGTAACGTAATGAAATATGACGGCTTCCGCTATGACAAAGGCGACGGATTCAACAACTGGCACCATTGGAACTATAACAAACACGCGAAGCCGGAGATCGCTTTCATGGAGTGCTACAGCGGAACGGATGAGATCCAGCGCCGTATAGGTGATGCGAAAGGCGATCTGATGGGGCTGGATTTTGACCTAAAATGGCATGTGTTCAATTCGTTTGCCGGCTGGGACTACAGTCGCGGTCGAGGCGATTGTATCATGAGCCGCGGCGACGGCAGACACTCCGTGACCTTTATCGAGAGCCATGACTGGTTCCTGCGTCCGGATAACGAGAATGAGTTCGGCGGTCGCGGCAACTCGATGACTCCGGCTCTCAAAGGCCGTCTGATGCAGGCGAATGCGTTCCTGCTGAGCATGCCGGGTGTGCCATGTGTGTTCTATCCGCACTGGGCGAAATACAAAGAGGATCTCAAGCCGATGATCGTCGCCCGCAAATGGGCGGGTATTCACAGCGAGAGCGAAGTGAAAGACGAGTATTCTTCCGCAACCGGCTATCAGGCTACGGTGGTCGGCAAGAACGGCTGGCTGATCATATGCCTCGGCGACAAAGCGAACAAACAGGGTTTCGGTGCAGACTACCGGCTGGCGGCAAGCAACTACAGCACGATGGAAGGACATAACGAGAGTTTCGAGATATGGGTGAACAGCTCTACCGACAAGCCTGATCCGCAAAGCATTGAAGAAGTCAGCTTTCAGCCGTCGGCCGTCAGAGGCGAGAAATTCATCCAAGAAGGCAGACTGCTGATCCGGGTGGGTGAGCAGGTGTATGATATGACTGGAAATAAAATACAATAAATTCAACTGCAATGAGAAGAAGTATATCTGTTTTTTTGACCATGGTGCTGGGAACGATAGCACTGATGGCAGAGCCGTTCTACGTACGTGTGAACGGAAACAAGGATTATGCCGCCGAGAACACCGGCGAACAAGATTTTCAGGGTAGAACACAATACGCTGCATATAATGTGGTGCTGGCCGCCGGCGACAAGGTGACCTGCTACGACGAAGGAAGCGGTCAACCGTGGAATATCCCGGTGATCGATCCGTATGGCGCATACCGGAATTTCTCGGTGGGCAGCGACGCTATCGTCTGCCAGACGGCCGGTACGTACGACATGTACATCAAGATAAAATACCAGGATGACATGTGGTATATCGAAGAGTCCAACGGCGGCGGCGGAGGCGGTGGCGGAGACACCAAGACCTATTCGAACGCGGCACCGGAGAGAAGCACCGATGTGATGTTCCAGGCGTTCTACTGGGACAGCTATCAGGACCAGGGATACGGCCGTACCAAATGGATTGATCTCAATGACGGTCAGGCGGAGGAGATCGGTCAGTGGTTCGATCTCGTATGGCTTCCGCCTATGTCCAAATCGACCGGCGGCACGGGATATCATCCGGTGCAATACAGCAGTCTGGACGGAGCTTGGGGAACGAAATCCAGACTGGCAGCGCTGATCAGTACCCTGCATCAGAACGGCGCACGGGTGGTGGCTGACATCGTGATCAACCATGCTGCAAGCAGCAGCGGATGGTGTACGTTCGCAAAACAGAATTTCGGATCGTACGGTTCGTTTGAGCCGACGGCAGCATGGATATGCAAGACGGACGAGATGAATACGGACAGCAAAGCCGGAGACTGCCGAGGCAAGGCGACGGGCGGTAACGATGACGGCGAGAACTGGGACGGCGCACGTGACTGGGATCATACCAATGCGCAGGTGCGTGCGATGTTCAAAGCCTATCTCCAATGGCTTCGTAATGATATTCATATAGACGGCTTCCGTTATGACTTCTGCAAAGGGTTCCGTAATAGTCATATCAATGAATACAACACGGCTTCCGGTCCTTATTTCTCCGTGATGGAGTACTGGGACGGTAATGTGAATACGCTCCAGAGTCATCTTAATGACGCTAATTGGAATACCTGCACCTTCGATTTCGCCACCAAATATACGGCTTTCAACGAAGGTATTGCTTCCGGCAACTACGGCAAGCTCAAAGGAGCCGGTCTGTTAGGCGCAGGCAAAGGTCGCTACGCCGTTACTTTCCTTGACAGCCATGACTCGTTCCAACGTGACGACAATGAGTTCTGCGGCAAGAACAACTCGATGAAGTACCCGGGTAAGATCCAGCAATGCTATGCGTATATGCTTTCGATGCCGGGTATCCCGTGTGTATTCTATCCGCACTGGGTGAAATTCAAAGCGCAGCTCAAACCGATGATCAATGCCCGTTACAAGACAGGCGTTCATTCCGAGAGTGCAGTCAGCGACGAAGCCGGAAACGGATATTACAAGGCTACCATCACCGGTACGAACGGCGAGATCCGTGTGCTGATCGGTCCGAACTCAGGCTATGCTACCACGCCGGCAGGATATACCAAGGCTGTCACCGGCGACGGGTACGGCGTATATTACAAACTCAATAGTCCGCGCGGCGACAAGAACCAGAACCGTCATCCGCAAGGCATTGAAGAAGTCGGTGTCCAGCCCTCGGCTGTCAGAGGAGAGAAGTTCATCGAGAACGGTCAACTCTATATCCGCTGCGGCGAACAGGTGTTCGATATCTTCGGTCATAGAGTAAAATAATATAAAATATATTAACCTTTAAAAACACACAAAACAATGAAAAAGATTTTTACTTTGTTTGCTGCAGTGGCTTTTGCTGCAGGAATGATGGCTCAGAGTTATGGTATCATGATTAACGGCTCTGATTTCCATGCCGGTGAATTGAACCCTAATCCGGGTGATCCTTCGTTCACCGAGTATATGATTCTCGGCGTACAGGTTGCCGAGGGTGCTACATTGCAGTTGTGGGATCAGGATAATAATGCCGGTTGGGCGGTAGATCTGGACGGCGCATCGACCACCAAGATTGTGAAGGACGGCAATCATTATGTATGTAATGCTGCCGGATGCTATGATTTCTATATCAAACTGAAATACGGTGAAGACCAACTCTACATCGGTGAGACAGAATGTGGTGGCGGTCAAGGCGGCGAAGGTGGCCAGGGAGGTCAAGGCGGTCAAGGTGGTCAAGGCGGCACCACTGGTGATGCTTACTGGTACTGGAAAGGCTTTGTTGACAACGTAGAACTCAATAATGAAATGGAAGGCGGTGTCTTTGACGGCGGTCTGTCCGAGATTACGGTAAATGAAGCAGGTTATATTTTCGTCGTTTATCAGGTGCATGGTGTGCCGGGCGTACAATATATGACCGATGGTTGGCTTGGAACCGAACTTACCCACGCAACCATGAGCAACTGCGGAATCTGCACGAATGGCAATAAACTCTATATCCCTGCCGGTACTTATACCTTGTACCTCTATGACAACGGCGACGGCACGGTTGAACTGTCCCGTGAGCCTCTGGCAGGCAAGACTCTTGTAAGCGGAGCACAGGCTATTGAGAACACCGAAGTGGCAGAGAAAGCACACAAGGTGATCATTGACGGTCAGCTCCGTATCGTTCGCGGCGAACGTATCTTTGACGCTACCGGTCGCCAACTGTAAAAAATATTTGATTCTATGCGAAAGATAATCCTTGGTCTCTTGGCACTTTGCGCGATATGCGTCAGTGCTCAGGTAACAACTAACCCTGCGGTCATCGAACCCGGCTACACCGGCAAGATTACCATTACGTATGATCCGAAAGGCGGTAACGGTGGTATGGCTTCTGCCACCAAGTGTTACGCCCATACGGGTTACTGCACCAAGACCCAGAACTGGTTGGGGGTAAAGGCCGGTTGGCGTTCGGCTTCAGCACCGCAGTTGACCAAAGTTGGGGATAAATGGCAGCTGGAGATAGATAACCTGTACACCTATTATAATGTTCCTGACGGAACAGAGGTTTACGCGCTGGCATTCGTCTTCAATGACGGCCCTAATGGCACGAAAGAAGGTAAGACTGCTTCCGGTGGCGATATCTTTGTGGTGCTCGGCGAGGAGAACTCGGCTACTGATATATGGGAGGCAGTAGAGGGTCTGACACCTACTACGAAGAACCGCCCTGCCGGAGTGGATCAAGGTATCTATTACGGAGAAGACGGTACATCTGTGACGCTCTGTACCTATGCCGCCAGCAAGACAGCGGCTGCCAAACGCGTCTTTCTCATCGGTGATATGACCGATTGGAAACTGGATGCTGCACACCAACTCTATAAGGACGGTAATTATTTCTGGATCACCCTGACCGGTTTGGAACCGGGCAAGGAGTACCGATTCCAATATGCGGTAGAGCGTGCCGACGGCGTGAAGAAACAGATCTCGGATCTCTATTCGGAGAAAGTCATTCACCCCGATGACCAATGGGAACCCCGTCAGGCAGATCCCGGTTTGATCCAGTATCCGCTGAAGGGCGCGGACGGCGGTTATGTAACGGTGATTCAGACCCGGAAACCGGCTTTCCAATGGTCCGATGCAACGCTTCATTTCCAGCGTCCGGACAAGAACAACCTCGTTATCTATGAGCTCTGGATCTATGACTACACCGCCAAACGTACTCTTGAGGGCGTGCGTGAGCGTCTGGATTATATCCAGCAGTTAGGAGTGAATGCCATTGAGTTGATGCCGATCTGCGAGTTTGACGGCAACTACAACTGGGGCTATTCGCCTAACCACTATTTTGCGCCGGACAGAGCGTACGGTTCGGAGAACGATATCAAGTCTTTCATTGACGAATGCCACCAGCGCGGCATCGCCGTGATTCTGGATATGGTATTCAACCATGCGACGGGTCTTAACCCGATGAACAAACTCTATCCGTACGGAACGGATCTGAGCCAGAACCCGTGGTTCAATGTGACCGCGCCGCATAGCGATAATGTCTATGAGGACTGGAATCATGATTTCGAACCCGCGCAGAAGATGTTCAAACGCGCTATCCAATACTGGCTCAAGGAGTACAAGGTGGACGGTTTCCGCTTTGACCTTAGTCACGGTTTCTGCGGCACGACGAAGAACTCGGTGGCTCATCTCAAGGACTATTACAACAATGGTCTGAAAGCCGTTTCGCCGACTGCGTATATGATCTGTGAGCACTGGGGAGACCAGATGGGCTCGGAGCGTCCGCAGTTGATCAGCGAAGGAATGCTCTGCTGGAATAATACCAACAATGCGTATTGCCAGACGGCGATGGGATGGCTGAAGGACGGCGATAGTTTTGTCAGCGCCAACCAGGACGGATATGTGTCTTATTGCGAGAGCCATGACGAAGAGCGTATGCAATACAAATGCAAGCAATGGGGAAATGGCGCTATTAAGACGGACGATGCTACCCGTCTGGGACGCGTGGCGGAGAATGTGGCGATGAATGTGTTGCTGAACGGATCCCATATGATCTGGCAGTTCGAGGAGATCGGTTACGATTTCTCCATCAACAGTGATGCGGCTCATATTAACGGAAGTAACAGCGATTATCGTTGCAATATCAAACCGCGTCCGGAGCCGATGGGCTATTTCGAGGATGCCAACCGCATCAATGCCTATACCAGATGCGCCCAGGCGATCCAGCTTCGTACGAAGATCATGCCGGATGTGTTTGCCGGCAACCCGACTGCGCAAGCTTTAGGAGGCGGAGCGAAACTCCGTTATGTGCAATGGGGAGATAATGTGTACGTGGTGGCGAACTTCGATGCGACGGATAATCAGACCGTGACGCTTCCGTCCGGCACATGGTATGACTACTATGCAGGAGGATCCAAAGCTGCTTCTTCCTATTCGTTGGCACCCGGAGAGTTGAAGATCTTCACCGGTACGCAAGTGACGCTGCCGACGATCAATCAGGATCTTGACAGCATGCTGCCGATAGAGAATATCCTCGATGAGCAGGGGCCGCAGGCGTCGAAGATTCTGCGCGAAGGTCAGATTTATATTCTCCGTGGAGACAAGACCTATACGCTGCAAGGCCAATTGGTAGAATAATGTACATTGCGATCGCAGGAAATATCGGTGCAGGTAAGACTACGCTGACCAAGATGTTGGCGAAATACTACGGATGGGAGCCACGGTTTGAATCCGTGAGCTTCAATCCGTATCTGGAGGATTACTACGGCGATATCAATCGCTGGGCGTTCTGTCTGGAGACTTATTTCCTCAAAGAGCGATTCAAGGACATGCTGGTCGTTCAGCGATCCTCTCATACCATTGTGCAGGACCGGTCTATCTTCGAAGGCGTGTATGTCTTCGTTCGTAATAATTATGAACGGGGCGATCTGAGCAAACGCGACTATGAGACCTTCATGGAACTCTTTGATTTGATGAAATCGCAGATGAAGATGCCGGATATGATGATCTATCTCCGTAAATCGGTGCCGGCACTGGTAGCGCAGATCCAGAAACGCGGACGGGATTACGAGCAGCAGATGGAGATCGATTACCTCAAGGGGCTGAATGACAAATATGAGGATTTTATCTTCCACAAATACGAAGGAAGAGTGCTGGTGATCGAGTCTGACGGAATGGACTTCGAGAATAATCCGAAAGACTTCAGGCATGTGATAGACCGTGTGGATGCGGAACTCTTCGGCCTCTTCAGTGAAACCAACTGGACCAAACAGCCGTAATATTTAATTCGTAAATTTTAATTTGAAATACTATGCACATAGCAGTTGCAGGAAACATCGGTTGTGGCAAGACCACGCTAACCAACATGTTAGCCAGACATTATGGCTGGGAACCGCGATTCGAGAGCGTTGAGTACAATCCCTATCTGGCGGATTTCTATGCCGATATGGCGCGGTGGTCATTCAATTTGCAGATCTATTTTCTCAACAAACGGTTTAAGGATGTTGTGGAGATCGGTCAATCGGACAAGTATATCATTCAGGACCGTACCATATACGAAGATGCCCGTATCTTTGCGCCTAACCTTCATGATCAGGGAATGATGTCCGATCGTGATTTCGACAATTATCAGGATCTGTTCGACCTGATGACCTCGCTGGTGAAGATGCCGGATCTGCTGATCTATGTGCGTGCGTCCGTACCGACGCTGGTGGCACAGATCCAGAAACGTGCCCGCGGCTACGAGCAACAGATGAAACTGGATTACCTGCAGGGTCTGAACGACAAATATGAGAACTGGATCAAGGACTACAAGGGGAATCTGCTGATCGTGGACGGTGATCATGTCAAGTTCGGCGACAACCCGGAGGATTTCCGATGGGTGACCGATCATATTGATGCCCAGCTCTTCGGTCTCTTCCCGTTTGAAGCAGAGGAGAAAACAGGAAAGGAGATCTGATCGCTGTGATCCGGCATTTCCTTGATTATATATCTATTGAGCGGAAGTATTCGCCCCGGACGGTAGAAGCCTATCGTGATGACTTGCGGGATTTCTGCCGGTATATCGGTTTCCCCGAACTCCAAGTGTCGGAAGAACAGATCCGCGGAGTGGGCGAGGATGATATCAAGGGATGGATGCTTTATATGGTGGATGAGCAACATCAGTCACCCCGTTCCGTCAAGAGGAGGTTATCCGCCTTACGCAGTTTCTATAAATGGGCGCTGCGTCTGAAAAAGGTATCACGGGACGTGACAGCAAAAATCCTTTCTCCGAAAGCAGATAAACCACTCCCTGTCTTCTTCCGTAACGAAGAGATGGAGGCGGTCGAACGAAATTACGAATTACATGTTTCGAAAGAGGAATGTGATGCGGATGATGCTTTTGAAACCCTGCGCGACTCGCTGATCATCGAGGTGCTGTATCAGACAGGGATGCGTCAGGCGGAGATGTTAGGTCTGCAGGATGACGATTGGGATCTGACGCAAGGCCAGGTCCGGATCTTCGGTAAGCGGCGCAAGGAAAGGGTGGTTCCGATCGGGAACGGACTGATTGCCCGGGTGAAAGAATATATGGCGGCAAGGGATGAAGTGACAGGAGACGACGATGCGGCAGCACAGCGAACATTCTTCGTAAAGAAAAACCGCTCAGGGGAAATCGTTCCGATGACGAAGAACACCTTATATAATATCGTGCGCACGCGTATGGGAGAGGTCAGCTCACTCAAAAAACATTCTCCGCATGTGCTCCGTCATACCTTTGCAACCGCGATGCTGGATAACGGAGCGGATATACGGTCGATACAGGAGTTGTTGGGGCATGCGTCGCTGAGTACCACCCAGGTTTATACGCATACTACTTTTGAGCAGATAAAACGCGTATATATGGCTACACACCCCCGAGCAAAGCAGGTAAATGACGGCAAAAACAAGAAAAATGAATAAAAAATGCATTTTTTTTTCAAAAAGTTTTGTCAATTCAAAAAAAAGCAGTACCTTTGCACGCTTTTTCGTCGGAACGGGTAGTTTTGATCTCCTGTGAAGTGAACCAAGCGCGCCTCTATAGCTCAGTTGGTAGAGCACTAGATTTGTAATCCAGCGGTCGTTGGTTCGAGTCCGACTAGAGGCTCAAAAGATCTTTGAAAACGGGTGTGTTCCAGAGTGGCCAAATGGGGCAGACTGTAAATCTGCTGTCTTCGACT
>CAMKPZ010000023.1 GCA_946414805.1 uncultured Bacteroidales bacterium
CGAAGAAAGAGGAGGAGCAAGCGATCATCCGTCAGAACATCGCTTCCGAGAAGAAGACCGTCCTGCCGATCCTCTCTACAGCTGATATCATCAAGGCGCGTAAGATCGTCGAGGAGGTTTATCTGGACGAGAAGATCGAGAAATATATCGTCGATATCGTCTTTGCCACCCGTCAGCCGGAGGAGTACGGACTGAAGGACCTGAAACAGATGATCGCTTTCGGCGGTTCTCCGCGTGCTTCTATCAACCTTGCCAAGGCTGCGCGTGCATACGCGTTTATTCATAGGAGAGGCTATGTCACGCCGGAAGACGTGCGTGCCGTCTGCTACGATGTACTGCGGCACCGTATCGGCCTGACCTACGAGGCGGAAGCCAACAACATGACCACCGAGGATATTATCACCGAGGTACTCAACGCGGTTCAGGTACCATAATGGAGGATCCGCCAAGTTTGGCGGATACATATTATGACAAGTGAAGAATTATTACAGAAAGTTCGGAAGATAGAGATCAAGACCCACGGTCTGAGCCGCAATATCTTCGCAGGCGAATACCACAGCCAGTTCAAAGGACGCGGTATGGCGTTCTCGGAGGTGCGTGAGTACCAGCCCGGAGACGATGTGCGTTCCATCGACTGGAATGTCACGGCGAGGATGAACCGGCCGTACATCAAGATCTATGAAGAAGAGCGGGAACTGACAGTGATGTTGCTCGTCGATGTCAGCGGCAGTCGCAACTTTGGTACCCAAAGCCAGATGAAACGCGACACGATGGCCGAAGTAGCTGCCACACTCGCCTTCTCTACGATCGAGAACAACGACAAAGTGGGCGTGATCTTCTTCTCGGACCAAGTGGAGAAATTCATTCCGCCCAAGAAAGGTAAGTCCCATGTGCTGCATATCATCCGTGAGTTGCTCAGTTTCGAACCCGGGCACCACGGTACGGACATCAACGCTGCGTTGGAGTTCCTGACGAACGCGCAGAAAAGACGCTGTACGGCGTTCCTGATTTCGGATCTGATGGACCCGGAATTAGCAGAAAGCCGGAAGACAAAAGACCGCTACGCGCAAAGTCATGTGGCTCCGGTGGTCATTGCCAGCAGGAAACATGACCTGAATATCATTCAGATCTACGACCGCCGCGACGCCGAAATACCGAACGTGGGACTGATCAAACTCCGCGACGCCGAGACCGGCGAACGGATCTGGGTGGACACCGCTTTCCGAAGCACCCGTGAGGCGTACGCCAAGGCTTGGCGCACACAGCAGGAGGAACTGGAGACCATGTACTCCAAGACCGGTATCAATCATGTGAGCATGCGGACGGACGAAGACTATGTGAAGGCTTTAATGCGCCTCTTCAGGCGATAAAACGTTAAACTGTTATGTTGAATATTTTATTAGCAATAGTGGTTAGCGCGAGTATCGACTCGACGACGCTGATGTTAGGCGACCAGACGGCGATGCACCTGCAGGTAACCCACGACGCAACGGAACAGGTGGAGATGCCTGCTTTCGGCGAAGTGCTGCAGGAAGGGATCGAGATCGTGGAGAAAAGCCCCGTCGACACCACTAAACTCCAAGACGGCCGTATCCGGCTGACGCAGGATCTGACACTGACGAGTTTCAAAGACTCGCTCTTTGCCATTGACCCGGTTGCGGTTGTCAGCGGCGGAGACACGTTCCTGACCGATCCCTTGGCACTCAATGTGGTGCAACCCTTCGAAGTGGACACCACTTTAGCCATCACCGATATCAAAGATATCGAACAAGCGCCTATCTGGTGGTGGGGCATTCTCCGATGGGTGCTTCTCGCTTTCGGAATAACGCTTCTGGCTGTCGGTATCGGATTCCTGATCTACTGGCTTGCAACTCGCCGCAAACCCCAAGAGGAAGAGATTGCGCCGGAGCTTCTACGGCCCGCAGACGAAGTGGCACTTGAGAAACTCGACGAGATCAAGGCCGCCAAGATTTGGAAGGACGGCAAGGTGAAGGAATACCAGACCGACCTGACGGATGTTGTGCGCGAATATATAGGCCGGCGGTTCGAGGTACGGAGCTCCGAAAAGACCTCCGACGAGACATTGAGGGAACTGAAACCGATTCTCACTGGCAGTCAGCCGTCAGACATCAGCATTCAGGACGGCAAGGCTCTTTACGAGCGGCTGAAGCAGATGCTGCAGACTGCCGATCTTGTCAAGTTCGCCAAGTGGCATACCACACCGGATGAGAACGAAAGCGCTCTCACCACCGCATATGATTTCGTGAAGGAAACAACCCCGACCCAACCCTCAGAGGGGGAAAAAGAGGCTTCTCAAGCATAAATGAACAAATGGAAAATGAATAAATGGTAAATGAATAAATGGTAAAATATTATGACATTTGCTAATCCTGAATATTTGTTTCTGCTGCTCGTCCTTTTTCCTGTCATAGGATGGTATTTCTATGAGTTGCGCAAATCGGATGCAAGCGTGCAGATGAGCAGCACCGCTACGCTGAGTAAGCAGCCGCGGTCGATCCGCGTATGGCTGCTGCATGTACCGTTTGTACTGCGTGTAGCAGTGATCATACTGCTCTCTGTCGCTCTCTCGCGTCCGCAGCTCACCAACCGCTGGAGCTCACAATCCACCGAAGGTATCGATATCATGATGGCGCTGGATATATCGGGTACGATGCTGGCGGAAGACCTGCATCCCAACCGTCTGGAGGCGGCAAAGAAAGTGGCTTCGGATTTCGTGATCGCCCGTCCCGACGACCAGATCGGACTGGTGGTCTTCGCCGGAGAGAGTTTCACCCAATGCCCGCTGACTACCGATCATGCAGTGCTCGTCAATCTCTTCAAATCCGTTGAATACGGCATGGTGGAAGACGGTACGGCAATCGGTCTGGGTCTGGCTAACGCGGTGAACCGGATGAAAGACAGCGAGACCAAATCGAAAGTGATCATCCTCCTCACCGATGGTAGCAACAACCGCGGAGACATCGATCCGCAGACCGCAGCGGAGATTGCCAAGACCTACGGTATCCGTGTCTATACGATCGGTGTCGGCAGTTACGGCAAGACGCGAGTGCCCGTTCAGACTCCTATCGGAATGCAGTATATAACAATGGACTCCGAGTTCGACGAGACCACGCTCCAACGCATCGCACAGACCACCGGAGGACAGTATTTCCGCGCCAAAGACAACACCAGCCTCAAGGCTATCTACGACCAGATAGACCAGATGGAGAAGACCAAACTGCGCGTCCGCGAGTACAGCAAACATACGGAGAACTTCATGCCCTTCCTCTATGCCGCACTTGCCTGCCTGCTCTTGGAAGTGATTTTAAGATATTTTGTATTGAGGACGATAAGTAATTGATTATGTTTAGATTTGCGAATATAGAGATTTTATGGCTGGGAGTGCTGATCCCTGTGCTCATCCTTGCCTATGCCTTGTACACGAAGCGTAAACGCCGTGAGTTGGAGGCGTTCGGCGATGCCGAACTGATGGCGGAGCTGATGCCTAATGCCAGCCGTGTGCGTCCGAACGTGAAGTTCGGTATTCTCATGGTGGCGCTGACGCTGCTGATCGTAGCAGCAGCACGGCCGCAATGGGGTACCTCCGAACGAACCGAAAAGAGACAAGGCATCGAAGCTGTCGTGGCGCTCGATATATCCAACTCTATGCTGGCGGAAGATGTGGCACCTAACCGTCTGGAGCGCGCCAAACAGATGCTCAGCAAGATGCTCGATAACATGGTGAATGACAAGGTGGGACTCGTCGTCTTTGCCGGCGACGCCTTTGTCCAACTCCCGATCACCTGCGACTATGTCTCCGCAAAGATGTTTCTCAACACCACCAAGCCGGAGCTCATCAAGACCCAGGGAACGGCGATCGGAAAAGCAATCAACACCTGCGTCCGCAGTTTCGGCGAACGCAATGAGTCCAGCCGTGTGATCATCGTCATCACCGATGGTGAGAACCACGAAGACGACGCAGTAGAGGCGGCACGCCATGCCCGCGAAGAAGGCATCCAGGTGATGGTGGTAGGTATCGGTAAACCTGACGGTTCGCCTATCCCGCTGCCCGGCACCAATAACTACCGCAAGGACCGGAACGGCAATGTGGTAGTCAGCCGGCTCAACGAAGACATGTGCCGCGAGATAGCGCAAGCCGGAAACGGTATCTATGTCCGTTGCGACAATACCAATACAGCCATGCGCGCCATCCAGAAAGAGATCGACAAGATGGCTACACAGGAGATTGAGACACAGGTCTATACGGAGTATAACGAGCAGTTCCATTCCTTTGTGCTCATCGCACTCCTGCTCCTCGTGATCGACTTCTTTATCTTCAACCGCAAGAACAAAGCCCTCACCCGTCTGGATATCTTCGGCGAGAAAGGTCCGAAAGCAGCCGGCCTGCTGATCATCCTGATGCTCTGCTGCACAGATGCTTTTGCGCAGCGCGAGATGATGGATGTGATCAAAGGCAACCGCCAGTTCCGAAAGGAGAACTACACCGATGCGGATGTCAACTACCGCCGCGGTCTGCAGGCGAACAAAGACAGCTACGAGGCGCGTTACAACTTAGGCGACGCCCTCTACAAACAGGACAAATACGCCGATGCGCTGGAGGAGTTCGACGCCGCAGCACACATGCTCAACCGGTCGGCTGACAAAGAGCGGCTTGCCAAGGTGATGCACAACATCGGCAACTGCCATTTCGCTATGCAGCAATACGATCAGGCCGTCTCCGCCTATCAGGAATCGCTCCGCGCGAACCCCAAAGATAACGACACACGTTATAATCTGGTGAAAGCCATGGAGATGCTGCAACAGCAACAGCAACAACAACAGCAAAACCAGAACCAAGACCAGCAGCAACAGCAGCAACAACAGCAACAACAGCAAGATCAGGACGATCAGAACCAAGATCAGAACCAACAGCAGCAACAGCAACAGCAGCAAGAGGACAATGAGCAGATGGACAAAGAGACCGCCGAACAGATCTTGCAGGCCTTGGAGCAAGACGAACAGGAGACACAGGAGAAACTGCAGCGGCAGCAAGGTAAGAAACGCCGTGTAGAGAAAGAATGGTAAGAGATATGAGAAAATTTTTATTTATAGTATTTTCGTTCATCACCTTGTCGGTGTTTGCGGATGAGGTGGTTTTTAAGGCGCAAGCGCCGAGTCAGGTGATCGAAGGACGCCCCTTCCAACTCACCTACTCCGTCAATCATCGCAGCCGTGATCTGCGTGCGCCCGAGTTCAACGGGTTCGATGTGCTGTCAGGACCGTACTCCTCTACCAGCAGCAGTACCTCGTTTGTGAACGGCAGACGCACCTCGTCCTTTGAGCAGACCTACACCTATACGCTCATGGCGCAGAAAGCAGGATCGTTCACGATCGGACCGGCCACAATCAAAGTGGACGGAGATGACATCCGTTCCAACGGTGTCCGCATTCAGGTGCTGCCCGCCGATGAGCAACCCGCCAACGGTTCGCAGACCTCTCAGACATCCCAGACCTCCTCGGATAACCTCTTCGTCCGCACCATCGTTTCCAAGACCCATGTGCAGGAGCAAGAGGCGTTGCTGGTCACCTACAAGCTCTATTTCGCGAATGTCGATGTGGCACAACTGACCAATAACACCAAGCTCCCGGAGTTCACCGGATTCCTCAAGCAGGAACTGGAACAGGGCGAGATACAGACCCAGCTGGAGCATTATAACGGCCGCAATTACCAGACCGCCACGCTCTATCGTGCCGTGCTCTATCCGCAGCACTCCGGAGACATCACGATCGAACCTGCCCGTTTCGAAGCAGTGCTGCGCGTACAGACCCACCAGCAGGTGCGCAGCGTCTTCGATAGTTTCTTCGAGACCTACACGGATGTCACGCGGGATATCATCGCGCCGAAAGCTACCATCCATGTGTCGCCTCTCCCTGCCGGCAAACCGTCCGGCTTCTCAGGAGGCGTTGGCACTTTCACCCTCACCCCTTCGATCTCGCAGACAGAGGTGCAGACCAACGATGCTGTCACAATCAAACTGGATATCAGCGGAGCAGGAAACATGAAACTGCTCAAGACTCCGGCAGTCGATTGGCCCGAAGGGTTTGAGCCTTACGATCCGAAGGTCACCAATAATTTCTCTACCACTACGGCAGGCGTTAGCGGCACCAAATCGATTGAGTATCTGGCTATCCCCCGTAGCGCAGGCGAATATACGATTCCGCCTGTTTCTTTCAGTTATTTCGATATCGACGAGAAGACCTATAAGACCCTCTCCTCGCCCGAATATACGATCCGTGTCAAACGCGGCGCTAACGAGTCTGCCGCTGCCGGCGAACAGAGCTCCGGAGTCGTTTCGTATACCCAGAAAGAAGATATCAAACAGCTTGGAACCGATATCCGTTATATCGACACCAAACCCCTTCAGTCCTCAACCGGCAATCGTAACTCATCCCTCATCAATAATAAATATATATACCTCTGGTATATAATCCCTCTCCTGATTGCGCTCGTTCTGCTGATCGTTCTGCGCAAGCAGATCCGTGAGAACGCCGATATCACACGTGTGCGCTATAAACATGCCAATAAGGTGGCGCAGAAACGCCTCAAAGCCGCAGCAGCTGCTCTCAAAGCCAATGACACCAACCGTTTCTACGAGGAGATCGAACGCGCCGCTTGGACCTATCTCAGCGACCGGCTGTCCATCCCTACAGCCGATCTCAACAAGGAGAATATTGCTTCTCTGCTTGCGCAAAAAGGCATCAGCGATACCCTCATCAACGAGGTCACCAAAGTCCTCTCTACGGCGGAGTTTGCGCGTTATGCGCCCTCTACCGATCATGCCATGGATGATCTCTACCGCGACACAACCACCTTGATTAATAATCTCGAGAACCAGAAAATATGAAAAAGATAGTACTTGTTTGGCAGTTCCTCATGGTCATGGGATGCTGCTCTCTCTTCGCCCAGGACATCTTCGAGCAAGCGAATAACGCTTATGCCGAAGGGCGATACGCAGACGCTTTGGAGTTGTATCAGGAGGTCTTGTATGCAGAGCTCCCGGAGGATACCCGTCCTGCCGACAGCCGCCTTGCGCCGGTCTATTATAATATCGGCAATGCGTATTTCAAACAGGGCGAACTGGCACAAGCTATTCTGGCGTACGAACGTGCCCTGAGGCTCAAACCGAACTACAAAGATGCGCAATATAACCTCCGCTTTGCGCAGAGCCGCATCACCGATAATATCACGGAGCAGGATTTCTTCCTCTCCTCTTGGGCGCGTACGGTCCGCAACAGTCTCAGCGAACAGACTTGGAGGGTCCTCTCTATCGGACTCTTTATCCTTTCGCTGACAGGGATCCTGCTCTTCCTGCTCCATCGCACCACATGGGTGCGCAAGACGGCTTTCCATACAGCATGGCTGGCACTCCTCTTCGCGCTGGTAACAGGCCTCAACGCCTCGTCGCTCCATCGCCGTGATGCGAACAGGAGCGAAGCGATCATCACGCAGGGAGTCGTCAACGCCAAGTCCTCGCCCGATCGCTCGGGTACGGATCTCTTCACGCTCCATGAGGGAACGAAAGTCACAATCCGCGAAACCCTCGGCGAATGGGTTAATATACGCGTGGGACAATACGAAGGCTGGATCCGCCTCCAGAATCTGGAGCGCATCTGAACATGAATCTCCATGAAACGATTGTATTTATTTCTGTTCGCAAGTATCACTCTTGCCTTGACGGTTAATGCTGCCGTACCGGGTTACACCAACCCTATCCTTCCGTACGACTACTCCGACCCGGATGTATGCCGTGTAGGGGATACGTATCTGATGACCTCTTCGTCCTTCAACAACGTACCGGGATTGCAGATTCTTGCCTCTAAAGACTTGGTACACTGGGAGATTGTGGATGCCGCCATCCGCTATCGGTTACCCGGATATAAAGAGGGCGACAAAGTGGCAGGTAATTTCGTTTGGGCTCCGGCTATCAGGGAGCACGACGGGCGTATCTGGATCTACTACGGAGACCCGGACAGAGGTATCTACTGCGTGCGCAGCAGAACTATCAGCTATCAGAATTCAGAAATCAGTTTTCCGCTCGAATGGGAAGAACCGGTGTTAGTCATGCCGGCGAAGGGCTATATTGACCCCTGCCCGTTATGGGACGAGGACGGACGCGTATGGCTGAGCCACGGCGTGGCGGGCAGCCGTTACGGGCTGAAATCGGTGCTGATGATGGCGGAACTGACAGCGAACGGACTTGCCGTCAAAACTCCGAGCCGGATCATCTTCGACGGACACGAGGAGCACCCTACTAGCGAAGGAACAAAACTATACAAACGCAACGGGTATTACTATATCATGCACCCTGCCGGAGGTGTCGCTACCGGTTGGCAGGTGGTGCAACGGAGCAAGAACATCTACGGTCCCTACGAACTGAAAGTGACGCTGGCGCAAGGCAAAACCGCCGTCAATGCGCCCCATCAGGGCGGATGGGTGGAGACGCCCGAAGGAGAGGGCTTCTTCATCCATTTCCAGGATGTGGGAGTTGCCGGACGGATCGTTCATATGCAACCGCTCAAATGGGAAAACGACTGGCCCGTAATGGGCAATAACGGAGAACCCATTGAGAAGTACAAAGGGACGAAGGACGATGTACAAAGGGAACCTACTTGGGCGAATTTCCTTAGGCGCGATGAGTTCGACAGTACGGAGTTGGCGCTCGACTGGCAGTGGTCAGGCGGACGAGTGGAACCGAGGTGGTATTTCTGCGATGCCGCCAACAGCCGACTGCGTCTCTACTCTGCCCCACGGGAGGAGGATGAATGGATGCCGAACCTGTTGCTGCAGAAGATCCCTGCTGTTGCCTTCACTGCTACCGCACGCGTGCGGTTCGCACCTAACAAACACAAGAAGATGCAAGGCGCAGAACAAGCCGGTTTGATCGTCACGGGACGCAAAGCCTCGTTCAGACTGGAAGTGCCGGTAACGGACGAGTGGTGCTATCTGCGCTTGGAGATGACGGACACCCAACGCGGACAGTTCTACACCAGCCCGGACGGCAAGAGATGGACAAAAACCGGCGAACCGTTCCAGGCCGTGGAAGGACATTGGATAGGCGCGCAGGTCGGTTTCTTCTGCACCCGAGACAGCCGCACACACAACGACGCCGGATGGCTCGATGTGGACTGGTTTGAGATAAAGCAATAAGAGACCCCGTTGCGGCTCTATGACAAATCAGCAACTGACCGTCACGCAGCACTTTCTTCAATCCCTCTACGATGTTATGAAAATCCGTTGCTGCCTCGGCAGACTCCAGATAATCCAAGTTCGTCCAGCATTGATCCGGAGCCGAGTACTGGAACACTGATAGTTCCGAATAGTTCCGAATAGTTCCGTACTACAGTTCGTTTTAGTTCCTTTTTAGTTCCGAATAGATCCTTTTAGTTCCATAATGCAGTCACAATTTCCGTGGCTGCTTTTTTTTGTTATACCTTTGCAGCGGATTTCCAAAAAATTGTCTTCAATTGTTTTTAATTGTTGACCACGAAAATCTGTTTAATTTGATTAATCTGTGGACAATAATTTTTGAATCATTTTTGATAATTTTGGACTAATAAAAATCATTATTAACCGCGACAGTTTTGGTTTGAGCTTGTGTACACGGGAAAAGCCTTTCGTAAGATCAAAGCCCACGCACAAAACTTTTAACATTATGACAACCAACCATTCAAACAACGCAACCAACCATTCAACCAACCTCAAACCGTCACTTTATTCGCTGCGCCGGTAGCAAGAGCGAAGCGCCCTAGAAATCCTAGGTTCCCTAGACCTCCTAGGTCTCCTAACGAAAAAGAAAACCAATAAGAAAAAAGAACCAAAAAAGAATTAAAAAAGAAAAAGTTGGTGTTGGTGGTGGTAGAGTGTAGTATATGCCCTAAACCCCATTGCGAATCTTTACCACCACCAACACCTTTTGATTATGGAAGATTTATTTTTATCATTATGGCAACTGCTCTACGAGCACGGCGCGAGTGCGAAAAAAGAGGAAGGCACAAGGCGCTATTGGATGACCCTTCCGCCGGAGCAGCAGAGGCAGGTCTTTAACATCATCAGCACCAAGTTGAGCAAGAACCAATTCGTTCAGTATGACCCGATAAGGGCGATCAAAGAGAATCTGCGTCTGTGCTCTCATCAGCCCCAAACCCTCTCATACGCCGACTATTACACCCGTTACGGCACGACGGAGGAATGCGACGGCTGGAAACGGCAGTATCTCCCCGACCAACAAAAAACAATCTACGTGAAAATGTGAAAAAGGTAGTCGCCCGAAAGAATGGGAAAATACGATTTTTTAATAAAAAAAATCACCTTCAAAGGAACACATTGTGCACTTTCGTATTATCTTTGCACCGGATTTGAGAATTGTGAATTGTGAATTGTGAATTGTGAATTGTGCATTGTTCCACGCCGTGTTCATGTCGAGGTCAACCCGTGGTCAACCCGAGCCGTGGAACAATGAAAAGGGCTGTAACTCGCGGATTGGTATATTTTTTGCAAGAGAAAATGAACGATTGACAAGTATCGGTGTATGCAGTAGTGAGAGCGCACTCAAGAACTGAATAGAAACCGATAAAAATACAAACTTATGCAAAAACAGATTATCATTCTTGCAGCCGTCGTTTTATCCTTGGGCTGCATCGGAACCCTTCAAGCATTCACGCATCCGGAAACGCAGGAGCCCCAAGAAATCCGCGGTATTGTAGTAGATGAGTACGACGCCGCATGGTATGAACACCAGCAAAACCTTTGGCAGAAAAAGGCGCAAGCCAACCCATCCGACGAGCACGCTTGGGAGCAGTATTTCAGTGCTGCGCGTTATGCCGACATGCTCAATGACCAATACGGCATGACCGACCGCAAAAAGGCGGTGTTGGACGAAATGGCAAAGCACATCCCCAATTCGTTCACCTATAACTTAGCCATGTATCAGACCGAGCGCGACATGCAAGGAGCGGACGCTTCCCGGTGGGCGGAAAAAGCATTGCAGCAGATTCCGGCAGACATAGGACGGCAGAATACAACGATGCTGATTGCCTATCTGGTGTTGAAAGGTGAACTATCCGATGCGGACAGAACCATGCTGCACACGCTTGCGCTGTCGCTCTACAAGAACAATGCGTATCCGTCCTATTTGCTCCGTTACGCGGACAACTGCCTGCGCGGAATGGAATCCGGCGCGCTCTACTTTGAGAACGGCGATGTGTCGTTCTATGCTCCTCTCATTCTGCAAGAGGCACTGGACCTGCACACCGATAAAATCATTATTCCTATATCTTTCCTGTGGTTGGACACGTACCGCGATGCCTTATGCCGCAAGTTGGGTATCAAGCCGTTCGAAGTCACCAAAGATTACGCTGCCATGAAGAATGGAAACGAGGTGTATTTGCAGGATATTGTAGAACATATCATCAAAGAAAGCCGCCGTCCTGCTTATTTCTCTCCGCGTGAATCGCTGGCCAAAGAGAACGGTCTGAGCCGGAAACTATACAACGAAGGCTTAGTGTTCCGTTATTCGACGCACAGTTACGACAACATGGCTGTTGCGATGCGAAATGTGGAAGAAAAATATCGGATGGACTATCTGACAGAGCCGCTTTATGTCAACGAGGAACAATGGAAAGGCAGCGAACGTATCCAACTCAACTATATGGTCATGCTGGCGCCGGTTGTCAAGAGTTACAAACAGACAGGTGATACATTGCACGCCAACCGCCTGACACGATACCTGAGTGCAGCCGTTGCGAGGACATCGCTGTCTA
>CAMKPZ010000024.1 GCA_946414805.1 uncultured Bacteroidales bacterium
TAGAAAATGACAGAGACAAACGATAATCGCCTAAATACTTGGCGCTATTGATCCAGATCAGATTCATATTAATCAAGTGGTTTAATGTTAATAATCTCTTCGCCTTTCTCCATGCGAAGCCAATTCTCTTTCAGTTCGTCTTTATGTTGATCGAACCATTCATATACAAGATTCAAAACGCGGCGTGGCAAGTTACCATTGATTTCGCCTGTATTGATATCCATTGTAGCTCGATAATCATTATAACGAATGTGAAAATGCGGAGGGTTGTGCTCCGAATTGTACATCGTGATAACGATTCCATAAAAACGACTGATTTCCGGCATAATTGTATGGGTTAATGATTTTGCGCTGCAAAATTACACAAAAAAAATGACACTTGCAAATATAAGTGCCATTTTTCATGTTTTTAGGTCATTTTATAATGAACGCTTGTTACTTACTTTTTCCGAAGATCGTTGATCACCATGCTTGCTAGCGTGCAGCCGAAGACGGCGGTCACTTGCATGAGGCTGCCCTTGATGGTAGCTTCATTGTGAATTGTGCTTTGTGAATTGTGAATTGTCGCCGCCTGCTCGATGGAATACACGCAGCGGACTTTCCGGTAGGGGTGCAGACCGATCTTCTTCATGCGTGCACGGACTGCCTTAGCGAGTGCGTCGCCTTGAATGGACATCAGTTCACCTGTCGTCACTTTGGTAGGATCGAACCGTAGCGCAGCACCCATGGAGCTGAATATCTTCACCCCTCGCGTGCGCGTCGCGCATAAAATAAGGTCTGTCTTTGCCGCCACGGAGTCTATCGCGTCAATGACATAATCGTATTCCTCCAACCGAAAATCAAAAGGCTCCTCCGTGCATTGTACATCGTCCTTTTGTACATTGTACATTGTCTCTTTGTACATGGTATGTATTGCCTCTATCTCCGCGTCGGGGTTGATGGTCAGCAACCGCTCTTTGAGGACTTCCACTTTCGGTCTGCCCAGCGTCTCTCTTGTCGCCGGCAACTGCCTGTTGATATTCGATGGCTGCACGGTATCTCCGTCCACGATCGTGAGATGCGTCAGACCCGTGCGGACGAGTGCTTCCGCGCACCATGATCCTACGCCGCCTACGCCGAAAAGGATAACGCGGATGTTGCGCAGACTTTCCATCGTCTCTATGCCCAGCAACGCTTCGGACCTGCTAAAATAATCTTCCATAGTTGTAAAAAATAAAGGACTCACAAGCGTGAGCCCTTTGCTGTAATGATAATTACATATCGTCGTGAGCGTGCAACGATTGCACATACTTCGCATGCGCCATCTTAACTCGCTTCAACTCACTCGGTTTGTCGAATTGCTGACGGCGACGGAGCTCTTTTACGACACCCGTCTTATCGAATTTGCGTTTGAATTTCTTAATCGCGCGCTCGATGTTTTCACCTTCTTTAACAGGAACGATAATCATTGCATACACCTCCTTCTATGGTACTCTCCGGGCAGTTAGCCTGTTCTGAGCAGATAGCGGATGTTTAAGTCTCCCGCCTGACTTTTATTTTGTATTAAGTAATCCCTTTTTACCAAAATCAAGCGCGCTACGTTAGCGCTTGATTTTGAGAGCGAGAGCATGGCGAAAATTTACATGAGCGACATGGTCGCGAATCATATTGAGCCATAGCTCGCGCGAGTACCCAGGGCCGGGATCGAACCGGCACGGTTTCCCATTGGTGTTTGAGACCAACGCGTCTACCAATTCCGCCACCTGGGCGCGCTTTTCGTGAAAAAAGCGTGCAAAAGTACTGCTTTTTTTTCAAATACGCAAATATTTTTGCACTTTTTTATAAAAAAACGGCAAATTAACTTATTTCTCCCCAATTATAGGACTGTGAAACTCGCAAGATGTCCAGTTGTCTTTTGTATATACGGTTCCTTTCCTCCTCCAGAAGCGGATCGGTATCGAGGATCTCTTTCGCCGCCTGACGGGCAAGGGTGAGTATCTGGTTGTCCGTAGCGAGGTTGGCTATATGCAGCTGGAAGGGAATGCCGGATTGGAGCGTACCCTCCAGATCACCGGGACCGCGGAGTTGCAGATCCGCCTCTGCGATCCGGAAGCCGTCATTGGTGGCAACCATGATATCCATGCGTTTGCGGGTGTCTTTGCTTAACTCAAAATCGGTCATGAGGATGCAGTAACTCTGGTCGCCGCCTCGTCCTACGCGTCCGCGGAGCTGGTGGAGCTGGCTCAGACCGAACCGCTCTGCGTTCTGGATCACCATTACTGTGGCGTTCGGCACATTCACGCCTACCTCGATCACCGTCGTTGCTACCAGTATCTTGGTCTCGCCGGACGCGAACCGCTGCATCTGGTAGTCCTTGTCCGCCGCTTTCATCTGGCCGTGAACCATAGAGATCTTATATTCGGGAAACGCTTCGCAGAGCTCGTTAAACCCGTTCTGCAGGTCTAAGAGATCCATCTTCTCGTTCTCCTTGATCAGCGGATAGACGACATAGATCTGCCGTCCTTCCTCTATCTGCTTGCGCAGGAAACTGTACACCTGTGCGCGGCGTTGGATCGAGTAATGGATGGTCTGTATCGGCTTACGGCCCGGTGGCAGTTCGTCGATGATTGATACGCTCAGATCGCCATAGACGGTCATCGCCAAGGTGCGGGGGATCGGCGTAGCGGTCATGACCAGGATATGCGGTGGAATGCTGACGGCTGAATTCTGATGGCTGACAGCTGATTTCCCCCATAGCTTGGCGCGTTGCGCCACGCCGAAGCGGTGCTGCTCGTCGATGACCACGAGTCCTAAGTTCCGCCACTGCACCGCGTCCTCCAGTAACGCGTGCGTACCTATCAGTATATGGATCGTGCCGTTCAGCAAGCCGTTATGGACCGGCACACGGTTCTTGGCGGTGGTCGAACCCGTCAGCAACGCTACATGAACATGGTTGTCCTTTGTACCTTGTACATTGTCACTTTGTACATTAAGCGGCGCCAAGAACGCTTTCAGCGTCTCGTAATGCTGGTTCGCCAGAATCTCCGTAGGCGCCATGATACAGGTCTGATAACCGTTATCGACGGCGAGAAGGCAGCAAAGCAGAGCCACTAAGGTCTTGCCGGAACCTACATCGCCCTGCAGCAGGCGGTTCATCTGGCGGCCGGATTTCAGATCGTCGTGTATCTCGTGGATCACGCGTTTCTGCGCACCTGTGAGATCAAACGGCAACGCCTTGTAGAGCGCATGGAACCGGCTGCCTACCATCGGCATCCTGAATCCCGGGTTCTGCTCCCTCCGCTTCATCTGGCGAAGGATCTGCAGCTGGATATAAAAGAGTTCTTCGAACTTGAACCGCGCCCGCGCATTCTGCATCGAGAGCGTGTCTTTCGGGAAATGAATGTTGACCAGCGCCTCCGTGAGACTCATCAGCCGGTAGCGTTGCAGGATATCCGCTCCGAGCGTGTCCGGCACACCCGTCTTCAGCTCCGGCAGCAGACCTGCGATGATCTGACGAATCGCTTTGGAGTTAAGCCCGTGGCGCTTCATGGTCTCCGTGGTGTTGTAGTACGGCTCCAGACCCTGTGTCATCTCCGGCGTCACTTTGCTCCACGGCGTCAACTCCGGATGTACGAAGTTATAGAGGTGCTGGAAGCGGCTGGGTTTGCCGAACAGCAGGTATTTGACTCCCCGCTGCAGCTTGACATATTTAGCCCCTTGGAACCACACCAACTCGCATTGGTGGGTGCCGTCGAAGAAAGTGGCGGAGAGGCGTTGCGCCTTACCTATACCGATTGTGTGCCACTCGGTCACCTCTCCGATGATCTGCACGTATGTATCGTCGTCGTCCAGCTCCGCAATGCGGTAGAAACGGCTGCGGTCGATATACTTGTAGGGGTACTGGCGCAGCAGATCGAGCGCGGTGGTCACACCCAGCTCTTTACGAAGAATGTCGGCACGCTTGGCACCGACATTCTTACAATAGGTTATATCTCTCTGAGCTAACTCCATAATTGACATTCAGTATTCAGCTTTCTGATGGCTGATTTCTGACGGCTGATGGCTTATTGGAGCTTGAAGTTAACAGGCACCGTATATTTCACGCGGACAGCCTTGCCACGCTGCTTGCCGGGTTTCCATTTCGGCATCGATTTGATGACGCGGATAGCCTCTTTGTCCAGCGAAGGATCTCCACCCGAACGAACGACTTCTACATCCACGATCGAACCGTCTTTGTTCACCACGAACTGGCAGATAACACGGCCTTGGATACCGTTCTCCTGCGCGATAACAGGGTACTTCACGTTCTCGCTCAGATATTTGAAGAGCGCCTGCTGTCCTCCCGGGAACTCCGGCATGGACTCTACGACCACGAAGACTACTTCTTCCTCTTCTTCCTCAACCGGTGCTTCTACAGGGGCAGCGATAACGACCTCGGTCTCCTTGTCATCCTCGGTGTTCACCTCGATAGACTCGGTCTCTACGTTATCCTCCACTACGTTCAGCACTTCCACTTCCTGTACGGCAGGGGGTGGGGGAGGGGGAGGAGTCTCTTGGGTCGTCTGCTGAATTTCTACTTCTTCCTCAAAGAGGAACTCTGTGTCGGTCACCTCATACTTCGTGACCTCCTTCTCAGTCCATTCCAGCGCCACATAGACTACGCTGAGCACGAAAACCAAACCCATCAAAACATAGACGAGTTTGTCCTTCTCAAGGCTGGCATTTTCAGATTTCTTTACTTGCATATAATGTGTTTTTTAGGTCTTCGAACCAAAATCGGCTACAAAGGTACAACTTTTTTGCGATTTATGCAAATAAATTTCGAAAAATTTGCGCATTTGTAAATATTTTTGTACCTTTGTACCCGAAAAATGAGCCATCGGCTATCAAAAATATGGAAATCGAGCTCGGCGAGGAACGTTGGCAAATTACTTACTGCGAATGTTTTTGCGCAGGCGTTAGGCATCCTTGTCTATCCTATATTGACGCGTATGTACGCGCCGGAGGATTTTGCTTTGCTCTCGCTCTTCACAAGCACCTTGGGAGTGGCAGGGTTGGCCGCTACGGCGGAGTACCAGTACGCGGTCGTCTTGCCGAAGGAGGAAGAGAAAGCCCGGGCGTTGGTGCGTTTGAGCGGAATGATCACCCTGTGCGTCGCAGGAGTTTTCTGTCTCTCTCTGCCTTTCGCGGAGCCTATAGCAGGACTTTTCAATGCGCCGGAGTTAGCGCGGTGGTGGTGGACCATGCCGCTCTCTATCGTGGTGATGGGGGCATGGAATATCCTCAACTACTGGTATATCCGCCGGCGGGCTTTTGCTCGTATCAGCGGCTATCAGGTCTCGCAAAGCCTCTTCTCCGCTGGGTTCAAGGTCGGATTCGGCGCTTTAGGATGCTTACGCGGAGGAATGATCTTAGCTACCGTCCTGGCGCCGCTGGTCTCCCTTGCGATTAGTGTCGGGATGGCATGGAAGAAACACCTGCGTGGACTCTTCTGCGAGCCTGCAGCACCGATGAGAGAAGTAGCGCGCGAGTATGCTAATTTCCCCAAGTATAGCTTACCTCGCGCGTTAGTCAATTCCGCCGGTCAAGCGTTGCCGGTATGGTTGTTAACGCCCTGTTTCGGTCTTCAGGAAGTGGGGCTGCTCTCCCTGGCGATGATGGCTTCTTTTGTGCCACTGAATATAGTGACGAAAGCCTGCTACCAGGTGCTTTTTCAGAAGGTCTCCGTTCTCGTGCAAAACCGTCAGCCGATAGGTCGTGTCTTAGGGCGTTTCGGTATAGTGATGGGAGGCGTGCTGGTTGTCGGAATGGCGTTGTTGTATATCGTTATGCCGCAGATAGTGACGCTCCTTTTCGGCGAGGAATGGATTGGTTCGGCGGATATCATCCGGGCGCTTTATCCCTACCTCATTCTCACGCCTATATGCGGTACGATCGGCTTCCTGTCGGATGTCTTCGGCAAACAAAAAACAGCCCTTTGGATGGAGGTTGTTTATGTCTTAATGATGGCGGTTGCTTTAGAGACCGGTATCTTTTTAGACAGCTTCTTGGGGAGTATCTCCATGCTGGCTTGGACGCGTTTCGCGTACCTCTTGGTACAACTATTGTGGTTCGCTTCCCTCGTTCGTAATTATCACAAGACGCTTTCGTAAACGGCTTTGAAGTGTTTCCCTACGGTTTCAAAGCTGTATTGTTCTCCTTGCAGGCGGATTTTTTCGCTGTCATACTTATCGAGATTGTCGAGCATCTCGTCCATGGCTTCTGCCAAGGCTTTTTCGTCGCGCGTAGGCACTAAAATACCGCTCTCGTCATCTACCATCTCAGGGATGCCTCCTACGCGGGAGGCAATAATCGGCAGACCCATAGCTAGACTCTCAGACAATACGACAGGAGCGTTCTCGTAGTTGGAAGGAAGCACAAAAGCGTCTGCCTTGTGCATCTCCTTGGCTACTTCGCGGGGCGTCAACTCACCGGTCCAACGTAGTGTTCCTTCGGGGAAGGCGAGGGTGTTTGCGTATGCGCGAACCTCTTTATAATCCGTGCCTGTACCGACCAAAGCAAGTTGCCAATCCTGACGCTTTTCGGATAGAGTTTTGGCGGCTCGAAGCAGCCCTTTTACGTTCTTCGCTGCCTCGTCGAAGCAGGAGACATGGAGGAGGGTCTTCCGGCCGTCCCGTGATTCCGTAATGACGTCATTCCGTAATTCCGGTTTTTCGAAGAAGAAATCATCGACGACATTATGAATCTTCTCCCATCGCGCGTTTTGGATTCCGCAGGTCTGCATCGCCTCTTTCAACCGTTCGGAGACGGGCATAATGACGGACGCTTCGGCGGCAATCTTCTCGTAGATCTTCCGTTTGAGTGAACCGTTATTGCGCAGGTACGCGCCGTTCTCGGGTAGATAACCGCTCCAATGTTCGACGATCACGTACGGGATACCGTAGTGCTTCTTGAGATAGAGCGCTAAGAATCCTTGTTTCTGGAGCACGTTCAGTTGTACTACATCCGGCATCCAGCCCTCGCGGCGAAGTGCCCTCCACTGCCGCCACG
This sequence comes from uncultured Bacteroidales bacterium, assembly GCA_946414805.1. GTDB lineage: Bacteria > Bacteroidota > Bacteroidia > Bacteroidales > Paludibacteraceae > Colicola. The sequence goes on from CAMKPZ010000024.1 coordinate 7,030, forward strand.
TGTCCTGCCATCCTTGTGAGAAGATCACGCGAACCTCTACCCCCTGTGCACAAACGGCCTCTACGTGCTTGCGCACGAAGAGACCGGACATTTCATCCTTCTGGGAAGGATACCAAGGTGTGAGAAAGAGGACTTTCAATTTACAATGTAGAATTGTTCCTTGTTCGTTATCTGTATCGCCACTCCCGCAACTTCTGTATCCAGATAGCAATCCGGAAGATGGGTTTGTAGTATTTCTCCACTCCGAAATAGGTGGTGCGGGTGGAACCGAACTGCTTGTAATGGTTGGCTATACCCCGTTCCATCGAGCCTTCGAAATCGAAATGCACCTGTTTCTCCCGTGCCAGTTTCATCGCTTCGAGCACCAGGAGCGCCGAAGCGCCGGACTCTCCGAAGGCTGCATCGTAGGTGGGCACCAGATAATACATATACCGTTTGTCCCAGACGAGCAGAGCTGCTGCGTAAGGCTGTCCGTCCGCATTGCAGATACTGATGATCTCGCACTGGTTCAGCCTCCGCGCCTTGCGCTCCAGCACCAGCAGGAACTCGCGGGAGTAACTGCACCGGCGTTTGCGGGACTCCAGACAGCGTGAATGGAAACGCCAGAACTCCTCTATGTCCATCGTCTTCTCGACATGCAGACTGAGGGCTTTCTGAAGCTGACGGCGTTTGTTCTTGCTGAAAGAGGCGATGAGTGCATCCAGATCGCTGAGATCCTCTACGCGGTAGGTGACGCGCTCTTTGGTCTTGAATCCCAGTCCGTGCATGGCGTCCACGCACAGACTGCCCGGGATGTATTGCTGGTAGTAATAGGCCAAACCCATTGCGTCCAGCTGCTCCTTGAACCGGCGGCAGACCTCTGCGGTCTTCCACCGGTCGGCGGTCACTTCGGGTGTCACCCATATACCGCCGGACTGCGACAAGGGGGGCATCACTATATATTTAAACCACGCGCGCTTGCGCAAAAGGTACGGCATTGCGCCCAGGATCTGTTTCTGCTCGTCCTCCACGAGGAGCACATCCCATCCTTTGCCTGCGCATACGGCGTCCAACCACCACGGGTGCATCGAGAGGGGCACATACTCCTGCTTCGCCACCCATTCCGAATAGCGCTCTTTGTTCGTCATAGTTATCTGAAGAGTCCGTTGAAGAAACCGCTTCCTGCTTCGGGGGCCTGTGTTTCAGCAGCCTGTGCCTCGTCGTTAAGGTTCTCCTGCGCCTCCTCTGACTGCTGACTGCTGACTGCTGACTGCTGGTTGCGGTAGATCTCGGGGCGGTAAAGGATCTGGATATTCTCGGCTACGACCTCCGTCTTGCGGCGGATCTGTCCGTCTTTCTCCCAGGCACGGGTTTTGAGTTTGCCCTCCACATACACCTTCATACTCTTTTTCAGGTTCTGCTGCGCCCATTCAGCCAGATTGCGCCAGAGCACGATGGAGTGCCATTCGGTCACATCCGGCACCTGGGTACCGTTCTGCATTACATAACCGCGTTCGGTGGTAGCCAGATTAAAAGTTGCAATCGCTACGCCTCTGTCCAGGTAACGTACTTCCGGATCTGCACCTACGTTACCAATCAAAATCACTTTGTTTACACTTGACATAAATTAGATTTGTTTGAAATAGTTTGTTTGTTAGTTTGAGTGTTAAAAACCTTTGCGGCTGCAAAGGTACTCATTTTTTTTGACATATGCAAATTTATTTTATGCAACGAAAAGTGTATATATACATCGTATATATACAGTAAAAGCGTGTTAGTGACAAAAAAGGCGTCTCGTCCTATGGTGATCCTATGGTGATTCTATGGTAGTCTGTAGTCTTGAACAGCACTATGACAGGGATTTACAGCCGCTTCCAACTGCTCTCGGAGAACTACTGACACCAAAAAACGGCAGCCTTCCGGTTGCCGTTTTCTGATTTCTGATAGCTGATGGCTGACAGCTGACAGCTGATGGCTGAACGCCTACTTGATCTCAATCTGTTTCGTCGTCTTGCCTTCTACTTTCTGGACTTTCGGCAGTTCGATAGTCAGAATACCGTCTTCTACCTTGGCGTTGATCTCTTCTTCGTTCACATCATCCGGCAGACTGTATTTCTGCTCGTAGTTGGTGTACG